>JBAZSM010000016.1:0-57047 GCA_041662425.1 Pseudolabrys sp.
GCGGCGCGTGCGGCGTTCGTGGCCTGCGATCATGTGGTGGTCATCTTCCCGCTATGGTGCGGCGACATGCCGGCGATCCTGAAGGGCTTCTTGGAGCGCATCCTGCAGCCCGATCTGCTGGCCATCCAGAAGAGCGGCGGCAAGGCCAGCTGGAAAGTCTTCAAGGGCAAGTCGGCCCGCGTCATCATGACCATGGGCATGCCGGGCTGGTTCTATCGCTGGTACTACGGCGCCCACGCACTCAAGCTGATCAAGCGCAACATTCTGCATTTCGTCGGCATCAGTCCCGTGCGCTCGACCATCTTCGGCATGATCGAGGCGGTCGGCGACGAGCGGCGGAAGGCGTGGCTCCGCGAGGTCGAGGCGATGGGGCACACCGCCGGTTAGTTCTCAGACCGGTTCGCGGCGCGCGACCGGCAGCGCAGACTTCTTCGGCCACAATGGCTTGAAATGACCGGCCGCGTTGATCAGCGGGTTGATCAGTTCGCCTTTCACCGTATGAGCGTCCGGATGATCGGGAAGCCCGAACGTCAAAGCCTCGCGCTCCTTGCCCGGCACGTAGAGCGTTCCGAACATCCAGTCCCATAACGCCAGACAGCTGCCGAAATTCTTGTTGAAGTGTTTCGCGTCGGCCGAGTGGTGCACCTGATGATGTGCCGGCGAAATGAGAACGCGGCCCAGAAGGCCCCGGAACGAAATCCACATATGCGAGTGCTGCAAATGCACATAAGCGTGGATGAACAGCACCAGGATCATATTGGTGTCGGCCAAAGCATAAGGCGGCACGGACTCGCCGAACATGTAGTGGCCGAGGCCGTTGGCCGCCGCCGCCGAGAAGGCGAGGATGTTGGCGAACACCCAGGTGTAGACAGGATGAACGCGAAAATTGGTGAGCGGGGTGAGTACCTCGGCGCTGTGATGGACTTTATGAAACTCCCACAGCACGGGCACCTTGTGGCTCAGCCAGTGATTGAACCAGTAGCCGAGCTCGTAGCTGAGAAACAGCATCACCGTAATCGTGACGCGCGGCAGCCATGATGGCAGCGACGTCGGAGCGACCGGACCGAACAGCACTATCGCGCCCTGCAGGATGCCGTTCGAAATCGTTTGGTACGAAAGCACCGCCCAGCCGAACACGACGCCGAAGACGAAGACGTTGAAGAACAGGTAGCCGATATCGGCCTGGTTCGATTTCGCGGCAACGATATGTTTCGGAAACAGCGCGCGCCAGAGCGTGCGCCGGCGCAGTTTGCGTCCGCGCCGCAAGCGCTGCGCCGTGAAGAACAATGTCGCGACGACGAGCGCCGCGCCGAGCGACGTCAGCGAGAAATGAGAACCGAGCGAGAACAGCAATTTCTCGCACTGTCCGACAAAAAATTGAAGCCCAGCGGTAATATCCAACGGGTCGCTCCGGCAAAATCTGTCGCAGGCGCCCAATGTCTTACTGAAGGGTAAAGATTGCGTTATGCCGAGCTCGAGCGATCGGATCCTTGACGGCGGCGGTCGCCGTTACACGGCGATGTCGGCATATTCGGGATGCTTGCCGATATAGGCCTTCACGAATGGGCAGAGCGCCTTCACCTTGATGCCTTCGGCGCGAACCAACTCGAGCAGTCCGTGCGCCAGTGCCGTACCGATGCCACGGCCACCAAGCTCCTTTGGCACTTCGGTGTGGGTGATCGTGATCAGCCCGTCGCCGCGCTTGTATTCCGAAAAGGCGACGTGGCCGTCCACCTCCAGTTCAAAGCGATGCTGTTCCTTGTTGTCACGGACGGTGTGCTGCACGGAGAGGATTTCCTTGAAGGAGAGACGCGGCGCCTATAGTGGTGGCAGCCTATCATGGCTTCGCCAACGCGCCAGCTTTCCGGAGGCTATCATGGCCGATCTCATGCTCTACCACGCTTCGCCGTCGCGTTCGTCCGTCACGCTCTGGATGCTCGAGGAGTTGGGCCAGCCCTATGACATCAGGCTTCTGAGTTTGACTGCTGGCGAAAATCTGCTGGCGGACTACCTGGTGATCAATCCGATGGGCAAGGTGCCGGCGTTGCGGCACAAGGACACGATCATCACCGAATCGGCCGCGATCTGCACCTATCTCGCCGACGAGTTTCCCGCGGCGGGCCTGAGCATTCCGATCGGCACGCCTCGGCGCGGCGTCTACCTCAAGTGGCTGTTCTTCGGACCGGGATGTATCGAGCCTGCGATCATCGATCGCGCCGCTCCGCGCAAGGAGGAGGCGCGCCGCGCCATGCTCGGTTACGGCGAGTTCGAAACGACAATGAACGTGGTTGCCGCCGCCGTGGCGAAAGGTCCGTGGCTGATGGGCGAGCAGTTCACCGCGGCCGACGTCGTGGTCGGTTCGACGATCCGCTGGGGCATGATGTTCAAACTGATACCGGAGAAGCCGGAGTTCATCGACTATGCGGCCCGCATCGCGGCGCGGCCGGCGGCGCAACGGGCAGAGGCCAAAGACAAGGCGATGGCCGCCGCACCGTAGCGTTTGTTCAACTGACCGTCGTCGATGCGGGTGACCGCGCGGTGGCGCCGTTATGGCTGTCGCGCGCGGGCGGCTCCACGGACTGCGTCGCGGCGTCGCGATATTCACTCACCAGGCCGATATAGTACGCCATGACGAACTGACGCACGGCCGACGAGAAATTGGTCTCGCCGCGCTTGCGGTCGATCTCCGTCAACAGCGACGGGGTCGAGACGCGCTGCTCGGCGGCGATGTCTTTTAACGCATGCCAGAACATGTCTTCCAGGCTGATGCTGGTCTTGCGGCCCATGATAAGGATGGACCGCTTGATGATCGCTGAATTCATCGATGTGTCTCCGAACGTTCTCCGAGAGAACGGCTCTAATTTCCGAGACCATGATGGGAACTATCGAATCGGGCCAGCCGACAAAAAATAGGCCGGCAACAGAATTGTGACTGGCAGACGATGCCGCGAGCGGCTTACCGTATGCGGGCCGGCAGGTTTTATCGGGCACGCCGCGGCGCTGTTATAAATAATACCGGTTCGGCAGGGGGGCGGCGCCAAAAGCGCCAAATCCGCCGGACAACAGGCTCAAGCGGAAATTTTTTTCGGATCGCTGCTCTTGCCGACGATCTTCAATCGCGAGCCCTTGCGCGTTGGATATACACCAGCTTCGCCGGTCGGCAGAACAAAAAAATCAACGCCACCGGCAGACAGGGCATCTTTGATCAAAATCAGCGCCGCTGCCGCACCATTATTATAACCGTCATGCGCTTCGATCCGGCGCAGCGCTCCGGTCGACAATCCGGTGCGATCGGCGAGGTCGCGCACCGACCAGTTCAGCATGCCGCGGGCCGCGCGAATTTGCGCGCCGGTGACCAGGCCGGAGGTCGAGTCGGTTGCGATCTGATCCGAATTGATGAGGAGCGACAGGCCGACCCATTCGCGGACGCTGCCGTCTTCGTTGATGATCGGCGAACAATACTGGCGCCGCCAGTGATAGCTGTCGTCGTCGCCGCGGACCCGGACGTCGATGGTGAAACTCTTTTTGCTCTCGGCCGCGTCCTGCCAGGCGGCGCGGGCCTTTGCGGCGTCGTCGGGCTGAACCCGGTCGAGCCAGGCAAAGCCCAGCCAGTTGCTCGACGGGCCCACCCGGCCGCCACGCAGCAGCAGGTCGGTGCGGAAGCCGTCCGACCGGGCGGTCCACAGCCGGCCGTCGATCGCGCCCATGATTGCCCGAACCCGCTCGGAATCGACCAGCGAGGCGTGCACACTCTCGGCATGGCTGGTGACGTCCATCAAGACCCCGATGGCGCGCGACTTCCGGCCGGCGGGGTCGACGACGACCTCGCCGTGGATGGACATCGAGCGCACCCGTCCGTTGGGGTGAATGACGCGGAACTGGCGCTCGAAAGGCAGGCCTTCGGCGAGGATGTGCTGGATCTCCGCCATGACCGGGAGGTCGTCGGGGTGGGTGACCTTCTCAAGCGTGGCAAAGGTGGCGGGTTCGCCCTGAGGTTCGGCGGCGTCCACAGGAATGGGCAGGCCCAGCAGACGATACATATTGGACGAGAAACTCATCCGGCCCGTGGCCAGATCGACCTGCCACAGGCCATAGCGGGCCACCTCTTCGGCGAACTGCATCGTGGCCTGGGCAGGATTGTCGCCCGAAAATAGCAGCAGCATTTCGTCCCACCGAACCGCTTTTGTCGGAGCGTTACAGAAATTGCGGTAGCCGGCAAACAAAATTGTTAAAATTGCGCGTTGTTCGGCAATTTCCGGCCTTAAATTGCGCCCGCCTGAATTCCTGTCGCCAAATTTTGTGCGGCAGTGCAACAAAGCGTTGCCACCCGGAAATAGGTCAAAGCGACGCAACTTAAAAGGCCGAGCGCGCGAAGTTTTTCGGGACAGCGCGCCAGACAGCCGGGTGCCGGCGGTTAAATCTCGCGCGCTGGCTCGTGGGCGAGCGGCGATTGCCGGGCCACCAGCGGCCCGTACCACTCACGCGGCAGCGCCTTGCCGACCAGCCACGCCAGCGGCGCGCCGGCGAACATGCCGAGCGCGGTGAGGCCGGCGATCCAGAAACCGGCATTCGGCACCAGCGGCGGAAACAGCGTCGCGGCATAAACGGCGGCGGTGAAAACAACGACGCAGAAGCTGGAATAAAACATCAAGGCGATCTGCACCCGCGTTCCGGTCTTCATGAGGCGGACCTTTCGTTTCCTCTTGTTGTTCGAGCATGATCTTGTCCGAAAACCGGTAGCCGCTTTTCGGCATCATGCGCTCGGCCGGGGTTTTCCCCGTGCCTGTCGCCGGCGGCCCCGGGGGGCGGCGCGACGCAGTGTTTGATCCACATATGATGAGGAGAAAGCCGCGGCGGCGCAAGCACGCCAGCCCGGTATGGCGGTAGTGGGGGCGGCCGCGGCGACGGCTGCCGCACTACGGGACGCCGGCGCTATTGTCCGCCGATCGCGGTCGCGATCCAGGCCGCCGCCGTCGAGACCTTGGCATAGATGCCGTATTTCAGCCGCCGTGCGCAGCCTTCGCCCCAACTGACGACCCCGACCAGGGTGGTGCGCCCGTTGATCGCCGCGGTCGCCGGCCCGCCACTGTCGCCCTGACAGGAGTCGGTGCCGCCTGCCTTGTCGCCGGCGCACATCATGGTCGCGTGAACGTCGCCGTTATAACTGTCGGTGGCGTTGCAGACCGGCGTCGCCACCACGGGCACGGTCGCGCCGAGCAGATCGATGGCGCCGGGACCGCCTTCGAATGTCGCGCCCCAGCCGGTGACGCAAAGCCTGGTGCCGTCCGGCACCGTGGTCGAAGCCTCGGCGGTCGGAATGGCCGCACCCACCGACGCCGCCGTCTGCAGGCGCAACAGGGCGAAGTCATTATCCTTTGTCAGGTCGTTATATCCGGGATGCTTGTGTATGGCGGCGACCTTGATGCGCTGTCCGCCGATGGCATATTGCGACGTGCCGACCACGACATCGACGCGCGCCGCATCCTCGCGCACGATGCTGTTCTGGACGCAATGCGCCGCCGTGAGAACCCAGTTGTCGCGGATCAGGCTGCCGCCGCAGAACTGCGAACGATATGGCTCGCCTTCGACCGAGCGGATTATCGCGATCTGCCACGGATTGTCGGAGATCAGCGTCGGATGGCCGTTGACGATGCGCGGCCGGGGCAGGTTGAGATTGAGTGCGCGGAAGGCGGCCAGCGCCTGCGGGCTTGCGCCCTGAAAAATTTCCAGACTTCGGCCGGCGAGGTTGCGCGGCGCATCGTCGATGTTGCGGCAGGCCACGGCCTGGGCCTGGGCGAACCCCGCCTGCGTGAGGCTCAGGACGCCGATCAAACAAAAGTCCGCGCGCGCTGCCGCTGACACGATTCTCATGGCCTCTTCCTGTCGAGACGAATCCCGCCTGCCGTTTTGCCGATGGGCGCGGCGCAAGACCTCTTCGGTCTTGCTTTTCTGAGGCGTCACCGGCGGCCGCCACGGCGCGTCTTGCGGGCATCGAGCAACAGTTCCTTGAGCTTGGCCCCCGGCAGGAGCGGCACGAACACCTCCACCCCGGTCCGCACCCCTCGGAAGAGGCAGCGAGAGGGAACGTAATCCGAGATTATGGAGGAAAAATATCCGATGGCTGGCAAATGCCGGCCCGTTGGTTGCGCGGGAAAAGGTACCCCGCTACAACCTCACGTAACTTGGGCAGGGGGATTCGATGAAATTTCTGAAAATGATGCTGGCGCTTGCGCTGGCGGCGTCCGTGGCTGCGTGCGCGACCTCGCAGGGAATGTCGGTGGGTGCTGTCGGCAATTCATTGCCGAAATATCGTCACGCCGTCGAGGTGCGTTCGGTGACCGGCGGCGCCATGATGAACGTGCTGACGCAGCCGGGTGTGAGCAACGGGCCGCTGAAGGAAGCACTCGAAACGAGCCTGCGCGCCAATGGTTATCTCGCCTCCGGCCGCGCCCGATATTTCATCGACGCTGAGATCAAGAACCTCGACCAGCCGATCATCGGTCTCGAACTCGATGTGTCGGCCGTCGTGACCTACAAGGTGTCCGGCGCCGGAACGAGCGCGAGCTATCCGGTCCGCAGCGAAGGCAAGGCGACACTCGCCGACTCCCCGATCGCGGCCGACCGGCTGCGCATCGCCAATGAGCGGGCGATGCAGGATAACATCAGGCAGTTCTTGCGCGCGTTAAGGTGAGGGCCTCGCATTAACGGCGGGTACGGTCCGCCGGCAGCGCCTTTCCCATCGCCGGCCGTCCCGCTACAAACGCGTCATGCCCGACGCAATGGACGTTTCCTGGCTGATGGCGCTCGACGGGTTCGGCATCGCGATCTTCGCGGTGACCGGCGCGTTGGTGGCGTCGCGCAAGCGCATGGACATTGTCGGCTTCATCCTGCTCGGCGTGGCCACCGGCATTGGGGGCGGCAGCCTGCGCGATGTGATGCTCGGGCAACTGCCGGTGTTCTGGGTGAAGGAGCCGGCGTCGCTGGCGATCTGCATCGCGGTGTCGGCGGCGACTTTCTTCCTCGCGCATATTCCGGAGTCGCGCTATCGCGCGCTGCTCTGGCTCGACGCCGCGGGCCTGTCGCTGTTCTGCGTGGTCGGCGCCGACCGGGCGCTTGAGGCAGGCGTGGGCGATTTCATCGCCGTGGCGATGGGGGTGATGACCGCGACCTTCGGCGGCGTGATCCGCGACATTCTCGGCGGCGAGAGCCCGCTCATCCTGCGCAAGGAAATTTATGTCACCGCGGCTCTGGCCGGTGCGCTCGGCTATGTCGGACTGGCGGCGTTGGGCGCGGCCGATGCTATCGCGGCCGCCGCCGGCTTTGCGCTGTGTTTCGCCATCCGCGCGCTGGCGCTGCATTACCGCTGGTCGCTGCCGGTGTATCGCGCGCGGGCAGGACGGACGGTGGAGGAAGTGGAGAGAATGAGGGAGTAAGCCCAGGACCTTGCGCCGTCATGGCCGGGCTTGTCCCGGCCATCCACGTCTTATTGAGTCGACGTGCGCGAAGGCGTGGATGCCCGGCACAAGTCCGGGCATGACGAGTCAGTGCGTGCGGCCCTGGGCGTGGTCGGCGAGCGCCTGTTCCGCAAGACGGTCGAGTTTGCCCGCTTTGGCGTCGCGCTCAATCTTGTCGTCGAAGCGCGCGGCATCGAACGCCTCAAACCAGTCGCGGAATTTCGCGAGTTCGTCCGGCGGCAGCTTGGCGACGGCCTTTTCGAGGTCGGAGAGGGGCATGGCGATACTTGAATCACGGCGGACCGCGTGTCGGAAGTGTGACTCTAAAGCCTTGTAGGGTGGGTTAGGCGAGAAGCGCCGTAACCCGCCCTTGTCGCCCGCAAAAAGAACGGCGGATTACGCTACGCTAATCCGCCTTACGGGCTGGCTCGACTTGCAGAGCCAGTACGACATCGGTGTGGTGGAGCGGGAGAAGGGGGAGATCGCGAAGCGCGTGAGGCCTGCATTGATTTAGGAGAATGCCCAAGGCCGAAATCTACACGTTGACTGGTTATTACGGAAAGTTGCTTTCCCTCCTCAAAGATCGTTGGCCTCCCGCCATCCACAATGCCGTCAATATGTTTGAATTTAACTCCAGTAACTTCCGATAAGTTCTTTGCGGCTTCGACCGGGTCAGATGGGTAATGTGCTTGTAAATCCTCGGAAAATTGGGCCATGAGCCCAACCTCAGTTGTCATCCAGAAGAAGGCAGTCTTCATTTGATCGAATATCTTGTTTGCCTCCTCGATTGAGGCGATGCCGCTCACCACCAACACGTAATATGGTTCATTGAGTTTTAGTAGCGCCTGAAATCCGGCTATTGAGGCGGTTGCAGGAAGTTCTTTTATTGTGTGACGATCGAGTAGCAGGAACGGAATTTTCCAAGTCATTGCAATCTTGCCCCGTTCACGGCTCACGCTGACGGCGCAGGAACCGTCCCCGCCACCAAATCCCCCGGCCTTTTGATCTCAATCTCCACGAACGCCATCGGCTTATTGCCGCCGTTCATGACGTCGTGCTCGACGCCGGCGGGGCGCTGATAGGATTGCCCGGCGGTGAGGCGCACCTCGGACACCACACCGCCAATTTCGACCTTCATCAGCGCGTCGGTCAGCATGACGACGAAATAGGGAAAGCCATGCGTGTGCCAGCCGGTGGCGGCGCCGGGCGCGAAATCCCAGCGCGTGATGCGCACGGTGGCGTCGTCCTGCTGCACGGTCGGCACCGCGGGCTCGTTGCATTTGAAGGGCATGGGCGACACGCTCGCGAAGGAGTCAATGTTCGTCATGGCCGGGCTTGTCCCGGCCATCCACGTCTTGAGGCACACATCGTAAAGACGTGGATGCCCGGCACAAGGCCGGGCATGACGGAGCTTGGGGCTCGCGGTGGTGGCTACTCCACCGCGCGTTGCCTCTTCTTCTTCGACCCGGCATTCTTCCGCGCCAGCACGGCTTCCAATACTGCCCGGCCGGTGGCTCCGTATTTTATGAACGTCCGGCCGGCGCCTATTTCATGTTCGGCTTATGCTGATGCATGGCGGGGTTGTGGCTGACGGGTGCGCCGGAGCCATAGCCGCGCAATTCGCCATAGCGCTTGACCTGATCCGGGGTCAGCAATTCGAGCATCGCCAGATGATATTTCAGGTGTGCGGCACGCACGCGCGCCTGGGCGGCGCCGATCGCCTCGGTGGCCGCGGTGAGCGAAGCGGGTGTAACGGTGCGGCTGGCGAATTGGCGGTCGAGGTCGTTCTCAGCCGCGATCATCGCCTCGCCGAGCGGCATGGCTTCCGCTTTCATGGCGTCGAACAGGGTTTGCGTCCGCTCGCGCTGCGCGGGCGTGAGGCCAAGGTCGTTCGCCAGTTCGAGAACGTGGCTCGGACCCGGATAGCCGTTCAGCTCGGCGGCAAGCGCGAGTCCCATGCCGCGCCCGGCGCGGAGGTCGGCGATCTGTTCGCCGGACAGCGCCTTGACCGTGCGGGTCTGCAGGCCGGCATAAGGCTGCAGGTGCTGGCCGGCGGCGGATGCGGCCAGCAAGGGCAGCACGAGAAGGGCTAAGAAGGCGGCGCGTGGCATTGTCGTTTCTCCCGGTGGATGTGGGATGATAGCGCGACGCCGGGGCGTCCGGCTACTCCGCCGCCCGTTGCCCCTTCTTCTTCGGCCCGGCCGCCTTCCTGGCCAGCACCGGCTTCAGATACTGCCCGGTGTAGCTTCGCTTTTCCTTGACGATGTCTTCCGGCGTTCCCGCCGCGACGATCTCGCCGCCGCCGTCGCCGCCTTCGGGGCCGAGGTCGATCACCCAGTCCGCGGTCTTGATGACTTCGAGATTGTGTTCGATGACGACGACGGTGTTGCCGCCTTCGACGAGTTCGTGGAGAACTTCGAGCAATTTCGCCACATCGTGAAAGTGCAGCCCGGTCGTCGGCTCGTCGAGGATATAGAGCGTGCGGCCGGTCGAGCGTTTCGACAGCTCCTTGGCGAGTTTGATGCGCTGCGCCTCGCCGCCGGACAAAGTCGTCGCCTGCTGGCCGACTTTCACGTAATCGAGGCCTACGCGGTGTAAGAGCGCCAGCACGTCGCGCACTCTTGGGACGGCTTTGAAGAATTCGAGCGCTTCTTCCACCGTCATGTCGAGCACGTCGGCGATCGACTTGCCCTTGAACAGCACGTCGAGCGTTTCACGATTGTAGCGCTTGCCCTTGCAGACATCGCAGGTGACGTAGACGTCGGGCAAAAAGTGCATCTCGATCTTGATGACGCCGTCGCCCTGGCAGGCCTCGCAGCGGCCGCCCTTGACGTTGAACGAGAAGCGCCCCGGCTCGTAGCCGCGCGCCTTCGCTTCGGGGAGGCCTGCGAACCATTCGCGGATCGGCGTGAAGGCGCCGGTATAGGTCGCGGGATTGGAGCGCGGCGTGCGGCCGATCGGCGACTGGTCGATGTCGATGATCTTGTCGATGTGCTCGAGGCCCTCGATGCGGTCGTGCGGCGCGGGGGCAAGGCTCGCGCCGTTGAGCTTGCGCGCGACGGAGGCATAGAGCGTGTCGACCAGCAGCGTCGACTTGCCGCCGCCGGAGACTCCGGTGATGGCGGTGAACAGGCCGAGCGGGATTTCGGCGGTGACGTTCTTGAGGTTGTTGCCGCGGGCGTTGACGATCTTGATGGTGCGGCGCTTGTCGGGCGTACGGCGCTCCGGCACTGGCACGGTGAGTTCACCGGAGAGATATTTGCCGGTCCATGACTCCGGCGCGGCGATGATGTCGTCGACCGTGCCTTCGGCGACGATGTTGCCGCCGTGAATGCCGGCGCCGGGGCCGATGTCGAGCACATAGTCCGCGGTCTTGATCGCGTCCTCGTCATGCTCGACGACGATCACGGTGTTGCCGAGATCGCGCAGGCGCTTCAGCGTCTCGAGCAGGCGGGCATTGTCGCGCTGGTGCAGGCCGATCGAGGGCTCGTCCAGCACATAGAGCACGCCGGTGAGGCCGGAGCCGATCTGCGACGCCAGCCGGATGCGCTGGCTCTCGCCGCCGGACAATGTGCCGGAGGCGCGCGCCAAAGTCAGATAGTCGAGGCCGACATCGTTGAGGAAGCGCAGGCGGTCCTTGATCTCCTTGAGGATGCGCGGCGCGATCTCGCTCTGCTTGGCGTTGAGGCTCTTCGGCAGGTCGGCGAACCATTGCTCCGCCGCGCGCACCGACAGCTCGGTAACCTGCGAAATGTTCTGGCCGCCGATCTTGACGCACAGAGCCTCGGGCTTGAGGCGCGCGCCGTGGCAGGCTTCGCAGGGCGTGTCGGTGAAATACTTGCCGAGCTCCTCGCGCGCCCACTCGCTGTCGGTTTCCTTGAAGCGGCGCTCGAGATTGGTGATGACGCCTTCGAACGGCTTCTTGGTGGTGTAGCCGCGCATGCCGTCGTCATAGACGAACTTGATGTCGTCCTCGCCGGAGCCGTAGAGAATGGCGTCCTGCGTCTTCTTGGCCAGGTCCTTCCACTTGGTATCGAGCGAGAACTTGAAGTGCTTGCCGAGCGCTTCCAGCGTCTGCGTGTAATAGGGCGATGACGATTTGGCCCAGGGCGCGATGGCGCCCTTGCGCAAGGTGGCGTCGCGATCCGGGATGACGAGTTCGGCGTCGATATGCTGCTCGAGGCCGAGGCCGCCGCAGGCCGGACAGGCGCCGAACGGATTGTTGAACGAAAACAGGCGCGGCTCGATCTCCGGAATGGTGAAGCCGGAGACGGGGCAGGCGAACTTCTCGGAGAAGATCAGCCGTTCATGGGTGGCGTTGCGGCCGCGATTGGCGGCAGCGCCGGTGGCCTTGGTATCGGCCAGTTCGATGACGGCCATGCCCTCGGCAAGCTTGAGGCACTGCTCCAGCGAGTCCGCGAGCCGCGTGGTGATGTCGGACTTCACCACGAGGCGGTCGACGACGACGTCGATGTCGTGGGTGAACTTCTTGTCGAGCGGCTTGACCTCGGAAATCTCGGAGAACTCGCCGTCGATCTTCACGCGCTGATAGCCCTTGCGCATGAAGTCGGCCAGTTCCTTCTTGTACTCGCCCTTGCGGCCGCGCACGACGGGGGCCAGCACATAGATGCGGGTGCCTTGCGGTAGCGCCAGCACGCGGTCGACCATCTGCGACACGGTCTGCGATTCAATCGGCAGGCCGGTGGCGGGCGAATACGGAATGCCGACGCGCGCCCACAACAGACGCATGTAGTCGTAGATCTCGGTGACGGTGCCGACGGTCGAGCGCGGGTTCTTCGAGGTGGTCTTCTGCTCGATGGAGATGGCGGGCGACAGGCCGTCGATCTGGTCGACGTCCGGCTTCTGCATCATCTCGAGGAACTGGCGCGCATAGGCCGACAGGCTTTCGACGTAGCGGCGCTGGCCCTCGGCGTAGATGGTGTCGAAAGCGAGCGAGGATTTGCCCGAGCCCGACAGGCCGGTGAACACCACCAGCTGATCGCGCGGGATGATGACGTCGACGTTTTTGAGATTGTGCTCGCGGGCGCCACGGATCGTGATCTGGCGGCTGTCGAGGGCGCGTTTGGCGGATCTGTCGGTCATGGAGGGGACGGGAACCTGTTGTCACGGCAAAAAGCCGCGGTTCCAGTGGCCTCGACAGGCAACCGGAGCACACGACACAGGACGGAACGTAGTAAGAACGGGGCGGGTTCGCTAGGGGCGTGCCGGTCTTTCCTGTGTGCCGGTGCACACCGGGGATAATCCGCGGGGCTACGCGACTTCAGCTTGAGACAAAGCGGATGACCGCTCCCGGATGCTTCGCCGCCTGCTGCCGATGCGGGCCTGTGAGTTCCATTGGAGGAAAAGTCGAAAATTTGCCGGGCTTCCGTAAGGTATTGGTACACCGGATTCGATAGCGTTGCGGTGCAATTGCTGGGAATGACTTGGAATGCCGAAAGCCGCGTCGCCTGCCGAAAGTGCCGTCACCGCCGACCAACTGAAACGCCGCGGGCGCCGCTCCCTCACCATACCAATCATGATCGACCGGCCGCGGCCGTTGCAGAAGGCCGCGGGCGGAAAGGAATGGGCGGGGCGCCTCGTTCCAACGGGCGCTTCGATCGCCGTGCTCATGGCTCTGTCGGCGGGATCGGCGACGGCGCAGGTCGCGTGGACCGGAGCCACGAACTTAGACTGGACGAACAACACCAACTGGTCGGGCGGGACGGTGCCGACCAGTCCGACTGCGGTGACTATCGACTCGCTCAATCCGGCGGTGCTCGGCGTCGGGGGCGCGGCTTCGGCCTCAACCGGCAATCTCCTCGTCGGCCCGACGTCAGCGGGCAACCTTATCATTCAGAACGGCAGCACGCTCGCGAGCAGCGGGATGTTCCGGATTGGCGGAGCCGGGAGCAGCGGCACGGTGACCGTGACCGGCGCCGGGTCGCAGTGGACGGCCACAGGCCTCACACTCAGCGTTGGCGGCTCTGGAACGGGAATCCTCAACATCCAGGACGGCGCTACAGTCACCGCCACGGGCGGGGTGGCTTTTGGCAACGCTGGGGGTGTGGGCACGCTCAACATCAGCAACGCCACCCTCGTAACGCAGACCCTGAACGTCGCTGCCGGGTCGGAGGTCAATTTCGACAATGCCATCTATCGAGCCACAAGGAGCAGCGCCGTCTGGATTAATTCGGCCGCAGGGACGCTCAATATCGCGGCGGGCGGGCTGACGGTCGACAGCCTCAACTTCACGGTTTCCGCCTTGAACGGATTCAGCGGCATTGGCGGACTGACCAAGATCGGCACCGGCACCTTCAACCTGACGACGAGCAATTCCTACACCGGTCAAACGCTGATCGAAGCCGGCACGCTGGCGCTGAGAACCGGCGGCTCGATTGCCGCGTCAAGCGGGGTGGTGGCCAACGGCACCTTCAATATTTCGGCGATCACGGCGGCCGGGACAGACATTCAGAGCCTTGGCGGAAGCGGTGTGGTTGCGCTCGGCGCAAAGAACCTGACGCTCTCCAACGCGCACGATCTGTTTTCCGGCGCCTTTTCCGGCACCGGTGAACTGACTCTTGCGGGTGGCAGCGAGACCCTGACGGGTGACAGTTCGGGATTCAGCGGATCGACAACCGTTCAATCCGGCACGCTGGCGGTGAATGGTGGGCTCGGCGGCACGATGGACGTACTGTCCGGCGGGCGGCTGCAGGGCATCGGCACCGTCGGCACCACGATCAATGCCGGCATCATCGCGCCGGGCAATTCGATCGGCACTTTGACGATCGCGGGCAACTACACCGGCACTGGCGGTACGCTGCAAATCGAAAGCGTGCTCGGCGGCGATGCGTCGCCGACCGATCGGCTCGTCGTCACCGGCAATACGGCCGGCAGCACGAATGTCCGCGTCATCAATCTCGGCGGCACCGGCGCGCCGACGGTCGAAGGCATCAAGATCATCGATGTCGGCGGGACCTCGAGTGGCACTTTTGCGCTGCAAGGCGACTATGTGTTTCACGGCGAGCAAGCGGTGGTCGGCGGCGCTTATGCCTATACGCTGCAGAAGAATGGCGTCTCGACGCCGGCCGATGGCGACTGGTATTTGCGCTCTTCGCTGATCAATCCGCCGACGTCTGCGCCGGCCCGTCCGCTTTATCAGCCTGGCGTGCCGGTTTATGAATCTTACGGCCAAGTCCTGCTCGGCATGAATGGCCTGCCGACATTGCGCCAGCGCGTCGGTGACCGTTATGCGGCGAGCGGTGGGATCGCCGCCGGGCAAGCGGGCGGATCCTCACCGGTCTGGCTGCGCGTCGAGGGGCAGCATGCGAGTTTGAAATCGTCGAATACGACCGGCTCGAGTTTCACCAGCGACCAGGCGACGATGCGCGGAGGCGTCGACGGCCTGGCCTATTCGAACGACCGCGGCAAGCTGATGTTCGGCGTCACGGCGCATTACGCGTCGCTGACGTCTGACATCAAGTCGTACTATGGCGACGGCAAGATCAAGGTCGATGGCATCGGCGTCGGCGGCACGCTGACCTGGTATGGCGACAATGGCTTCTATGTCGATGGCCAGTCGCAGATGACCTGGTACCGGTCGGACCTGTCGTCCGATCTCGTAGGCGCGCTGAAGGATGGCAATAGCGGCTTCGGCTACGCCTTCGGTGTCGAAAGCGGCCGGCGCATTCCACTCGGCGGCGCGCTGTCGCTGACGCCGCAGGCGCAGCTGGCGTATTCGTCGGTCAGCTTCGGCAGCTTCAATGACCGGTTCGGCGCGGCGGTATCCAGCGACGATGCCGACAGCCTGCAGGGCCGAGCCGGCCTGTCGCTCGATCATCAAAGGGGTTGGCGCAACGTCGATGGCCGGACGGTCAGCTCCGACGTCTACGCGATCACCAACCTCTATTATGAGTTTCTGGACGGCACTGCGGTCGATGTCAGCGGGACGCACTTTACCAGTACCGCGGATCGCCTGTGGGGCGGCATTGGCGCCGGCGGCGGTTACCACTGGGCGGATGACAAATACTCGGTGTACGGCGAAGTTTCGTTCAACACGAGCCTCGCTGATGTCGGCGATGACTATGCCTATAAGGGCACGCTCGGCTTCCGCGCCAGGTGGTGATGACCGGCAGCCCGCGCACCAAAAAAAGGCCGGCCCGAAGGCCGGCCTTTGGAAGTCGCACGAGGGAGGTTCATCACGCGAGGTAGTTCACCACACCGTACAGGTTCAACACCCAGGGGGCGGGGCCGCACTCAGAAGTGATAATTCAAACCGGCGCGCACCATGTTGATCTTCGGCTTGATGTCGGTCGACAGGCCGCAGATGCCGGCATCGCAAGTCGATTTGCCGAGATCGGCATAGAGGTATTCGAGCTTGGCGGACCAGCCGGGCGTGAAGCCGTATTCAAAGCCGCCGCCGATGGTCCAGCCTGTGGTGTTCTTGGTCGAGCTGCCGCCGGTGCTCGGCGACACTTTCAGTCCGGCGAAGGCCGCGCCGCCGGTGATGAAAGGCATCCAGCGATCGATCGCATAGCCGATGCGACCGCGCGCGCTTGCGAACCAGGTGTTCTTGACCTCGCATGTGCCGGCGCCGCAGGTCGCGACGTTGCTCGCATTGCCTTTGACGAAGGCGTAATCGGCGTCGCCTTCAATACCCCAGACCCAGACGCCGTTTTGCAAATTGTAGCCCAGCGTGCCGCCGAGCAGCCAGCCGTGCTGGGAGTTGGTGGTGAAGCTGCCCAGCGCATTGGAGACGTCCGCCTTGCCCCAGGCATAGCCGCCGTTGAGACCGACATAGAGACCGGTCCAGCTATACGGCGCGAAATACGGTGCGGGGGGCGGTGTCTTGTAGATCGGGCGGGCGATGTCGGCTGCGAAAGACGGTGTCGTCAACGCCAGCGCGAGAAACCAAAGCGACACACTGCGGATGACACGCGTCATTGCTATCCTCCTGAGTTTTCGTGAAAAACACAGACAGGCACCAGCACGCGACATGACGGAATAAACAGACCATATATTATCTGTGGACGATTCGCATCCGCATATTGCGCGGCCGGACGAAGCACATTTTGTGAGGCGACTCGGGGGCGGGCCATTTGACAATCGCCTGGATCGTAATTAGAACAAATAGCGAACAATAGGCGTGCGAGATGTCTAGTCGCGGAAGCGCCCAAGGCCGGACCGTGGATGGCTTGTGGATTAAAGACGGCGGGGCCGTCCGCGCCCTATGTCGCTCTGGCTGCGGCGACTAGGGTGAAAAGTCACGGATCATCGGAATGCGCGCGGGCGGCGCGTTCCGTCGGAAATGGTCAGGCGTTGCGCGGCTCTTGGCCGTAAACACACTGCGGCCCTGGGCCGTAAACACAAGACTGCGGCCCTGGGCCGCGAACACAAGCGTAGAACACGCGGAGAGCATCATGGCGGGTAGCGTCAACAAAGTGATTTTGATCGGCAATCTCGGCGCCGATCCGGAAATTCGGCGCACGCAGGACGGCCGGCCGATCGCGAACCTGCGTATCGCCACGTCGGAAACCTGGCGCGACAAGAACAGCGGCGAGCGCAAGGAAAAGACCGAGTGGCATCGCGTCGTCGTATTCAACGAAGGCCTGTGCAAGGTCATCGAGCAATACGTCAAGAAGGGCTCGAAGGTTTACATCGAAGGCGCGTTGCAGACGCGCAAGTGGCAGGACAAGGACGGGCAGGACCGTTACTCGACCGAAGTCGTGCTGCAGGGCTTTAATTCGGTGCTGACCATGCTCGACGGCCGCTCGGGCGGCGCTGGTGCCGGTGGCGGTGGCGATTTCGGCGGCAGCGAGGACTTCGGTTCCAGCGGGGCCAGCGGCGGATCTGGCGGCGGTGCGCCGGCGCGGCGTCAGCCGGCGATGGCCGGCGGCGGCGGCGCCCGCAACAACGACATGGACGACGAGATTCCGTTCTGAGGCGTTGGCTGCTTCGGAGCGAGACAGACGGCGGCTGATGCTTCAGCCGCCGATCGCGGCGATGACGGCGGGCCGCGGGAGAAGGGCGTGAAGGCTGCGTCCTAGACCGACGGTTCGCTCATCGATGCATCCCACACGACGGCTCGATTTCGGCCTCTTACTTTGGCGGCATAGAGAGCTTTGTCGGCGCGGTCGATAGACTGTTCCACAGGGACATTCAGGTCCAAAGCGGTCAATCCGAACGAGGCGGTCACGTGAAACTCGCCCTTGCCTTCGGCCTGAAACGGCAATGACGCGAGTTCCAGAACGAGCCGCTCCACGATGTCGCAAGCGGTTTGCCGGTCGGTATCGGGCAAACAGATGAGAAATTCCTCTCCGCCATATCGATACACCTTATCGTAGGGACGCAGGTGGGCCATGAGGTAATGCGCGAAGCCGACCAAAACCTTGTCGCCGACAAGATGGCCATATTTATCGTTGACGGCTTTGAAGTGATCCAAATCCATCATCGCAATGGCGCAGGAATGATTGCGTCGGACGAGGTCCAGCTGCTCACGCAGGTTGCTCAACATGCCGATCCGGTTCGGCGTCCCGGTTAATGGGTCAAGGTTGAAAAGCGCGGTTTGGATTTCATTCTGGACTGTCGCAATTTCCAATTTAAGACGCTTCAGAGCCGTCACGAAGCGCTCGAAATCCTTGAAGGAAACCGGCACATTGTCCATTGATGCCCGCAGCAGGCTCGCGGCGTATTGGTGCATGCGCTCATGCTCGAGTCCTATCTCCTGGTAGCCAGGGTGGTTCCGGAGAACTGTCGCTCCGGCCTTGTGATACCACTGTCCGAACCGGCAATTGTGATGAGCGTCGACGCTGATGTCGCGGTCATCGGGAGTCGATCGACAGATGAGGGTGCCGTAAAGGGTTTCGGCCCACTGGTCGTGATTGTAGACGGCCTGCTCTAGCTCTTTGAGCGCCGTGCGCATGAGTTCGTCGGGCAGGCCCGGACTGGTCATTGCTTGCCTCCGATGCCGAACCGAACTCAGGGAATCTACAAGACTATCGCATGGTTTAGTTTTGCCCGCCGAATAATCTTGTCCGGCAGAATAGGCACAATATTACCCCGCGATCGCCACCTTCACGCCGTCGATCACGAACTGCACCGCCAGCGCGGCGAGCAGCACGCCGAGCAGGCGTGACAGCACCATGTTCGCTGTCGCGCCTAACAGTCTGCCAAGGCGTGTCGCCATCAGGAATACGCCGAAACACAGCAGCATGATCGCGGCGATGACGGCGAGCAGCATGCCGAGCTTGACCGGATCGCCGCCGCTGCGGCCCGACAGCAGCACGGAGGCGGTGATGGCGCCCGGCCCGGCCATCAGCGGGATGGCGAGCGGGAAGGCGGCGACGTTGCGCACGCGTTCCTCGATCGCCTGTTCGGCGGCCTCGGTCTGACGCGTCACGCGCAGGCCGAACACCATTTCCGATGCGATCGAGAACAGCAGCAGGCCGCCGGCGATGCGGAATGCCGGCAGCGTAATCGACAGCGTGTGCAGCAGCCAGTCGCCGAGCAGCGCCGCACCGGCCAGGATCGATGTCGCAATCAGGCAGGCGCGCAGCGCGACCGCCGGCCGGGACTTGTCCGGCAGACCGTGGGTGACGGCAAGAAACGCCGGCACTAGCCCGACCGGATCCACCACAACGAGGATGGTGATGAACGCGGAGACGAGGAAATCGAGCGGAAGCTGGCTGAGGATCATGGCGGCGATGGTAGCGCGTCGGTCAGACAAAGACTCACAGGAAAGAGCCTTTTACGACACCTTGTGCATGGCGCCCGCGCGGCCCGCGCCGGGGCCCGGAAAACGGTTCCCAACATATTGAAATATAAGAGTAATATAGGGCCATCCAGCGCCCTTTAAAATTGGCTTTGAACGCCCAGATCAGGTACAAATCAGCACAGATTCTTCAGCTGTCAGGAAGCCTTCTTTGTCCGACACCGAGACCCCGAAATCGGGGGGCGATCACCCCTCCGACGTTCGCCCCATATCCATCACCGAAGAGATGAAGCGCAGCTATCTCGATTACGCCATGAGCGTGATCGTGTCGCGCGCGCTGCCCGATGTGCGCGACGGCCTCAAGCCCGTGCACCGGCGAATTCTCTATTCGATGCACGAGCAGGGCCATACGCCCGACAAGAAATACGTGAAGTCGGCGCGCGTCGTCGGCGACGTGATGGGTAAGTATCACCCGCACGGCGACAGCGCGATCTACGACGCGCTGGTGCGCATGGCGCAGGACTTCTCGATGCGCCTGCAGCTCATCGACGGGCAGGGCAATTTCGGCTCGGTCGACGGCGATCCGGCGGCGGCGATGCGCTACACCGAGTGCCGTCTGGCCAAGCCGGCGATGGCGCTGCTCGACGACATCGACAAGAACACCGTCGACTTCCAGGACAATTACGACGGCAATGAAAGCGAGCCGGCCGTTCTGCCGGCGCGCTATCCGAACCTGCTGGTCAATGGCGCCGGCGGCATCGCCGTCGGCATGGCGACCAACATCCCGCCGCACAATCTCGGTGAGGTCATCAATGCCTGCATGGCGATGATCGACAATCCGGCGATCGCGACCGAAGAGCTGATCAACATCGTGCCGGGCCCGGATTTTCCGACCGGCGGCATCATCCTCGGCCGCTCCGGCATCTATTCGGCCTACACCACCGGGCGCGGCTCGGTGGTGATGCGCGGCAAGGTCGCCTTCGAAAGCTTCGGCAAGGACCGCGAAGCCATCATCATTTCCGAAATTCCTTATCAGGTGAACAAGGCGACGATGGTCGAGCGCATCGCCGAACTGGTGCGTGACAAGAAGATCGAGGGCATCTCGGACCTGCGCGATGAGTCCGACCGCGATGGCTATCGCGTAGTCATCGAACTCAAGCGCGACGCCGAGCGCGACGTCGTGCTCAACCAGATATACCGCTTCACGCCGCTGCAGACTTCGTTCGGCGTCAACATGGTGGCGCTCGATGGCGGCCGCCCGCTGTTGATGACGCTCAAGGACATGCTGACCGCCTTTGTCGCCTTCCGCGAGGAAGTCGTGTCGCGGCGCACCAAGTTCCTGCTCGGCAAGGCGCGCGACCGCGCGCATATTTTGGTCGGCCTTGCCATCGCGGTCGCCAATATCGATGAAGTCATCAAGCTGATCCGCAGTTCGCGCGACGCCAAAGAAGCGCGCGAAGCCTTGATGGCGCGCGACTGGCCGGCCAAGGACATGATCAACATGGTGCTGTTGATCGACGATCCGCGCCATAAGGTCTCGCCGGAGGGCAACACGCGGCTGTCCGCCGAACAGGCGCAGGCGATCCTCGATCTGCGCCTGCAGCGCCTGACCGCCTTAGGCCGCGATGAAATCAAGGAAGAGCTCGACAAGCTCGCCGCCGAGATCGCCGACTATCTCGATATCCTGCGCTCGCGCGCCCGCATCCAGACCATCATCAAGGACGACCTGACCGCGCTGAAAGCGCAGTTCGCGACGCCGCGCCGCACCGAGATCTCGGATGCCGCCGGCGACATGGACGACGAGGATCTGATCCAGCGCGAGGACATGGTCGTCACCGTGTCGCATCTCGGATACGTCAAGCGCGTGCCGCTTTCGACCTATCGGGCGCAGCGTCGCGGCGGCAAGGGCCGCGGCGGCATGCAGGTGCGCGACGAGGATTTCGTGGCGCGGCTGTTCGTCGCCTCGACGCATACGCCGGTGCTGTTCTTCTCGTCGGCCGGAAAGGTCTACAAGGAGAAGGTCTGGCGGCTGCCGCTGGCGGCGCCGCAGGCGCGCGGCAAGGCCATGATCAACATTCTGCCGCTCGATGCCGGCGAGACCATCACCTCGATCATGCCGCTGCCCGAGGACGAGACGACGTGGGCCAACCTCGACGTGATGTTTGCCTCGACCAAGGGCACGGTCCGCCGCAACAAGCTGTCCGATTTCGTCGATGTGCGCCGCTCCGGCATCATTGCCATGAAGCTCGCCGACGGCGAGGGCATTGTCGGCGTGCAGATTTGTACCGAGAAGGACGACGTGCTGCTGACCTCGTCGGGCGGCCAGTGCATCCGCTTCGCGGTGCCGGAAGTGCGCGTGTTCACCGGCCGTACCTCGATGGGCGTGCGCGGTATCGCGCTCGACAGCGACGACCGCCTGATCTCGATGACGATCCTGCGGCACAGCGAGGCGACCTCGGAAGAGCGCGCGGCCTATCTCAAGCGCGCCAGCGCCATCCGCCGCGGCGGCAATGGCGACGACGAAGCTGTCTCCGCCATGCAGACCGAGGCAGAGGAGAATGTCGCGGCGATCGAGCTCGACGAGAAGCGTTACATCGAACTCTCGGCCGCGGAGCAGTTCGTGCTGACGCTGTCGGAGCGCGGCTACGGCAAGCGGACGTCGTCATATGAGTACCGGATCACCGGACGCGGCGGCAAAGGTATCGTCGCCATGGACATCTGGGAAAAGAAGGACGGCGCCTTCACGCTGAAGCCGAAGATCGGCCGCCTCGTCGCGTCGTTCCCGATCGAGGAAGACGACCAGGTGATGCTGGTGACCAATGCCGGCAAGCTGATCCGCACGCCGGTGTCGGGCATCCGGCTGGCCGGACGTTCGACGCAGGGCGTCATTGTGCTCGATACGGCGGATGACGAACGCGTCGTGTCGGTCGAGCGGCTCAGCGAGGAAGAGGGCGCGGAGTAAGCACGTCTCAAGCTTTCGCCGGTTCGATCAATCCGAGCCGCAACAGGCTTTCCGCCGTGGCGATGATGGCGTCCTCGGCGGAGCGCGGCTCCCAGCCGAGGAGCGAGCGGGCCTTCTCGTTGCTGGCGTTCTTGACCTTGCCGAGCTCGGGCAGGAGCGCACGTGCTTCCTTGTTGCGCAAGGCCGCGAGCCGCATCATCCAGTTCGGAACTTGCCTCAGCGGCGTGCGCCCCGCCTTGTCGCCCAAGCGGCGTCGGAGAATTTGCGCGACCTTGTAGAGCGACAGGCAATCGCCGGCCGTGGCGAGAAACCGCTGACCCTTGGCGGCCGGATGCGTCATCGCCCTGATGTGCAGGTCGGCGACGTCGCGCACGTCGACGGCGCCGAAATAGATTTTCGGAGCACCCGGGATGCCGCCGTTGAGCATACGTTGAATCAGCGCAGTCGATGACAAAAGATTCGGTCCGAGGACGGGGCCGAACACGCCGGTCGGATTGATGACGGAGAGCTCCATGCCTTCGCCTTCTTCCGTGATGAAATCCCAGGCCGCATGTTCGGCAACGGTCTTGGAGCGGATATAGGGCTGGAGGCTCGCGGATAGGTCGGTCCAGTCGTCTTCGGTGAACGGCGTGCGGCGGGCTCTGTGGCCATAGCCGATGGCCGCGAAAGACGAGGTGACGACGACGCGACTGATGCCGGCGTGACGCGCGGCGCGCAGCACGCGCAACGTGCCTTCGCGGGCCGGCGCGATCAGTTCGTTCTCGTCCTTCGGTACGCTCGCCGGGAAGGGCGAGGCCATATGCAGGACATAGTCGCAGCCGCGCGAAGCCTCGCGCCAGCCGGCCGGATCCTCGAGCTCGGCGGCGAAGAAAGTGAGGTCGTCACTCTGGGCCCCATTCTGCTTCAGCGTCGCCCGCACGTCGTTGGTCCGCGCGAAATTGCGCAGCGTCGTGTGCACGCTGTGGCCGGCGGCCAGAAGCTGGAGAACGGTGTGTCCGGCAATGAAACCCGAACCGCCGGTGACGAGAACTCTGCTCACTTTGGCTCCTGACGCCGGGACCGCACAAAGCCTGGGGCGGCGGTCCGGCTAGATAGGGCGTATTGCGCCGGCTTTTCAAGGAGCCGTGGATGCGGTGCGCGGACTGTTTTTCCTCGCCTCGCTTGCGGGGAGAGCGTGGTGAGCAGCGAGTGCCGCAAGCGGGCTGAGGGGCCCGGCGGCTTTTACGATTTGCCCCTCACACGACTTCCTCGCTACGCTCGAAAATCGGTCTCTCCCCGCAAGCGAGAGAGGTGAAAAAAGGGCCGCTCATGAACTGGCAACTCTTCTCCGCATTTCTCCTGATCGCCGCGATCCTGTTCATTATTCCAGGGCCGATCGTCACCCTGGTCATTGCGACCGGCGCGCAGCGCGGTATCCGTGCCGCGTTGACCACGATCATCGGCACCATGCTCGGCAGCGCGGTGCTGCTCACCGCCATCGCGCTGGGCCTGAGCTGGGTGCTCAACCTGTCGGCGCAGTTGTTCGACATCATGCGATGGGCGGGCGCGGCCTATCTGGTCTGGCTCGGCATTCAGGCCTGGCGCAGCGCCGGCCAGCCGGTGGTCGCGGCCGAACCGCGCGGCCACGTTTATATTACGCGCGGCTTCTTCGTCGCCGTGACCAACCCCAAGACCATCGCCTTCTTCACCGCGTTCCTGCCTCAGTTCATCGACCCCGCGCTTCCGGTTGGCTTCCAGCTGGCCGTCATGTGCACGACGTCTGTTCTGCTGGCGGGCGTTCTGGACTCGGCCTGGGGCATTGCCGCCGGTCTCGGCCGGGCTTGGTTCTTGAAGCCGCACCACAACAAGATCCTCGGCCGCATCTCGGCCGTGGTCCTGATGGGCGGCGGTGTCTGGCTGTCACTGGCGCGGCGGCCGGGCTGATGGGCTCCATGGCCGCGGCAATGACGGTCCGGCGGAACCGCCTTGCCGCAGGCCAAACGGCGGGGTAGACCCCGCGGATGTCGCGGATTGCCCTTTACGCCGGGTCGTTCGACCCCGTCACCAACGGCCACATCGACGTGGTCCGTCACGCCGTCCGGCTGGCCGACCGGCTGGTGCTGGCGATCGGCGTCCATCCCGGCAAGGCGCCGTTATTCTCCGTCGAGGACCGGCTGGCGATGCTGCAGGAGACCTGCGCGCCGATTGCGCGTGAGGCCAAATGCGACATCACCTGCGTCACCTTTGACGGGCTGGTCGTGACCGCGGCGCAAAAGGCCGGTGCGACCGTTCTGATCCGCGGCCTGCGCGACGGCACCGATTTCGATTATGAAATGCAGATGGTCGGCATGAACGCGGCCATGGCCCCGGAGGTGCAGACCGTCTTCCTGCCGGCCTCGCCGATCGTGCGCCCGATCACCGCCACATTGGTGCGCCAGATCGCCGCCATGGGCGGCGACATATCGAGCTTCGTGCCCAAGAGCGTGGCCGAGCGGCTGAAAAAGCGTTTCGCCAAATCCTGAACGTGACCAGCGTTCAAAGCCCGGGAGCTTTCATGATCCGTATCCTCAGCCTTCTCGTGGCGCTCGTTGCCGCGGCGCCGGTTTTGGCCGCGCCGCCGAAGCTGCCGGCGGGCGTCGACGCGCAGAACGTGCTGGTGATCGACACGACGCAAGGGCGTGTGATGATCCGCCTGCGCACCGATCTGGCGCCCAAGCACGCCGAGCGCCTGAAGCAATTGGCGCGCGACGGTTTCTATAACAACGTGCCGTTCCACCGCGTGATGGAAGGCTTCATGGCGCAGACCGGCGACGGGCAGAACTTCAACGGCACCGGCCATTCCAAATATCCGAATATCCAGGCCGAGTTTACACAGACGCCGTTCACCCGCGGCGTCGTCGGCATGGCGCGGGCCTCCGATCCCAATTCGGCGAATTCGCAGTTCTTTATCTGCTACGGCGATGCCTCGTTTCTCAACGGGCAGTACACCGTGATCGGCAACGTCATTTCGGGCATGGACGTCGTCGACAAGCTCAAGAAAGCGCCGGCCGGCTCGCAATCCGGCGCGGTGACCAATCCCGACAAAATGGTGAAGGTGCAGGTCGCGGCTGATATGTGAAAACCGCTTCCCCCGTCATCACCGGGCTTGTCCCGGTGATCCCGCTTAGTCGGGGCGCCAAGCCCCTCTAAGCGAGATGGCCGGGTCAAGCCCGGCCATGACATCGATAGTTATTGGAAATTTGAGAGGAAAACCTGATGGCAAAGCCGGAAGATACGCTGACGCTGGAAACCACCAAGGGCGACGTCGTGATCGAAATGCGGCCCGATCTCGCGCCGGGTCACGTCGCGCGCATCAAGGAACTGGTGAAGGAAGGCTTCTATGACGGCATCGTCTTTCACCGCGTGATCGACGGTTTCATGGCGCAGACCGGATGTCCGCAGGGCACCGGCACGGGCGGCTCGGGGAAGAAGCTCAAGGCCGAATTCAACAGCGAGCCGCATGTGCGCGGCACGGTGTCGATGGCGCGCGCCTCGAACCCGGATTCCGGCGACAGCCAGTTCTTCATCGTGTTCGACGACGCCACCTTCCTCGACAACCAGTACACGGTCTGGGGCAAGGTGATCTCCGGCATGGAGAACGTCGACAAGATCAAGAAGGGCGAGCCGGTGTCGAACCCCGACAAGATCGTCAAGGCGACGATGGGGGCTTAAGGGCCTTGTCATTCCGGGACGGCGCGGAGTGCCGGCCCCGGAATCCAGATGCAAACAGGGTGCACGTTTCTGGATTCCGGGTTCGCGGGCCGTAGGCCCGCCCCCCGGGATGACGGCATTTGCTGACCGATGAAAACCGATCTCTTCGATTTCGATCTGCCGTCCGAGCGCATTGCGCTGAGGCCCGCGAGCCCGCGCGAAAGCGCGCGGCTGCTCGTGGTGCGGCCGGCCGCCGGCGAGGATGTCCCGGGCCGTACCGTCGCCGACTTCACGATTGCCGATTTGCCGGACCTGCTCGCGCCCGGCGACTGCCTGGTGGTCAACGACTCGAAGGTGATCGCGGCGCGGCTTAAAGGACGGCGGATCGGGCGCGGGGAGGCGGAGCCGTCGATCGAGGCGACCCTGCACAAGCGCATCGACGGCTCGACCTGGCGGGCCTTTATCCTGGGTGCCAAGAAGGTTCAGGTCGGCGACGTCCTGCGCTTCGGGTCGGAGGGGCGGGTCTGTTTCCTCGATCAGCTCGATGCTCAAGTTTTACATAAAGATGAGGGTGGTGACGTAACCCTCTCATTTTCCTTCACGGGGCCGGTGCTGGACCAGGCCATTGAGGAGCGGGGCCAGATGCCGCTGCCGCCTTATATCGCCTCGAAGCGTCCGACCGACGCCCAGGACAGGGCGGACTACCAGACCGTCTTTGCCCGCGAGGATGGCTCGGTCGCCGCCCCGACCGCCGGGCTGCACTTCACCCCGGCGCTGCTGGAGCGGCTGGCGGCCCGGGGCGTGGCGCTCCACAAGGTCACGCTCCATGTCGGGGCCGGCACCTTCCTGCCCGTCAAGGCCGACGACACCGAGGGCCACAAGATGCACGCCGAGTTCGGCGTGGTCTCCGACGCCACGGCGGCGGTGCTGAACGAAGCGCGCGCCAAAGGCGGGCGGATCGTGGCGGTCGGCTCGACCGCGCTGCGGCTTCTGGAGAGCGCCGCGGGCGAAGACGGCCGGATCGCCGAATTTGCCGGCGACACCGCGATCTTCATCACGCCCGGCTACCGCTTCAAGGCGGTGGACCTGATGATGACCAATTTCCATCTGCCGCGCTCGACTTTGTTCATGCTGGTCTCGGCGTTTTCCGGGCTCGAGACCATGCAGCGGGCCTACCGCCACGCCATCGACAGCGGCTACCGGTTTTATTCGTATGGCGATGCGTGTTTGCTGTATCCGCAGCCGCGCGCCGGGACCTGAACATGTCCGAACCTTTCGCCTTCACCCTCCGCAACACCGACGGCATGGCCCGGCGCGGCACGGTCACGACGCCGCATGGCACGATCGAGACGCCGGCCTTCATGCCCGTGGGCACGCAGGCGACGGTGAAAGGCCTCTATCCCGAAGCGGTGGCGGCGACGGGCGCGCAAATCCTGCTCGGCAACACCTATCACCTGATGCTGCGGCCCGGTGCCGAGCGCATCGCCTCGATGGGTGGCCTGCACAAGTTCATGAACTGGCCGCACGCCATCCTCACCGATAGCGGCGGCTTTCAGGTCATGTCGCTCGCGACCTTGCGCAAGCTGACCGAGCAGGGCGTCACTTTCCGCTCGCATATCGACGGCACGAAATACGAACTGACGCCGGAGCGCTCGATCGAGATCCAGGCGCTGCTCGGCACCGATATCACCATGCAGCTCGACGAGTGCCTCAGGCTGCCGGCGCCGCGCGAGGAGATCGAGCGCGCCATGCAATTGTCGATTCGCTGGGGCGAGCGCAGCAAACGCGCTTTTGAAGCCCGTGCCCGCGACGGCTATGCCCTGTTCGGCATCGTGCAGGGCGGTGACGATATTCCGTTGCGGCAGCAGAGCGCGACGGCGCTGACCGATATCGGTTTCCATGGCTATGCCATTGGCGGCCTTGCCGTCGGCGAACCGCAGGAGGTCATGCTCAAGGTGGTCGAGGAGACGACGCCGGCGCTGCCGTCGGACGCGCCGCGCTACCTGATGGGCGTCGGCACGCCGCACGACATCCTCGAGGCCGTGGCGCGCGGCGTCGACATGTTCGACTGCGTCATGCCGACCCGCAACGGCCGCCACGGCATGGCCTTCACCCGGTTCGGCCAGATCAATCTGTCGAACGCCCGCCACGCCGACGATCCGCGTCCGCTCGACGAGGAAAGTCCGCATCCGGCGGCGCGGACCTATTCGCGCGCTTACCTGCATCACCTGACCAAAGCCAACGAAATGCTCGGCCAGGTGCTGCTCTCGACCATCAACATCGCCTATTACCAGGCCTTGACCGCAGGCATGCGCGCGGCGATCGAGCAGGGCCGTTTTACCGAATATCGGACGGCCGTGCTCGCGGGGTGGGCCAAAGGCGATCTGCCGCCGGTCTGATCCGCATTGGCTCGTATTGTCTCGCCGCGCCGCCTTCGCTATGCCGCGTGCAAGAAAACGCTTCGGAGCCTCGCCGACATGACGATCGATCCCTCTTTCCTCGCCAGGCGGCGCAAGCCGGTCTTCAGGCTGCCGCCGGGAGCGACCGACGCGCATTGCCACGTGTTCGGGCCGGGCGCCGTTTTCCCCTATGCGCCGAACCGGCGCTATACGCCGGAAGACGCACCGAAGGAGATGTTGCGGGCGCTGCACGATCACCTCGGCGTGTCGCGCGCGGTCATCGTGCAGGCGAGCTGCCACGGCAAGGACAATGCCGCCATGCTCGACTGCATCGCCTCCGATCCGGCGCGCTACCGCGGCGTCGCCATTGTCGACGACACGTTTACCGACAAGGACTACGAGACGCTGCACGCCGGCGGCGTACGCGGCGTGCGCTTCAATTTCGTCAAGCATCTCGGCGGCGCGCCGGACATGGATGTGTTCGGCCGCGTCATCGACCGCGTCAAGGGCCTGGGCTGGCACGTCGTGCTGCATCTCGACGCGCCCGATGTGGTGCCGCTCTCGGACATGATCGCCAGGCTGCCGCTGCCCTTCGTCATCGACCACATGGCCCGCGTCCCGGCGGCGGCGGGTATCGACCAGGAGCCTTTGCGCGCGCTCATCAAGCTTGCCCGGCTCGACAATTGCTGGATCAAGGTCTGCGGCGCCGAACGCATCGACATGCCGCCTTACGACAAGGCGGTGCCGATCGCGCGCGTTCTGGTCGAGGTCAACCCGGATCGCGTGCTATGGGGCACCGATTTCCCGCATCCCAATTCGACCCATGACTGCGACGAGGCCGATCTGGTCGATCTGGTTCCGCAATACGCGGTTGACGAGGCGACACGGCAGCGCCTGCTGGTCGACAACCCGGCGCGGCTGTATGGTTTCTGACCGAGCCCACGACTTCATAAAAAATGACAAATGACATCCGGAGGATCTGCACAATGAAGGTGACTTTCAACCGCGCGCGGCGCGGTCTTGTTCTGGCCGCGGCGGCGGCTTTCGTCGTATCGGCGATGCCGCAGGCGCAGGCCGCCTGGCCGGATAAGCCGGTCCGGATCGTGCTGCCGTTCGGCGCCGGCGGCGTCGGCGACGTCACCGCGCGCATCGTGGCCGAGAAACTGAGCAACACGCTTGGCCAGCGTTTCAATATCGAGAACATGCCCGGGCCGGGCGGCATCAATGCGGCGCGCGCCGTGACCACCGCGTCGCCCGACGGCTACACGCTCGGCCTCCTGAGCAACGGCACGGCGGCCGCGGTGGCGACCTTCAAGAAGCTGCCCTTCGACCCTTTGACGGAATTCGAGATGGTCTCGACAATGGGCCAGTTCGACGCCGTGCTCGCGGTCTCGGGCAAGTCCGATTTCAAGACGCTCGGCGATTTTATCAAGGCGGCGAAGGCCAATCCGGGCAAGCTCAATGTCGGCACCATCACCGCTGGTTCGACGCAGAATCTCGGCGGCGAATATTTCAAGTCGGCGGCCGGTATCGATGCCGTCATCGTGACCTACAAGAACTCGCCGGATATCGTCGTCGGGCTGTTGCGCAACGACGTGCAGATGATGCTCGACTTCCCGCCGGCGGTGAAAGGCCAAGTTGCCTCGGGCGACTTGCGCCTGCTTGCCATCGCGGCAGAGAAGCGTTCGCAGTTGTTTCCTGACTTGCCGACCGCGGCTGAGCAGGGGCTGAAGGGGTTCCGGGTTTACTCGTGGAACGGGATCTTCGCGCCGAAGGGCACACCGAAAGAGATCGTCGACAAGCTCAACAAGGCGATCCGCGACGTGCTCGCCATGAAGGACGTGCAGGAGCAGTTTGCCAAGCTCAGCATCGAACCGCATGCGTCGAGCCCCGAGGAATTGATGCAGCGCCTCAAGGACGATATTGCCAATTTGAACGCGGTGGTCGACAAGGCCGGTATCGCGCGCAAGTAAGTTTGGAAGTAGGCTTGCAAGCAAGCTTGGAAGTAAGCTCGCAAGCAAGCTTGTCGCGTCCCTAAACTCCACCGCAGGAGAGATCGATGAACTGGTCACAGCCCGTCGATCTTTACTGCGAGCGGCTCGACCCTTCGTTCTGGGCCGAGCCGCTCAATGCGGTCACCAATATCTCGTTCCTGCTCGCCGCCGCGGTCGCCTTTTACCAATGGCGGCGCGCCGGCAAAGATTGGGCAACGGACTGGCCCGTTGCGGCGCTGATCGGTATCACCGCGATCATCGGCATCGGCTCCTTCATCTTTCACACGGTGGCGACCCGCGGCGCGGGCCTGTTCGACACCGTGCCGATCGCTGTTTTCATCTGTGGCTATCTTTTGCTGGCCCTGCAGCGCTTGCTCGGATTGTCGGGCCGCACGGCGCTTGGCGTGCTGGCGGTTTTCATCGCGGCGAGCTTCATCGAAGGCAGGCTGGTACCGGCCGGCGCGCTGAACGGGTCGCACGCCTACCTGCCGGCCTATGCGGCGCTGGTGATCGTGGGCTGGCTCACCAGCGATCTAAAGGCACGGCAATTTCTGCTGTCAGCGGCGGTTGTATTCGCGGTGTCGATCTTCTTCCGCACCCTCGACCAGGGGATTTGTGGCGCGCTGCCGGTTGGCACGCATTTCCTGTGGCATTTGCTGAACGGGCTGGTGCTCTATCTGGCGCTGCGCGCGGTCATGGTGCCGCGGCTGCCGGCGCTGTGAAGCTGCCTCAGCTTTGCGCGGCGCTGCCGCCGGATTAGGCGTCGTCGCCGCGAACCCGCCCCGGGAACCGCGTTTTTCGCTGGCACGGAGTTTGCGACGAGTAGATCCGAGTTGGTGGCTAGGGTTCCGGTCCCGCGCGCTGCGGGGTGACAGGTCCGAGAGCTGCCGCCCGGAACATGTCAGTCCGGGACACGGCGGGACAAAAGCCCGGGAGACCTCAGTGGCCGTGACTGGCAACGAGGTTCTTTGGCGCCAGCCACACGGTCACCAAACCCGTGAGGACTGGACCTATGAAACGCTCCCCGACGAAAAGCCTGAAGACCCTCTTGACGATGCTCTGCGCCGCCGCCGTTCTGGCCGCCGCGCCGATCCCGGCCGCACATGCCGCCAAGAAGAAAGAGTTCAACATCGCCTGGACGATCTATGTCGGCTGGATGCCGTGGCCTTACGCGGCCGAGCAGGGCATTGTGAAGAAATGGGCCGACAAATACGGCATCACGATCAACATCAAGCAGATCAACGACTACGTCGAGTCGATCAACCAGTACACCGCCGGCAAGTTCGACGGCGTCACCGTCACCAATATGGACACGCTGACCATTCCGTCCGCGGGCGGCGTCGATTCCTCCGCCATCATCATGGGCGACTATTCAAACGGCAATGACGGCGTCGTGCTCAAGAACGCCAAGTCGCTCGCCGATATCAAGGGCCGCAAGGTCAACCTCGTCGAACTGTCGGTGTCGCATTATCTGCTGGCGCGCGGTCTGTCCAAGTCGGGCCTGACCGAGAAGGACATGACCACGGTGAACACCTCGGACGCCGACATCGTCGCGGCCTTCAAGTCGCCCGACTCGACCGCGGTGGTGACGTGGAATCCGCAGCTCATGGAAGTGAAGGCGGAGCCGAAGGCTTCGCTGGTATTCGATTCCTCGAAAATCCCGGGCGAGATCGAAGACCTGATGGTGGTCAACACCGACACGCTGAAAGACAATCCCGAGCTCGGCAAGGCTCTGGCTGGCGCCTGGTACGAGACCATGGCGATCCTCAAGGACAAGGGCGAGAAGGGCAAAGCCGCCCGCGAAGCGATGGCGAAAGCCTCCGGCACCGATCTTGCCGGCTTCGAAGCGCAGCTCAAGACCACCTATCTGTTCGCCACTCCGGTCGAAGCGGTGAAATTCACCACCAGCGCCGAACTGCCGAAGATCATGGATCTGGTGCGCACCTTCTGCTTCGAGCATAATTTGCTCGGCGACAATGTGAAGTCGAAGGACGCCATCGGCATCGCGTTTCCCGACGGCTCGGTGCTCGGCTCCAAGACCAATGTGAAGATGCGCTTCGACGCCACCTATATGAAAATGGCGGCGGACAAGAAGCTGTGATTGTTGCGATGTCATTCCGGGGCGCGGCCGCGAGGCCGCGAACCCGGAATCCAGATAGGTGCTGTGATCCGGCTCTGAATTCCGGGTTCACGCGCTCCGCGCGTGTCCCGGAATGACGAGCGCGCTTTTGGCCGGGATGATGCCATGCGCCGGATGATGAACATCGCACCGGGGCGGGGCGGGCGGTTGCTGCTCGGCCTGTTGCCCTTCGTGCTGATCGCGATGCTCTACGTCGCGGGCTCGGCCGAGCGGCGCGCGGCCAATCCCGATGACAAGCTGCTGCCACCGGTCAGCGAGATGGCCGCCGCCATCAAACGGGCCGCCTTCCAGCCAGACCGGCGCACCGGCGACTACGTGCTGTGGGTGGATACGGCCGCGAGCCTCAAACGCCTCGCCTGGGGTCTTGGCATCGCTACCGCGGGCGGCCTCGCTTTCGGCATGGCCGTCGGTATTCTGCCGCTGGTCGGGGCGACGCTCGCGCCGCTGATCGGCGTTCTGTCGATGATTCCGCCGATGGCGGTGCTACCGATACTGTTCATCGTCTTCGGCCTCGGCGAATTGTCGAAGGTGGTGCTGATCGTGTTCGGCATCGCGCCCTTCCTGGTCCGCGATCTGGCCCTCGCGATCAACAATCTTCCGATCGAGCAACTGGTGAAGGCGCAGACGCTCGGCGCTTCCAGCTGGCAGGTGGCCATCCGCGTCGTGTTGCCGCAGATCATGCCGCGACTGATCGAGGCGGTGCGGCTGTCGATTGGCCCGGCCTTCCTGTTTCTGATCGCGGCGGAAGCGATCGCGGCGGAAAACGGGCTCGGTTACCGCATCTTTCTGTTGCGGCGCTATCTCGCCATGGACACGATCCTGCCTTACGTTGCCTGGATCACGCTGCTGGCCTGGCTGCTCGACGCCGCGCTGGCGTGGATCGCACGGCGGGCTTTTGCTTTCGCCTACGTAACGGAGCGGCGCTGATGTCCAGCAGCATCGCCTTCAACGATGTCTGGGTCGAGTATGGCGACCAGATCGTGCTCGAACGCCTTAATCTTGCGATCGCACCCGGCTCGTTCGTGTCGCTGGTCGGGCCGTCCGGCGCGGGAAAAAGCACGCTGCTGCGCATGATCCTCGGCCAGGAGCAGCCGACGCGCGGCCAGATTATGCTCGACGGGGAGCCGATGCGGCGCGAGCCGGGCCCGGACCGCGGCGTGGTGTTCCAGCGTTATTCGGTACTGCCGCATCTGACCGTGCTTGGCAACGTGCTGCTCGGCTTCGAATTTGCCGCGAGCCCGGTGACCGCGCGTCTGTTCGGCGCGGCGCGCAAGGCGGCGATCGCGGAGAGCGACAAGCTCATTGCCGAAGTCGGGCTCGCCGAACATCGCAACAAATATCCGCACCAGTTGTCGGGCGGCATGCAGCAGCGCCTCGCCATCGCGCAGGCCATCGCCAAGAAGCCCAAAGTGCTGCTGCTCGACGAGCCGTTCGGCGCGCTCGATCCGGGTACGCGGGTGCAGATGCACGACCTCATCCGCTTCCTGTGGAAGGACTGCGGCATGACCATCGTCATGGTCACGCACGACATCAAGGAAGCCTTCGCGCTCGGCACGCGGCTCATCGCGCTCGACAAGAAGCGGCGCGATGCGCAGGCGCCAGGCCGCTTTGGCGCCATCATCACCTACGACCTCGACCTGACACGCGACAGCGCCGTGCCGGTCATGGGCTTTAAGCCCTTGGGTTTCAAACCACTGCCACCTTCGACACCAGCGCAAAGCCAGGGAGCGCACTGATGTACTACGACCATCGCACACGGGTTTCACGCAGAGCGGGCGCGTTCGTCCCGCCGGAGCGCGTTCGCCGCCATCATCCGGATTTTGACAAGCTCAATTCGCAGGGCTGGAAGGCCCTTGATGCCGAAGGCAAGCTGCCGGAAGACGGCTGGCGCCGCGAGCAGAAATGGGCGCTCGATATGGGTCTGCCCGGCGCGGACAGTCTCACCGACAAGACCATCCCGACCTTCGCGCGCGGCGAACTGCCGCATTTCGCCGGCATCAATACGTTCCTCAAGGCACCCTATGTCGAGAACGTGCGCGACGTCGCCAAATACGACGCCGCCGTGCTCGGCATTCCGTTTGACGGTGGCACCACCTATCGCCCCGGCACGCGCTTCGGGCCGCAGGGCGTGCGCCGCATCTCCGCGCTCTACACGCCCTACAATTACGAGATGGGCGTCGACCTGCGCGAGCAGATGACGTTGTGCGACGCCGGCGACGTCTTCACCATTCCGGCCAATCTGGAAAAGAGCTTCGACCAGATTTCGCGCGGTGTCGCGCATGTGTTCTCGTCGGGCGCATTGCCGGTCATGATCGGCGGGGATCACTCCATCGGCTTTCCTTGCGTGCGCGGCATCGCGGAGTGCACGTCGAAACGCATCGGCATCATTCATTTCGACCGCCATATCGACATCCAGGAGAAGGATCTCGACGAGCGCATGCACACCACGCCCTGGTACTGGGCGACCAACCTGCCGAATGTGTCGGCGACCAATCTGGTGCAACTCGGTATCGGCGGCTGGCAGGTGCCGCGTTACGGCGTGCAGGAGGCGCGCAAACGCAACACCAATGTGCTGACCATCGCCGATATCGAGAAGATCGGGCTGGAGAAGACCGCCGAGATCGCGCTCGAGCTGGCGTGGAAGGACGCCGACGCCGTCTATATCTCGTTCGATGTCGACTCGATCGATTGCGGCTTCGTGCCGGGCACCGGCTGGCCGGAGCCGGGCGGCTTCCTGCCGCGCGAGGCGCTGAAGATATTGGGCATGGTCGCCGCCGAGGGCCTGTGCGGGCTCGAAGTGGTCGAGGTCTCGCCGCCTTACGATACATCCGACATCACGGCGCTGTTCGGCGTGCGTGTCATCGTCGAGGCGCTCGGCTCGATGGTGGCACATGGCAAGCTCGGCAGCCACAAGCACATGATCGACAAGCCCGTTAGCTATTGAGGAGATCCATCAGACATCGCGGACACGAACACCACGAACACCACCAACACGGCGAAGGCGCCACCAGCGGCACCGGCCATAACCACGTCACGCCGCTGCGTACAGTGCAATGGCAAACGCCGCACAAGCCGCACGGCCACGAGGACGAGCCCAGCCACGGCGAAGCCGATCTCGATCTGGTCGAGGCCGCGTTTGCCGAGAGCTTCATGACAACGAGCGACCCGGCGAGCTTCCTGCGGCTGGCGCATATTCCGAGCGAGGCGCTCGACGGCGGGGGCGCCAAACTGGTGCTGCTGCGGGTCGAAAGCGAGGCAGTCACCGATGTCGGCAGCCTGATGCCGCATCTGGGCGGCGGCTCGCTGCGCTACGATCCATTGCCGGCGGCAATGGTGACGCGGCGCCGGCGGCTGCGCTTCGTCTATTACGACGGCAACGCCGCGCGTCATTTGAAGCTTGCGGAGGTCAGGGCCTTGAAGGTCCTCTAGGCCGCAGCGCTGCCACGCCGCTCGAGCAGCCTCGGCAGCAGCCGCACGATGTCCATTTGCAACGCGCTTGAGGCCTGCATGCGGGCGGCGATTTCGTCGCGTTCGCGGTCAAATTCGGCGACCAGCTCCCTGACCGTGGCTTCCGAGTTGTCGCGCGTCACCTTGATCACGGTATCGAGAAAGGCGATATGGCTGTTCCTGGCCGAGACCGTCTCGGTGGCGGCGGCGAGTTCGCCGCGGCATTCCTTCAATTGCCCGGCCAGCGACGTGACCTCGTCGGTCAGCGCGACATTCGCCTGTTCAAGCTCGGCGACGCGGGCGTCGCGCTGGGCAATCAGCGCCTGAAGGTCGGCAAACCGCCGCTCGGTGTTGTCGATGTGCAGGCCGCGTTCGGCTTCGTAGCGGCGCTGCAGGCGCTCTTCGGCCGTTGCCACCTGCGTCGCCGTGGCAGCGAGCGCGGCGCTGAGCTTGACGCGCAGGTCCTCGATCAGGTCGTGGGCTTCGGCGAGATCGGCGTCCTTGCTGTTAAGCGCGCCCTCGTTGCTCATCAGGCGGACCGACGATGTGTTGGCTTCGCGCAAGGCGCTTGCGAGCTGAGATTCCAGCGCCATCTTCTGATTTTCGGTGTCGGCGAGCTTGCGCGTCAGTTCGGCGACGTCGCCATCGCCGCGGCTGGCCAGTTCGCGCAACGCGTTGATCGACTGGGTATGGCGCTCGATCAGCTCATGGGCCCGTTGCAGTTCGTGGGCCTGGCGTTCCTTGATGACGGCGAGTTCGGCGATCTGCCGTCCGCGCTCCTGCAGCGCGGCGTCCTGATCGGCGAGTTTGTCCTGCATCTCGAGAAGGCGCGGATCGCCTGGGACAGGGATACGCGGCCACTGCCGGTCCTGGACGGCGCGTTCGGCAGCGGCGACGGCAGGGACCTGGGGCTCGGCCCGCCGCACGGGCGCCCCCCGGGGCGCCGCCGCAGTCGCCCGCGATGGCTTGCGGCCACCATTGAGCGTATCGATGCGGTTGGCGAGTGCGGTCAGCCGCTCGGCCAGTTCGTCGATGGGGGGCGGGGTATCCGCGCTGCCGAGGGGTGACTTCGCCGGTTGCATGCGTTCCTGAAGCCCGCGCGCTGTGGCGGACGACTCGTTCTTTAACGACCGATTAACCGTGGCCGACGGCGCTTAACGAGACGTTAACGCCAAATTCCGGGACGGCTGGAGCGGGGCGGCGGGCAACAAAAAGCCCGCCGGGCGCAAAACGCCGGCGGGCCTTCAAGCCTTGCGAGGTTATTTCGCGACTTATTGGGTCACTTATTTAGTGACTTGGCCGCGAATTTCGCCGCCCTTGTTCGCGGCGGTGTGGACGTTCACGTACATCTTGCCGGCCAGCAGGTCGGCCGCCTGCGCGTCGGTGAGGGTGGCCTTGCCCTCGAACGGGCTGCCGGCCTTGTCACCGGCGAAAATCGGCACGGCAACGCCGCCGTTCTTGCCCGTTTCGCCGATATGGAAATGCGCGGCGGTCGCCGGGCCGGTCAGATCGCTGTAGGTGCCCTTGTAGGTCAGCATCTTGCTGTCGGTGTCGAACGTTGCGGTCACCGAGCCCTTGCCGGTGCTCGTCGTCGGCGGCACTTCGCTCGCCGGCGAAAGACTGGCTTTCAGATTGACCACCGCCGCAAGCGCAGGGCTTGAGAGCGAGACGGCCACGATCGCGGCAAGACCGGCAAGCGCCGGCGCCAGCAATGCTTTTGCCGTTGATGGCTTCATCGTCATTGACTGCTTCATTGGGTGCCTCCCTGAGGGCCGGGCGGCTTCCCGGCCAGAAGGATTAAACACCGGACAAGGCCGCTTATTCGCCGCTTATTCGGGCCCGATCGTCTTTTTGGGGGCGAGGGCGATCGACGTGCCCGACCATGCGCCGCAGCCGTCGCATTCCCAATAGTGCCTGATTTCGCCGCTTTCGACGAACTCGGACGCCATCGGCGCGATGAGCTGTTCGCCGCATTGAGAGCAGCGTAGCGGCGCGCCGAAGGCGCGTATCTTGGAGAGCGTCGCCGGATAGCAGTTGAGCTGCATGATGAGCCTCCACGGCTTGAGTCGCCTTCGATGCCGATGAGGATGAAGGTCAACCGTGGCGGTGGCGAGACGAAGTGGTGGAACTGTCGTGGCCTGCAGAGCAAACTTTTGTGACGTTTTGTATCTGGTCGCATTCCAGTGTGCGGCGCACCTTGATACGGCGGCATTCACGCAAACGTCACATCACGCGGCGGCATTGCGCCATCGCGTGATGTGATCGGGCATATCTTGTGCGCTGGCCAGTCGTGTGCGGGCATGTCGCGCCGCCGCTTGGGTTACTTGTGGCGGCGGCCCGAGCCGGTCGTGGTGCCACCATAGCGTTCGCAGAAATCGGCCGGCGAGCCCTTGTTTTTTACGCAGGCGGCCTCGGTGCGGTAGGAGCAGTTTTTCGCGCCGCTGTGCGCCTGGATCAGGCAGTACCGGCCTTCGGCGGCATGCGCGGCCGGCATCGACGCCACACCGAAGGCGGCGACGGCGGTCAGGCCGGCGGCGAACGTGGCAATGCGAAACATGGTATTTCTCCCTGAGGTTTGATTTCAGGAAGACAAGCATTGACGCCGCGCCTTGTTCCTGGCCTGCAGCATTTTCAGCCTGCAGCGCGGGCCATCCCGGATCGTTAGTCGGTAGCGTCGTCGTCTAGTGGCGGCAGTTGCCGGATCGGACCGGTCGACAGGCTGATCTTCTTGCGCTGCGAAGGCAGGTTTTCCCTCACCTTGGGCGCGTTGCGCGATTTGTCGTACAGGTCCGATCCCAGATTGCCGCCATGCTCGGCGAGATCGCTTTCGTCGCAGCTAGCGGCGATGGCGAGGCCGAGCGACGCCAGGTGGGAGCGGCGATAGCAATAAACCGCGAGCATGGCGCGCGTATTGGCGGGCACGGCATCGATCAGGGTTGGCAGGCCTTGCGGCGTGACGCGATAGAGCTGACCGAGCAAACTCTCGGGTACGGGACACGTCTCTTCGTTGAGAAGCATACAGAATCCTCCACCCCTGGAGAGTCCCAGGAAATTCCCATGTGCCCTGAAATGGTTAATAAGATGAAAAGAGAGACGGCCGGATCAAAGGCCGGCGCGCTCCGACCGCTCCGGATTGCGTTCGAGGATCTCGATGCGAGCGGAAATCTCGAGACTGGCCATGGTGAGCAACTGCTCGACGGCGTCGAGTTTGAGTTGCTGCGCGGTCACGAGGGACTGATCGATCGCAAGCGCAAGCGCGCGCATGAGCGGATGCATAGCGGAGCCTTTCGGGTGACCGGGCCAAAAAGGTGAGCGCGTCGCTCTGGCATCCGCCCAACCCGGCTGCTCGACGCTGCAAACAGGGCTTGATGAGGCATTGCCATCATCTATGGGATTCGCCGGCCCGCAAGCAGGATTTGGAGGGCCGCATCGGCGCAACGGGTGACCGATCGCGGCGATGGCGACGGGCCTGCGTATGTGTGCAAACGTAACGTACGAGCCACCACGACTGTCGTCAGCCGGCCTTTTTCATGGCGATGCCGTCGAGCCAGTCCTGCGCCTCGGCGACAGCGAGCAAGCCATCGCGCATCTTGCGCAGGCGGTCATATTCCTCGCCGCAGATCATCGGATCTTTCAGGCCATCATCGCATTGCGCCGCCCAGTGCCGCAGCTCCGCGGAGGTCAGATTGGTGTTCATGTGTTTCACTCCCGACGCGGGAAGTGTAGGGCGCGGGTTTCGGCAAGAAGATGGCGAACGGCCCGACGGCTTTTCCGCCCGCCTCGGCTTCATCGTCGCGGCGCGCCTATGCGGCGGCCGCTGAAGGCCAGGTGGAATTCTGAAGTTTTCTGATATTTTCTGGTTGAAACTACCTTTCAGGGCATTTTCGATATTTGTGTGCCCCATCGGTGGTCGGGGAGCTCAAGGGATTCGTGGTGTTCTGTTTTGCTGGTTTTGAGCTGGATTCACAGCGCGCGGAGCTACGCGGGCCGGGCGGTGGAGTGATCAAGCTTCGGCCGAAGACCTTCGAGATGCTACGGCTACTCGTGACCAATGCCGGGCGGGTCATGAGCAAGAACGAGCTCATGGAGGCCGTCTGGCCGAATGTCCACGTCGGTGAAGACAGCCTGTTTCAGTGCATCCGCGAGATCCGTACGGCGCTGGGCGACGACCGGCGCCAAGTCGTCAGGCTTGCCTCCGGCCACGGCTATCTTTTCACGGCCGAGGTGTCAGCCGTACAGGCTGCCGCGGTCGGTCCCATAACGCCGTCATCTGTTGAACCGGCGCGGCCCGAGCCTCGCTCCGGACTTCCGACGTCGCGGTGGTCCGTCGTCGACTGGCGCAAGCCGGTGGCGCTCGTTTCCGTAGTCGCAGCCGGCGCGGTCGTCGCGGTTTTGATGGTCGCATCGGCTTGGCGGCCGGACCCGGTTTCGAACGGCGCGGGGCCCGCTCTCGCCATCATGCCGGTCGTCGGTACGGGCACCGATCCTGAAGTCGCCGCCATGGCGCAGGGCGTGACCGAACGTCTGACGGACGGTTTCGCCGGGATCGAGAACATTCGCGTGATCGCATCGCCAACGGCCGCGCTGGAGACTGCATCGGCGTCTTCCGCGCAGCCGGCACTCGTCATCCGCGGTGAATTGCAGCGCGGCGCGCGGTCGTGGACTTTGCAGACCCGCATGATCGATACGGCCACCGGCGAAATTCAAACGGTCGCCACGGTGTCGGTCAGCGCCGACGAACCGGACCGGCAGCGTCAGCAATCACAACTCGCGGCGGGCGCCGGTTACCAACTGGCGCGCCGGTTGAACGGAATGCTCGTGGCGAGCAAAACTTCGGCAGCGACCGGCGGGCCGCTCGACGACGCCAAGGTTGTCATCGAGCAGGCGAATGCGTCGATCAACCAAACGACGCCCGAGCGTTTTTCCATGGCGCAGACGATATTGCAGAAAGCGCTCGCCGCCGATCCCGACAATGTCGATCTCGCCATCGCGCTCGCCGGATTGCAGATGCGCGGCATCCAGATGGTCTGGTACCGACCGGCCGAGGCGCGAGCCGCCGAAGCCCATGCCGGCGCGGTCCTGGAGCACGCGTTGCAGCTGCGACCGAACTCGATCCCGGTGCTGGAGAGCTATTGTCGTTTCCTCAGCGCCACCAATCATTTCGCCGAAAGTTTGGTGACCTGTGCACGGACGCTGAAATTCGATCCGTGGAATGGGCTGGCGCTCTTTCTTGTCGGCCTCGGCCAACTTCACCTCGGGCGCTTCGACGATGCGCTTGCGACGTTCCTGCAGGCCGACCGCTATGATACGCCGCCGGTGTCGCGATGGACCTGGCTCGTCGGCGTCGGATGGGCCCACGTGATGATGGGGCACAACGAGGAGGCCTTGCCTTGGCTCAATCGCTCGATCGCGATCACCGCGGCGTCCGGCCGTTCCTACATGCTGTTGGCGGCGGCCAATCAGCAGTTGGGCCGCATCGACGAAGCCCGCGCGGCCATGAAAAAGGGGCTTAAATTGCGTCCCGGCACGACCAGCCTGAACGTGATGCCGCCGATAAAAAACGCCAGCCCGATCTTCATCGACACCTCGAAGCGGATCGTCCGTTTCATGGTCGCGGCCGGCCTCCCGGAGCGATGAGGCGGGAGGCGCGAGCGTCCGCTTCCTCCGAGCGATGTCTGATGTATATCTGGGTATGAATGGTGAGCGCGCTGGGACTCGAACCCAGGACCTCGCGATTAAAAGTCGTGTGCTCTACCAGCTGAGCTACGCGCTCGTCACCAATGCGATGATCTCATCCGATTGGCCCGCGATGAGCGGGGTCACGAAAGCGGGTCGGTCCTGATCAGGACCAATTCCAAGTCGGATCATGCGCCGACCGGGTGTTTAGGGGGGCGGGCGCGGCGGGTCAATAGCCGGCAGGGCCGCCCGAACGGGCCTGTTGATGGCAATTTCCGGTGAAAAAGCCGCGTCTTATGCCCATATCTTGAACTCGCCCCGGCGCCGCCGGGTTTGCTACACTTGTTGCCGAAGCGCGCGCTGGCAAAGGGCCGGCCCGAGAAGCCCCCAAAGCTGCGAAGGACCCGTCATGCCGATCGTCAACCGCGTCGCCGACCTGCATTCCGAGATCACCGCCTGGCGGCGCGATCTGCACGCCCATCCCGAGATCCTCTACGATGTCCACCGCACCGCCGCCTCGGTCGCCGAGAAGCTGAAGGCGTTCGGCTGCGACGAGGTGGTGCCGGGCATCGGGCGCACCGGCGTGGTCGGCGTCATCCGCGGCCGCAAATCGGGCTCGGGCAAGACCATCGCACTGCGCGCCGACATGGACGCGCTGCCGATCACCGAGTTGAACGACCTGCCGTACAAGTCGACCGAGCCTGGCAAGATGCACGCCTGCGGCCATGACGGCCACACCGCGATGCTTTTGGGCGCAGCGCGCTATCTCGCCGAGACGCGCAATTTCGATGGCACCGCGGTTGTCATCTTCCAGCCGGCGGAGGAGGGCGGCGCCGGCGCCAAGGCGATGCTCGATGATGGCATGGCGGAGCGCTTCGGCATCGACGAGTTCTACGGCATGCACAATTACCCCGGCATGCCGCTCGGCGAATTCGGCATCAATTCGGGGCCGATCATGGCGGCGGCGGATTACGTCACTATCGACATCGAAGGCGTCGGCGGTCACGCGGCGCGGCCGCATCTGACCATCGATCCAGTACTGGTCGGCGCCCATATCATCACCGGCATCCAGTCGGTGGTGTCGCGCAACACCGATCCGCTGAAATCGGCGGTGGTATCGATCTGCATGGTGGAGGCCAGCAACGCCGACAACATCATCCCGCAGACGGTGCGGCTGCGCGGCACCGCGCGGACGCTCGATCCGGGCGTCCAGGACATGGTGGAGAAGAACCTCCATCGCCTGGTGGAGAACACGGCGGCGGCGTTCGGCGCCAAGGCGAAACTGACCTATCGCCGCAATTATCCGGTGCTGGTCAACCACGACAACGAAACCGGCTTTGCCGCGTCGGTCGCCCAGGAAATCGCCGGCAAGGAGCGCGTCAACACCGCGCTGCCGGCGATGATGGGCGCGGAGGATTTTTCCTTCATGCTGCAGACGCGTCCCGGCGCCTTCATCTGGGTCGGTAATGGCGACAGCGCGGGCCTCCATCACCCGCGCTACAACTTCAACGACGACGCCATTCCGCTGGGCACCTCGTACTGGGTCAAGCTGGTCGAGACCGCGCTGCCGGCCTAGTCGGCCTTTGCCGTCTTCATCAGGTTGTCGCGCAGCGCCAGAATCTGCGTGCGCAGTCTGATCGCCGCGTCTTCCGACAGGCCGGTGGCCGCGCCGATGCAGGCCGATACGTCGCCGGATTTCCTGCGCAGGCCTGAGCCCTTGTCGGTCAGGCGCAGGCGGACCTGCCGTTCGTCGTCCGGATCGCGCTTGCGGGAGAGATAGCCCAGCGCCTCGAGCCGTTTGAGCAGCGGCGTCAGCGTGCTCGATTCCAGAAACAGCTTCGCGCCCAGTTCGCCGACGGTCTGATCGTCCTGCGCCCACAGCGACAGCATCACGAGGTATTGCGGGTAGGTCAGCTTGAGCGCGTCGAGCAGGGGCTTGTAGACGCGGTTGAAGGCGTGGCCGGTCGAATAGATCGCGAAGCAGAGTTGCTCCGAGACATCGCGGGGGGCGGTCTTGGTGGCCGGTTTGGCGGCGTTTGCGGGCATCGTTGCAATCTCCGGGGCGTGCGGCGGCCGATCAGGCGAAAGGGCCCACACGGTTTCGTGAATATAGATCGTGTGCGATTTAATCGCAAGCTATTGACCGCGCCGGGCCTCCCGCCTAGAAAGATCGTGCACGATATAAATGGATACGATCAATCCTCCGGCGAGGGTTGGCGGCACCGCCGCTCCGAATGGATAGCGCAACGATTACAAGGAGAAAGACCATGTCTGTCGATGTGAAATATAAAACCTCGGCCCGCGCCACTGGCGGCCGCGACGGCCAGTCGGGAACGACCGACGGCTCGTTCAACGTGACGCTGACCGTGCCCAAGGAGTTGGGCGGCCCCGGCGGCGCCGGCGTCAACCCGGAACAGCTTTTTGCCACCGGCTATTCGGCCTGCTTCCTCGGCGCGATGAAGTTCGTGGCGTCGCAGGGCGGGCCCAAGGTGCCGGCCGACGCGACCGTAACGGCGACGGTCGGGATCGGGCCGCGCTCGGAAGGCGGCTTCGGCCTGGAGATTTCGCTCGAAGTGTCGGTGCCGGGTCTTCCGAAGGCGGACGCCGAGGCGCTGGTCGCCAAGGCGCATCAGGTCTGCCCGTATTCCAATGCCACGCGCAACAATATCGACGTCAAGCTCACCGTCATCTGAGCGGTAGCGCCGTCAAACACAAAGGGCGCCGCATATGCGGCGCCCTTTTTGAATTCCGGCTTGGCTCGAAACCTTACTGGACCAGTTCGGTCTGCTTGGCCGCGACCTGCTGCGGCGCGACCGAGCGGGCCGTGACCTTGGCGATGCGGGCGCGGCGGGCCAGTGCGCCGAACGCCGCGCGGTAGCCCTCGAGCACCGCGAAGTCGTTGAGGCGCGAACGCTCGAGCAGCGCGATAGAAACCGCCGCCACGAAGGGCAGGGCCTGGATCATCAGGACGCCGGCGAAGATGTAGATCTCGCGGACTTCCTTGTAATTGGTCTCGATCAGCGTGATGGCGCCGACGAACAGAAGCGCCGCCATGATCGATTCCCAGAAGGCATGGAAATCGGTCTTGCGACGGCCGCCGCCCTTGTCGGTGCGTACGAAGGGCAGGTGATCCTTGATCAGGCCGATGGCGACGGCGCGGGCCACGGTCCACTGCACCGACATCGCGGCCACCGCGGCGGCCGCCATTTCGGTGCGCGTGGTGCGCACGCGCAGGCGATAGAGCGTGATGAAATGCGCCAGCGACACCACGAAGCTTGCCACGATCGGCACGGTGAGGATGCGATCCGGCACCGAGATGTCGAGGAAGGCGATCACCGGCACCCAGAGGATGTTGAGGATGGCGACGACGACGCCGACGCTTTCGGCGCCGAGCCAGTTGAGCCAGCCGAGCGCGAATTCACGCTTCTGGTCGCGGCTCAGGCGCGAGTCGCGCGACAGCATGCCGCGCCAGTGCTTCTTGACGATCTGGAAGCCGCCGTAGGCCCAGCGGTCGCGCTGCTTCTTGAACGCGTCATAGGTATCCGGCAGCAGGCCGTAGCCGTAACGCTTGCTGGTGTAATGCGACTGCCAGCCGTGCTCGAGCAGGCAGAGGCCGAGATCGGTGTCTTCGCAGATCGTGTCGCTCGACCAGCCGCCGGCGTCCTCGATGGCCTTGCGGCGCATCAGCACCATGGTGCCGTGGGTGACGATGGCGTTGTGCTCGTTCCGCTGCACCATGCCGATGTCGAAGAAGCCGGCATATTCGGCGTTCATCGCAGCATGCATCGGGCTGCGGCCGGCGTCGCGATGGTCCTGCGGCGCCTGCACCATGCCGACGGCCGGGTCGTTGAACAGCGGCATGAGGTCGCGCAGCCAGTCGTGGGTCACGACGTAGTCGGCGTCGATGATGCCGATGACTTCGGCGTCGTCCGCGGTATGCGACGCGGCCAGCCGCAGCGCTCCCGCCTTGAAGCCCTTGAGGTTGTTGGCCAGCACGAACTTGAAGCGTTCGCCGAGCAGCTTGCAGTGCTCCTCGATCGGCATCCACATCGCCGGATCCGGCGTGTTGTTGACGACGACGACGCATTCGTAATTCGGATAATCGAGCGCGGCGATGGCATCGAGCGTTTGCTTGAGCATCTCCGGCGGTTCGCGATAGGCCGGAATGTGGATGGACACTTTCGGGGTCGCCACATCGGGCGCCATCGGCGGCGCGACCGGTACCAGACGAAGCGGCTTGCGGCCAAACGCGATCGAGGCGATCTCCTCGACGCGGGCGAGCGCGATCACGATCAGCGGGATCAGCAGCACGGTGCCGAGGCCCAGCGCAAAGGCGGCGCCCGGCACGAAGTAATGGCCATACCAGTAGCCGAACAACGCGGCCGACCAGGCGCCGACGGCGTTGGCGGCGGCGGCAAGCACGGTCGTTTGCCAGAACGAGGCGGCGGTCACCGACAGGATCGGCAGCGACAGCAGCACGCTCACGAGCAGCGCGATGGCGGCGAGCTTCCAGTAATCCGGATTGGTGACGGGACCGGTCCAGGCGAACTTCGCCTGGCGGTCGGCGTTGTAGATGCCCCAGTAGGGACCGACGCCGCCTTCGAAGATCTTCCAGGGCTGGTCGATGGCTTCGACGATGTTGTAGTCGATGCCGTAGGCTTCGGCGCGCGTGACGAAGTCGCGCAGGATCACGGCCTGTTCGATCTTGCCGGGATAGGCGTTGTGATAGTTATAGCCCGAGCTCGGCCAGCCGAATTCGGCGATGACGACGCGCTTGCCGGGATAGGCGCGGCGCAGCTTGTCGTAGATGACGATGGCCTGGTCGACCACCTGCTTGTCCGAGAAGCCCTCCCAGTAAGGCAGGATGTGCGCGGCGATGTAATCGACCTGCGACACCAGTTCGGGGTGGTCGAGCCACACGCTGTAGATTTCACCGGTGGTCACCGGCACGCTCACCTGCCGCTTGACCTTCTGGATCAACTTGATCAGGCGCGCGACGCCAATGTCCTCGCGGGCCTTCTTGTCGTCCTCGGTGGTCTTGGCTTCCTTGAGCTTGTCGAGTTCTTCGGCGGAGAGCTTGTCGCCGGGCTGCGGAGCCAGTTCGCCGCGGTAGATGGTTTCGTTGCCGACAAAGATGCCATTGACGTTCGAGTGGCGCTTCGCCAGTTCGACGACGGAACGCATTTCGCGCTCGTTACGTGCATTGTCCTTGTCGATCCACGCGCCGACGGTGACACGCATGCCGAATTCGGCGGCAATGCCAGGCACGAGTTCAACGCCGGCGGTCGACGAATAAGTACGCAGCGATTTTGAGATGGGCGAAAGAACCGTCAGGTCCTTGCGGATCTTTGCCGCTTCGGCCTTGCCGCCATCTTCGGGATTAACATTGCCCTGAAACGGTGCGTAGGAAACGCTCGCCAACTGACCTCCAAAGTCAGGAGCGGCGACTTTCTCGCGACCAAGCAGCCACAAGCCGGCATGCACGCACGCCACGAGGGCGACGACAGCAGCGACGGTGCGCATAGACTTCATAACCAACTGGGGCTGGATGACAGAGCCTTGAACCCGTCCCCTGGGCTCGGCCCGAGCATCTTTTGCTGTACTGCAGCATATCTCGGGTTAAGGCGTCTTTTCAAGTAGATAACAGACATGGCAAATCCAAGACGGATGCATGGCGGCGTGGTGATAATTTCCGCGTTGCAAACGCCGTCAGCGCGCAGTCGTTCCCTCGGTCGTTGTCGCCGGTGGAGCAGTGGCGGCGGCCTCCGTGGCCGGCGCCAAACCGGGGTTCAGCCAGCAGGCATGAACGCGGCCATTCAGTGTTTCTGGGGCCTTGGGATCGATATTTCCCTGCCGGACGATGCAGCGGAAGGTCGCCTGAATATGGGCGCTCGGGCAGCCGAAGCGGTCGTAAAGGTCGAGGTGGCGGAACGCGGTGTCGAGGTCGTCGCGCCAGAGCAGGCTGACCACGCGCCGGCCGAGCCAGACGCATTCCGGATTGCCGGCCGGGCCGACCAGCGTACGGGACGCCTCGGCGATTTCGTCGATCTTTTTCTGTCCGTCTTTGGCGGCGGCGGCATCTGCGGCCGGTGCGGCGGCCGGCTTTTGCGGCTGCGGCGCGGCACCGCCGCTCTGCGCAAAGGCAACCGGTGCGCACAACGACAACGAAACCACGCAAAGCGTGGCAGCAAACAGACGCAGCGAAGTCATGGACGGTTTGTTCCCGACGGTATTGTTAAAGCCGCACACCCCAAGCTCGACCTCACCACCCTATTGGGGGTGGATTGAGACGCTTATGCGGCGTCCTGGCTGAACCGGCGCTGAATGACTGAAGTCCGTTTGAGCCCCCCGGCCCAACTGTCCCTCATCCCCCGAAGGCTGTTCGAGCCGGACGACCTTCAAGGTCGCCGGGCAGCGCTCCACCTTCCGCGCCGCAAAACTTGGCCCCAGTCATAGGCCTTTGTCCAGTGGTTCGCTTGTTTTCCGTAAACGCGCGGACGGCGGCAGCGCCCAGGACCTGACGGCGTTCAATTGCCCCGTGTCTTCAGGCCGGACCGTTTGCAAACCGCGCACTTGCTGCGACGGGCGCATTCCGGCGCAGGCAAGTCCAAGCTATAAGCCGGTTCGAATGACGTCCCGCCCCTTGAACGCTTCTGCCTCGGGTACCCTATGCGCCTCGCCATTGCCTGCCTTGCCGCCTCGGTGGCCATTATCGCCGCCGTGTGGACGTGGCTCGGCAGGCCGGAACCGATGCCGAATGCGCCGCTTTCGCCCGGCGACAAGCTGTGGTGCCTGTCTTACGCACCGTTTCGCGGCAGCCAGACGCCCCACGATTCCGCGACGGTGATCCCGGCGGCGCAGATCGAGCAGGACATCGCACAACTGTCACGCGTTACCGATTGCGTGCGGGTTTATGCGACCGACCAGGGCATAGAGAACGTGGTCCCGATCGCGGCCCGCTACGGCATGAAGGTGCTGCAGGGTGCCTGGGTGTCGAACGACCCGGTCAAGACAAAGGTTCAGATCGAGGCCGCGCTCGGTCTCGCCGAGCGATATCCGGATACGGTTCGGGCCATTATCGTTGGCAACGAGGCACTGCTGCGCGGCGACATATCGGCCCCCGACCTTGCGGCGCTGATCCGCAGCGTCAAGCTGCGCGCCAAGGTGCCGGTGACCTATGCCGATGTTTGGGAATTCTGGCTGAGGGCGCCCGAAGTCGCTTCCGCCGTCGACTTCATAACTGTCCATATCCTGCCTTACTGGGAGGACTTCCCGATCCCGGCCGATCAGGCGGCGGCCCATGTCGACGCCATCCGGCAACGTATCGCTTCCGCCTTTGCGCCGAAGGACGTGATCATCGGCGAGGTCGGCTGGCCCAGCCAGGGCCGCATGCGCGAGGGCGCCTTGCCGTCGCCGGCCAACCAGGCGCAGGTGATCCAGCAGGTTCTGGCGCGGGCGGCACAGGGCAAGTACCACGTCAACGTCATCGAGGCCTTTGACGCGCCCTGGAAGCGCGCACAGGAAGGCGTGGTGGGCGGTCACTGGGGCCTGTTCGACGACAGCAGCCGGGCCATGAAGTTCGGCTGGGGCGAGCCGGTCTCCAACCATCCGTACTGGAAGACGCAAGCCGCCGGCGGCATCGCTTACGCCATCCTCGTTTTCGGCGTGGCGCTATGGGCGCGGCGCCACTCATATTTGTCGAAGGCATCAGCGGCGCTCTGGCTGGCGGTGTCGCTGAATGCGGTGGCCGGCGGCACCACGCTCGGCTGGACCATTTTCAACGTGCCGATTGAAAGCATCGGCCTCGGGGGCTGGATCCGGTCTCTGGCACTGGCGGCGGCGGCCTTTGCGTCGCCGCTGGTTTTGTCAGTGGCGATCATGCGCGGCATTCCGCAGCCGGCTATCGCGCGTATCATGGGGCCGGAAAGCGGGCGCACCCGTCACAAAACGACTGTCGCCGTCGGCTGCGTCGCAATACTGACCATCCTGGTCGCGGTGATTTCGGAGCTGGGGCTGGTGTTCGACCCGCGGTACAAGGATTTTCCGTTCGCGCCGCTGATCGGTGCCGCGGTGCCATTCTTCGTCGCCAGCTTCGCGGTGCCACGGCCGCAAGGCACGCGGCCTGTGACCGAAATCGGCGCGGCGCTCGTACTCGCGGCGTCGGTGATCTACATCGTGCCGAACGAAACGCTGGCGAACTGGCAGTCGCTGTGGATGTGCGCGGCGCTGGTCGCGTTCGCGCTCAGTTTGGCTCGGGTACGCGACGCGAGAAGCTGAGCAGCAACAGGCCAATGGCCAGCGACGACAGCGCGGTGTTGTAAAGCACGACGCCCATGCAGGCCATCGCCAGCGCCAGCGCGAAGATCACGAGCGTCGGCCGCAAGAGATGGATCGCGGCGAGGATAACCGCCGCAAAGCCGATCAGCGAACGATCGAACAAGGCGGCCAGCACGCGGCGCTGCGTGCACATCGCCGTGTCGAGCCCGGCATTGCAGGCAAGCCCGACGGCCGACTGCTCGATGCCCATGTAACGCACGTAAAGCGCATAGCCGAGCGCGGCAAAGCCGACGATCAGCAGGACGTTGGTCGCGCGCGCGTTCGGCAGAAAAAGTCCGGTCGGCGTCGGTTCCATGCTCGAATTCTTGCTCATGCCCATTCCAATGCGCGGCGGAGTATGCCGCCGCGCCCAAGGGAGAGCAATTGGATGGATCGGGCCGCTCTATGGCTGGGCGAATTTGTCGCCTGTGAATTCGGTGGTGCGACAGGGCACCTTCGAGGCGGCGAAGCGGCTGCAGAGTTGTGCGGCCGCCGCGCCGTTCGGCAACGGGCCGACGATCAGGCGATAGGGAATGATGCCGGGCCGGGCATCATGGCGGACCAGCGGGCTGAGCCCCTCGATCAGCGGACCGAAATTCGCCTTCACCGCGACCCAGCGGGCGTTGAGAATATCCATCGTGCGCGCGCCACCGATTTCGATGGCGAGCTCCGGCTTGTGCTCTGCGACCTGCGCCGGCGGCGTCACGGCGGCGACGCGCGCCGGCGGCATCGGCACGAGGGCGATTTGCGGCGGCGGCGCGATGGCAGCTTCGGCGGGCTTCCGCGCTTCAGCCACCGGTGCGGGCGCTGCCTCGGGCGGCGGCATCGCTTTCGTGTCGTTCTTGCGCGTTGACGCGGCCGCTTCGGGTGCGGCGGCGGTCGCGGGCGGTGCGGTGAGGACCGGCGCCGGACTGGCGGGGTGCGCGGCCGGCATGGCCTTGGGCGAGGTCGCGGCGATTACCGCAAGGTCGCGTTTGATCGAGCCGGTAACGTCACTCAAATTCTGTTCCAGCAGGGCGACGCGCGAATTGAGCCGATCGCGATCGGCCGAGAGTTCGCGGATGCGGGCCTCGAGACGGCGGTTTTCGTCCACGCGCTGGGCTTCGACCCGCCGGACGAGGTCGTCATTGCTGGCAAGTTGGGGCCCGGCAGAGCTCGCGATCTGGCTCTGCGGCGCGAGCACGGCGAGCAGCCGGTCGGCGCCGATATCGGATTGCGTAATCAGCGCCGCGGCGGCGACAGCCACGGTCGCGGCGCCGCCCCACAGGCTCAGGCGCCAAAGAACGCTGTTATCACGCAAAGGTCCGAGCTCAGGCGGCTCTAAGTCGTCGGCCATAGGTTCCTCAAAAGCGGCGAATCAGGTCATTGAAAACATTAGCAGAATCCGGCAATGCTGGCTTCGGGAGTTCGCCGGTGCCCGGCGTCGCTCCGCTAACGCCTTGAGAACAAACGGATGCAGCAGCCGACCGGCCAGACCCGCTCATGCCTCGCCATCGTGCTTGCCGCCGGCGAGGGCACGCGTATGCGCTCGTCATTGCCGAAAGTGCTGCACGCGATCGGCCATCGCAGCCTGCTGGCGCATGTCCTGACGGCGGCCGCCAAAGCGGGCGGCGCCGGAATCGCGGTGATCGTCGGGCCTGGTCGCGACGATGTCGCGCGCGAGGCGCGCAAGATCGCACCGCAGGCCAAGGTGTTTGAGCAGCGCGAGCGGCTTGGCACCGCCCATGCCGTGCTCGCCGCGCGCAGCGCGATTGAGCCGGGCTTCGACGATATTCTGGTGATGTTCGCCGACACGCCGCTGGTGCGGGCCGAGACCCTGGGCAAATTGCGCCAGGCGATTGCCGGTGGCGCGGCGGTGGCGGTGCTTGGCTTCCGGCCGAAGGATCCGAGTGGTTATGGCCGCCTCGTCATGAACGGCGATGAACTGGTCGCGATCCGCGAGGATAAAGATGCGAGCCCGGACGAGCGCCGGATCGGCCTATGCAATGGCGGGCTGATGGCGCTCGCGGGCGGTACCACGCTGAAAATTATCGACTGCATCAGCAACAACAACAGCAAACGCGAATACTACCTCACCGACGCGGTTGCGGTGGCCCGCGATATGGGCTTGAAGGCGGTTGTCATTGAAACCGACGAGGACGATGTGCGCGGCATCAACAACAAGGCGCAACTGGCGGAGGCCGAAGCGGTGCTGCAGCAGCGCCTGCGCGCCGCGGCGCTGGAGGCGGGCGTCACCATGATCGCGCCGGAGACGGTGTTTCTTTCGACCGACACCCAATTCGGCCAGGACGTCACCATCGAGCCGAATGTCGTGTTCGGTCCGGGCGTTACGGTGGAGGATGGCGCCACCATCCGTTCCTTCTCGCATCTGGAAGGCGCCGTCGTCGGTAAAGGCGCGCGCGTCGGGCCATTTGCGCGGCTGCGCCCCGGCGCCCGGCTCGGCGTCGACGTTCATATCGGGAATTTCGTCGAGGTGAAGGCGGCGACCATTGAAGACGGCGCCAAGGCCAACCACCTTGCTTATATTGGCGATGCGCGCGTCGGCGCCAAGGCCAATGTCGGCGCCGGCACCATCACCTGCAATTATGACGGCATCAATAAGTACCTGACCGATATCGGCGCCGGCGCCTTTATCGGCACCAATTCGTCGCTGGTCGCCCCGGTGAAAATCGGCGACCGCGCCTATATCGGTTCCGGCTCGGTGATCACCGACGACGTGCCGGCGGATGCACTGGCGATCGGGCGCGGCCGGCAGGTCAATAAAGAAGGTGGCGCGAAGCGTCTGCGGGACATGAACGAGAAGAAGCAGCAGAAGCAGAAGAAGCAGCCGGACTGATTAAGCAATTTGTTGGCTTCCGCCGTTACCATCCGCTGACATACGGCGAAACAGGTTTTGATTTTATCGCCGCCGTCGCGGCCGCTACAGCATCGTTTCAACGTACCGGGGGGCGGTCCTAGCGCATGTGCGGAATTGTCGGAATTCTCGGGACCGGGCCGGCCGCCGGCCGGTTGGTCGAGGCACTCAAGCGGCTTGAATATCGCGGCTACGATTCCGCCGGCGTTGCCACGCTCGTTAACGGCAAAATCGAGCGCCGCCGCGCCGAAGGCAAGCTCCACGCGCTCGAGGTCAAACTGCAAGCCGAGCCGCTGCCGGGCAATACCGGCATTGGCCACACGCGCTGGGCGACCCACGGCAAGCCGACCGAGAGCAACGCACACCCGCATGCCACCGACAAGGTGGCCGTCGTTCATAACGGCATCATCGAGAACTTCCGCGAATTGCGCGACCGGCTGATCGCCGGCGGCGCCAAATTCAAAAGCGAGACCGACACGGAAGTCGTCGCGCATCTGGTCACCGCGCATCTGAACGAGGGGCGCAAGCCGGTCGCCGCGGTCGCCGCGACGCTCAAGGAATTGCGCGGTGCCTTCGCTCTGGCCTTCCTGTTCGCCGGCGAGGACGACCTCCTGATCGGCGCGCGCAAAGGCTCGCCGCTCGCGGTCGGTTACGGCCAAGGGGGCAAAGCCGAGATGTATCTCGGCTCCGACGCCATCGCGCTGTCGCCGTTCACCGACACGATCACCTATCTTGACGACGGCGACTGGGCGGTGCTGACGCATAACAGCGTCGAGGTGTTCGACGAGCAGGACCGGCCGGTCAAGCGCGCGGTGGTGAAATCGTCCGTGTCGACGCAACTCGTCGACAAGGGCAACTTCAAGCACTTCATGGCCAAGGAAATCCATGAGCAGCCGGAAGTGGTCGGCCACACGCTGGCGCGCTACATCGACATGGTCGGCGAGCGCGTGCAGTTGCCGGAAAAACTGCCGTTCGACTGGACCAAGCTCAAGCGGCTTTCGATCTCGGCCTGCGGCACGGCCTACTACGCCGGGCTCGTCGCCAAATACTGGTTCGAGCGCTTCGCCAAGCTTTCGGTCGAAATCGATATCGCCTCCGAATTCCGCTATCGCGGCGCGCCGCTGGAGGAGGGCGATCTCGCCATCTTCATTTCACAGTCGGGCGAAACCGCCGATACGCTGGCGACCTTGCGCTATGCCCGTGAGATGAAGCAGCACATTCTGTCGGTGGTGAACGTCGCCTCGTCGACGATTGCGCGCGAAAGCGACATCGTGATGCCGACGCTCGCCGGACCGGAAATCGGCGTCGCCTCGACCAAGGCTTTCACCTGTCAATTGGCGGTGCTGGCCTGCCTGGCGCTTGCCGCCGGCCGCGCGCGCGGCCACTTGTCGGCGCAGGACGAACAGAAGCTGGTCCAGGCCCTGGTCGCAGTGCCGCGACTGATGGCGCAGGCGCTGACACTTGAGCCGCAGATCGAGAGGCTGGCGCACGACCTCGCCAAGGTGAAGGACGCTCTCTATCTCGGCCGCGGCACCTCGTTCCCGATCGCGCTCGAGGGCGCGCTGAAGCTCAAGGAAATTTCCTACATCCACGCCGAGGGCTATGCCGCCGGCGAACTCAAGCACGGGCCGATCGCGCTGATCGACGAGACCATGCCGGTGATCGTCATCGCGCCGCATGACCGCGTGTTCGAGAAGACCGTGTCGAACATGCAGGAGGTCGCCGCGCGCGGCGGCAAGATCATCCTGGTGACCGATCCGCGGGGCGCCGAGGAAGCGACGATTGAGTCGATGGTGACGCTGATGATGCCGGAAATGGCATCGACGGTGACACCGCTGGTCTATTCGATCCCGGTGCAGCTCATCGCCTATCACACGGCGGCGGCCATCGGCACCGACGTGGACCAGCCGCGCAACCTCGCGAAATCGGTCACGGTGGAGTAAGATACCGCTGAGCCGGTGCCGGAAACGCTGTTTCCGGGTATTTCGGCGCAGGGACAGGTCCACCGTTATGAGCGACATCGAGCAGAAACCCGGCGAGGAATTGGCCGAAGACGTCGTCCGGTTGGCGACGCAGACCAGTTTTGCCGGGCGGCTGCGCAATTACTTCCTCACCGGCCTGATTGTGGCCGGGCCGGTGCTGATCACGGTCTATCTGACCTGGTCGTTCGTCACCTGGGTCGACGACTGGGTGCGGCCCTTCATCCCGCCGGCCTACCGCCCGGAAACCTATCTGCCGTGGCCGATCCCGGGCACTGGCCTGGTTATCGCCATCGTGGCGCTGACGCTGCTCGGCTTCCTCACCGCCAATTTGGTCGGCCGCACGCTGGTCGAACTGGGCGAGGGCCTGCTCAACCGCATGCCGATCGTGCGGCCGGTCTACAAGACCATGAAGCAGATCTTCGAGACGCTGTTCTCGAAGGAGGGGTCGAGCTTCCGCACCGTCGCGCTCGCCGAATTTCCCGCGCCCGGCATGTGGTCGCTGGTGTTCATCTCGCAGCCGCCGGCGGGCGATCTGGCGGAGAAATTGCCGGCGGGCGAACACGTCTCGTGCTTCCTGCCGTGCACGCCGAACCCGACCACCGGCTTTTTCTTTTATGTGAAGCGCTCCGATCTCATCGAAATAGACATCACGGTCGAGAACGCGATGACGCTTCTGATTTCGGCCGGCATGGTGCAGCCAAGCGCGGGCAAGGATTCGCAAAAGAAGCTCAACGATCTTGCGGCGACAGCACGCGCCGCGCAGATCGCCAAGAGCAAAGAAGCGGTTTAATGAGCCGGCTCTGACGCGCCGGCAAGGTCGAAACGGGGGCGGCATGGATTTCGTACAGGCGATCAGCCACTGCATTCATAAATACGTTTCGGGCGGTGGCCGCGCGAGCCGCTCGGAATACTGGTACTTCACGCTGTTCATCGTGATCCTCAGCATCGTGGCGTCGATCCTGGACGCGGCGATGTTTCCCCTGATGGACGCGGGACCGTTCAACCTGATCGTCAGCCTCGGCCTGTTCCTGCCAAGCTGGGCTGTCGCGATCCGGCGTCTGCACGATATCGACCGCACCGGCTGGTGGATGCTGATCGCGTTCACCGTCATCGGGATCATTCTGTTGCTGATCTGGTTCTGTATGCGCGGCACGCAGGGCGATAACCGCTACGGTCCCGATCCGCTGGCGGCGTCCTGATCGCATAAAACATCTGCCATCGCGTCTGGATTCCGGGTTCGCGACTCCGTCGCGCCCCGGAATGACGGATCAACCCGCCCGCACCAGCTTGATCGCTTCGTCTTTGCCGAACAGATAGAGCAGATGACGCAGCGCCTGGCCGCGCTCGCCCTGCAGGTTCGGATCGCGCTCGAGGATCAGCTTGGCGTCGTCACGCGCGGCGCCGAGATACTTGCCGTGCACTTCGAGCCGCGCCACCGAGAAGCCGGGCAGGCCGCTCTGCCGTGTGCCGAGCAGGTCGCCTTCGCCCCGAAGACGTAAGTCTTCCTCAGCGATGCGGAAGCCGTCTTCGCTCTCGCGCAAAATAGCGAGCCGGGCCTTGGCAGTTTCGCCGAGCGGGCCTTTGTAGAGCAGCAGGCAGGTCGATTTACCGGAGCCGCGGCCGACGCGGCCGCGCAACTGGTGAAGTTGCGACAGGCCGAAGCGCTCGGCGTGCTCGATCACCATGATGGTGGCTTCCGGCACATCGACGCCGACCTCGATCACGGTCGTGGCGATGAGCAACTGGCTCTGGCCGGAGGCGAAGCGCGCCATGGCGGCGTCCTTCTCCGCGGCCTTCATCTTGCCGTGGACCAGATCGACCTTGTCGCCGAAGCGCTGGCGCAGGTCCTCGTAGCGGGCCTCGGCGGCGGCGAGATCGATTTTCTCGGACTCCTCGACCAGCGGGCACACCCAATAAGCGCGCTTGCCTTCGGCGATGGCGCGGCCGATGGCGTCTTCGACTTCGCCGACACGGTCGAGCGGAATGGTGCGCGTGTCGATCGGCTGGCGGCCGGGTGGCTTTTCGCGCAGTTCCGAGATGTCCATGTCGCCGAAATAGGTCAGCACCAAGGTGCGCGGGATCGGCGTAGCGGTCAGCACCAGTACGTCGACGGCGTCGCCCTTCTGCGTCAGCGCGAGACGCTGGTGCACGCCGAAGCGGTGCTGTTCGTCGACGATGGCCAGCGCGAGATCGTGGAACACGACCTCATCCTGGAACAGCGCATGGGTGCCGATGATGAGATCGATTTCACCGAGCGCGAGACGGTCGAGAATGGCCTTGCGTTCGCCGCCGCGCTCGCGGCCCGTCAATATCGCAACGTGAAGTCCGGCGGCTTCGGCGAGCGGTGCTATTGTGGCGTAATGCTGGCGCGCCAGAATTTCGGTCGGCGCCATCAGCGCCGCCTGACGGCCGGCCTCGATCACGACGCTCGCCGCGATCAAGGCCAC
>JBAZSM010000017.1:0-55182 GCA_041662425.1 Pseudolabrys sp.
AGCTTCTTCTTGCCCTGGCCGATGAAGACCTGCATGTGCACCGGCTCGGTCGGCTTGACCGATTCACCGAGCGAGGCGTTGTCCTTCGGCACGTTGCGCCAGCCAATGAGCGTCAGGCCCTCGCGGGCGATCACGTCGGCATAGATGTCGCGGATGATCTGCTGCCAGTTCGCCTCATGCGGCATGAACAACTGGCCGACGGCATAGGCGCCGGGCGCCGGCAGCTCGAAGCCGAGCTTTGAGGCTTCCTTGGCGAAGAACTTGTGCGGGATCTGAACGAGAATCCCGGCGCCGTCGCCCATGCGCGGGTCCGCGCCGGTCGCGCCACGGTGCTCGAGATTGCAGAGGATGCGCAGGCCGTCTTCGATGATGGCATGCGACTTGCGGCCCTTGATGTCGGCGATGAAGCCGACGCCGCAGGCGTCCTTGTCGTTCGCGGGATCGTAAAGTCCCATCGGGGCCGGCACGCCGGGATCGGCGGTCGAACCGAGAAACTCTGTGGTCTTCGTCCCCTTGCTCATCGTCATCCTGCCCCGCCGGTTCGATCCGGCGCACTTGGCCTTGTCCGCGACGCCGGATTTTCGGGCCGCGTCATTGCAGCCGCCATCAGGCTCGCAGCCAAAGCGTAACCGATCTTAAGAAGGGCAGCCCCCGGTCCGTCGATCGGACCCCGCGGCTGCTCCCGTCGGGCGCTGCGGTACCTGCCCCGCTTCAATCAAGCCGGCACCCCAGCGGCACTATTAGGACAGCAATACTGTCCTAATAGACCATGCCAAATTTTGCCCTGCCGCACAAGACCGGTCCATGCCGGAATCGCTCGAACCTTGTGCTTTGTTGCGGCGGCGCCTTTAGCCCAAGCAAGAACAAGACCACGGCAAGGCACTTTGGCGCAACGCCGTTGCGTCACCGCCATCGCGGGAATCCGCGCCCGATTAACCGTTTAATGGTGAAAACGGGAAACAGCGGCGCCCCCGGACCGCTTCGATATGGTGTCCCCATCTCCAGGAGGCGCCCATGACCCAAGCCAACGAGAACGCGACAGCCTTCGCCGACCGAGCCAGCGGTGCGGCGGCAATGGAACGGCTCGCCGACCGGCTCATTACGATGGCACCGCAGCCGATGGAATTGTCGCAGGCCTCGATCGTCCGCCAGTCGCCGGCCGTCGCAGCCGGCCTGTCCGCCAGCGCCGCGATTGCCAGGCGGGCGCATGAACGCGCGCAGCGGTCGCAGCGTCCGATCCTGACGACGCTGGTCGAGAGCTTCGTCTCGGCTTGCAAGTTCATTCCCTACAGCGCCGTCGCATTGCTGCTGCGCCTGATGATGGCACGTGTGTTCTTCCTCGACGGCCAGACCCGCATCGACGGCATCCGGTTTCCGGTCAACGTCGCCGAGCTCACCAAATACTATATCAATGGTTTCGACTTCTCGGTCACAGTACCGACGCAACTGCGGCCGGAGACCTTCACCGCCTTCATGACGCAATATCCGCTGGTGCCGGTTCCGCCTGCGATCAGCGCCTATCTCGTCAGCTACGCCGAATTCGTCCTGCCGATCATGCTGGTCATCGGCCTCGGCACGCGCTTCGTCGCCCTCGGCCTGCTCGTCATCACCGGCGTGATCCTCGCCTTCGTCGCCGCCGATCCGTTTTCGGCTTTGCAGCTTTACTGGGCCGCCTTGCTGCTGGTCCTGGTCACGCAAGGGCCGGGCGCGGCCTCGGCCGATCATCTTATCCGGCGCTTCTTCGGACGCGCCCCGTGATCAGGGCGCCGGCCATAGGCCTCGCAGCCGCGGCGTTTCTCGCAGCCGGCGCGACGGCTTTGGCGGACGGCGTTGGCACACCCTATTACATGCGGGGGCCACGCATCATTCATGTGCCGCAGCCCGGCGACGAGGTGCGCGAAACGCAGGCCAGCCTGCACAGCGATTTGCCCGAGAGTTTTGACGACGAGGACGTCGCGCCGCCGCAGCCGCACCGCGTTCTGAGGCCGCGGCCCAGCGTTCAGTCGAAAGCCCAGCCTAATACGTCGCTCAAGCGAAGCGTTCACAAGGAACCGCCGTCGGCGCGCCGCAAGCCATTCAGTGTTTCTTTGCCTGAGGCGCCACCGCCGCCAGCGCCGGAGCCGGCCGGTCCTCGTCGCGCGCTGCTGAGCGCGCCGCCGCCGCCTTTGGCCGGCGGCCCGACACCGCTGCGGCCGACGCCGCGTTTCGGTCAGTCAATGCCACCGCCAATCCCCGAACCGGCATCCGTCGTTGCCTCGACGCCGGCGCCGGAAATCCCGGCCGTGGCGCTGCCGGCCTCGGAAGACGACGACGACAATCTGCCCGCACCCGGCGATCCGCGCCTCGCGCCGCCGGAGCCGAAGCAATAGTCGCTTTATCTTCTCGCTATTCCGGACGGAAACCGGTTTCCACTTCTCCTGAAATTTCTCGTCCTCAATAAAAAAGCGCCCCGGGGCATCCGGGGCGCTTTCTGCATTCTGGAGGTTACGCTGCGAGGTTAGGCAGCGACCTTGGTCTCGACCACCTGCGGCTGGGCCTGAGTCTTGCCGATTGGAATCTGGCGCGGCTTCTTGGCCTCAGGAATCTCGCGCACGAGATCGACGTGCAGCAGGCCGTTTTCGAGGGTGGCGTTCTTCACCACCACATAATCGGCGAGCTGGAATACGCGCTCGAAGGCGCGCGCCGCGATGCCCTGATAGAGCACCTCGCCGTCCTGCGTGGTCTGCGGCTGCTTGGCGCCCTTGATAGTCAGGGTGTTTTCTTTCGACTCGATCGAAAGCTCGTTCTCGCCGAAGCCGGCCACCGCGACAGTGACGCGGTAATCGTTCTCGCCGGTGCGCTCGATGTTGTAGGGCGGATAACCCGGCGCGGCTTCAGTGCCGTCGAGCATCGAGAACAGCCGGTCGAAACCGACGGTCGAACGGTAAAGGGGGGAAAAATCCAAAGTACGCATAGCAAGTCCTCCGTGTTTGAGCGACATGCGGGCGGTCCGCCGAATGGCCGAACCGGGAGCCCGAGCGCAGCCTCTATTGGCCTGCACAAAGTTGATATGGGGGTGGATTCCGAACTCGCAAGAGGTCGGAAATGCGCTGGTAAGCCTTTGAAGTGCTGGATTTTTTTGCCCTTGTCATCACCGGGCTTGCCCCGGTGATCCCGCTTAGGGATGCACGGTGCCCAACTCAGCGGGATGGCCGGGACATAAGGGCGTTAACGCCGGTCTTCGACGTGCTATGCCCGGCCATGACAACCGCGAGGACAAGCGCGTCCGTCGTAGATATAACGCGCGAGTCTTCTGCGCATGCTCTGAGTTCACATGAAATTCGTTTCCATCCCCGCCAACCCTGTGCCCGAGAATGGCCTGGCCGGAGTCGTAAAGACGCCGGACGGCGTTTCCTTGCGCTTCGGTCGCTGGGAGCCGCCGCCGGGACGCAAAGGCACCGTCGTCATTCTTCAGGGCCGCGCAGAGTTCATTGAAAAGTATTTCGAGACGGTGCGCGACTTGCGCTCGCGCGGTTTCGCAGTGGCGACGTTCGACTGGCGCGGGCAGGGGCTGTCCGATCGCGCGCTGTCGGACCGCCGCAAGGGCTACGTTCGCAATTTCTCACAGTACGCCATGGATCTCGACACCATCATGGAACAGGTGGTGCTGCCGGATTGCCCGCCGCCATACTTCGTGCTCGGTCATTCGATGGGCAGCGCTATCGCCATTCGCGCTTGTCATGATGGCCGCCGCTGGTTCGAGCGCGTCGTGCTCTCGGCGCCGATGCTGGCGCTGCCGCCGAGCCGGTTTTCCGGCATGGTCGGGCCGACGGCGCGCTTCATGCGCCTGCTCGGACGCGGCTCGGCCTATATCCCCGGCGGTGAGCACGAGCCCGCCGGCAGCGAAGATTTTATCGGCAATGTGCTGACCTCAGATCCCGTGCGCTTTGCCCGCAACGTCGCGGTGCTCGCCGAAGAGCCGGACCTCGGCCTCGGTCCGCCGACCATCGCCTGGGCCGACGCGGCGCTGCGGCAGATGAAAGCCTTCAGCAACCCGGCATACGCCGCGCAAATACGCCAGCCGATGCTGCTGGTCGCGGCCGGCCACGATCAGGTGGTGTGGACGCCGGCGATCGAAGACTTCGGCATGTATCTGCTGGCTGGCCGGCATCTCATTTTGCCCGGCTCCAGGCACGAGATCCTGCAGGAACAGGATCAGTTCCGCGCGCAATTCTGGGCGGCCTTCGACGCTTTCGTGCCGGGCACGCCGCGCTACTGAGAAGGCTTCGCCGATCCGGGCGGATCACGCCTTGTTCAACAATTCCAGTGCGGCCTCATGCACGCGTTTGTCGCCGGCCACGACGACGCGGCCGCCGGCTTGCGCCGGGCCGTTCTCCCAGGTCGTGATGATGCCGCCGGCGCCGAGGATGATCGGAATGAGCGCCACGATGTCATAGGGCTTTAGCTCGGTCTCGACGATGAGATCGATCTGCCCGGCGGCGAGCATGCAATAGGCGTAGCAATCGCCGCCATAGCGCGACAACTTCACCTTGTCTTCGACCTTGCGGAACCGGGCGCGGTCGGCCTCCTTCATCAGCAGCGGACTGGTGGTGAAGAGCAGGGCGTCGGAAAGCGAGTTGCAGGCGCGCACGTGCAGGTCGCGGTTGCCGGTTGGGCCGCGATAGTGCGCCGCGCCGCTGTCGCCGGAGAAGCGCTCGCGCGTGAACGGCTGATGCATCATGCCGTAGACCGGCTCGCCGAAACGCATCAGGCCGATCAGCGTGCCCCAGGCCACCATGCCGGAAATGAAAGATTTTGTGCCGTCGATCGGATCGAGCACCCAGACATATTCGGCGTCGGTGCGTTCGGAGCCGTATTCCTCGCCGAGAATGCCGTGCTCGGGAAAGGTCTTGCGGATCAGCCCGCTCATCGCCTCTTCGGCGGCGCGGTCGGCCGCGGTGACGGGATCGAAACCGCCGGCTTTCTTGTTCTCGACCGTCAGCGCCGAACGGAAGAAGGGCATGATGGTTTCGCCGGACGCCGCCGCCAGCCGGTCGACGAAACTTGTGAAATCGATAGCCGTCATGATCGTCCTTCAGTTCCGGGAGGCTTGTCTCAGGTCGTGCGGCGGCGGCCGTTTTCTGCACGTCAAAGTCGCCTTGGCGGCGCGCTTGCCGCTATAGCAGCGACGGATAGTGAAATGTCTTCCCAGCGGTCGCGCGCGACATCTTGTTGCGGTGCGATGGTGTCCAGTCGCAATATTTCTGCATAGCCCAAAAGCATATATCGAGATTTCAGCGTCCAGTCATGCGTTAATGCATGGGAAAACACGTCTGTAGCGTTGCAATTTGTGCGTTGCGGCGTACATTACCGCAATGCGGTAGCGATACCGTTGCCCTCCTTGGGCGTTTCCTCCCTAGACTTGGGCCGCTTGCATCGCGAGCGGCCCTTTTTTCTTGTCTAAATTCTTTTGGCTCTTGTTTCGCTTTTTAGGCTGGCGTCTCGTCGGGCTAATTCGCCGCCACGCGGCGCGCTACTCCGCAGCCGAGCGGTAAGGCTGCAGTTCCTCCAGCGGAATTTCACCAATCTGGAGGGCGAGGGCCTCGAGGTCGGCGGCGAGGCGCCCGAAACCTGACACACGGTCATGAATCCGCTCGTCCATATAGAGCGCGCGGTTGATCTCGAGCTGGACGGCATGCAGCCCGGCGGCCGGGTTGCCGTAATGCTCGGTGATGAAACCGCCGGCGTAGGGCTTGTTGCGGCTGACCGTGTAGCCCATGCCGCGCAGCGTCTGCTCGACCACCTCGGTGACGGCGCCGGTGCAACTGGTGCCGTAGCGGTCGCCGATGACGAATTCCGGCCGCGGCCGCTCATCGCGGTTGCCGGCGGTCGAGGGCATGGAGTGGCAATCGACCAGCACCGCCGCGCCGAAATCGCGATGCAGCCCGGAAAACAGCCGCCGCAGCGCCCGGTGATAGGGCTTGTAGAGAATTTCGATGCGCGTCAGCGCGTCGTCGACCGGAATACGCCGGCCGTAGATTTCCTGCGCATCGCCGACCACGCGGGCGATGGTGCCGAGCCCGCCGGCGACCCGCATCGAGCGGGTATTGGCGAACGAGGGCAGGCGGCCGTCGAACATGCGCGGATCGAGTTCGTAAGGTTCGCGGTTGACGTCGACGAAGCAGCGCGGGAAATGCGCGTGCATCAGCGGATAGCCTTGGGCCACCACGCCGGCGAACAGTTCGTCGACGAAGCTGTCCTCGGACCGGCGCAGCGTGGTGACGTCGAGCTGACACAGCCGCAGGAACGCATCCGGATAGGTCGAGCCGGAATGCGGCGAATTGAACAGAACCGGGCCACGCACGGTCTCCGGCTCGACGATCTCGAAGGGCGGGTCCAGGTCCTGACCGTCTACTCCGGGGCGGAAATCACTCATGGGCTATCGGCATTCCGGGGTCGTGGCAGTCCAAGGTCATGGCATTCCGGGGTCATGGCGGTCCAGATCATAAAAGTCCAGATCATGGCATTCCCAAAGGGCGGCGGTTCTTGGGCGGCGATTCTTAGGCGGCGGGTCTTTGGCGCGGTTCTTGGGCGGCGGTCATCCGGTGGCCCGCTTTCGACCGGAAGGGGCGGGCAGGGCGCGGCGCGGCCCTGTTTTAGCCAGACGATACGTTCTATTGTCCATGCGCCGGGTGATAATGCCAAGCGAAGCTTGGGGTTCACCCGTTATTTACCCGGCATAAGTTTTATGGAGTGTCTGGGGCCGGCTTTCTGGAAGCCGGCGGGTACGGGGTGCTTGTAGGCAATGTCGAAGATCCTGTTGGCCGAAGACGATACCGATATGCGGCGCTTTCTGGTCAAAGCCCTGCAAAACGCGGGTTTTGACGTCACCTCCTACGATAACGGCCTCTCAGCCTATCAGCGGCTGCGCGAGGAACCGTTCGAGCTGCTCCTGACCGATATCGTGATGCCGGAAATGGACGGTATCGAGCTTGCCCGCCGCGCCGCGGAACTCGACCCTGACATCAAGATCATGTTCATCACCGGCTTTGCCGCCGTGGCGCTGAACGCCGATTCCACCGCGCCCAAGCAGGCCAAGGTCCTGTCCAAGCCGGTGCACCTGCGCGACCTCGTCAATGAGGTCCACAAGATGCTGGCGGCCTGAGCGGCCCGAAAAGACCCTGTCCGGGGCTTCCGTGTGGCTCTTGCCACCCCGGATCGGAGCCGATAAGACCACACCCTCTAAAGGGCGCGTAGCTCAGCGGGAGAGCACCTCCTTGACATGGAGGGGGTCACAGGTTCGATCCCTGTCGCGCCCACCATCTCCCCGACGTCTTGTTTTACCCGACGTCCCCGCCTAGCCGGCGCGAAATCGACGATTTTGAGAGTGCTGCGAGCAACGGGCTTTGGCCCCGGGGCCGCGCGTGCCGGGCAGGCCTGGCCTATGCGCGTCACTCGTACAGGACGCCCGCCGCCTTCAGGCGCCGCACAACGTCCTACCTTTGCGCCCTGACGATTTGCGTTCGGCTGCGAAGGTACGCGACGCCCTGCGATGCGGCACTGCATATGGCGAGGTAGATAACGGCCACGGCCAGATACATTTCGACAAGCCGGCCGTTCAACTGTGCAAGCTTTGACGCCGCGCCCACCAGATCGGTCAACGACAATACGTAAACCAGCGACGTGTCCTGAAACAGGATTATCGTCTGGCTCAGGATAATCGGGCTCGTTATCCGCAAGACCTGCGGCAGGATGATCAGCCGGTATGTCTTGTACGTATTCAGCGACAATGCGCTTGCCGCTTCGTATTGGCCCTTGTTGACGGAGCGTAGTCCGACGCGAATGATTTCGGAGTAGTAGGCCGCTTCGAACAGCGAGAATGTAATAAACGCCGTCCACATTCCGCCAATCGGAACCGGGCGGCCGTGGTTGATAAGGCTTCCCACTATTATTGGCACCAGAAAGAAGAACCAGAACAAGACCAGGATGAGCGGGATTGAACGGATCAGCGTCACATAAGCGCGCGCCAACTGGGTGCCGACCGGCACCTCAAGATGCTGAAGAAGCGCAAGACCGGTTCCGAGGGTCAGTCCAACCGCGAAGCCCACCGCAGTGAGGGAAAGAGAGAACTGAAGGCCGCTCCACAGATAGGGCATATTTTCAAACACGATTCTGAAGTCGAGATCCATCACGGCGCAGCTCCATCGGGCTGGCGTCTCGCGAGCAATCCCCTTGTTTTCCTCTGTGCCGTCGCGGTGCCGGGAATCTTGGTCTTCTGGTCGATCAGCGACATCAGTCCGTAAGCAAGCAACGCGAGGAGCAGGTACATAATTGTGGCAGCTCCAAAAGCAGCAAAAGTCTGGAACGTCTCTTCGCTGATTTGGCGCGATCGGGCTGTCAGTTCCAACAGGCCAATGGTGAGGGCGACCGACGAATTCTTGTAAATGCCCATGACCTCGCTGGTGAGGCTCGGCACGATCAACCGCAATGCCTGCGGGACCAGAACGAGGAAGTAGGTTTTCCTGCTGCTGAGTCCAAGTGCCGCGGCCGCCTCGCGCTGTCCGCCTGGCAGGGCTTCCAAACCGGCCCGTACCTGTTCGGCAACGCGCGCCGCGGTGTAAAATGTGAGACAGAGCAGCGCGGGAAAGAATTGCCCCCATGGCGGGCTCAGTTGCTTGATCCAGCTTCCCATCTGGGCCGGCAGCAATTCCGGCAGCACAAAATACCAAAGAAACATTTGGACGAGGACGGGAATGTTTCGAAATATCTCGACGTAAACGCGGGCCGATCTAGCGATATAGGGGCTTTGGGACGTCCGGCCGACACCGACGATGGTTCCCACGACAAAGGCAAATGCCCAACCGAAAACGGCGAGCGCGAGAGTCCAGCCGAGCCCGGACAGGAGCCACGATAGATATGTGCTTCCGTCCGAGCCTTGTTCGAATAGCACGTTGAACATCAGCGCCTTCCTCGGCCGTCTATGGGTTGGCGCCGCGAGGAACGCGGCGCCAACCCATTTGCCTAGTATTCGACGACGTCACTTGGGTGCGCAACGCGCTCCTTGAGTGCACTGCTCATCGGGAAGTGGAGGTTCATATCCTTGGGCGAAATCGCAGAGGTGAACCACTTGTCGTATATTTTTGTGAATTCGCCGGAGGCCATCAATTTCGAAAGAACGTCATCGACGGACTTTTTGAATTCGGGATCGTCCTTCGAGAACATCAAGCCGTAGTAAGTTATGTCATAGTTGGACTTCAGAAACGCGAGTTCTTCGGGCTTGTTGTGGAGTGCCTTGAGGCCCGCCAGCAGGATGTCGTCTTCCATGAACGCCGCCGCACGCCCGGACGTCAGCAGAAGAAAAGACTCCGCGTGGTCCTTGCCTTGAATGATATTAAACCCCAGGCCACTCTTCCGCGAAATGTCCTGCGCAATGCTGACTGCGTTAGAACCCTGCGTAACGACAATAGTCTTCCCTTTCAGGTCTTCCGGAGTCTTCAATCCACTCGCCGCCATGGCCAGCCAGGACGGCTGGCTCGCAAAGGTCGAAACGCTGAACATCACCTGTTCCAGACGCTTCTTGCTGCTCGACGTCCCGCCGCATTCGATATCGATGGTCCCGTTTTGAATGAGCGGGATGCGGTTCGACGAATTGACCGGAACCATTTTGACCTCGAGGTTCGGCGTGCCGAGATCGGCCTTAAGGCGCGCCACAAGGTGAGAGCAAAGGTCAAGAGAGAAGCCAATCGGCTTCTGGTCGGCTCCAAGGTACGAGAATGGAATGGACGATTCCCGGTAGCCGATCGATATTGTTTTCTTCGACTTGATGCTGTCGAGCGTCGGGCCGGCGACAGCCGCATTCGCCGACAGCACCGCAATCGTTGTGACCGATAGGATCGTGCAAAGTTTCAACATCGGTATCCCTCTGTTTGACGATGACAAGGTGACGCAGAAGTTTGTGTTTCTTTAAGCTTCGCGATGAGGCGAGCCTTGAAGAGATCAAGCTGCTTGGGTGGATTTGCGAGCGGTGCCGCCGCGCTCCCGGACGACTGTCAAAAAGCGGTCAATGTCGGATTCGGTGTTGAACATGCCGAGCGAAATTCGCACGCCGTCGCGCTCAGGCGACACTCGGACATGCCGGGAGGCGAAATAGTCGAGCCAATCTTCGGCGGGAAGCGCCGCGACATAAATGTGCGGGGCGCGGTGCGCGCGGCTCCGGGGGCCGACGAGTCCTATTCCGAGACCGTCAAGACCCGCGATCAGACGATCGCCGAGCGCGTAACAATGGTCTTCAATCCAATCGATGCCGACCTTTTCGATCAGATCGAGCGCCGCGCCCAGCGCGTGAGCGGCGGGAAGATTGAAATTGCCGATCTCGAAGCGCTCGGCCGTTTTGGCTAAGGCCATGTTTTCCGGGCGGGCGATGAAGTCCGCAGGAGGTTGTTCGAGACTGATCGCCGCCAAATAGGCAGGCTCCAGTTCTACACGGGCGCTATCCCAATAGAGGAAACCCAGCCCTTGTGGCACGAGCAACCCTTTGTGCGTGCCGGAACCTATAAATGTTGCTCCAACCTTTTTTGCGTCAATCGGCACAACGCCGACCGCCTGCATGATGTCGAGGACGTAATAGAGACGTTTCTCTTTGCAGAAACGGCCAATTCCCTCGATGTCGAAGCGGTGCCCGGCATGAAAAGTCACGTGCGACATCGATATCGCGCGCGTCCTGGCATCCATGTACGGCCGGAAGCTGTCGGCGTTGACGACTTCGTTCATTGGAACAAAGCGGACCGCAACGCCTTTTTTCTTCAGGTTGAGGAATGCATAGGCGTTGTTGGGATGATCGCCCTCGACCAGCAGAACGTTGTCGCCCGCCATCAGGGGGAGGGCGTTTGCCGCGATGTTCATCGACTCGGACGTGTTTTTGGTGAACGCAATTTCTTTTTTGTCTGCGTTCAGGAGCGCGGCGACTTTGCCGCGCGTGGCTTCCAGACGATCGAGCCAGATGGATTTTGGGCCGGCCGTCTCGTAGCTTTCCTTGATAAAGAGTTCGAGCGCGTCCTTTACCGGCTTGCACATCGGGGCCTGGAAGCCGGAGTCGAGGTAGATCAACGTTTCGACGACAGGGAAGAGAGCCCTGACCGACTGCGCGTCGAAAGAATTCGCCATCGTCCAACTCCGATTGAGCAATAGAATCCCGTCCGCACGGCGAGAGCCGTTTCGGTTGCGCAGGTGGCGTAGGAGTGCGTCGTTTTGCTAAAGCCGTTGCTGCCTGCTCAGGAATTAAGCAGCGGATGGCACGAGGGAAATAATAAGCAGGTGGCAGTCTGGGTCTACGTTTATTTCAATAAATGAGTTTGATTTGTTCCGAAAAATGAGAATCGTTAAATATGCCTCTTCGAATTAGCCGTGCGCTTCGTCGGCGTATTCGCCTTCGGACTGCAAGATCGTTTCCGACAGCAGCTGGGACGCGCGTAGCAGCGGCTCACGAAAACGCTCAAGTTCTTCGAAGCTGACGCGCGCGACCGGCACGGAGACTCCGAGGCAAGCGATAAGCGTACCGTCCGGCGCGGTGATCGGAACTGCACAACCGACGACGCCCTTCACGAACTCCTCGTTGGTGCGCGCCCATCCTTCCGATCGGGTTTTGATAAGTACTTCGAGCAATCGATCGGGGTCGGTGATTGTCCTGTCCGTGTGCTTTTCCATTCGCAATGATCGGACAAGCTTTTCGCGGGTCTTTACCGGCAACGTGCTCATGTAAATCTTTCCGGTCGACGTGCAGTAGAGCGGAGCGCTGTTGCCGGGGTCAAATTGAAGACCTTGGGGAGCAGTTATCCGCACGCTATCGACATAAGCGACAACGGTGTCGCGCACGATGCCGATCTCGCATTGCTCACCGATCTCCGACGCCACGCTTTGCAGCACCGCGTGCCGCCGCGCGGTGCGGAATGCCGAGCCGATTGTCTTGCCCGCCAGAGTAACAAGCGCGTTTCCGACAACGTACCGCTTGGTGCCGACCGCTCTTTGAAGAAATCGGCGCGCCTCCAGATTTCCAATGAGCCGGTGTGCGGTGGGCAGCGGCAAGTCCAGGTTTTTGGCGATATCTGCCGCCGTCACGGCCTTCAACTGGCTGGCGACGTATTCGAGGATGGAGAATACGCGGTCGAGCGGCCCGTCTTGTCTGGCATGCCGGCTCATTGATTCCTCACCTGCACGCAGGCTCCCATTCGACACGGCAGCATGGCTCGCGCTTCGACAATTCCGGCTATGCCTTTTTGAAGCAGCAGCGCCGCAAACGGCAAGCGGGAGGCCGGTTATTGCATGGCCCCGTCGTCACAATATGCCCATGTGTGAACTAGATAGAAGCGAAATCCAAGGCCTTCGCATGACCGCGGGTGCCCGTGACGGCGCGCAGGCACGGCAGCTCGAAGACGAACGTCGTTCCCGTCACGGTCGGCGCGAGACGAAGCGTGCCGCCATTCTGCTCCATCAATTCACGCGCGATCGCGATGCCGAGGCCGTTTGTCGTTCGACGATGGCGCCGGAATAAGTCTGCCCTGACCGAATCCGGCAGGCCCGGACCGTCGTCCGCGATGCTGACGGCCACCGCCGAGGCGTGACAGCTGATCCCGATCGAGACACGGCTCAGAGCGCCGCCGCCGCGCGCGACGGTGACGGCATTACCGGCGAGATTGAACAGGACGCGGTAGACGTCGCCCGGATCGGCAACAACCATGCAGCGCGACTCCGGCGGGGTCTCGAAGCGAAACCCCGCCGGGGCGAGCGGCGCCAGGATCGCGACGACTTCATTGATCGTCCCGATCAGATCGAAGCCGCGGCGGGGGACGCCGCGGCCGGGCTGGCGCGCAACCGCGAGAGAATCGTCACACATCCGGGCCGCCCGTTTCATCACCGCCGCCGTGGCATCGGCGGCCTTGCGGCCTTGAGGGCCGGAGAGACGCCCGAGCGTTTCGAGATGCAGGCCGGCCACCGCGAGCGCGTTGCGAATGTCATGGACCCACTGCGCCGCCGGCGGCCGGTCGAGCGCCGGGTTGACTGAAGCAAGCGTCAAATTCGACATGTGGGCACCTGTGAGGCAAAGCCGCGATCGCCGGCCGATCAGAGCGTGCCGCGGCGCCGGGCGCCAATACCGAACGGCTATGAATTCCATGAGTTGCCGCTATTGCCGGCCGGGTCGCTTGCGCCGTTTTGGCCGTTGTGCACTATCGCGGCCAGCAGACAGCCGCGGGGCTTGCCGATGGAAATGCATCAAATTCGCTATTTCGTCGCCGTCGCAAAAACCCTTAATTTCACCCAGGCCGCGAGCCTCTGCAATGTCACGCAGCCGGCGCTGAGCCGCGCGATCAAACAGCTGGAAGACGAACTCGGCGGCGACCTGTTTCGGCGCGAACGCGCGCTCAGTCATCTGACCGACCTGGGCCGCATGATGCTGCCGCTGCTGACGCAGTGTTATGACAGCGCCCTTGCGGCCAAGAGTCTGGCGACGTCCTACACCAAAGGCGCTACGGCGCCGCTGCGGCTGGCGCTGTCGCAGACCGTCAACCTGACGCTGCTGGTGCCGGTGCTGACTGAACTGGCCAAGGCCTTTCCGGGCCTCGAACTGCAGTTCTATCGTGGCGACGGCGCCGCCATCGCCGAGCGCCTCAAAAGCGGAAATTCCGAACTCGCCGTCGCCGGTCCGCTCGGCGAGGCCTGGGAGCGGCTCGACGCCTGGCCGCTGTTCGACGAAGGCTACGAGCTTGTCGTCCACAAATCGCATCAACTGGCCATGCGCAACCGCGTCGGCATTTCCGAAATCGCCGGTCTGCGCCTGATTTCGAGGCCTTATTGCGAACAGGCCGACGAGCTCGACGCCCTTCTCCATTCGGCGCAGGTCGAACAGAAAGTCGGCGATCATATCCTGTCCGATCAGGACATGATCGGCCTGCTCGAGGCCAATGTCGGCGCCGCCATCATGCCGGAAACGGTGCGCGGCGGCGGTAATCTGCGCGGCATCGCGGTCGATGGCATCTCCTTGCGCCGGACGGTCTCGCTGTACGCGGTCGCAGGCCGCACGCGGTCGGCCGCGGCCACCGGTCTGATGAACATGTTGCGCGCCGCGGACTGGTCGACGCTGCTGCCGGCACTGCCGCCATCCGCGTAGCCTCGAATATTCTATAAATTCGCCAGCGCCGCCAGAATGGCACGCGGCCCCATGCGCTGCCGGAAGTCGATATCGACCTCACGCGCTTTGATCACGCCATCGCCGGACACAATAAACTTCGCCGCCATCGGCAGAAAATAGCTTCTATTTCCTTGAACGTCCTCAAGGTCGAGACCCAAGTCGTCATAGAGTTGTTTGATCTCGGGGCCGACCCAATAGATCAGGCCGAGCGACAGCGCGTAACTGAGATCGATATCGCTCAGAATGCGAAACGGCACATGATTGTCGGCGACGGCCTTTTTGGAAAATTTGGCCTTGTCCGGCATGATCGAGACGAGCTGCGCACCCATGCGCCTGATCTCCGGCTCGGCGTCGGCCAGGGCCCGCAGATCCAGTTTGCAGTATGGACACCAGTGCCCGCGATTCATGCTGATGACGACAGGGCCGCTTTTCAGCAGGCCATCGAGCGATACCAGCGCGCCCTGCTGATCGGGCAGCAGGAAATCCGGCATCCGGTCACCGACCGCGGGACCGATGCGACCGCTGTAAAGCAATTCGAGGTGGGCGATCAGGCGGTCATAGGCGGCCACGAAATCCGGCCGCAAGCGCCGGCTATGCGCGAGATAGGCCGCCAGCTTCTCGGTCAAATCGCCCGGCAGGCTGGAGGCCTGCGCCAGCGCCTCGGCCAATGATTCAACGGGTTTGCCTTGATCGCTCACGACGTCCTCGCTGCATGGCGCCGACACTATCATTGACGGCGTGCATCGCATCAGTAACACGGCCGATAATGTCGGTGCGTTATGATATCGATACCATCACGGCATTATCAATCGGTGTCGACGGCCCCTAGGTTCCGAGCGTCATCCACACGGTGGCTTCGCAACGAACTTGCGAAATCAATTGAACCCAAGGGGAATAAACCAATGTCGATCTTCACAAAGACGATTCTCGCCGCCGGTCTCGCGCTGACTCTCGCCGGCGCCGCCCATGCTTCCGATGCCACCGAACTGTCGATCAAGGCCAACCAGGGCTACTTCATCGACATGCAGGGCCATGCGATGGTGGGCAACCTCACGACGCCGGGCGCCGACGTCATGGCGCGCGCGCAGGTCGTGCAGCCGGGCACCGTGTTCTTCATGCACGACGGCAAGCTGATGATGGTGTTCGATCGCAGCCTCGTCGGCATCATGTCGCACTGATCGCGGCTGAAGCCATTCTGGAAACGGCCCTCAGTCCGCGACTGGGGGCCGTCTCATCTCCGGTTCACCCGCCCGTCGTCGCGGACGCCGCCGGGCCCTTCCGAATTTTGGAAGGGGCGGTTGTGCGGTTTCTGCGTTCTCTGGCGATCGGACGCGGAATTGGTGCCGGACCTCGCAACCCGGGGCAGCAATCGACAACCCGCCGGAGTTATCAGATGCCATTCGTCCGCGTTGCCGCGTTGGCGCCGTCCTTGCGGCCCGAACAGATTTCCCGTCTGCAAACCGAAATCACGGACCTGATGGAGCGGGTTCTGGACAAGGTTGGAGATTTGACGAGCGTCCTGGTCGAGCAGCCCGGCGCCGGCAGTTGGAGCATCGGCCGCGCCGCCATGCGCAGCGCCGTTCATGTCGATGCGACTGTCACGAAGGGCACGAACTCGGATGAACAAAAGGCCCGCTTCATCGGCGACACCATGATGTTGCTGAAAGACGTCTTCGGGCCCGATCTCAATCCCGCCAGTTATGTCGTCGTCACCGAAGTGCCGGCTCAGTCCTGGGGCTATGACGGGCTCACGCAAGAAAGCCGCCGTCTAAGGATTTGAAATAATCAAGACGCCATCGCGGCGAAGGTGGCTTTCAGCCGCGGAGCGGCGAAGTCGATGAAGCCACGCAGTTTGATCGGCAACGGACCTTGCGCCGTATAGACCAGGCTAACCGGGAACGGCTCGGGCTCAAATTCTTCAAGCACAGCAATAAGGGATCCGGCGCGAACGGCATCGGCGATCTGGTATGAAAATGCGCGCGTAACGCCAAGTCCGGCGACCGCCGCATCGATTGTCGTTTCCGCGGTGTTGACGGTGAGCCGCGCCCTGATCGGCACCGCCGTCTCCGATCCTCCAGTCGTGAACGACCAGGCGCTCGCCACAAATTGGCTGTCGCGGACGATGCAATCGTGCGCGGAGAGATCGTCCGGCACTTTCGGTGTGCCATGCGCCGCAAGGTAGGCCGGGCTCGCGCAGACGACGCGTCGGATCGAGCCGACGCGCGTGGCAACGAGACTGCTGTCGGGCAACATGGCAATGCGGACCGCCAGATCGACGTTCTGTTCGAGCAGATTGGCGACGACGTCGGTGAGGACCAGGCGGATGTCGATGTCCGGATAAGCCTTGAGAAAAGCAACGACGATAGGGAGGACATGAAGGCGCCCGAAGAAAATCGGCGCCGTGACGATCAGGCTGCCTTTCGGGCTGCTGTATTCGCCCGACGCGTCTCGCTCCGCCTCGCTGACATCGTCAAGGATACGCTTGCACGCCGCGACATAGGCCGCGCCGGCGTCGGTCAAACTCAATTTGCGGCTCGATCGATTGAGCAGCCGCGTTTTCAAATGCGCCTCCAGCTCCGAGACCTTTCGGCTGACGGTGGCGAGCGGCGTGCCTAGACGGCGCGACGCAGCCGAAAGGCTGCCGGCTTCGACGGCTGCCACCAACACGGCCATCGCATCAAGACGGTCCACCAGTGCTTCCACATTTTGAGAGGTTGGGTTCCATCCATATCGGATTATCCAAACGGGCGGAAGAAACTACTTGTCTGAAATCGGGTGAGACCGATCACAAACATGAAAGGAATAAGCATGTCACTTATCAATTCTACGTCAGCGACACAGCGCCTGCCGAGGCGATCTCGGATGGCCCAGGCCCGTCGCGGCGCCGTCGTTCTGTTTTCGCTCGCGGCCTTGGTCGGCGTGATCGCCTTCAGCCGGGCAACGCCGATCATGGCGGCGGAGCCGGCCAAACTTCAGGCGCCGGCTGTCAGCGCTACACAGGTGAAGTTCGGCGCCGTCAACATCGACGGGATCAATATCGCCTATCGCGAGGCCGGCGACGCGGCCAAGCCGAAGCTTGTTCTATTGCACGGCTTTCCGTCGTCGTCGCACCAGTATCGAAACCTCATTCAGAAGCTGGCTAACGATTTCCACGTCATCGCGCCGGACTATCAAGGCTTCGGCAATAGCGACAGTCCGGATCCGAAGAATTACGACTACACGTTCAAGCGTATCGCGGCGACGATGGAGAAGTTTCTCGCCGTCAAGGGCTTCGACCATTACGGCATGTTCGTTCAGGATTACGGCGGACCGGTCGGCTTCCGGCTATTCGCGCTCCGGCCGGAAGCGCTCGACTGGCTGATCGTCCAGAATGCCAATGCATACGAGGCCGGACTATCGCCGGCGTGGGATGGCCTGCGCAACGCGCTCTGGGTCAATCGGACGCCGGAGACCGAGAAACCTCTAAAGGCGTTCTTCACCTTCGATGCCATTAAGGACATCTATCTGCACGGTTCGCGGCATCCGGAGCTGATAAGCCCGGACAACTGGCAGTCCGATTTCGCGTTCGCGCAACGCCCGAACGCCGAAAAAATCTACCTCGATCTGTTCTACGACTACCGCACCAATGTGGAGCTCTATCCGCAGTGGCAAAAGCTGTTGCGCGAGCGTGCGCCGAAAACGCTGATCCTCTGGGGTCAGAACGACCCGTTCTTCACGCCGGCGGGCGGCGAGGCGTTTCTTCGCGACCTGCCGAAGGCGGAAATACACCGCCTGGATGCCGGGCATTTCGCGGTCGAGGATAGTCTCGACACCATCGCCTATGAGATCGTGCGCTTCCACAAGTCGAAGGTCGCCCGCACGCAATAGAAAATTCGCGTCACTCCCCCGGCCCGTGATGGGGCGGGGGAGAGGCCGCGCCGGATACCACTGCGTCCCAGGCCGTTAATCCGACAATTCCATCGCCTTGACAGGGTGGGGGTGGCAGGTTCAAGCCCTGTCGCGCCCACGATCTTTCCGCAACAGCTCTTCGACAGACAGCCGCCGGCAATGACACGTTACCAACGCTGGCTGTTGCTGGCCCTGACCGCACTGCTGGTCATCGCGGCCATCCTTTCTCTGCTCTGGCTGTTCTGGGGCGTCACCAATATTGCCGCGCTTCAGGCGCGCGTCGCGAGCCTGGGGCACTGGGCGCCGGCGGGCTTCATCCTGCTCTATGGCCTCAGCACGGTGGCGGGCCTGCCCGGCGGCGTTCTCGATGTCGTCGGCGGCGTCGTGTTCGGCCCGGTCTATGGCAGCCTGATCAATCTGGCCGGCGGCAGCCTGGGCGCCGCGCTTGCTTTCCTCGTCGCGCGCTATGTCGCGGCCGACTGGGTTCGCCGCCGCGCCGGTCCGCGCGTGCAGAAAGTCATCCGCAGCGTCGAGCAGGATGGCTGGCAGTTCGTCGCCTTCGTGCGTCTGGTCCCGATCCTGCCTTACACGATCGCCAATTATCTGCTCGGCCTGACGCGCATTCCGTTTCACCACTACGTGCTGGCCACCATCGTCTTCATGGCGCCGTCGACGATCGCCTATACGTGGCTTGGCTATGCCGGCAGCCAGGCGCTCTCCGGCGAAACCAACAACATCCGCTATGCGCTCGCCATGCTGGCGGTGATCGCGCTGCTGGTGTTCGCGCCGCGCTTTTACAAGCGCTGGAAGAATGGCGACGCGGCCAAGGACACGCCGCCGCCGTCGCCGCCAGCCTGATCGATTACCGGAACTGTTTCGAGGCGATCGCCGCGCCCTCGGCCATGGCCGCGAGCTTGGCGAACACCACCTGCGGATCGACCGCCGCCTGGCCGACCCAGGTGCCGTAGCCGCAATCCGAACCGGCAATCACGTTCTCGCGTCCGACCAGTTTGGCGTAGCGGCCGATGCGCTGCGCGATCAGCTCCGGATGCTCGATGAAATTCGATTTCGATTCCAGCACGCCGGGGATGAGCACCTTGCCGTCCGGCAGCTTCACCGTCTCAAACACGGCCCATTCGTGCGCGTGACGCGGATTGGCGGCCTCGAGCGAGATGGCGACCGGCCTGGCCTTGAACACCACGTCGATGATGTCGGAAAGCGGCACGTCGCGGTGGTGCGGGCCTTCGTAATTGCCCCAGCACAGATGCATACGCAGGCTCTCGGCCGGGATATTGGCGACGGCGTGATTGAGCGCCTCGATGTGAAGCTGCGCGCGCTTGCGGAAGCCGGCGAGATCGAGATCGGCATATTGAATATGCCGGCCCATGGCGAGATCGGGGCAATCGATCTGCAGGACGTAGCCGGCTTTGGCCACCGCCTCGTATTCGTGACGCATCGCGTCGGCGATGGCGTAGATGTAGGTCTCGAAGTCCTTGTAGTAGTCGTTGCGGAAGAACAGCGACACGACGCCGGGCGAGGCCGCGCTCATGAAGCCGCCGACCGACTTGACCTGCGACAGCGCGCTCTTGAGATGGGCGATATCGTCGAGCGGGGCCTGCGCGTCGCGCACGCTGATCGGAGCGTTGCAGGCCGGCGTCTTGCGCCGCGAGCGGCCGGGATCGCCGAACACTTTCTTTTCCAGCGCCGGGAATTCGTGGACGTCCTGATAGATGAAGGTGTTGCCGGTGCCGCCGAAGCCGTTGAGCCGGTCCTTGACGTAGGTGGCGTAGCTCGGCTTCGACATCTCGCCGTCATTGATGAGATCGACGCCGGCGTCGGCCTGCTTCTTGACCACCTCGGCGACCGCCGCCGCGATGCGGTCGGACAGCGCCTTCGGCTCGACCGGCACGCCTTCTTCCTTGGCGTACATGATCCGGATCAGGTCGTCCGGGCGCGGCAGGCTGCCGGTGTGGGTGGTCAGAAAGCGGTCGCGGCTGCGCTGCATGGCTGCTCCTCGGATTCCTCGTGAGCCCGGGCCTCTCGGGGCCCTTTGGCGGCCAAACCTTAGACGGAACCGCCGTAAACGACTACCACGACGCCGCGCGTTGACAGGGGCCCCCCAGGCCCTTAAAACCCGGCCAAACTCGCATTGTGAGATTGTGATGAAGGTCCGTAACTCGTTGAAATCGCTGCGTGGGCGCCATCGGAACAACAAGATTGTCCGGCGCAAGGGTCGCGTTTTCATCATCAACAAGACCAATCCGCGCTTTAAGGCCCGTCAGGGCTAAGGCGACCGCCGCAGGCCCTTTGACCGGCCCCGGCCGGTCCCCCCATCAAAGCCGCAGATTTGCCGTCACCGATTTGCCATGACAGGCGGAGACGCTAGTCTTTGCCCATGGACCGATTCCGCACGTCAGTCGTCATCCTGACCGCCGCGCTCGCCGCCGGCCTCTGCGCGGGCCTGCCGGCGCCGGTGCGAGCCGAACCGGGAAGCTGGGTTCAGCCGCCGGACAACCTTCCGAAAAAGCGACCGTTCAGCGAAGACCTCGATTTCCTGTTCGGCGCGCTCAAGATCGCGCCCGACGATACCAGCGCCAAGGCCATCGAGCAGCGCATCTGGGCGCAATGGCTGGTGTCGCCGAGCGACACGACCAATCTCCTGATGACGCGCGTGCGCCAGGCGGTCGAGGCCAAGGACATGGATCTCGCCATCAGGCTGCTCGACGGCATCGTCAGGATCCGCCCCGATTACGTCGAAGGCTGGAATCGCCGCGCCACGCTCTATTACATGAAGAAGGATTACGGCCGCTCGCTCGCCGACATCCGCGAAGTGCTCAAGCGCGAGCCGCGCCATTTCGGCGCGCTGGCCGGCCTCGGCCTCATCCTCCAGGACATCGGCGACGACAAGCAGGCGCTCGAAGTCTATCGCCGGGCGCTTGCGGTCTATCCGCGCCTGCAGCGCATCCCGGACACGGTGAAGAAGCTGCAGGAAGAGGTCGAGGGCCGCGATATCTGAAGTGGCACTTCGACAATTGCCCTAGTGCTGCGCGTGTCGCGATAGTTCCCTCATACGAGGCGGGATCTAAGTTATTCCTGCGCGTCGAGCGCCCGCTTCAGCCGGCGAACGATAACGCTGCGGGCGCGGTCGTCGGCGGCGGCCTCGATCCGGTCGTTGATGTCGAGGATGAGCTTCGACATGTCATTGTGCCAATCGAGCGAGACGACGGCTTCCGGCGCAAGGCGTCGGCGATGCCCGCCATCGAGCGGCGTCGGCGCCGCCGTGGTGAGTTCGTAGGCGTCGTCAAGAACCGGCACGTACACCTTGGCGGCGGGCACGATGCGCTCGGCGATGCGCGCCGACAAACCGGACAGCGCCGGCTCTTCGCCATGCACCAGAAAGACGGCGCGTTCGATCGGCCGCCGCCCTGCGATCCAGCGCGCCAGCTCCGGGCCGTCGGCGTGGCCGGAATATTCGTCGAACGACACGATGCGCGCCGCAACCTTGATCTCTTCGCCCTGGATGCGCACGGCCTTGGCGCCATCGACGAGGAAGCGTCCGAGCGTGCCCTGCGCCTGAAAGCCCGACAGCAGCACCGTCGCATTGGCGCGGCATAGCCAGCGCTTGAGATGGTGGCGGATGCGGCCGGCGTCGCACATGCCGCTGCCGGCGATGATGATGTGAAAGCCGGTGAGCTTCGAGATCGATTTGCTTTCGGCAACCGTCTCGGTGAAGCGCAAATGCGGCGAGCCGAGCATGCGATTGACGTCGATGTCGGTCGTCAGCTCGCGCGCGTGCTGGCGAAACACTTCCGTGGCGCGGATCGCCAGCGGCGAATCGAGAAAAACCGGCGCCGACGGCACGAGGCCTTCTTCCATCAGGTCGATCAGCTCGACAATCAGTTCCTGTGTGCGCTCGACGGCGAAAGCCGGAATGAGCAGCGGTCCGCCCGCCGCATGGGCGGCGCGCACCAGTTCGGCCAGCCGCTCGCGCCGCGACTGCGCCGTGATCGGCGGCCGGTCGACATGGCCGTAAGTCGATTCCGAAATCACATAGTCGAGCCCCACCGGCGCTTGCGGGTCCGGCTGCAAGAGCTTGGCATCCGGTCCGACATCGCCGGAGAACAGCATGCGCAGCGGCCGGCCGGCTTTGCCTTCGCCGGCAAACTCGATCTCGATCGAGGCCGAGCCGAGCAGGTGGCCCGCGTTCCAGTAGCGCGCGCGGACGCCCTGCATCACATCGGTCCAGGATTCGTATTCGACCGGTATGAAGGCCTGAAGGCAAGCGACCGCGTCGGCCTGCGTATAGATCGGGCTGACCTCCGGGCGTCCGCGGGCGGCGCTGCGCCGGTTCAACGCGAACACCTCCGACTCCTGAATGCTGCCCGCGTCGGGCAACATGTAAGAACACAGGTCGATCGTCCCGCGCGTCGCGAGGATATGGCCGCGAAAGCCGGCGCGGACCAGTTTCGGCAGCAGGCCGCTATGGTCGATATGCGCGTGCGTCAGCAGGACGGCGCCGATGTCGGCCGGATTGAAGGGGAAGGCGCCGTAATTGAGCGCCTTCAGCGTCTTCGATCCCTGGTACATGCCGCAATCGACCAAAAGCCGGCCGGCGCCGGTCTCGATCAGGTAACAGGAGCCGGTGACGGTCCGTGCCGCACCACAGAATTGCAGTGTGACGCTCATGATGCATTGGTCCGTGCCGGCGCTTTGATCCGCACCATGATGTCACCGCCTTCAATCGCCTCGATCGTCCGCTCCGACATAAGCGATGCGCAGCATGTTGGTCGCCCCCGGCGTGCCGAACGGTACGCCGGCGACCACGATGACACGCTGGCCGGATTTGGCGAAGCCTTCGCGGAACGCGATGCGGCAGGCGCGATCGACCATGTCGTCCTGGTCATGCGCGTCTTCGGTGACGACGCAATGCACGCCCCACACCACCGCCAGGCGCCGGCCGGTTTCCATTTTCGGCGACAGCGCCACGACCGGCGGGCGCGGCCTTTCGCGTGCGACGCGCAGCGCGGTCGAGCCCGACGAGGTCCAGCAGATAAGCGCGGCAAGATCGAGCGTATCGGCGATGTGACGCGCGGCGTCGGCGATGGCATCGGCGCCGGTCGCTTCCGGCTTGGTGCGTTGCGCGCTGATGATCTCGCGATAGGGCGGATCGCTTTCGACCTGCACGGCGATGCGGTTCATGGTCGCGACCGCCTCGATCGGATACTGACCGGCCGCGGATTCGGCCGACAGCATCACCGCGTCGGCGCCTTCATAGATCGCGGTGGCGACGTCGGACACTTCGGCGCGCGTCGGCACCGGCGATGAAATCATCGATTCCAGCATCTGGGTTGCGACCACCACAGGCTTGCCGGTGGCGCGGCCGAGCCGCGTCATCTGTTTTTGCACGCCCGGCACTTTCTCGAGCGGCATTTCGACGCCGAGATCGCCGCGCGCGACCATCAACGCGTCCGCGATCTCGATGATTTCGGGAAGACGGTGCACGGCCTGCGGCTTTTCGACCTTGACCATCACCAGCGCGCGCCCGCGCGTCAGCTTCTTGGCTTCGGCGACATCTTCGGGCCGCTGCACGAAGGAGAGCGCAATCCAGTCGATGCCGGCTTCCAGCGAGGCTTCGAGATCGGACAGGTCTTTGGCCGTCAGCGCCGAGAACGGAATGGTGGTGTCGGGCAGGCTGACGCCCTTGCGGTCGGACAGCTTGCCGGCGACCTCGACGCGCGACGTGATGCGGTTCGGCTCGGCCGCGATCACCGTGAGCCGCACCTTGCCGTCGTCGATCAACAGCGTGTGGCCCGGCTCGATCGCCTTGAAGATTTCCGGATGCGGCAAATAAATGCGGTCGGCGCCGCCAATGGCGGGGTCCTGATCGAGCACGACGGTGTCGCCGGGCTTCACCAGGATCGAGCCGCCCTGGATGGTGCCCAGCCGCAGCTTCGGTCCCTGCAGATCGACCAGGATGCCGATCGGCCGGTCGTTCTCCGCTTCGACCTTGCGGATCATCGCCACCAGTTCGCGCATGCGATCCTGGCTCGTATGACTCATATTGACGCGGAAGACATCCGCGCCGGCCTTGAACAGCGCATCGATCATCTCGGGACTGGACGACGCCGGACCCAGCGTTGCGACAATTTTGGCGCGGCGCAGACGTCTCATCGTCGCAGTCCTTCTTTGTTGACGCCCGGCGGCGGGCCGCCGTGCGGAGGCGGTCCGGCGCCCGGTGGCAATCCCGGCGGCGCTCTGGGCGGCGGTCCGCCCGGGCCGCGTGGCCCCAGCGGCCGATCGACCGGCTGTTCGGCGGTGTCGGTCAATTGCACCGTCCAGGAGCGCTGCTCGTTGGTATCGACTTCGAAATAGCCGGTGCGATCATAGCCGCGCGCCAGGCAATTGTCGGTGCCGCGAATGGTGAATTCCTTATCGCGCGAGCACATGAAGGCGTGACCGGACCATTCGCCGCCGCGGTCGTAATCGATGGCGTAGATGTAATAGTAGCGCGCGACCAGCGCGCCGCGCAAAAGCGTGTCGCAGCTGCGCGCCGAGATATTCCACCAGCCTTCGGTGGTCCAGCCCTCGGCATCCTTGTAGCCGATGGCGACGCCGACGCGGCTGCCGGTGTTGTTGCAGAGACGGAAATCGGCGTGAGCGGGCTCGGCGAAGACGAACGCGCAAAGCATCAGCGCCGGCAGCGCGGCGAGGAGGGTGCGAAGAACGCGGCGTCTGGCGATAGATAAAAGCAAAGCGGTCACGGTGCCGGCGTGTTCGGATCGACAGTGTTTTATGCAGACCGTCATGGCGTGTCGACGACGATCGCGCGAAAGTCGTTGACGTTGGTGAAGGTGGGGCCGGGTTCGAGCAGATCGCCGAGCCGGGCGAAAAACTCGGTCGAATTGTTATCGGCAAGAAACGCGGCAGGAACGAGGCCAAGCGCCCGGGCGCGGGCGGCCGACTGGCCGTCGACCAGCGCGCCGGCCGGGTCGGTGGCGGCGCCGCCGCCGCCATCGGTGCCGTCGGTATCGCCGGCGAGCGCCGCCACATGCTTCATGCCGGCGAGCGCGTCGACCAGGGCCAGCGCATATTCCTGGCTCGGCCCGCCGCGGCCCTTGCCGCGCATGGTGACGGTGAGTTCGCCGCCGGAAATGATCACCGCCCGCTTGCCCCTCGCGCGCAGCTCGTGCGCCAGCGCCGCTTGCGCGGCGGCCACCTCGCGCGCTTCGCCTTCGACATCGGCGCCGAGCGATATGCATTCATAGCCGGCCGCGATCACGGCCTTCTGCGCGGCGTTGAGCGCGTCGAGCGGGCGCGCCGCGAGCATGAAGCTGGAATTGACGAGCGCCGGATCGCCCGGCTTGGGCGACTCGTTGACGGGATCGTTGAGCGCGTCGATGACGGAGGCCGGCACGTCGAGCTTGTACTTGGCGACGATGGCGCGTGCTTCCGCCAATGTCGTCGGATCGGGCACGGTCGGACCGGAGCCGATCGCGGAAGGGTCGTCGCCGGGCACGTCGGAAATGGCGATGGTCATGATCTTCGCCGGATAGGCGTGTTTGGCGAGCCGGCCGCCTTTGATGCGTGACAGATGTTTGCGCACGGTGTTGATCTCGCCGATATTCGCGCCGGAGCGCAACAGCGCCCGCGTCACCGCCTGCTTGTCGGCGAATGTAATGTCAGCGGCCGGCGCGATCCAGTTGGCCGATGCCCCGCCCGACATCAGCACCAGCACGAGATCGTCGGCGCCGGCGCTGGCGGCAAGCTCGAGCGCACGCGCGGCGCCGTTGAGGCCCGCTTGGTCCGGCACCGGGTGGCCGGCCTCGATCATGGTCACCACGCGGGTCGGGCGGCCATAGCCATGCCGGGCGACCGCGACGCCGGCGAGGCGCCCGGCCGGCAGCTTGAGCGTGTCGAGATAATGGTGCTCGGCCGTTTCGACCATCGAGCCGGCCGCCTTGCCGGCCGCGAGCAGGATGACGCGGCCTTTCGGCGGCGACGGCAACAGCGGCGGCAGGAATGTGGCCGGGTGGGCAGCGGCTACCGCAGTGCGAAACAGCGATTCGAGGAAGGGGCGCAATTCAGTCATGGGGCGGATACGGCAGATTTTTTCGCCCTATGGCAAGACGTTTCGCAGGCCCCTATGTTGAGGGCCGAAAGCAGAGGTTTTTGACATCATGGACGACAAAACCCGCACCGAACTCGAAGCCGCCGTGTATCGGCGCCTGGTCGAGCACCTGCGCACGCGGACCGACGTGCAGAACATCGATTTGATGAATCTCGCCGGCTTCTGCCGCAATTGCCTGTCGAACTGGATGAAGGATGCCGCCGACGCCAAGGGTATCGCCATGTCCAAGGACGAAAGCCGCGAAATCGTCTACGGCGAGCCCTACGACCAGTGGCGCGCCAAATACCAGCAAGAGGCATCCGCCGAGCAGAAGGCCGCGTTCGAAAAGTCCAGCCCGCGGCACTAAAAAAGCCGGTTCGTGACGGCCAAATGAATTCGGCATGTGAACAGCGTGGATGATCGCAGCGTTGCCTTGACCTGGCCGCGCCGAATTCCGAAAGCTCCCTGACGAGACGTTGCTACAGTCCGCGATGCTGCTGCCGGCCCAACTCGCCGTCGGCAAAAGACTGCCGCACGCGCATTCAAGGAGTTCAAGGCTATGTCGATGCCCGCCGCGGCCGATAAAGAAGAAACCTCGCACCGCTTCGCCAAGGATCAGCTCAAGGCGATCATCGAGCGCATCGAGCGGCTGGAAGAAGAGAAGAAGGCGACGTCGGACGACATCCGCGACGTCTATGCCGAGGCCAAGAGCAACGGCTTCGACGCCAAGGCCCTGCGCACCATCGTTCGCATGCGCAAGCAGGATGCCAACGAGCGCCGCGAAGCCGAGGAAATCCTCGAAACGTATATGCACGCGCTCGGGATGCTGCAGTAGGCGCTGCTTGAGGCGCTGCTTGCCCGCTACCGCAACGACGCCGTCACCTGCGACGCGAAGGTCGCGGTGGCGAGGAAGGTCACCGCGCGGCCGGTGAAGCGATCGGCGACGATGCCGAGGCCGGGATCGTCCGAGAACGACATCACCAGTGACTGCGCCGGCTTGTGGATGAGATGCGCCAGCGGCCGCGGGTCGCGCGCGCCCATCGACGACGTCGACATGAAATCGGTCAGGCTCGGCGTCAGCATGGCGGCGCGCAGCCACGGGCTGTCGGTGCGCTGGCCGCCGCCGGCGATGTCGAGCGCCACGGACTGGGCTGCGGATTGGGCCGCGGCGGCGGGCTGCTGCGGCGCATTCGGCAAGATCGGTGTGGTTGCCGGCACCGGGGTGTTGGCGGCGATCGCCACGTTCCGGTTGCGGGCGGGCCGCGACACCGGCATGGGCGTCGACATGGGCGTCGAAACGGGCGTCGGCTGGGCCGCGTAAGCCAGCGCCTGCCCGGCCAGGCCGTCCGGGGGCAGGGTCGCGGTCGTCATGGTGTCGGCAAAGGTGAAGGCCGATTGCACCAGCGGCGGCGCGAGGTCGCCGCTGTCGACGGCGCCGGTCCACACGCCGCTGCGGCTGGCGATGACGTTCGACGCGGTTTGCGGCGCCGGCTCAGCCGACGCCACTTGAATGAGTCTCGGGCGCGCCGACGGCATCGGCACGATACGCGCCGTCGCCACCGGTTTCGGTTTGGCGCTGGCCAGCACCACCGGCTGCTTCGCCACTCTGGAACCGGCGCCGTTCGCCGGGTCGTGCGCCTTGGGCGCGCCGCCAAACAGAGCGGCCAGCAGGCTGCGCGGCTTGTCCGCGGCTGCGCCGGCCGGCGCTTCAGCGCGCGCATCGCTGACGCCGGCGTCACGCGCCTGCGCCATGATCACCGCCGACGGCTCGTTGCCGCGGCGCTCGACGTCGGCCAGCGCCAGCGCATGGCCGGCGAGCGGCTTGCCGTCGGATGGAATATGCACGGTGCGCTGATCGGGGAACACCTTGACCAGTTGCTCGCGCGTCATGCGCGGCCAATGGCGGATCGAGCCGGTATCGAGATGCACGAAAGGCGAGCCGGAGGTCGGATAGAAGCCGACGCCGCCGCGCTGCAGCCGCAGGCCGACTTCGCGGATCTTCTCCAGCGGCACGCCGGGAATCTCGAAATCGATGGCCTGGCCGCCCATGTGATTGGAGTTCTCGGCGACGCCGCTCGAGCGCGCGCGCAGCAGTTCGTTGGTGCCGGGCGCGCGATAACCGCAGATCACCTCGATCGGATCCTTGGCGCCGACTTCGCGATAGACTTCCCACAGGATGTCGAACAGCTTGGGGTCCATCCGGGTCTCTTCGTTGCGCCGCCAGTCGCGCATGAACCAGTTGAGCTGTTTCAGCGCCGCGTCGTCGTAACGGCCGTTGCGCTTGAAGGTGACGGTGATGGTTTCCTGGGTATGCAGGTGGCGGAACGAAATTGTGCGGGTGTCGCCCTCGGCCGAAGCGGTCTGCAGCGCGTTATTGACGCCGAACAGCAGGACCCCCGCCAGCGCCGCGGACATGCCGAGGCGGGCGCCGGCGCGTCGAAGCAATGAAACGACCTGTGAACGGAATCCGCCGGATACCGACACATCGAGTTCCCGCTTGCACCGCTGCCCTTCGGCCATCGACACGCCTTGCACGGCCGTGACCCGCTGAGGGCCACACCTGTTGCGCCGCCCGAAAAGCGGCTGAGAGTGTTTGGCGGGATTTCGTTAACCGTCCCTTGCGCGCATCATGCGCGGGCGGCTTTCTCCCCCGGTTGCGACGTTTTGCCTAAAGGGCAAACTTGGCGAAATCGCGTCGCTTTCCGGCAACAGTGGGAACTTTGCGGAAAAAAGCCGATCGCGCTTTTCGGTATCCGCACACTTCGGTATCGGCACGCAAAGCGTCATGGCCGGGTCTCGCCCCGCGGGGCGGCCCGGCCATGATGCGTTCGTTGCCGGCGGTTTTGTTGGCGCGTTACCGGAAGATCTTCTCGAAGAACGAGAACGGGTTTGACGCTTCGCGCCGTTCGACGCGGTTCAGGATTTCCTGATTGCTCTTGGCCGTCGCCAGATCGCGGGTCTTGTCCTGCGGCGGCGCGACGTCGGCGACGCGGCGTTCGTCGGTGGTCATGATGGTATGGATGCGCTGATCGAAGCCGTAGATGTCGTCACGAATCTGCAGCTTGCCGTCGTCGTCGACGAAGGCGGTCTGATAGGTCAGATGCACCATCGGCCGGTTGACCATCTTGAAGATCTTCTCGTCGTGGCCGACCAGGCGTTCGATCTGCGGCTGTGTCGGCGTCGGGCCCGGGATCGCCATGGCCAGCATCACTTCGCCGAATTTGGTCGGGTTCTCGACGCGCATGCAGCCGTGGCTGAAGGCCCGCCGGTCCGCGGCGAACAACCGCTTCTCCGGCGTGTCGTGCAGATAGACCTGATACTTGTTCGGGAAGTTGAACTTGATGCGGCCGAGCGCATTGGCCATGCCCGGCGGCTGCACGACGTTGATGTGGCCGTCCGGACCGCGCTTCACTTCGAGACCCATGCGGTCGAAGATGTTCGGGTCGCTGGCATAGGCCGGCAGCAATTCGTTCTGGATGATCGACTGCGGCACGTACCACGACGGATTGACGACGACATTTTCCATCGACGCGGTGAGCAGCGGCGTCGGCGTCTGCGGCTTGCCGGCGACGATCTTGGTGCGCCAGACGACGTGATCGTCGCGCACGACCTTGAGCGAAAAATCGGGGATGTTGACCATCACGTAAGCCTGGCCGAGATCGCGCGGCAGCCAGCGCCAGCGCTCCATATTGGCCATGACGGTGTTGATCTGCTGCTGCTGGGTCGGGCCGTTGATATAGGCGATGGTCTTGTTGTCGATGACGCCGGTCGGCTTGATGTCGGCGCGGGCCTGCACATTCTTGATCGCGTTGAACAGCGCCTTGTCGTAGACGAATTCCAGCGCCTTCGGATCTTCCGCCGGCAGCTTCACGACCTTGACGCGGCCGGTGCGGCGGTCGCGGACCTGCGTGGTGCGCGCACCGATGGCCGCGAGCTTGACCTTGAGGCGCTCGCGCAGTTGCGGCACGCGGGGGTCCTTGTCGCCGGGTTTGAGCGCGGGACCCGCGGCGATGCGTTCGTCGGCGTCGGCGCGCGGACCGGCACTGCGCATTTCGGCAAGCTTGCGCTTGAGCGCCTTGAAGGCCGGCTGCGGCGGCTCGTAGCTGTCGAAAGCGGCGTTGGCGTCGCGCGCGTCGGCGAGCTTCTTGAGGATGTCGTGCGGTTCCGGCGCGTGGTGGCCGTAATCGACCTCGGCCGACACGCGGGTCGGCGCAACGCGGCCGACCGCGAGATGCCGCGCGAAGGCGAGCGCCGCATGCGTAAGCTTGATGTCGCCGGCGGCGAGTTGATCGGCGCCGTTGAGGTTGGCGAAATCCGGCACCGGATAATCGGACGGATCGAGCGCGTCGGCATTGGCATTCTTCATGCGCATCACCGCCGCCTTGGCATTGGCGGTGAGGCGGCCGTCGCGGATCCACAGCGGCGCATAGTTGCGCGACGCATAAAAGGCGTCGATCGCCTTGCGCTCGGCATCGCCCTTGTCGGCCTTGCTCGCGAGCATGGCGCGGAGCTTGTCGCCGACCTGTGCGTCGGAGACGCCGAACATCTTGTCCAGCGTGCTCGACACGAAGCCGCCGCCTTCAGCGGCGGCTTGCGGGCGCGGTGCTTCGGCGCGAACGGGCTCGACGCGGGCCGGTTCAATACGAGCGGGTTCCTGTCGAACAGGCTGCGGACGCGGCGCTTCGTTGCGCACGACCTCGGGCGGCAGCGGCACGGGCGCCTGCGGTTCGGCGGCGCGGCGTAGCGGCGCCGGCGGCTCCTGCATCGGGTCGGGCCGGCGCTGGATGATGCGCGCGCCGTTCAGCGACGGCGGCAGCGGCGCGACCTGGCGGATGCCATCGGGCGCGGCCAAAGACGGCGACGTGGTTCCCGTCACGAGAGCCAGCATCGTGCCGGCAAGCAAATGGTCGAACCTGACTTTGAGCATGACGCCTTTCACTCCGCGCGCCGATCAACGAGATGCATCGAATGCGATGCAGTTTGTTAACAGGCATTAGCCGACCGCACCGACAGGATGCGCATAGGCTGACAATTACCCGGGCATTATGCGGCCGAACAGCGCTTGTTACGAATGAAATTAACGCGGCGGCGCCGCCAACCTTGCATCACGGCTAACGCGGCGCGAGATCGTTAAAGTTTTAAATATTAACCGGCGTCGGCCGTCTCGTTAACCGAGGCGTCGTTGGATTCGGCGGTCAATTGCAGGCTTTCGAGCTTGCGATACAGAGTCGAGCGTCCGATTTTGAGACGCCGCGCGACTTCCGACATCTGTCCGCGATAGTGCTCGATGGCGAAGCGGATGACCTCGCGCTCGATGTCCTCGAGCGCTTTCACGTCATTGTGAGCATCGGTCAGCGTCAGCACCGGCTGCGTCATCGTCATCGCCGACGGATTAACCATCAGCATGCGTTCTTGCAGACTCATGGGCGCGGACAGATGAGCGCCGTCATGGTCGAGATCGGGCGCCGTGCGGGGCGCGCCGTCGAGATCGACGGTCGCGGTGTCGTCGCGCGCGGGCGCCGCTGTGATGACCAGCGGGAATTCATCGAGGCCGATCGTGTCGGTTTCGGCCAGCACGACGGCGCGATACACCGCGTTCTCAAGCTGCCGCACATTGCCCGGCCAGCGATAGGCGGCGAGTTTGGCCAGCGTCGCGCCATCGAGGCCGCGAATGCGCTTGCCCTGTTCGGCGGCGATGCGGGCGATGAAGTGACGCGTCAGCTCGGCGATATCCTCGGGCCGCTGCCGCAGCGGCGGAATGGTGATCGGGAAGACGTGCAGGCGATAAAACAGGTCCTCGCGGAAGCGCCCGGCCTTCACCTCGGCGATGAGATCGCGATTGGTGGCGGAGATGATGCGCACGTTGACCTTGACGGCCTTGCGGCCGCCGACCGGTTCAACTTCGCCTTCCTGCAGAGCGCGCAGCAATTTGACCTGCGCCGCCGGCGGCAGTTCGCCGACCTCGTCGAGGAACAGGGTGCCGCCGTCGGCTTCGATGAATTTGCCGGTGTGCTTTTCGGTGGCGCCGGTGAAGGCGCCTTTCTCGTGACCGAACAGGATCGATTCAACCAGGTTCTCCGGCAGCGCGCCGCAGTTGACCGCGATGAACGGTTTGGCGCGCCGCGCGCCCGAACCGTGGATGGCGCGCGCCATCAATTCCTTGCCGACGCCGCTCTCGCCTTCGAGCAGCACCGGAATGTCGGACGCGGCGGTCTTCTCCGCCGACTTCAGGACCGGCCGCATGGCCGCCGAGCGCGCGATGATATCGGAGAGCGTGAGCGTGCCGTCGCGGCTGCGCTTGACGCGTTGCAGTTCGCCGGCCAGCGCCTTGGTGGTGAGCGCGTTGCGCAGCGAGACTTCGAGACGCTCGGGGCTTGCCGGCTTGACGACGAAATCGGTCGCGCCGGCGCGCATCGCCGACACGACATTGTCGATGCCGCCATGGGCGGTCTGCACGATGATGGGCGTGTCGAGGCCGGCCTGGCGCAGCCGCGACATGACGCCGAGACCGTCGAGGTCGGGCATGACGAGATCGAGAATGATGCAATCGACCGATTTCGGCTGATCGCCGGTGAGGATGCGCAGCGCGGCATCGCCGCCATCGGCCGTGAGCGCGCTGTAGCCGAAACGCTGTACCATCGCTTCAAGCAAACGACGCTGGACTGGATCGTCATCGACGATCAACACAACTTCCGACATAACTTTCCCCAGAGCGGCGGACTGGCGCGAATCGCGACCCGGTCTGTGCCGATTTGGCGCAGTATCGGGAGGCGCCCTTAAGGGGCTCTTAAGCGGACGCGACAGGCAACAGGCCAGTGCCGGTAAGGTGAAAAAGAGGGAAAAATTGTCGCGATTGCCATCGCGCCGCCATGCCGGAAAGCTTAAGTAAAGTGCCCCGAGAGGCCGATTCCACCCGATTTGTTTTCCCTAACGAAACGTAATTCAAAATGGCAAAGCCCGCTCTCAAGACAGCGACCAAGAAGAAGTCCGTCGCCAAATCGCGCCCCCAGGCCGCGGCCAAAACCAAAACCAAAACCAAGGCCAACGCCGCGGCAAAGGCGCCCCGGCTCGGCGACTTGCCGGACTGGAACCTCAACGATCTCTATCCGGGCATCGAGAGCAGCGCGCTCAAACACGATCTTGGCTGGGTCGATACCGAATGCCTGGCCTTCGAAGAGCTCTACAAGGGCAAGCTGTCGGTCCTTGCCTCGCAGCCGGGCGCCAGCGAAGCTTTGTGCGAGGCGGTGAAGCGCTACGAGAAGATCGGCGACGTGCTCGGCCGCATCGGCTCTTATGCCGGGCTTCTGCATGCCGGCAACTCGACCGATCAGGCGATCGCCAAATTCTACGGCGACATGAACGAGCGCATCACCACCGCCTATTCGCATCTTCTGTTCTTCGACCTCGAGCTCAACCGCATCGACGACAAGTTGCTCGATAGCGCGATGGCCGCCGGTTCGCTCGGCCACTACCGTCCGTGGGTCGAAGACGTGCGCAAGGAAAAGCCGTATCAGCTCGAGGATCGCATCGAGCAGTTGTTTCATGAAAAGTCGCTGACCGGCTATTCGGCCTGGAACCGGCTGTTCGACGACACCATCGCGGCGCTGCGCTTCAGGATCGGCGGCAAGGACCTGCCGATCGAGCCGACGCTGAACTTCATGCAGGATACCGACGGCAAGAAACGCAAGGAAGCGTCCGAGGCCCTGGCCAAAACCTTCAAGGCCAACCTGCGGCCGTTCACGCTGATCACCAACACGCTCGCCAAGGACAAGGAAATCTCCGACCGCTGGCGCGGCTTCAAGGATGTCGCCGACGCGCGGCATCTGTCGAACCGCGTCGAGCCGGAAGTCGTCGAGGCTCTGGTCTCGGCCGTGCGCGCCGCCTATCCGAAGCTGTCGCACCGCTATTATGCCCTGAAGGCAAAGTGGTTCGGCAAGAAGACGCTGGCGCACTGGGATCGCAACGCGCCGTTGCCGAAGGTTGAGCAGCGCACCATTCCGTGGACCGATGCGCGCAATACCGTGCTGACCGCCTATGGCGCGTTCTCGCCGAAGATGGCGGAGGTGGCCGATCGCTTCTTCGACAAGAACTGGATCGATGCCGGCGTCCGCCCCGGCAAGCAGCCCGGCGCCTTCTCGCATCCGACCGTGCCGTCGGCGCATCCTTATGTGCTGCTCAATTATCAGGGCAAGCCGCGCGACGTCATGACGCTCGCGCATGAACTCGGCCATGGCGTGCATCAGGTGCTGGCCGCGCCGAACGGCGCGCTGATGGCGCCGACGCCGTTGACGCTGGCGGAGACCGCCAGCGTGTTCGGCGAGATGCTGACTTTCCGCAAGCTGCTCGCCGGCACCACCGACAGGACGCAGCGCAAGGCCATGCTCGCCGCCAAGGTGGAGGACATGATCAACACCGTGGTGCGGCAGATCGCGTTCTACACCTTCGAGCGCAAGGTCCACACCGAACGCCGCAACGGCGAATTGACCGCCGACAAATTGTGCGAATTGTGGATGTCGGTGCAGTCGGAGAGCCTGGGGCCCGCGATCGAACTCAAGCCCGGCTACGAGACCTTCTGGGTCTACATCCCGCACTTCATCCATTCGCCGTTCTACGTCTACGCCTATGCCTTCGGCGATTGCCTCGTGAACTCGCTCTACGCGGTCTACGAGAAATCCGAGAGCGGCTTTGCCGAGCGCTATCTCGCGATGCTATCGGCCGGCGGCACCAAGCATCACTCCGAACTGCTCAAGCCGTTCGGCCTCGACGCCACCGATCCGAAGTTCTGGGACGGCGGGCTGAGCGTGATCGCCGGGCTAATCGAGGAGCTGGAGGGGCTGGGGTAATGTTCTATAACATACTGAAATAATTATATTTTTTGACGCTAGATTGCCGTCGTCAGAGCCCTTGTCGACAATACGCCAACGTTGTACATTATGTACAACGTTGGAGGTTTTCTATGAATAAGCCCGTTCGTGATGTCGATGCACAAGGTACCGTTCTCAGCATCAAGAAGATTGGCAATTCGGTCGGGTTCATTCTGCCGAAAGAGCTCTTGGCGCGCCTGAAGCTTAAAGAAGGCGACAAGTTTCATATCGTCGAGCAGACCGAGCGCGGCATCAAGCTTAGCCCCTACGATCCCAGGCATGCCGAGGCGATGGAGATCGCGCGACGTTCATTCCGCAAATATGCCGACACCTATAAGGCATTGGCGGAATGAACGAGCCGCGATGGCTCGATACCTCCATCGTTCTCGATGTTCATGCCGAGCAACTCGCATTGTTTGGCGGAGCCGACGGAATCCGCGATCTCGGACTTCTCGAATCCGCATTGGCGAGACCCGTTAATAAATTAGGTTACGGCGAGAGCGATCTCGCCGTGCTGGCGGCTGCCTATGCTTTTGGCCTTGCCCGCAATCATCCGTTTGTCGATGGTAACAAGCGCGCGGCATTCGCTTCGATCATCGTATTCCTCGGTCTGAACGGTTTCGAATTTGACGTTCCGCCGGAGGAGGCGACCGCGATGATACTTTCCCTCGCTGCCGGCGAAGTGAGCGAGGAGAGCCTCGCGCGCTGGATCAGGGATAACTGGCCGAAAGAATAAAGCGCCATGCCCAAAGTCTGGATCGAAGCGGCGCTCAACGGCGCCTGGACGCGCGAGCGCCAGCCGGCGATTCCGATTGCGATCGACGAGATCATCGCCGACGGCGTCGCGGCGGCAGAGGCCGGCGCTTCGATCATCCATTTCCATGCCTACGATCCGGCGACCGGCCGCCAGCGCGACAGCTACGATCTTTATGCGCCGGTCATCGAAGGCATCCGCGCGCGCTGCGATGCCATTGTCTATCCGACTTTGCCGATTGCCGGTTCCGGCTATGCCGGTGAGTTGACGCCGGCAAAAGAGCGTTACGCGCATGTCGAACAGCTTGCCCGAGCGGGCCTGCTCGAATGGGCGGTGATCGATCCGGGCTCGGCGGTGTTCACGCGCTTCGATCAGATCGCGCGCGGCGAAGCCGGCTTCACCTATCTCAATCCCGACGAGCACTTTCTTGAAGGCATGCGCATCGCCGCCGAATATAAAGTAAGGCCGAGTTACGCCATCTATGAGCCTGGCTGCCTGCGTCTGGGCGCCGCCACGGCGCGGGCCATGCCGGAAGTGCCGGCGCCGGTCTACCGCTTCATGTTCTCGGACGAGTTCTGCTTCGGCTATCCGCCGAAGGAAACCTATCTCGACGCGCATCTCGCGCTGCTCGGCGAAATGGCGCCGGGCGCGTCGTGGATGGTCGCCGGCCTCGGCCTCGATATCCGGCCGCTGATTGCGCCGGCCATCGCCAAAGGCGGCCACATCCGGGTCGGCCTCGAAGACCGTCCATTCGGCGTGACGGAGACCAACCGCGGCCTGGTCGAAGAAGCCGCGCAAATCGTCCGCGCTGCCGGCGGCGAGCCCGCGACGCCCGCCGACGTTCGCGCCGCCTGCGTGGCCACAGCGTCATAGCGCGTGATCTGTTAATCGCCTGAACGCGTATTAGATATTCGTCATGGCCGCCGACACGCCCCCCGACCGCGAAAAGAACCGCTTCTCCGCCCGCGCCGCGCGCTACGCGTCCGTTGGCACCAAAGTCGGCGGCGTCGCCGCGCGGATGGCAAGCCAGCGCTTCCTTGGCGCACAAGGCGACCGTGCCGGCAATGCCGAAGCACTCGCTACCGCTCTGGGCGGCCTCAAGGGGCCGATCATGAAGGTGGCGCAACTGCTCGCCACCATCCCCGACGCGGTGCCGCCGGAATACGCCAGCGAATTGATGAAGCTGCAAAGCCAGGCGCCGCCGATGGGCTGGGCCTTCGTCAAGCGGCGCATGTCGGCGGAACTCGGGCCCGGCTGGCAGGCGAAATTCAAAGCGTTCGAGCATCAGCCCGCCGCGGCGGCTTCCCTTGGGCAGGTGCATCGCGCGCAAGCCCATGACGGCACGTCGCTCGCCTGCAAACTGCAGTATCCCGACATGCAGTCGGCGGTCGAAGCCGATCTGGCGCAACTCAAATTGCTGTTCGCGCTGCGCAAGCGTTTCGATCCGGCGATCGACACCGACGAGATCGCGGTCGAAATCGGCGCGCGGCTGCGCGAGGAACTCGACTATGCGCGCGAGGCCAGGCACGCCGCGCTCTACCGGCATATGCTCAAGGACGAGCCGCTCATTCGCGTGCCGAATGTCTGGCCGGAGCTGTCATCCGGCCGCCTGCTGACCATGGACTGGATGGACGGCACGACGATGCTGTCGCACAAGGACGACAGCCTCGAGATTCGCAATCGTCTCGCCACCGCGATGTTCACCGCCTGGTGGTTTCCGTTCAGCCGCTTCGGCGTCATTCACGGCGACCCGCATCTCGGCAATTACTCGGTCTTTGCCGATAACAGCGAGCCGGGCGGCATCAACCTGCTCGACTATGGCTGCATCCGCATCTTCCCGCCGAGCTTCGTCGGCGGCGTGGTCGACCTGTATCGCGGCCTCGAGGAAAACGACGAGGCGAGGGTGGTGAAGGCCTATGAGACCTGGGGCTTCCGCCGCCTCACCAGGGAGCTCATCGACGCTCTCAATATCTGGGCGCGCTTTATCTACGGTCCGCTGCTCGACAACCGCGTGCGCACCATTGCCGATGGCGTGAAGCCTTCGGATTACGGCCGCAAGGAAGCCTTCCGCGTCCATCAGGCACTGAAGAAACTGGGGCCCGTGCAAGTGCCGCGCGAGTTCGTCTTCATGGACCGCGCCGCGGTCGGCCTGGGGGCCGTCTTCCTGCATCTCGCGGCGGAATTGAACTTCTACCGGCTGTTCAACGAAGCCATCGAACGCTTCTCGGTCGAGGAGGTCGCCGCCCGGCAGGCCGCGGCCATGGCCGCCGCCGGATTGACGGCGGACTAGGCCCGTCCACAGCCCTGGCGGGGGTCCGGGCGTTGCCCTGCCGCCCCGATTGCGCTAACCCCTGTGGCACAAGGACAAAGCCAACCGGAGACTTCACGCCATGGCCGATCACGGGCCCGTCGAATACGCAACCGCCACCGGCAACGACTATCCGACGCACGAACAGACCTACGAAAGCTTCATCAAATACAGCTTTGACGGGGCGGTCCACGTCATCAACCTGCTGCTCGGCCTCACCGTCGGCGGCGTGCTGGGACACTGGTTCATGGCGATCCCGGTCTTCCTGATCGCGATCATCGGCCTGGTGGCGTCGCTCGGGTCCGGTTCGAAGACGCCGAGCTATGTGGCCTTCGCGCTTTCGTTCCTGATCTTCGGCTTCACCGCCCTGTCGCATTAGCGCATAATCCGCGTGGGAGGGGCTGGCGGGCGTTCGCGCGCCCGGGCCCAGGAATCGGGCGGCAAGCCCGGGAGCGGGGACTGTCTCAATGCGGATCGCTGTTGCACGGGAATCCGAGGCCAATGAGCCGCGCGTCGCGGCCAGCCCCGAGACCGTCAAGAAATTCACGGCGCTAGGTGCCGAGGTTGTCGTCGCCCGCGGCGCCGGCATCGCCTCCGGCATTCCCGATTCGGAATATGAAGCGGCCGGCGCGACCATCGCCGATCAGGTCGGCGGCGATGCCGACATGGTGCTGAAGGTGCGCCGACCGTCGGCTGGCGAGATCGCGACCTACAGGAAGGGCGCCATCGTCGTCGCCATCATGGATCCTTACGGCAACGACGCCGCGCTCAAGCAGATGGCGGATGCCGGCCTCACCACATTCGCCATGGAATTGATGCCGCGCATCACCCGCGCGCAGTCGATGGACGTGCTGTCGAGCCAGGCGAACCTCGCCGGCTATCGCGCCGTCATCGATGGCGCGGAAGTCTACGGCCGCGCCATGCCGATGATGATGACCGCGGCCGGCACTGTGCCGGCGGCAAGAGCGTTCATCATGGGCGTCGGCGTCGCGGGCCTGCAGGCGATTGCGACTGCCAAGCGCCTTGGCGCCGTCGTCACCGCGACCGACGTGCGGCCCGCCACCAAGGAACAGGTGGAAAGTCTCGGCGCCAAATTCCTCGCCGTCGAGGATGAGGAATTCAAGAACGCCCAGACCGCCGGCGGCTACGCCAAGGAAATGTCCAAAGAGTATCAGGCCAAGCAGGCGGCATTGGTCGCCGAGCATATCAAGAAGCAGGACATCGTCATCACAACGGCGCTGATCCCGGGCCGTCCGGCGCCCCGCCTCGTCACCGCCGAGATGGTGGCGTCGATGAAACCCGGTTCGGTGATCGTCGATCTCGCGGTCGAACGCGGCGGCAATGTCGAAGGCGCGGTCGCGGGCCAGGTGGCTCAGGTCGGCCCCGCCAAGATTGTCGGTTATCTCAACGTGCCGGGCCGCGTCGCGGCGTCCGCTTCCGCGCTGTACGCCAAGAACCTTCTTACCTTCGTCGACACCATGATCGACAAGAAGGAAAAGAAGCTGGCGATCAACTGGGACGACGAGCTGATCAAGGCGACCATGCTGACCCGCGACGGCGCGGTTGTGCATCCGAATTTCATGCCGAAGACGGCGGCCTAGAAAATGTCGTCGATCCATCACCTGTCATTCCGGGGCGCTCGTGCAGCGAGCGAACCCGGAATCCAGCGGATGGCACAGCGCGTTTTTCTGGATTCCGGGTTCGCGCCTGCGGCGCGCCCCGGAATGACCAAGTAAGGAGCAGGGCCCCATGTCCGAACTCGCCACCGCGGTCGATCCCTTCGTCTTCCGCCTTTCGATCTTCGTGCTCGCCGTATTCGTCGGCTACTACGTCGTCTGGTCGGTGACGCCGGCGCTGCATACGCCGCTGATGTCGGTCACCAATGCGATTTCCTCCGTCATCGTGGTCGGCGCGCTGCTCGCGGTCGGCGTGGCGCTGGTCGCCGACGACAACGGCCCGATCTGGGCCCGCGCTTTCGGTTTCGTCGCGCTGATCTTCGCCTCGATCAATATTTTCGGCGGATTCCTGGTCACCTCGCGCATGCTGGCGATGTACCAGAAGAAGAAAAAGTGATGCCCTTGGGGGGCGCTATTATTCTGGGCCTTGTCATGGCCGGGCTTGACCCGGCCATCCCGCTTGGGGACGCAAGGACCTGCCCTCCTGAGCGAGATCACCGGGACAAGCCCGGTGATGACACCTCTGTGCTTGGAGCGGTCAGGTTATGAGCGCCAATCTCGTCGCACTTCTCTATCTCGTCGCCGGTGTGCTGTTCATCCTGGCGCTGCGCGGCCTGTCGAGCCCGGACACATCTCGTCGCGGCAATATTCTCGGCATGATCGGCATGACCATTGCCGTGCTGACCACGCTCGGTTCGCATCCGCCGGCGAGCGCGATCTCCTGGGTTCTGGTGATCGGCGGCATCGCCATCGGCGGCGGCATCGGCGCCGTGATTGCGCGCCGCGTGCCGATGACGTCGATGCCGGAACTGGTCGCGGCCTTCCATTCGCTGGTCGGTATGGCGGCGGTGCTGGTCGCGGCCGGCGCCTTCTACGCGCCGGAAGCCTTCGGCATCGGTTCGGAAGGCCACATCCACACCCAGAGCCTGATCGAAATGTCGCTCGGCGTCGCCATCGGCGCGCTGACATTTACCGGCTCGGTCATCGCCTTCCTCAAGCTGTCGGCGCGCATGAGCGGCAAGCCGATCACGCTGCCGTTCCGTCACATCATCAACATCGTCATCGCGCTGGCGCTGGTGTTTTTCGTCTACGGCTTCTGCATGTCGCAGAGCGCGATGGATTTCTGGATCATCGTGGCGCTGTCGTTGCTGCTCGGCATTCTGATGATCATCCCGATCGGCGGCGCCGACATGCCGGTCGTGATCTCGATGCTCAACTCCTATTCGGGTTGGGCGGCGGCCGGCATCGGCTTCACGCTCGGCAACTCGGCGCTGATCATCACCGGCGCGCTGGTCGGCTCGTCGGGCGCGATCCTGTCCTACATCATGTGCCACGCGATGAACCGCTCGTTCATTTCGGTCATCCTCGGCGGCTTCGGCGGCGAGACCGCGGCGGCCGGCGGCGCGACCGAGCAGCGGCCGGTCAAGCTCGGTTCGGCGGAGGACGCCGCCTACATCATGAAGAACGCGCAAAAGGTCATCATCGTGCCGGGCTACGGCATGGCGGTGGCGCAGGCGCAGCACGCGCTCAAGGAAATGGCCGACAAGCTCAAGGCCGAAGGCGTCGAGGTGAAGTACGCCATTCACCCGGTCGCGGGCCGCATGCCCGGCCACATGAACGTGCTGCTGGCCGAAGCCAACGTGCCCTACGACGAAGTGTTCGAGCTCGAGGACATCAACTCGGAATTCGCCCAGGCCGATATCGCATTCGTCATCGGCGCCAATGACGTCACCAACCCGGCGGCCGAAGACGACAAGACGTCGCCCATTTACGGCATGCCGGTGCTTCAGGTCTGGAAGGCCGGCACCGTGATGTTCATCAAGCGCTCGCTGGCGTCGGGCTACGCCGGCATCGACAATCCGCTGTTCTACCGCGACAACACCATGATGCTGCTCGGCGACGCCAAGAAGATGACGGAGCAGATCGTCAAGGCGATGTGAGCGGCGAACGTACGATCAGGCCGTGATGTCGACCAGATTGCTCGACTCCGAGCCCGATGTCGGATCGGACGAAGAACCGCTGTCAGACGACGACGCGCTCGGGTCGGGGAACAGGCTGCTGACGGTCTGCGACGACGAGCCGCCGGATCCTTGCGTCTGTGCGCTGTGATGGTGGTGGTGATGGCTGCCGTGCGCCGACTGGGCTTGCTGCTGCAGCTGCGTCAGCGGCTGCTGCGGTTTCGGCGTGAATGGACTCGTCTGCGCGGCGCTGGCCGTTGCCGCGGAAGTCGCTGAGATCGACATGACACAATCCGTTGTGGGATCGCGTCGCCCGTGTTTCCGGGGTTACGCCCGCGGCCTTTCCAGGTTGTTAATCATCAAGCGGCCGGCGCTTTTTTAACGCCGAATTTATCGGCGTGACGGCAGGGCGCATGCTTCCTCAAAAACAAAAACGCGAGCCTCTCGGCCCGCGCTTTGTTTAATCCCGATCCGCCGAGGGGCCAGCCGCGTCATGCGCGGCCCACCCGGTGCATCTATCGCCTAGAAGCGCGGCGCGGCGCTACGGCCAGCACCGGCGCCCGGACCACGGGCATCGCCGCCACGGCCACCAGGGCCGCCCATCACCGGCTTCGGCTTCATCGGCAGCAGGCCTTCGCGCTGCATCTTCTTGCGCGCGAGCTTGCGGGCGCGGCGAATCGCTTCCGCCTTTTCCCGGGCCTTCTTCTCGGAGGGCTTTTCGTAGTGACCGCGGAGCTTCATCTCGCGGAAAATACCCTCACGCTGCATCTTCTTCTTGAGCGCCTTGAGGGCCTGATCGACGTTATTATCGCGAACGAGAACTTGCACGCTTGCTCCTTAGCTGATGGCAAATTTAGCTGTTATCTGCCGAGTGTTCGAAATTCGGTCCAAAAACCGCGTAATCGCAGGGCTTTTGAGTCGCGTGGCTATAGCAGGCCTGCCTGCCCGAGTCCAACCAATCGCGTCAAAATGCCGCTTTTGGCCGGCCGCCGCATTTTTCCCATATAGGTGCGGGGTTTAGCCGCCGCCAGCGGGGCCCGGAAGGCCCGAAATCTCAGGCGGCCCGGCCGTTCCCGGCGCCCGCCGCCCGCTCGAAAAGGCCCCGGATCCAGCCGTTCACGGTGGCGTCGATCACAAGATGGATACGGTCGGTCTCGCCCCGGTTGGCGACGGAATGCGGGTCGGACAGCCGCAAATACCAGGCGGAGCCCGCCGCCATCGGGCAGCGCACCCCGTTGAGCCGGAAATCGACGCCCGCATTGGTGATGACCGGCACATGGATGCGCACCGTGCCGTCCTCGAAGCGCAGGTCGTGGTCGCGGTGTTCCTTGATGACCGAGCCGGGCGAAAGCCGCATCAGCCGGACCGCCTGAAGCGGGCAGGCGAAGGCTTCGAGCGCGGCACGGAAATAGGGCGCCGCCGCCAGCATCGGCGTATCGGCAAAGGCGGTGGCCGCCGGGTCGGAATAGATCATCTGCACCGGGTGCCGCGCGCCGGCGGGTCCGCGCAGCGGAATGACGCTCCAGTCGCCTTCGTAATTCTGTTTGACGAAATGCGCGATCCAGCCGGAGCCGGACATCGCGTCCACATCGGCGGCGATGCTGGCAGGATCGAAGTCGAGCGGCAGGCGCAGGCGGTCGGGGAACAGGTCGGGCATCGCGCCCTCCGAAATTGTATCTTTGACAGATGCTACTTCAGGCGCCGCGCCCGCGTCACGTGGCCCGGCAACTGTGAACTCATGCGCTCCTGCGGCGTTCGAAAACGACGTGGGTCGCCTGCGCTGTGCCGACGTGTTCGCGGACCTGGTAGCCGAGCTTGAGCAAATTGATGCCCGCGAAGAGATGCTCGCCTTCGCCGAGAAGCACCGGCGAGAAGGCGATGTGCATCTCGTCGACAAGGCCGGCTTGCAGATATTGACGGATCGTTTCCGCGCCGCCGCCCAGGCGGACGTCGCGGCCGTTTGCCGCTTCCATTGCGCGCGCGAGCGCGGCGTGGATCCCGTCTGTGACGAAATGAAACGTGGTACCGCCGTCCATGTCGATGGACGCGCGCGGGTAATGGGTGAGGACGAACACCGGGCAGTGATAAGGCGGGTTGTCGCCCCACCATCCCTTCCAGGCGTCGTCCGGCCAGTCGCCGCGGATCGGCCCGAACATGTTGCGGCCAAGGATCCAGGCGCCGAGATTATCGAAGCCCCGCGCGGCGAAAGCATCGTCGACGGCGGTCGAGCCGCCTTCCCGCCCGAACATCCTTTTGAACGTGCGCGTATGGAGGACCCATTCATGCAGCGCCATGCCGCCGGCACCCATTGGATCGTCGAGGCTCTGCGCGGGACCGGCGCCATAGTCGTCGAGCGAAACGGAGAAGCAGGCGACGCGCAGTTTCGACATGGAATTCCCTCCAACCGCTTGCGTCATGCAACTGGTTGCACCATATCTATACCGGTTTTATATTGCAAGCGGTTTTCGGAAAGGTCTTTCCATGGCGGAACCGCATCGCTCGGGCTGTCCCATCAATCTGACACTGGAAGTCCTCGGCGACCGCTGGAGCCTGATCATCATCCGCGACATCATCTTTGGCAACCGCCGGCATTTTCGCGACCTGCTCACCCATTCGGAGGAAGGCATCGCCTCCAACATTCTGGCGGCGCGGCTGAAGACGCTGCTGGAGGCCGGCATCCTGACGCGCGTGGACGATCCGACGCATAAGCAGAAAGGCATCTACAGCCTGACCGAGCAGGGCATCGAATTGTTGCCGATGCTCGCGCAGATGGCGGCCTGGGGATACAAATATCTGCCGGTGACGGACGAACTCGGTATCCGCGCCAAACTGCTGGACGAGGGCGGGCCGAAACTCTGGGCCGAGTTCATGGACGAGTTGCGCGAGATGCACCTGGGCGTGAAGCGAAAGCACAAGGGGCCGTCGGTTTTCGCCAAGTTGCAGGCGGCGTATGAGGCCGTGGTGGCAAAACGCAAAAGACCAGCAAAACCTTGAAGCAGGACTTCATTGAAATGGCCGGCGTGCCAATCGCAAGCGCGATAGCGCCTATTTCGCAGGCCACACCCGCGTCGCGTGGCCCATTTTGCGGCCCGCGCGGGCTTCGGTCTTGCCATAGAGATGCACCGCCACGCCGGGCGTGGTCAGCCAGCCATCGAGATCGTGAATCTCATCGCCGATCAGGTTCGTCATCTGCACCTTGCGGCCGAGGCGCAGCGGCTTGCCCAGCGGCCAGCCGGCCACCGCGCGGATGTGCTGCTCGAATTGCGACACCGTCGCGCCGTCGAGCGTCCAGTGGCCGGAGTTGTGAACGCGCGGCGCGATCTCGTTGACCATCAGCGCCTGCGTGCCCTTGTTCTTACCCTTCATCTTGACGACGAACATCTCGACGCCGAGCACGCCGACATAATCGAGCGCTTTGGCGATCCGGGTTGCGATCTTCTCTGCCTCGCTCGCGACCTCGGGCGTCACCTTCGCCGGCACGGTCGATACCTTGAGGATATGATCGCGGTGCTCGTTCTCGGTCACCTCGAAGCATTCGACCTTGCCGTCGGCCGAGCGCGCCGCGATCACCGAGACTTCGCGTTGGAAGTTGATGAAGCCTTCGAGCACACAGGGCTTGTTCTTGAGGCTGCGCCACGCGGCGTTCGGATCGTCGCCCGGCTTGATCTTGACCTGGCCCTTGCCGTCATAGCCCATGGTCGTGGTCTTCAGCACCGCCGGCCGGCCGACTTTTTCGATGCCGGCCGCGAGCTGCGCCGCCGAATGCACCGGGGCATAGGGCGCCACCGGAATTTTCAAGCCCGAGATGAAGTTCTTCTCGACCAGCCGGTCCTGCGTCGTCTCCAGGACCTTCGGGTTCGGATGCACGGCCTTGCGCTTGGCAAGGAACGCCGCGGTCTCCGCTGGAATGTTCTCGAATTCATAGGTGATGACGTCGACGCTGCCGGCGAATTTGGCCAGCGCCGCCTCGTCGTCATAGGCCGCGCAGGTGAAAGCCTTGGCGACTTCGAAGGCGCCGGAGTTCTTCTCCGGCGAATAGATATGGCAGTGCAGGCCGAGCCGCGCCGCCGCGAGCGCCAGCATGCGTCCCAACTGGCCGCCGCCAAGAATGCCGATGGTCGAACCGGGTTTAAGCAAAGGATTTAATCTTTCGGCTTCTTGCCGACCGCCTTGGTCTGCTTGGCGCGCCACTGGTCGAGGCGTTTGGCGACCTTGTCGTCCGACAGCGCCAGAATGGCGGCGGCGAGCAGCGCCGCATTGATGGCGCCGGCCTTGCCGATCGCCAGCGTGCCGACCGGGATGCCGCCCGGCATCTGCATGATCGACAGCAGCGAATCCTTGCCCTCGAGCGCATGGGTGTTCATCGGCACGCCGAGCACGGGCAGCGGCGTCATCGAGGCCGTCATGCCGGGCAGATGCGCGGCACCGCCGGCGCCGGCGATGACCACCTTGAAACCCTTGTCGCGGGCCGAATGGGCGAAGTCGTAAAGCCGCTTCGGGGTGCGATGCGCCGACACGATCAGCGCCTCGTAGCCGATCTTGAGCGCGTCGAGCGTATCCGTGGCATGTTTCATCGTGGCCCAGTCGGATTGACTGCCCATGATCACGGCGACCGGCTTTGCCACTATTCTCGCTCCCCCAATGAACACCACCCCGGCGCAAGGAAGCGGCGGATTATAGGTACCGAACCCCCGCTGGCAAGGTGAAAACCCCGGTCTTCCCGTGCCCAACGGACCGGCCCGCGCTATGCTGGTCCAAGTGATTCTGTCGACCGATTCACAAGCCTGGCGAGGGACTGCGCGTGCCTGCCAACAAGCCCCAACGGCGTATGAGCGACGAATTTCCGGACGCAGCTGGCAACGATCTGAAGGCCGAAGTGATGCGGCTGCGGCGCGAACTGGTGCGCGCCGAGGAGCGCATTGCCGAACTGGAAGCCCGCGCCGATGTCGATCCGCTGCTCGACGTCCTCAACCGCCGTGGCTTCGAGCGCGAACTGACGCGCTCGCTCGCTTACCTCAAGCGTTACGGCACGGCGGCCGGGCTGATCTTCATCGACCTCGACGGCTTCAAGCCGATCAATGACATTTACGGCCATACCGCCGGCGACGCCTTGCTGAAAGGCATTGCCGCCACGCTGGTGTCGCGGGTGCGCGCCTCCGACGTGGTGGCGCGGCTCGGCGGCGATGAATTCTGCGTGCTGATGTGGAACGCCGACGAGGCGCTGATCGCGGCGAAAGCAACCGAACTCGAAACCATCATCGCGCAGGCGCGCGTCGAGTTGAACGGCTTTCATCTTTCGGTCGGCGCCAGTGCCGGCGGTGTCGCGCTGCGCGCCGATCGCGCCGCGGCCGACCTGATCGCGGAAGCCGACCGCGCGATGTACGCCCGCAAGAAGGCCAAGCGGGCGTAGCCTGCTTTCACCTCTCTCGCGAACGGGGAGAGGGATGCCGAAGACAGAAAAGAGATTAAGCAATAATATCCGGCGTCAGTTGGTCTTCGATTTGCCGGATCTTGTCGCGCAGCACGAGCTTGCGCTTCTTCAGCCGCTGCACCTGGATGAGGTCGGAACCGGGCGACGCCGCCAGCGCGGCGATCGCGGCGTCGAGATCGCGATGCTCTTGCTCAAGGCGAGCGAGCAGGGCGCGCAACGCGGTCTCGTCATTGTCGTTCATTCTGGGTGGCGTCGTTCGTCGTGTCGTTTACGGCCGTCGCGGATCGACCATGAATCGGGGCGGGAACCATCAGCGGTATTCTAAGGCCGGTCGCGACATCAATTATCACGTTTTCCACAGAGCCGCACAAGCGCACGGAAAAATCTCCAACCGATCAAGGGGGTTGCAGATAGTTGAAGGAAACTTAACCGCGGCTGATGGTCGCCCTTGAGGTCGTTATGGGCTGGACTTACATTTGTCGTGAGCCCAGCATGGTCGCCTGCAGGCCGAGAAACCTGGGCGGGAGAGATCAAGAAAGACGTGATCGAGAAAGACCCAAAACGCCTAAATCGATGAACCAAGGATTGAGGAGACATAAAGAATGTCGATGCAATCGCATCTTGCGGAACTCGAAAAGAAGCACAAGGCACTCGAAGATAAGATTTACGACTGCCAGCGCCACCCCGCAGTCGACGACCTCGAAGTGGTGGAACTCAAACGCCGGAAATTGCTGGTCAAGGAGCAGATTGAGCGTCTGCGGCACACCGAGCCGCACAGCGTTCACTGAGCCGAACAGCGTTCACTAAGTCCGGCCGTCATCCAGCCGATCAAAGATCGATAGCGGCGGCTGCTTTACCTTCAGCCCGGGTGCCGGGCCCTGTAAAATTGCAAACCGCCGGCTCGCCGCCGCTTGGCGCCGGCGGCTTTGCTTTGGCCGCTGCCCTTGGCCGCCGTCTTGCGGCCATGAATTTTTGCAGTATGGTCCCCTCTAGGGATTGCGATTTGCGGGACACCCCATGATCCGTCGTCAGACCATCGTCTTCGCGGTCGCCGGTATCGCCGGCGGTATCGCTGGACTGGCAATGTTCGCCACTTTGGCCGCGGAACCGGCCAGGGCGCTGACCTTCGAGAACTATCAGGGCGCCGACAATGCAACGGGTTGGGCGGACCTGAACTACAGCGATCCGAACAAGAAGACCTCGACCCAGCAGAACGACCCGCGCAACCCGCAGACCCGGGACCCGACCTTCCGCTTCGGCCCGAGCGAAGGCAGCTTCGGCCAGCGCTACGATTCCAACAGCTACTTCACGCCGAACAATATTCTCGGGAAGTAGTGCCGTTCCGCGGCGCGCGCAAAGCCCGCGAACCCGGAAGCCAGCAAACACATTCAGCGTGCCGTTTCCGGATTCCGGGTTCGCGTCGACGCGCGCCCCGGACTGGCAGGGGGTGCCGTCACCGTTTCCGCGTCATGAAGGCCATGAAGGCCGCCTGAGCCTCCGGCGAGCGCAGCCGTACCTTGAAGCCTTCGGCCTCCTCGTCGATCCGGGCGACGATCTGGTCGGGCGAACCGCGCATCAGGCGCCGCGACATCAGCACGCCTTGCGCCGGCAGGGCGGCGATCTTTTGCGCGGCGGCGAGCGCGGTGGCGTCGGTCTCGGCCGGATCGACGACCGCGTTGACGAGGCCGGCATCCTTCGCCTCGCTGGCGCTCAAAGGCTGCCCCATCACCAGCAGCGCGAAGGCCCGCGCATGTCCCATCAGCCGCGGCGCCACCAGGCTCGAGCCCGCTTCCGGCACCAGCCCCAGCCCGACAAAAGGCGTCGACAGTTTCGCGTCATGGCCGGCGACGACATAGTCGCAATGCAGCAGCATGGTGGTGCCGACGCCGACGGCGTTGCCATTCACCGCCGCCACCACCGGCTTTTCGGACCGCACCAGCGCATAGAGGAAGTTGAGGATCGGCTGCCCGAGCGAGCCGCTCTGCGCCATCGTCATGAAGTCGCCGATGTCGTTGCCGGCGCAGAAGGCCGCAGGCCCGCCGGCCATCATCAGGCAACGGACGCCGGCGTCATGGGCGGCGCCGCCGATCGCCTCCGCCATCTCTTCGTACATCGGCAGTGTCAGCGCGTTCTTCTTGTCGAGCCGGTTCATCCGGATGACGCGAACGGGGCCTTCGTCGGTGATGAGGATGTCGGGCATGGTTCTCTCCAGGCGTCATTCTTAACCCCGGAGCGGCCATAGTTCCATCGCGACTTCATGGTTCGGTGACGCGGCCGAATAGCCGTTATAAGTCATCCCGATGAATCGATGCATCCTGAATGCTACAGTCCTGCTTGCGATGTTGATCGCGCTGCCGGCCGCGCTCGCCGCCAACGGGGTCGAGGCCGGGCCGGTGACCGGCTATCCGATGCCGCGCTTCGTATCGGTGAAGGCGCGTCCGGCCAATGTGCGCGTAGGGCCCGGCACCGGCTATCGCATTCTCTGGACTTTCGTGCGCCGCTCGCTGCCGGTCGAGGTCACCGCCGAATACGGCCACTGGCGCCGCGTCCGTGACTGGGACGGCAAGGAAGGCTGGATCAACGCCGCGCTGCTCAGCGGCCGGCGCTTCGGCGTCGTCGCGCCGTGGTCGGCACTGACGACAGTGCCGATGCGCAGCGACGCCTCGGCCAAGGCGCCGGTCGTCGCTTATCTGCAGCGCAAGCTGCTGGTCGGAATTGAAAGCTGTGACGGCAATTGGTGCGAAGTCGATGTGAAGTCGCGCAGCGGCTATGTGCGGCAGACGCGCCTGTGGGGGGCCTATCCCGGCGAACACATCTAGCGCGGCGGTCCCGAAAGGTGCAGCCTTTCGCGGGCCTCATGCCGGGGCGCGCCCGTGAGAGTCGTGCAAGGAGATTTTCGATGCGGTTTGTTTTGACGCTTGTGGTCCTGACGTCTCTCGTTGGCTGTGCGCAATACGATGAGACGCGAAAGGCGAACCTCGAGGCGTCGTCGCAGGACCAGGTGGCGGCCGACGATGCCAAGTGCCGCTCGTCCGGCCAGCAGCCCGGCTCGGTGGAGTACAACGACTGCCGCAAGCGTCTGGCCAACGAGCACGCCAGCGGAACTCGCGGCTACCAAAGGATGCTCGACGGAATGACCAACGACAGCGCGCTCAAGCCGTTCAGCCGGGGCTATTAGGGTGGGGGCTAAAACAGTGCGTCAGCCAATGGTCATTCTGCCAAGTCTCATAACCGAGCAATTCGCCAAAGCGGCGCTCGCGGTCGGCCGACCATGCTCTCGGTTCCGATACGAGTGCCAGCATGGCATCGATCCGCCATTCGCGTCCGGGCAAGGCGTAAAACAACTTTCGGCATTGAAGGTGTGGTAAACCAGGAGCCGGTTCGAACGTTTCGCGTTTTATCAGGCGGCCAAGAGCGACGTGCCCGTCGAACATGCGCCAATATCGTAGGCAGATATCCGGCTCATGGCCCACGACTTCCATGAAATAGGCGAGAGGCTTGATGGCGCGAAGCATCAAGCCAAGCTCTCGGTTGGTGTGAAGCAGATAGGGAAGTCGGCGCAGCCGTTCGTTCAGCATGTCGAATAGGCTACTCCCTGAGAGTTAAGGCCTGCTGACGGCACGGCCGCAAAGGCGAGATGTTCTGCGCCGCCGTCACACCGCCTTCGTCATCTCTCTCAGCCTGAACTTCTGAATCTTCCCCGTGCTCGTCTTCGGAATTTCGGCGAACACGAAATGGCGCGGCACCTTGTAGCCGGCGAGCTGCTTCTTGCACCACGCCGTCAGGTCTTCGGCGCTGGCCTGCGCGCCGGGCTTGAGCTCGACGAAGGCGCATGGCGTCTCGCCCCATTTGTCGTCCTGCTTGGCCACAACCGCGACCGCCATCACCGCCGGATGTTTGTACAGCGCATCCTCGACCTCGATGGACGAAATATTCTCGCCGCCGGAAATGATGATGTCCTTGGAGCGATCCTTGAGCTGGATGTAGCCGTCCGGATGCATGACGCCGAGATCGCCGGTGTGGAACCAGCCGCCGGCGAAGGCCGCATCGGTGGATTTCAGGTTCTTGAGATAGCCCTTCATCACCACGTTGCCGCGCATCATGACTTCGCCCATGGTCTCGCCGTCGCGCGGCACCGGCACCATGGTTTCGGGATCGCGCACATCGAGCGCTTCCAGCGCGCCGTAGCGCACGCCCTGACGCGCCTTCTTGTGCGCCTGTTCGGAAGCCGGCAGCGCATTCCATTCGGTATGCCAGTCATTGACCACCGACGGCCCGTAACACTCCGTCAGCCCGTAGAGATGCGTGACGTTGAAGCCCGCCTCCTTCATGGACGCGAGCACGGCCTCCGGCGGCGGTGCGGCGGCGGTGAAGAATTCGACGACATGCGGCAGCGGCTTCTTCTCCGCCTCGGGCGCGTTGAGCAAGGTCGCCATCACGATCGGCGCGCCGCACAGATGCGTCACCTTGTGATCGGCAATAGCGTCATACATCGCCTTGGCGCGCACCGCGCGCAGGCACACATGGGTGCCGGCGACCACCGAGATCGACCACGGGAAGCACCAGCCGTTGCAGTGAAACATCGGCAGCGTCCACAGATACACCGGATGCTTGCCCATCGAACAGGTGACGATGTTGCCGACGGCGAGCAGATGCGCGCCGCGATGGTGATAGACCACGCCCTTTGGATCGCCGGTGGTGCCGCTCGTATAATTGAGCGTGATGGCGTCCCATTCGTCGTCGGGCATGGCCCAGGCATAAGCGGCGTCACCTTCGGCGAGGAAATCCTCGTACTCGATCCCGCCGAGGCGTTCGCCGGCACCGGAATATTCCGGATCGTCATAATCGATGATCAGCGGCTTCACCTTGGCGAGGCTGAGGGCCTCCTTGATGACCTTGGAGAATTCGCGGTCGGTGATCAGCACCTTGGCGTCCGCGTGATCGAGTGAGAAGGCGAGGATCGCGGCGTCGAGCCGCGTGTTCAGCGTGTTGAGCACGCCTTTGCACATCGGCACGCCGTAGTGGGCCTCCAGCATCGCCGGCGTATTGGCGAGCATCACGCTCACAGTATCGCCGCGCTTGATGCCGCGCTTGGCCAGCGCCGAGGCGAGCCGCCGCGACCGCGTGTAGAACTCGGCGTAGGACCGCCGCAGCCGCCCATGGATGATGGCGGTGCGGTCCGGAAACACGCTCGCCGCGCGTTCGAGAAAGCCGAGCGGCGTCAGCGGCTGGTAATTGGCCGGGTTGCGGTCGAGATCGATATCGTACTGGGTCTTGTCGGCAGGCGTTTGCGCCATTGGTCGTTTCCCCTCATCGGGCAAACGTTAGCGGAAGTCCGGGCCGTCAAGCAATTGCCGTCTAGCGCAGCCACAGATCGACCACGCCCTCGCGCGTCAGCTCGATCGACAGCAGCAGCATGACGACCAGCATGATGCGGTAGAAGGTTTCCTGCGGCGTCACCCGCACCAGCCAGAAGCCCAGCCAGTTGGCGGCCAGCGCCAGCGGCAGCAGCACCAGCGAGGTGCCGAGCCCCTTGGTCGAAAATGTCCCGAGCGCGAAATAGGGGATCACCTTGATCCAGTTGATCAGCGCGAAGGTGATCGCCGTGGTGCCGACAAAGGTCATCTTCGGCAGGCGCAGCCGCAGCGCATACATCTGATAGGGCGGGCTGCCGGCCTGGCAGATGGTCGAGGTGAAGCCCGACAGTGCGCCCCAGAACATGCCGGAGGCGACGCCCGGCCGCGTCGGTTCGCGCGGCACGCTCAGCATGCCGATAAAGGAATAGGCGACGAACGCGATGGTGATGACGCCGATGGAAAGGCGCACCGCGTCGTCGGAGATATAGGAAGCGAGCCACCAGGCAATGCCGATACCGGCCACCGATCCGCTGACGAACACGGCGACGATGCGCCCGCTCCAGTCCTTCCGGTAGACCCACACCGCGTTGGCGTCCTGGATGATCATGATCGGCAGCATGATCGCGGCGGCTTCCAGCGGCGGCATGATCAGCGCCAGCATCGGCGTCGCCATCTGCCCGATGCCGGCAAAGCCGCCCTTCGACAGCCCGAGCGCGATCACCGCCGGTATCGCCAGCGCGTAGAACAGGGGATCGGTGATGACGGTCATGGGCGGCTCTTTACCTCGCCCCGTCGGGGAGAGGTCGGCGCGCGCAGCGCGCCGGGTGAGGGGGATCCGGCATCAAGGCTGTAACCCCTCACCCGACCTCGCTGTCGCTCGGTCGATCTCTCCCTATGGGAGAGGTGAAGCAAGGGATGACGGCCCATCGTTGCCCTCCTACGCAATCACCCTTAGCCGCGCCAGCCTTGTTTGCGCATAGGGCCCGGGACACAATGGGCGGCAAAGCCTGAGGAAGCCGTCGAGGAAACGCCATGGATGTTACCACCAGCCGCTATCACCAGATCTATGCGCAATGGCTGGCCGACCCGGATGGCTTCTGGCGCGGCGCGGCGGACGCCATCCACTGGTATGAAAAGCCGAAGACCGTGTTCGATCCGAACCAGGGCGTCTATGGCCGCTGGTTTCCCGATGGCGTCACCAACACCTGCTACAACGCGCTCGATCGCCAGGTCGAGGACGGCCGCGGCCAGCAGGCGGCGCTGATCTACGACTCCCCCGTGACGGGTCAGAAGATCACCTACACCTATGGCCGCATGCTGTCCGAGACGCAGCTGCTCGGCGCCATCCTCAACGACTTCGGCATCCGCAAGGGCGACACCGTCATCATCTATATGCCGATGGTGCCGGAAGCGGTGTTCGCGATGCTGGCCTGCGCGCGCATCGGCGCGGTGCATTCGGTGGTGTTCGGCGGCTTCGCGCCCAAGGAGCTCGCCACCCGCATCGACGACTGCAAGCCCAAGCTCATCCTGTCGGCGAGCTGCGGCATCGAGGGCCAGCGCGTCATCGCCTACAAGCCGCTGCTCGACGAGGCGATCAAGCTTGCCATGCACAAGCCCGACAACTGCATGATCCTGCAGCGCCCGCAATGCGAGGCGCGCCTGACCGACGGCCGCGACCACGACTGGCGCAAGACCTGGGAGCACGCCGTCAATTACGCCAAGACATCGGAATGCGTGCCGGTGAAGGCCACCGATCCGCTCTACATCCTCTATACCTCGGGCACGACCGGCATTCCGAAGGGCGTGGTGCGCGACAATGGCGGCCACATGGTCGCGCTGAAATGGTCGATGAAGAATCTCTACAACATCGATCCCGGCGAGGTGTGGTGGTGCGCGTCCGACATCGGCTGGGTGGTCGGCCATTCCTACATCGTCTATGCGCCGCTTTTACATGGCGCGACCTCGGTGATGTACGAGGGCAAGCCGGTCGGCACGCCGGATGCCGGCGCATTCTGGCGCGTCTGCTCCGATCATGGTGTCGTCTCGCTGTTCACCGCGCCGACCGCGTTCCGCGCCATCCGCAAGGAAGACCCGGACGCCAGGCTGCTGGCGCAATACGACCTGTCGAAATTCCGCGCGCTGTTTCTGGCCGGCGAGCGCGCCGATCCGCCGACGCTGGAATGGGCGGAGGAGGTGCTCAAGGTGCCGGTGATCGATCACTGGTGGCAGACCGAAACCGGCTGGTGCATCGCCGGCAATCCGGTCGGCCTCGGCATGTTGCCGGTGAAGCACGGCTCGGCCACGGTGCCGATGCCGGGCTATCAGGTCGATGTCGTGGATGAAGCCTGCCACCCGGTGCCGGCCAACAAGATCGGCTCGATCGTCATCAAGCTGCCGATGCCGCCCGGCGCGTTTCCGACGCTATGGCAGAACGACGAGCGCTTCAGGGAAGCCTACACCACGGAATTTCCCGGCTACTACAAGACGGCCGACGCCGGCTACAAGGACGACGACGGCTATATCTTCGTCATGGGCCGCACCGACGACATCACCAACGTCGCCGGCCACCGCCTTTCGACCGGCGGCATGGAGGAAGTGCTGGCCGCGCACAAGGATGTCGCCGAATGCGCCGTGCTCGGCGTGCGCGACGCGCTCAAGGGCGAAGTGCCGTGCGGTTT
>JBAZSM010000018.1:0-52913 GCA_041662425.1 Pseudolabrys sp.
GGGGCCGGCTTCATATGGGTGTCGGGTATCGAAAACACGCCGCTCGCGACGCTGAGCTTGCGGCCGCCGGCAACCTCGACCGTGCCACGGCCAAGATTGACCACGGCGGTCGCGCCTGTGATGTGGACGTTAAGATCGGCGTCGCGGATTTCCGGCAGATCGTCGACCGGTTTCAGCGTCGTCCCGCTAGTCTCGATATCGACCGACAGCCCGTCCTCCGGCGTCGGCGGGCCGCCATCCTTGAAATTGCTCAGTGGTGCATTGCCGGCGACCACGGCGCGCTCGACGATGCCGTCGCTGATGTGATCGACTACCCAGTCGCGCACGTCGCGCGCGGCAAATGCCGGCCACAGCTTTTTCATCGTCGCCATCGGCATGCGCGTGCCTGCAACGCCGAAAGCAATATGCGGCTCGCCCGACAGATCGAGGCTTCCGGTCACCGCCACCGCGACATTGAACAGCGGACGATTGTCGACGCGGCTCAGATCGCCCTGATCGAGATCGAGGCGCTTCTTGGTCGGGTCGATGCGGGCGCGAATATTGACGCGATTGAGAACAACGCGTGTCGTATCTTTGGCGCCGGCGGTGCCGAGGATGACCGGATCGACCACCGGGTCGCCGCGCGTGATATTGAGTTGCCAGGCCGTATCCTGGTTGGCCGGCGGCTCCACAGTCGCGCGTAGCGTGAATTGATTGGGGCCCGCGTGGATCTGGAACGGCACGATCAAGTTGCCGCGCCGCGCATCCCAATTGAAACGCGCATCGATACGGTCGATGTCGTAGCTAATCGTTTCCTTGCCATGATCAACGATCGTGCCGGCATCGGCGAAGATTTCGCCCTGCACGACGTTCGGTTTGCCGTCAGCGGCGACTTCGGCGCGGATCGACGCCGAGATCGGCAGATTGACTTCGAGGTCGGGATTGTCGAGCCGCATCGCCAGCAGCATGTCGCGTGTTGATACCTTCCGCGCCTCGATACCGATCGCGCGAACTCCGTCCAGTTGCGGACGCATCGCTGCGCTTAAAATCCATGGCCGCTCCGGGTTAACCGACTCCAGACGGAAGACAACCCCGCCCAATTCCGGCCGCGTCACGCTGGCATTGATGCGGTCGAACATCCAGCGTTTGCCATTGCGCCGATCGTCGACGCTGAGGCTGCCGTTCTTGAGACCGATCTCACGCAGATCGTGACCGTCGAGGCCGTTGGCGCCAACGCTGTCGATCCAGCTCATAATGCCGGCAAGTCCGGCGAAGGCCTCGGGCGGCGTATCAAGGGTGGCATCGGCCGCGTCAGCCGCCGTTTTTTGCGCGGGCGCTAGCGTCGGCGGCGCGGTAACGATCGGCCGATTGTCGCCACCAGCAAACACGGTGATGCGGCCATCGGTCTCGATGCGGATCGACATCGCGGCGCCGACCAGATTGAGGCTTTGCGCGCGCACGCGACCATAGAGCAGACCGAGGCCCGAGAGGCCGACTTCGGCCTTTGGCGCAGTCGCCACCACCCTGCCATCCGAATCTCGCACCTCGATGTCACGCAGGCGCAGTGACGTCCGCCCCTTCTCGTCGCGTTCGATTTGCGTGCCGCCGACAGTGACCTGATCGCCGGCGCCGAAATTCTCCTCGATCGCCTGCTTGAGCCAGGGCGTGGCGATATCGAGTTCGATGGGCCCGCTATTGAGCCGCCACCAAAGTCCGGCCGCGGCGACCGTCAACACCGCCGCCGTCAGCGTGAAGCTCCAGAACAGGCGGCGCGTGAAGCGGTGGCGCAGAGCCTGCGCAACGCCGCGCCGGAACGAGCCCCAGCGCTGGCGGGCCCGCTTAGTCCGCCACTTCGTCGCCGATTTCGGGGAGGCGGCCGTATGGTGCGACGCATGGCCATCATGAGCCGAGGCGCCGCTGGCCCCAACCTGATGCGCGGCTTTTTGGCCGGGATGCTGCGGCTTGCTGCTCATACCCTCGAGAATTGTCCGTGTGCATACGCCGGCGACCCTATCGCCACGCGCTTGCGTCCCTCCCCGCCCCGGTCGCGGCGGCGCGCCATTCTATCGAGCAAACGGCCAAAAGCGCGCGCGGTCTCGGTCCCCTCGCGACGAGGCGGGTTGCCCCCGCTCGAAGCAAATGGCATGGGCGAGATTGACCGCGCGAAAGCGACGAAAGGAAGGCACATGCCCGCCAAAAAGCCCACTAAGACAACCTCAGAGCTCAATGCCGGAGACAAGGCCCCCTCCTTCATATTGGCGCGCGACGACGGTTCGACCGTGTCACTCAAGGACTTCAGGGACCGCAAGCTCGTCCTCTATTTCTACCCAAAGGCCGACACGCCGGGCTGCACCCAGGAAGCGATCGATTTTTCCCGCCTGCGCACGGCCTTTGCCAAGGTGGACACCGAAATCCTTGGCGTCTCCGCCGACCCCGTCGCTGCCCAGGCGAAGTTCAAGGGCAAGCACAAGCTCAAGATTGACCTCGCCTCCGATGAATCGACGACGATGCTGGAAGCCTATGGCGCTTGGGGCGAGAAATCGATGTACGGACGCAAGTTCCTCGGCGTCATCCGCAAGACATTTCTGATCGACGGCGCAGGCCGTATCGTCCGGGTCTGGACGAAGGTCAAAGTCGCGGCTCACGCCGAGGAGGTACTTGAGGCTGTTCGCGCGCTCTAGTCGCGGTCGGAAGTGCATGACCGGGCTATCGAAATCGCGCCGTGTAACAGCCGATTTACGACATTCTTAACCATATGAGGCTGATATCGGGGCTGGGTCCCCACCGCACGACGGGACCACGTGCGGAGCGTTTATGTCGCAAGTCGCCTACTCCCAGTACGATCAACCTGCAGCCCGCGCGCCGTCCACGGAGAGTGTGTCGCGGCACGTCAATCGCGCCCACGCCGGAAACATGACCCACGGTCATGATTACACCCTGGTCCATCACGGCCGTCAGGTCCGGGTCGGCCCGGTGGCGTTCTGGATCGTGGTCGGCACCCTGGTCATCATGGGCGTCTGGTCGATCGCCACCGGCACCTATTTCGCCTTTCGCGACAACGTCCTGACCGGGCTGATCGGCCGCCAGGCCTCGATGCAGTTCGCCTACGAAGACCGCATCGCCGAGCTGCGCGCCCAGGTCGACCGCATCACCAGCCGCCAGTTGCTGGACCAGGAACAGTTCGAGCAGAAGCTCCAGGCCCTGCTGCGCCGCCAGGCGATGCTCGAGGCGCGCACATCGGCGATTACCGGCGATGTCGCCACCACCGGCTCGATCAAGCCGGCGCGCATGCCCGAGTTGCGCGGCGTGGGCGACAAGCCGCTCAAGCCGTCCCCGATCAGCGACACCGTGATCTTCACCGCCCCGCCCGACCGCGAGGCGCGCCTGCAATCGCGCGAAGGCGCCAGCGCCAATACCCGGCTCGCCAGCAATGCCAGCACCGCCGGCGTCGAGGGCATTCTCACGCGCGTCTCGCTGTCGCTCGACAAGATCGACCAGAAGCAGACCGCGACCCTGACCGACATGGAAGAAAAGGCCGACACCAGGGTGCGGCAGATCGGCAGCGTGCTGGCCGATCTTGGCGTCAAGGCCGGCTCCGGCGGCGGCGGGGTCGGCGGCCCCTATATCCCGGTCAAGATTCCGCGCGGCAGCGGCTCAACGGCTTTCGAACGCCAGCTCTATCGCATCAACATGGCGCGCGCGCAGCTCAACCGTTACACGCACACGCTGGCGACCGTGCCGGTGCGCAAGCCCGTCTATGGCGACGTCGATATGAGCTCGCCCTTCGGCATGCGCATGGACCCGTTCCTCGGCGGCGCCGCCATTCATACCGGCGTCGATCTGCGCGGCGACATCGGCGATCCGGTGCGGGTCACGGCGAACGGCCGCGTCACACGGGCCGGCTGGGCCGGCGGCTACGGCAACATGGTCGAAGTCGATCACGGCAACGGCCTGTCGACGCGCTACGGCCACATGTCGAAAATCGACGTGAAAGTCGGTCAGGTCGTCAGGATGGGCCAGACCATCGGCCGCATCGGCTCGACCGGGCGCTCCACCGGTCCGCATCTGCATTACGAAACGCGCATCGACGACCGGCCGGTCAACCCGCAGAAATTCCTGCGCGCCGGCCTGCGCCTCGGCTCGAGCGTCCTCGGCGCGGATATCTGACACCTGACAAAAGTCGAATTTGAAAGCAGCGCCTCATCGGCGCCGCCACTGCTTCACGATGCCCGCATGACAATCACTTGATGACAATCACTTGATGTCGATCACTTAATGACCATCACTTGATGTCGATCATCCGGACTTTGGGATTGCCGAACTGCGTGCCGACGCAATGCAGATACGGCCACGGCTGCTGAACGCAGTTCTTCATGGCGCTCCGCTCCGGCTCGGCCACCGGGCTGGCATCGAGACGATCGCTATAACCCGTCAAGGCGGTGAAGATGCCGGCAATGACGGCCGCCGCGAACACGGCCTGGGTCACCTTGAACACGACGCTCTCCTGTATCCGATGGCCTCCGGTTCATGCCGGTGGCCTTGCTTGACTGTCAGGATAGGAGAACGCGCATCGGCCCGATGTGTTCACGGTCACGAAACGGCCGAATCCGGCTGCCGGCTCGAAGCGGCTGATTTGACTGCGAAATCGGTCTCAAAATAAACATCCGGTCACGCCTTGGTGACCGGCGCGAAAGGCGCCGCGTTGCACGCGCCTACTCGACGTCCTCGACGTTTACCGGCTCGCCGCCGAACGCCTTTTGCGCCAGCGCCGCCTGCATGAAGAGATCGAGATCGCCGTCGAGCACGCCGGCGCTGTCGGACGTCGACACGCCCGTACGCAGGTCCTTCACCATCTGATAGGGCTGCAAGACATACGAACGGATCTGGTGGCCCCAGCCGATATCGGTCTTGGCGTCCTGTTCCGCCTCGGCGATCGCCTCGCGCTTCTTGACTTCACGCTCGAACAATTTGGCGCGCAGCATGTCCCACGCCATGGCGCGGTTGCGATGCTGCGAGCGATCCTGCTGGCACTTCACGACGATGCCGGATGGCTCGTGCGTCAGGCGCACCGCCGATTCCGTCTTGTTGACGTGCTGGCCGCCGGCGCCGCCGGAGCGCATCACGTCGGTACGCACATCCTTCTCGTCGATCTCGATCTTGATGTTGTCGTCGACCACCGGATAGACGACGACGCTGGCGAACGAGGTATGCCGCCGGGCATTGGCGTCGAACGGCGAGATACGCACCAGGCGATGCACGCCGTTCTCGCTCTTGAGCCAGCCATAGGCATTGTGGCCCTTGATCTGCACGGTCGCCGATTTGATGCCGGCGCCATCGCCTTCGCTCTCTTCCAGCCAGTCGATCTTGTAGCCCTTCTTTTCCGCCCAGCGCACATACATGCGCAGCAGAATGCTGGCCCAATCCTGGCTTTCGGTGCCGCCGGCGCCGGCATGGACTTCGAGATAGCAATCGTTGGCGTCGGCTTCGCCCGACAGCAGCGCCTCAAGCTCGCGCCGCGCCACCTCGCCCTTGAGACCCTTGAGGGCCACTTCGGCGTCGGCGATGGTCGCGGCATCGCCCTCGGCTTCGCCGAGTTCGATCAGTGTCAGATTGTCTTCAAGGTCCTGCTCGATACGGCCGATGGCCTTGAGCTGGTCTTCCAGCGCATCGCGCTCGCGCATGGTGCGCTGCGCCTTGGCCGAGTCGTTCCAGAAGCTGGGATCCTCGGCCGCCTTGTTCAGTTCGGCAAGACGCTGCGTCGCGACATCGACGTCAAAGATGCCTCCTCAGCAGCCCGACCGACTGCTTGATCTCATCGACGAGATTCTGGGTTTCCGCGCGCATGGCTGATCCTGTCCGTAACGGGCTGCATGTAACGGCATCTCCCGCCTTTCGCAACCCGCCCCACGATTGACGCTTCGGGCCAAAATCGAAACACTGCCGCCGCGTTAAGCCCCAGGCGGATATTTCCATTGCAGGTCAAAGCTCTTCTCAAACAGGTGCTGGTCGCCGGTTTGCTGGCCATCGGCCTCGTCCTGTTGCTCCAGCCGCTGTTCGTCGGCGCGCTGGTGCTGACCCGCAGCCACGCCGATCTGGCGGCGATTCGCGCCCACATCACGCAGGCCTTCGCCGACGGCCTGCTGTCGAACGACGAGCGTCCGCGTCTGCTCATACACCGTGGCGGCCATCAGTTCACGGAATGCACCGGACTGTTGGTGGCCATCGACGATCAGCGCGATCCACTGGTCGCCGCGCTACGGCCGCAGATGCATTCGCGCTATGTCGGCCCCTGCGGCGAAGTCGAAGCCATCGCCAAGGGCATCGAGACCGCCGACCGCACCGATTATGCGCGCTACTGGCACGGCTACCGCGTCTATCTCTGGCCGATGCTGAGCGCCTTCAGCCTCGGAACCACACGCGCCGTCAATGCCGCGCTGCTGCTGGCGACGACCGTCGCCTTCTTCTTCAGCCTGCGCGGCGCGATCGGCGCGACGCCGGCGGCCTTGTTCTTTATCGTGCTGCTGAGCCTCACCGATATCTGGCGCATGTGGAACATCACGACCCATGCCTTGAGCACCACGCTGATCCTTGGCGGCGCCGCGCTGTTTGCGTACCTTTATCCGCGCACCCGCAATCTCAATCTCGCCATCGTCGCCGCAGCCCTGTTCGGCGCGGTGTTCAACTTCATCGACTTTCTCGTCAATCCGCCGTGGATGCCGATGCTGTTCGCCTTCATCGTGATGGCGCGCGAACTGCGGCGGCCGGTCCCGGTCGTGAAATCGACCGTGGCTCCGGCGCTGGTCAAAGCCGGCTTCGTCGCGCTCGCCTGGTTCGGCGGTTATGGGCTGACCTGGGCGAGCGAATGGGTGCTCGCGGTGCTGATGTCACCAGACGGCCGCCAGGCCGGCCTCTCGATCGTCAAGCAGATCGCGCTGCGTCTCTATGGCGTCGAGGCCGACTCCGTGGTGCCGATGGTCCCGCTGGTGCCGACGCTGACGATGATCCTGCAATCCTTCATCTCCGTCGGCAGCGTCTTCGTCGCGCTGTTCGCGGCGGCGATCGCTGTCTTCCTTCGCGCCAACTGGGCGGCGTTCGAGTGGCGGCGATTCCTGCTGCTGTGTTCACCGACATTGATTGCGATGGCGTGGTTCGAGATCCTCAATAACCACACCCAGACGCATTCGCACTTTACCTATCGCAGCGAATCCGCGGCCATCGCCATTGTCTTCGCGGCGTCGCTCATGGCGACCGACGCCCCGGCAACCGTCGGATCGTTGCTCGGCAATTTGTGGCGCGCGATCGCGCGGCGGACACAGCCCGCCCCATAACGCACGTCGTCCCGGCGCGCGATCACGCGAACCCGGAATCCCGATGCCAATACTGTGGATGTATCTTGATTCCGGATCGCCGCCTTGGCGCGAAAACGCGCTTATGGCAGCGTCCGGAATGACAGAGTGAATTGCTAGTAGAGCCCGCCGGTGCCCGAGCGTACGGCGCGGCCCGATTCAGGCGAGACGCTCTGCCCGAAGGAAGATGGCGGCGCGCCACCACCCTGCCCGTTGTCGAAGCCGACCACCGAATAGTTGTCGGGCGGCGCGGTGCCCGGCTTGAAGGCCTCGAGGATCGCCTTCTGCGTATCGGGGCCGGCGCGCATGCCGGTCTTGGCATCGACGCGGATCAGCTTGATGCCCGGCGGCACACGGAACGGCGCACCCGGCTTGTCGGCCAGCGCGATCTTCATGAAATCCTTGACCACCGGCGCCGCCAGACGGCCGCCGGTTTCGCCACGGCCCAGACTGCGCGGCTTGTCGTATCCGAAATAGACGCCAACCACGACATCGTTGGTGAAGCCGATGAACCAGGCGTCCTTGTAGTCGTTGGTCGTGCCGGTCTTGCCGGCGACCGGCTTGCCGACTTCCCGCTGGAAGCCGACGCCGCCGGCGGTGCCGCGCTGCACGACGCCTTCCATGATCGACGTGATCTGATAGGCGGTCATCGGATCGATCACCTGTTCGCGGCGATCGATCAGCGATGGCTCGGGCTGGTTCTCCCACTTGGCCTGATCGCAGCCGATGCATTCGCGCTCGTCGTGACGATAGACGGTGTGGCCGTAGCGATCCTGAATGCGATCGATCAAGGTCGGCTTCACCTTGCGGCCGCCATTGTCGATCATCGAATAGGCGGTGACCATGCGCAGCAGCGTGGTTTCGCCGGCGCCGAGCGAGAACGACAGATAAGGCGGCAGGCTGTCATAGACCCCGAAACGCCGCGCATATTCCGCGATCATCGGCATGCCGATGTCCTGGGCCAGACGCACGGTCATCACGTTGCGCGAATGCTCGACGCCGAACCGCAACGTCGAGGGCCCGAAGAAGTTGTTCTCGTAGTTTTCCGGTTTCCAGACACCGAGGCCGGGGCCCTGATCGAGTTCGATCGGCGCGTCGAGCACCAGCGACGACGGCGTATAGCCATTGTCGAGCGCGGTGGCGTAGACGATCGGCTTGAACGAGGAGCCGGGCTGGCGCAGCGCCTGCGTGGCGCGGTTGAACTGGCTCTGGTCGTAGGAGAAGCCGCCGACCATGGCGAGCACACGCCCGGTCCATGGATCCTGCACCACCATGGCGCCGGAAACCTCCGGCACCTGACGCAGACGGAACTGGCCGTCCTTCTTGTCGTCCGGCTCGACATAGATGACGTCGCCGGGGCCGAGGACCTGGCTGACTTTGGTCGGGACCTTGCCGGAGACCTTGGCCCACTTCATGTTCTCGAGCGGCACGATGCCGATGTCGCGCGCGCGGTCGACGTGACCGGCCGGATCGCGGCCCGGCTGCAAGCCGACGCGCGCCGACTGGTCGTTGACCTCAAGCACCACCGCGCCGCGCCACGGCGCGACGTCGTTGAGCGTCTTCACGTCGGCCAGCTTTGTGCCCCAGTCACCGGCGATATCGATCTTGGCGATCGGGCCGCGATAGCCGTGCGCCTCGTCGAATTTGACGAGCCCGTCGGTCAACGTCTTGCGCGCGACCACCTGCATCTTGGTGTCGAGCGTGGTGCGCACCGACAGGCCGCCTTCGTACAGCTTCTTCTCGCCGTAGCGGTCGTACAATTCGCGGCGCACTTCCTCGGAGAAATACTCGGCCGAGAAGGTGTGCACGGAAGTCGGCTTGGTGGAGACGCCGAGACCGGTCTTCTTGGCGGCTTCGGCATCCGCCGCCTTGATGAAGCCGGCTTCCGCCATGCGGTCGATCACCCAGTTGCGGCGCTCCAGCGCGCGCTCGCGCTGGCGGAACGGATGATAGTTGTTCGGCGCCTTCGGCAGCGAGGCGAGATAAGCGGCGTCCGCGACCGTGAGTTCGTTCACGCTCTTGTCGAAATACACCAGCGAGGCGGCGGCGACGCCATAGGCGCCGAGGCCGAGATAGATTTCATTGAGATACAGTTCGAGGATCTTGTCCTTCGAATAGGTGCGCTCGATCTTCAGCGCCAGCAGCGCTTCCTTGATCTTGCGCGTCATCGACAGTTCGTTGGTCAGCAGGAAGTTCTTGGCGACCTGCTGGGTGATGGTCGAGGCGCCCTGCGGGCGGCGGTTGGAACCGAAGTTCTGAAGGTAGTTGAAACCGGCGCGCGCGATGCCGATGAAATCCAGACCGCCGTGCTCGTAGAAATTCTTGTCTTCGGCGGCGAGGAAGGCGTGGATGACAAGCTTCGGCACCGCCTGGATCGGCAGATAAAGACGACGCTCGCGCGCATACTCCCCGACCAGCGAGCCATCGGCGGCGTGAACGCGCGTCATCACCGGCGGCTCGTAATCCTGGAGCTGCGAATAATCCGGCAGGTCCTTGGAGTAATGCCACAACAGGCCCGACACCGCGGCCACGCCGACGACGAACAGGATCGTGCCCGCCGCGAACAGGAAGCCAAGGAAGCGCAGAACGAATTTCATGAGCAAGTGACGCAACGTCCGCCGTAAGCGGCGCTGTCCCCTAAGGCCGTGGCATTTAAGTTCGCAACACGCGACGTCGTGACACGTAAAGCGCTGGCAAGACTGTCTAATCGCCTGCTTTTATGTTGAAACTGAGGCCGCTTTCCAGCGCCATTGCTGAGCTTTTGCGCCATCAATTGGCCCCCGCGCTGCCGCGCGCCAGCCGTGGCGCAAAGAAGCCGTCGACCGCCTGCGCCACCGCCGCCGCGGTCTTGGCCCGCCAGGCATCCGAGGTCAGAAGCTTGAGGTCGTCCTTGGTCGACATGTAACCGAGCTCGATCAGCACCGACGGCACGTCCGGCGCGGTGAGAACCTTGAAGCCCGCCGACTTTAAGGGATGCTTGTGCATCCGCGCCGTCGCCTTCATTTCGCCGGCCACCGAGCGGGCAAACTGCGCCGAATAGGTTTTGGTTTCACGCTGCGCCAGATCGACCAGGATATTGGCGACGTCGTCGGGTTCCGCGGTGAGGTCGACGCCGGCGATGGCGTCGGCCTTGTTCTCGGCTTCGGCCAGCCGCGCCGCCTCGGCGTCGGAGGCGTTCTCGGACAGGGTATAGATGGTGGCGCCTTCGGCCTGGCCTTCGTTTTTCGGAAGGCTGTCGGCGTGAATCGAAATGAACAGCGCCGCGCCGTGCGCCCGGCTGAACCGCACGCGCTCGGTGAGCGGGATGAAGGTGTCGTCGGTGCGCGTCATGGCGATGCGATATTTGCCGGTGCGCTCGAGCCGCGCCTTCAGCGTCTGCGCGAACTGCAGGACGACATCCTTCTCCAGTTCGCCGCTGGCGGCGCGGGCGCCCTGGTCGATGCCGCCATGGCCGGGATCGAGCACGATCAGCGGCCGGTTGTCGTTATCGGCTTTCGGCGCCAGTTCCGGCGGCTTTGCCGTCGCCTGACGCACCGAGCGGCTGTCGAGCGCCAGCGCCCGCAGGAAGCTCGCGCGATCGGTGGCGGCCAGATCGATCACCAGCCGCGCCGGCTGCCCGGCTTCGGCGTCGAGCACGAAGGCCTTCTCGATCCTGACCGGGCCGGCGGTGTCGAGCACGACGCGCGATCCGCCCTGCATGATGAGGCCGTAGCGGAACGCCTTCACCAGCCCGCGGCTCTCCTCGCCGGTCCGGTCCGGCAGGCGGAACGCCACCTGCGGCATATCGACGACGACGCGATATGGATTGGCCAGCGCGAAGGCCGCGACCTCGATCCTTTGCGACAGGTCCATGATGAAACGGGTCTTCTGGCCGTCGCCGCCGACCCGGACCGCGGTCACGGCCGGCAGCAGCGGTTCCGCCCTCGCCGGCACAAGCGCGAATCCGCCGCCCCCCGCGCTGACCAGCGCGGCGGCCAGGACCGCAAAAATTGCCAAGGCGCGACGTGCCACCGAATCCGACCCTTCTGGACGCGCGTTTTACCTCATTACGTCCTGCGCCGGTTAACGGAAGTTGACGATCCGGCCGCTTTCGGCGCCATTCCCCGGCAAAGTGTGACGTTCCGGACGCGCCCTCCCGTCAGGGAACCAGGGAATTCGCAACCCCTTGCTTGCCATCGGGAGATTCCGGCCGTACATAGAGTGTGCTGACGGTTATAGTTCCGGTTGTGCCGCGTTCGGGCATCCCGGCCCGCCAGTCCAGGATCGGTCCCTCGAGGAGGCAGGCCGAACGGACGGCGAAGCGAGCCGAAACCCTTGTGAAGGACTCCCGGAACAGCGTCTGGCCCCTCTTGGCCATCCGCAAATCAGGCCGTCAGCGATTAGAAATCTCGGCAGCGCCCCGTTTTGGCGCCGCCGCAGCGCTACGGGTCGCAATTTTATGCTGCCAAGGTCGCAGCAAAAGCCATTCGAGGTCCACCGCTTTCGCGAAGCCATCGTGACAGCGCGTTTTGCTATGGGCCTTGATCCGCTTTCGCGTGAAAACGCGCCCCACCTCCCGAAACCCCATCAGGCTACCTCCCCGCTCCGCCATATCGTGCGTGGGCTTGCGCCTTCATGGCGCGAGCGTGCCGGCAGGACTGCCTCAGTGAGATATTCCAATGCCCGACAAAATGTTGATCGATGCGACCCACCCGGAAGAGACTCGGGTGGTCGTGCTGCGTGGCAGTCGCGTCGAAGAATTCGACTTCGAGTCCGCTAACCGCAAGCAGCTTCGCGGCAATATCTACCTCGCGAAAGTCACCCGGGTTGAGCCGTCGCTCCAGGCCGCCTTCGTGGATTACGGCGGCAACCGCCACGGCTTCCTCGCCTTCTCCGAAATCCACCCCGACTATTATCAAATTCCGGTCGCCGACCGGCAGGCGCTGCTCGCCCAGGAAGAGCACGACGCCCGTCAGGCCGAGGCCGAGCACGAGAACCGCACCAGCCGTGGCGGCCGTGGCCGCAGCCGTCATCGCCGTTCCGACCGTTCGCGCGACCCGAGCCGCAGTGAGGCCGTCGCCGCGCAAACGTCTTCCGGCGAAACGCCGAGCGAAATGGCCGGAGAAGCCGCCCTCGGCGGCATCACGCCGCCCGAGGCCGACCACACCGAATTCCCGCTCTCCGATAGCACTGCTCCGGTTGCCGACAGCGACATGATCGCGGAGGCAGCGCAAATCGAAGCGGCGCCCGCCGCCGAACACTTGCTGCCGACGTCGGAGGAGATCGACCTCCCGCCGTTCCTCGCCGAGTCTCCGGTTGCGGCCGAAGCGACGACCGACGGCCCAGCCGTGGGCGAACCCGAAGGCGGCGAGGATCACGCCGAAACCGGCGATGAAGCGCTGCTGCCCGACGCGCAGTCGCTCACCGCCGACGATAACGGCCACGACGAACCGGAAGCGCGCGCCGAGAGCCACGACGAGGACGACAGCGAAGCCGAGAACGGCAATGGCGACGATCATCACGATGAAGAGTCGGTCGAATCGGTCGGCGGCGCCGACGCGCTGGAAGAAGCTCAGGAACGCGCTCCCCGTAACTTCCGCCGCAACTACAAGATCCAGGAAGTCATCAAGCGCCGCCAGGTGATGCTGGTGCAGGTGGTCAAGGAAGAGCGCGGCTCCAAGGGCGCGGCGCTCACGACCTACCTGTCGCTTGCCGGCCGCTATTCGGTGCTGATGCCGAACACCGCGCGTGGCGGCGGCATTTCGCGCAAGATCACCTCTGGCGAAGACCGCAGCCGTCTCAAGGAAATTGCCCAGGAGCTCGAAGTGCCGGAAGGCATGGGCGTGATCCTGCGCACCGCCGGCGCTGCCCGCACCAAGATGGAGGTCAAGCGCGACTTCGAATATCTGCTGCGGCTTTGGGAAACGGTGCGCGATCTGACGCTCAAATCGATGGCGCCTACCCTCGTCTACGAGGAAGGCTCGCTGATCAAGCGTTCGATCCGCGATCTCTATTCCAAGGACATCGACGAAATCATCGTTGCCGGCGAAGCGGGCTACAAGGAAGCGCGCGACTTCATGCGCATGCTGATGCCGAGCCACGCCAAGAACGTGAAACTCTACAACGATGCGCAGCCTTTGTTCACGCGCTACGGCATCGAGAGCCAGCTCGACGCCATGTTCCAGCCGACCGTGCAGCTGCGCTCGGGCGGCTACATCGTCATCAACCAGACCGAGGCTTTGGTCGCGATCGACGTGAACTCCGGCCGCGCCACGCGCGAGCATCACATCGAAGACACCGCGCTCAAGACCAATTGCGAAGCGGCCGATGAAGTCGCCCGTCAACTGCGTCTGCGCGATCTCGCCGGCCTCATCGTCATCGACTTCATCGACATGGACGAAGGCCGCAACAACCGCACGGTCGAGCGGCGCGTGAAGGAAGCGCTCAAGCACGATCGCGCGCGCATCCAGGTCGGCCGCATCTCGCATTTCGGCCTGCTCGAAATGTCGCGGCAGCGCATCCGCACTTCGGTGCTGGAGTCGTCGACCGAGAAGTGCCCGACCTGCGGCGGCCTCGGCCATGTCCGTTCGGTGTCGTCGGTCGCGCTGCAGTTGCTGCGCGCCATCGAAGACACGCTCAACAAGGGCGCGACCCATAACCTGCTCGCGCGCACGCGTTCGGAAGTGGCGCTCTATGTGCTCAATCACAAGCGCGCGCATCTGCGGGCGCTCGAAGAACGCTTCCGCGTCACCATCACCATCTCGGCCGATGCGACGGTGAACGCGCAGGTTTCCTACATCGTCGACCGCGGCGAACTAATGCATAGCGCCGACCAGGCCAAGGCGATTGCCGCGGCCGCGCCGCCGATGACCATTCCGCTGGAAGAAGACGATTACATCGAGCCGGAGCCCGAGGCCGACGAGGAAGACGACAGCGAACCGATGGTCGCGGCGTCCGCCGAAGACGGTGACGATGACGAGACGGAAGAGCGCGACAGCGCCGCCGCCGGCGCCGGCGCCGAGGATGGCGAACGCGATCCAAGCCGACGGCGCCGCAGGCGTCGTGGCCGTGGCCGCAGCCGTAGCGGTCCGCGCGACGAAGCGCAGCCGCAAGCTCAGGAAGCTCTCGGGGAACACGCCGTTGCCCATGAAGATCACGACGCCGGCTCGCCCGACGAAGAGGGCTTCGCGGCGCAAGATCAGCAAGAGCCGCAAGAGCAGCAAGAGCAGGATAGCGAAGGCGACAGCGTTGCCGCCGACGGCGTCGACCAGAATGGCGAACCGCGCCGCCGCAGGCGTCGTGGCCGCCGCGGCGGCCGCCGCAACCGTCATCGCGGCAATGGCGAGGGCCCGGCCCTCGGCGAGGCCGGCGAGAACGGCGATGCCGATGACACCGGCGACGACCTTGAGCCGAACGAAGCGCCCGCCTACGCGGCGCCGGTGGCTGAGCCGCGCCGGGACGAACAACCGGTCGCATCGCATGCGCCCGCGCCGCGCCCGCCCGAACCGGCGGTGGCCGAACAGGCTCCCGCGCAGGAAGCGCCGCGCCGGCGCTCGACCATTCGCGAACCGGCGCCCTTTACCGCCAGCGCAACGCCGTCACCCTCGCCGGCCCCGGCGCCGACCGCGCCGGCCCCCGTCGTCTCTTCGACCGCTCCGGATTCCGCCGACCAGCCCAAGCGCGGCTGGTGGGCCAAGCGGTTCCTCGGTGACAACGGTTAGCCGCAATCTAAGGTCACAGAAGCGGTGACGAGTCGGGCTCGCGGCCGGTTGGCCGCGGCCGGACCGAAGCGCCGCGACGCCAGAAGCGTGATAGATTGATCCGAGTTCCGCGCGACGAGTCGGAACGCGAAGAAGCCAAGGGGACGCCGTCCATGCCTTCTAAATCCAAGATGTCGGCTATCGCCGTGCACCCGTTTCGAGCCGCGACCATTGCGCTCGCGACCCTTCTGCCCTTCGCGTTGGCGGCTCAGCCTGCCGCCGCCGCGACCAAGGAACAGAAGATGGAAACCTGCAAATTCGGTGCGGAGAGCGACAACCTGACGGGCGCCAAGCGCGATGCCTTCATCAAGAAGTGCATGGCGAATGCGAACTACGAGCCGCAGGCCCGCAAGGACGCGCTGAAGCAGGCCAAGACCAAGAAGCCGGCGGCCAATGCCGCGGCCAAGCCGGCCATGCCGGCGCCTCCCGCCGGCGACGAGCCGGAAGAGAAACCGCAGTAAAGCCTCCGCCATTCGTCCCCGCGCCAGCGCGCGGGAACGAACGGCGTGCAAGGCATTGCGCTTCCTTCAAGCCGCCTTCAGCGCCGGCCGTTCCAGCGGCGTCACGTCGAAGCGGCGCAGCTGTCCGCGCCGCAGCACCTCGATGCTGATCGGCCGGCCGATCCGTTCACTGTTGAGCAAGCGGATCAGGTCATCGACGCCGGTTACCGGCGCGCCATCGGCACGCACGATAGTGTCGAGCGACATCAGGCCCGCCCTCGCCGCCGGGCCGTCTGCTTCGAGGCCTGAGATCATCGCGCCCGACCCGTTCTCGATCTCCGCAAAGCGCGCATGACGCCGCGGCACCTCAACCGTCTGTCCCGACACGCCGATATAACCGCGCCGCACGCGGCCGTGCTTGATCAGTTCGCTCAGCACGAATTGCGCGGTGTTGGCGGCGACCGCGAAACAGATGCCCTGCGCGCCGCGGATGACCGCGGTGTTGATGCCGATCACCTCGCCGCGTGACGACACCAGCGGTCCGCCCGAATTGCCGGGATTGAGCGCGGCATCGGTCTGAATCACGTCTTCGATCAGACGGCCGTTGCGCGCGCGCAACGAGCGCCCGAGCGCCGAGATGACGCCGGCCGTGACCGTCGATTCAAATCCAAGCGGATTGCCGATAGCGACCACAAGCTGGCCGCGCCGCAGCGTCTTGGAATCGCCCAGTGCCGCGTGCGGCAGGTCGCGCGCCGCACCCGCTCTCAAGAGAGCGAGATCGGTGTCGGGATCGACGCCGAGCATACGCGCTTCCATGATCCGGCCTTCGGTATCGAGCAGCCGGATCTCCTTGGCGCCTTCGACGACGTGGCAGTTGGTCAGCACCAGGCCATCGGGCGCAATGGTGACGCCGGAGCCGGTGCCGCCAGAACTTGTGGAGCCTTGCCGGCTGCCGGCGCCACGCGTCTCGACGCGCAGCACGGCCGGCCCGACCGAATCGGCGACCGACGTCACGGCACGCGAATAGGCATCGAGAAGTTCGGTGTCGGAGGCGACATCGTTATCAGAGGCAAGGTTATCAGAGGCGAGAGCGGCCGCGGCCGCACCCACGCTCTCGTCTTCCTCTCGGGAAGGAGTCGTGAAGTCGAGCATGGTTGGTTTCTTTTCGTGACGATCGAGCCCCGATGTAGGTACGGGTCGTCGTCAATGGAAGAGAGGCCCGCCCGCAGCCGGTTTCAGCGACATTTCTGGCCGGAAATTGCGATTTCCGGCCAAGGTTAAGGCCTAATTAACCATCCTGCCTAATCCTGCGTCAGTATGGTGGGGAAACCGTTTCCGATGGAATCGCAGACGCGAGACGGCCAGGCTTTGCCTGACGCCGCATCGCCGGCAATTTCGTCACCGTCCATTGCGCCCGAAAGCGACACCAGCCACGCCGCCGGCGCATCGGTGCGCGAGACCATCGATCTTCTCGAACTCGATCTCGGCGCCATGATCCGCGAGGTGGCGCAGGCCGCCGAAGCCGTCCACACCGGCACCAGCGCATCGGCGCACGCCCTCGCCTCGATCCGCGTCCGCAGCGAGACGCTGGCTTCCCATTCGCAGGATGCCCGGCGCGACGCCGGTCAGGTTGCGGAGGCGACCGTCGAGCTGGCGCAGTCCGCCGGCGAGATCGATCAGCGCGTGCGCGCCGCCGGCGCCCTCACCGACGACGCCGAGGCCGCGGCCAGCGCCGCCAACAAGAGCGTCGACGAACTCAAATCCTCGATCGGCGAGATCGGCAAGGTGGTCAACATGATCGCCGCGGTCGCGCGGCAGACCAATCTGCTGGCGCTCAACGCCACCATCGAGGCGGCGCGCGCCGGCGCCGCCGGGCGCGGCTTCGCCGTCGTCGCCTCCGAAGTCAAAGAGCTGTCGGTGCGCACGCAGGCCGCGACCGAAGAGATCACGCGCAAGATCGAAACGCTGCAAAAGGCGGCCGCGGTGTCGATCGCCGCGGTGCATCGGATCTCCGATGCGACCAGGGCGGTGCGCCCGGTGTTCTCCTCGATCGCCGAAGCGGTTCAAAGCCAGGTGCAAACCACCGACGGCCTGTCGCGCAACGCCAATGACACCTCGCGATTCATCGGCGCCGTCGCCGACGGCGCCGATGAGATCAAGAGCGCCGCGGTCGACGCCACCGCACATGGCGAAGCGGTCGACCGTTCCGGCCGCGAGACGGGCGAGCTTGCCGAGCGGCTCAAGACGCGCTGCGTCATCTTCCTGCGCCTCACCGATATCGGCGACAGGCGCCAGCATGAACGCCTGCCCTGCGAGCTCGACGTCACGCTTCACATCGGCGGCGCGCCGCTGCATGGCCAGACCGCCGACATCTCCGAAGGCGGCCTGCTGGTTCGCCTGAGCGAGCCGAAGGACCTGCGCACCGGCAGCACCATGCCTGCCGAGATCGCCGGCATCGGACCGTGCCAGGTGCAACTCGTCAACCAGACGCCGCTTGGCCTGCATCTGCAATTCGGGCCGCTCGATCCGCCGACCAGGTCACACCTCGACGACAAGCTTGGCGCGATCCGCGCGGCGAACCAGGAGTTCATCGCGCGCGCCATCGAAACCGCCGGCCGCGTCTCGAACGCGTTCGAGGACGCGGTGAACCGGGGGCGTATCTCCCGCGACGACCTGTTCGACAACCGGTATGTGCCGATCCCAGGCACCAATCCGCTCCAGCACCGCACCAGGTTCCTGACGCTGTGCGAAGAAATCCTGCCCGGCATCCAGGAGCCGCTGCTGGCGAGCGACCCGCGTCTGGTGTTCTGCGCGGCGGTCGACCGCAACGGCTATCTGCCGGTGCATAACGCCGTCTACTCGCAACCGCAGCGGCCGAACGATCCGATCTGGAATGCCGCGCATTGCCGCAACCGCCGCATCTTCGACGATCGCGCCGGGCTGTCGGCCGGCCGCGTGGTGCGGCCTTACATCATCCAGAACTACCCGCGCGACATGGGCGACAGGGTGGTGATGATGTGGGAAATCGGCGCCCCGATCCGCGTTTTCGGCAAAAAATGGGGCGGTTTCCGTACCGCCTACATGCTGTAGGCGGCTGACCGCCTTCCGGGGCGGCGGACCCCGCGACGGCAATTACAGACAATTTGAAGTATGTTCTTCAAGGCACCGCAACAGCGGCGTGCCTATGGTGCATGGCTAAAATCCGTTGACGCTGACCGTTGGAATGCCATGTACGTCACCCGCTTCATGCAGACGAGCGAACGCAAGCCCCTCCGGGCGGGCGACATCTTCGCGTTGAGCGTGGGGGCTGTCCTTTTGGTTTGCGTGCTGTCGGCCCTCGTCTTTGTCGTTCCCCGCGTGCGGCCCGCCCAGATCGGGCCGTCGGCCGACGAAGTCGCCGACCTCGCGCGCAAGGAAGCGGTGGCCGTTGCGATGGCGCATCGCGAAGGAACGATTCTCTTCGTCGACCCGGACGCCTGCCAGGAGCACTCGTTCGACAACTGGACCGGCCGCATCGAGTTCAAAGAGCAGGTCGATTGCGACGCGCGCATCGAGCAGTTGCGCAAGACCCAGAGTGAGAAGTCCGTCGCCCGCATGAAGAGCGTCGTCGAAGGCTTCCGCCGCTAGGCGCTCTTCGCCGGCGCAAAAATATCCCCTACGTCAAAAGACATCCGCGCTGCGTTTGATGCGGCCGCTGCGCCGCCGCGCCCGGAACATTTCCGTGAAGGATGGGTTGTTGCGCCACAACGCGCGGGCGCCCGCCCTCGCATGGCTATTTGATTTGGAGCTGGGTCCATGTCCATGACGGAAATCGATATCGTAACCGCGCCGGAAGATGCCGGCTCGGCGGTCAGTTGGAAGGCGATCATCGCCGGCGCGGTCGCGGCGTCGGCGATCACGCTGATCCTCGTTGCCTTCGGCGTTGGCGTCGGCTTTTCGGTGATATCGCCGTGGAGCGGCCAGGGCGTCTCGGCCACGACCTTCACCATCGGCGGCGGCCTCTTCCTCATCGTCGTGGCGATGCTGTCGTCCACCATCGGCGGTTATCTCGCCGGCCGTCTGCGTTCGCAATGGTCGACCGTCCACGAACACGAGCGCTACTTCCGTGACTCGGCGCATGGCCTCGTGACCTGGGCGCTCGCCACCCTTGTCATCGCCAGCGTGCTCGGCGGCGCCATGACGGCGATCATCGGCACCACCGGCGCCGGTCTGGCGGTCGCCGGTTCGCAGCCGGCGGATCTCTATGTCGACACCCTGCTGCGCACCAATCCGCTCGCGCCGCGGGCCCCCAACGCTTCCGCAACGTCTCAGGGCGCCGAGGCGCAGAACCCGGCGAACCTGCAGGGCGGCCAGATCGGCACTGTGCCGTCACCGGTTCCGGTCAACCGTGCCTCGATCGCGCGCGTGCTGGCGCCGGCGATGATCAAAGGCGGCAGCATTGCCGACCCCGATCGCGCTTACCTCACGCAAGTCGTCGCCGCGCGCACCGGTCTGCCCGAGGCGCAGGCCCGCGAGCGCGTCGACCAGACCATCGCGCAGGCCAAGGCCGCCGCGGATAAGGCGCGCAAATCGTCGGCCGCCTTCGCGTTCTGGCTCGCCTTCGCGCTGCTTGCCGGCGCGCTGTCGGCGTCTCTGGCCGCGATCGAAGGCGGCAATCTGCGCAATCGCGAATGGTGGGTCGGCGCCGATAACCGCGTCCGCCGAACCGTTCCGGCGGAATAATCCCAACCCCAACCAAGGAGACCATCATGCCTATTCTGATGTGGCTGCTGGGTTTCCCGATCAGCCTGATCCTGGTGCTGATGCTGCTGGGCGTCGCCTGAGCCAACACCCCATCAAACCCGCCGGCCTGACAGCCGGCGGGTTTTTTCTACGGCGCCGACCAGGCGACGTAGCGGTCGCGCCGGTGGTTGAGCCAGATCACCACATTGAGCGCGGTGACCCCGATAACCGAGGCGAGAAGCGCCAGCGGCGAGACGATGAAGAACGACGCCGCCAGCACCGTCAGGTCGATGGCCAGTTGCAGCTTGCCGGCGCGAATGCCGTAATGGTCCTGCATATAAAGCGCGAGAATATTGACGCCGCCCAGACTGGCTTGATGGCGGAACAACACGATGAAGCCGACGCCCATCAGCAGGCCGCCGAACACGGCCGCATAGAATGGATTGACGTCCGTGATGTGGGCGAAGTGCACATGCAGTTCGGTGAAGACCGAGGTCAGCGCTACCGCAATGAACGTCTTGACCGTGAAGCGCCAGCCCATGCGCTTGAAGGCCAGAATATAGAACGGCAGGTTGATGACGAAGAACACCGCGCCGAACGGCAGCCCGGTCGTATAAAAGATAAGGAAGGCAACCCCGGCCGTACTGCCGGTCAGCAGCCCGGCTATCTTGAACAGCGCCAACGCAAACGAGATGAACAGCGTGCCGGTGAGGATCGCGAGCGCGTCCTCGACAAGGCTATGGCGCGGCGCCTGGGTGTCGATATTGGTCAGCGTCAGTCGCTCTGCAAAATGACGTTCTTGACCTGCGGGTAGATCTGGTTCTGCCAGGTCTTGCCGGAAAATACGCCGTAATGGCCGACGCCGGCCTGCATGTGGTGGCGCTTGCGATAGGGCCGCAACGAGGTGCACAGATCGTGCGCCGCGAGTGTCTGGCCGACGGCGCAGATGTCGTCCCTCTCGCCTTCCACCGTGAACAGCATGGTGCGCTTGATCGCCGCCGGCTCGACCTTCTGTCCCTGATAGGTCAGTTGCCCGAGCGGCAGCGCATGATCCTGGAATACCAGTTGGACGGTCTCGAGATAGAATTCGGCAGCCAGATCGAGCACCGCGAAGTATTCGTCGTAGAACGCCTTGGTCTGCTCGGCCTTCTCGATATTGCCCTTGGCAAGGTTCTCATAGAGCTCGCGATGCGCTTTGACATGGCGATCCATGTTCATCGACATGAAGGCGATCAACTGGACAAAGCCCGGATAGACCCGCCTGCCGCCGCCGGGATAGCGTGCCGGCACGGTGCCGATCATGTTCTTCTCGAACCAGTCCATCGACTTGCTCTTGGCAAGCTCGTTGACCTTGGTCGGCTGCACGCGGGTGTCGATCGGCCCGGCCATCAGCGTCATCGAACGCGGCTGTGCCGGATGATCGCCCTGCGCCATAACGCTCGCCGCGACCAGCGCGCTGACGCAAGGCTGGCACACGGCGACCACGTGTGCGCCCGGACCGATCGCCTCGAGAAAGCGGATGAGATGGGCCGTGTAATCTTCAAAGCTGAAGCCGCCGGCCGACAGCGGAACGTCGCGCGCATTATGCCAGTCGGTAATATAAACGTCGTGTTCGGGGAGCATGGTGCGGACGGTGGCCCGCAAAAGCGTCGCGAAATGCCCGGACAGCGGCGCGATGATCATGACGCGCGGCTGTGCCTGATCGATAGCCTTCTTGAAATGCGTCAACGTCGCAAACGGCGTGACCAGGGTCGCCTCTTCGGTGACGGCGACCTCCTGGTTGCCGACCATCACGCTGTCGATGTCGTAGCTCGGCCGTGTGTGGGTCAGCCCGGCGCGCGCGATCAACTCGTAGCCGGCGTTGACATTGCTCAACATTGACGGCCGCGCCGCGCCATTGAGACGCACCCCCACGGACTCGGCGGCCATTGTCGCGAATTTGCGCAACGGATCCATAAAATCCGAATGCGCCTGATAGGCTTGGTACAGCATCCAATCCCCGGTGGGTCGCGGTGAACCCTTATTCGGCAACGCTAATTCATTTTATGCTGCGCTGCGAGATAAATCTTGGCAAGATGGCCCCGGAGGCAAAATCGGCCGCTTGGCCGATTCGCCGATACCGAAACTATTGATCGGCCTGTACTTTCGTCTAAACTTGGAACGCCGGGCCGCGTCATTGAAGGGATACTTCTCCTCATGGATTCGCTCGCCCCGGCAGCAGCCACTCTCACCATCGCCAGCAAGAATTACGGCTCGTGGTCGATGCGCGGCTGGCTGTTGTGCAAGTTCGCCGGTCTCAATTTCGAGGAACAGCCGGTCGGCAGCGACGATCCCTCGACACGCGCCGAACTCCTGCTGCTGTCGCCCTCGTTCCTCGTGCCTGCGCTGACACATGACGGCGTCAAGGTGTGGGACACTCTGGCGATCGCCCAGTATCTCAACGAGACCTTTCCCGATTGCGGCCTGCTGCCGGCGGACCGGGTCGCGCGCGCGCATTGCCGCTCGATCTGCGGCGAGATGCATTCGGGCTTCACCAATTTGCGTTCCGCGCTGCCGATGAATCTGAAAGCGCGGCATCCGGGCTTCAAGGTCTGGGCCGGCGCGCAGGCAGATATCGACCGCGTCGTCTCGATCTGGCGCGAGTGCCTGGCCAAGAGCGGCGGGCCCTATCTGTTCGGCAACGTTCCCGGCATGGCGGACGCCATGTTCGCTCCGGTGGTGACGCGCTTCATCACGTATGACGTGAAGCTCGACTCGGAGTGCGCCGCCTATTGCCAGGCCATCATGGACCTGCCGGCGGTGAAGGAATGGGTCGAAGGCGCGATGGCCGAGCCGGACGAAGTGGTCGAACTCGACGTCGAGTTCTGATCACGCCTTCAGCCATTCCCCGATCCGCTTCACCGCCTCGTGCATCTCGGCGGTCGATCCCGCGTAACAGAAGCGCAGGAAGTTGTGGCCATTGACCGGATCGAAGTCGATGCCCGGCGTCGCCGCGACGCAAGCCTCGTTGAGCATGCGCTTGGCGAATTCGAGGCTGTCATTGGAGAAGCGTGAAATATCCGCATAGAGATAGAACGCGCCATCGACGGGCAGGAACTTTTCGATACCCGCTTTCGGCAGGCCCTCGACCAGAACGCGGCGGTTCTCCTCATAGACGTGCTTGACCGCATCCATCTCGTCGCGGCCGTCGAAGGCCGCTTCCGCCGCGACCTGCGACAGAGCCGGCACGGAAATCGCGAAGTTCTGCTGCAGACGCTCGACCGAGCGCACCAGCGGCTCCGGCATCACCAGCCAGCCGACGCGCCAACCGGTCATGCAGAAGTATTTCGAGAACGAGTTGATGATCACCGCGTGGTCCGACAGCTTCGCCGCCGTCTCGGCCGCGAAGGCGTAGTCGAGGCCGTGATAGATCTCGTCGGAGATCACCTTGATGCCTTCGGCTTCGGCCGTCGAAATCAGCCGCGCCAAAGCCTGCGCATCCATCATCGTGCCGGTCGGATTGGCCGGGCTCGCCACCAGCAATCCGGCGAGCGGCTTCTTGCGATGCGCCTCGATCAGCGCCTCCGGTGAAATCACCCAGCGTGTCGCCGCCGAGGTTTCGATCAGCACCGGCTCGCAGCCGAGCGCCGTGAGAATGTGCCGATATGGCGGGTAGCCGGGATTGGCGAGCGCCACCCGGTCGCCCGGCTCGAACATCGCGAGAAACGCCAGGATAAACCCGCCCGACGAACCGGTGGTGACGACAACGCGGCCGGGATCGAGATCGAAGCCATAGGTCTCGGCATAATGCCGCGCGATGCGGGCGCGCAGCGACGGCATGCCGAGCGCCTCGGTATAGGCAATGCGCCCCGCGAGCGCCCCGCGCGCGGCCTCCAGCGCGGTCTTCGGCGCCGGCTGGAACGGCTGGCCGACTTCCATGTGCACGACGTGCCGCCCGGAGGCCTCGACCTGCGCCGCCGCCGCCATGACGTCCATGACGATGAAGGGCGGTACGTCGCTGCGCCGGGACGGAAGAAGCAGATTTCTGGCCTTGTCGAGCATGTTGACGATCCTGCCGGCCCGCCCCGCTGTTGCCGTATTCAAAGGGTTGCGTGGCGTATAAGACTTTCGTGACTCGTGGCCAGTCGCCAAATCGTGATGGGCCGGGCTTTGGCGGGGCTTGGGCCGGGCCTGTAAGCATAGGACGATCCGGTCCGCGTTGACCGGCCTCGTCCACGTCACTTAAGTTCCGCGCCCAACCACGCCAAAAACGACCGGACCGCAGCGTTTCCGACCATGGAATTGATGGGCTTACCTAACAGGACCGAAACCGCGGCGCCAGCGCCCGGCGGACGCTCACGCCTTCGTCACGCGCTTGCGGTCGGCATGGCGGCGGCGTTCGCCTTCGCCGGCGTCTTCCCGGGCGTATTGACGCCAGCGCAGGCCCAGCAGCGCAGCGGCCCGCCGGTCGTACGTGACACCGAGATCGAGAACCTGCTGCGCGACTACGCCGCGCCGATCCTGCGCACCGCGGGCCTGGCGAAACAGAACGTCCGCGTCGTCGTGCTCAACGACCGCGCCTTCAACGCCTTCGTCATGGACGGCCGCCATATCTTCGTCAACGCCGGCGCGCTGTTCGATGCCAAGACGCCGAACGAAGTCATCGGCGTGTTCGCGCACGAAACCGGCCATCTGGCCGGCGGCCATCTTCTGAAGCTGCGCGAGCAACTCGCCAATGCGCAGACGGCGTCGATCGTCGCCTTGCTGCTCGGCGCCGGCGTGGCCGTTGCCGGTGGCGCCAATGCCGGCGCCGCCGCGATCATGGCGCCGCAATCCGCCATCCAGCGTTCGCTGCTGGCCTATGTGCGCACGCAGGAAGACCAGGCCGACCATGCCGGCGTGAAATTCCTCACCGAGACGCATCAGTCCGCCAAGGGCATGCTCGATCTGTTCAAGCGGCTGAGCGACGAGTCGATGTTCAACTCGCGCAATGTCGACCCGTATCTGCAAAGCCATCCGATGCCGGCCGAGCGCGTCGCGACGCTGGAGCAGATCGCCAAGGCCAGCCCCTATTTCGGCGTCAAGGATCCGCCGGCGTTGCAGGCCCGCCACGACATGATGCGGGCGAAGCTTTCCGGCTTCCTGGAACGGCCCGATACGGTGGCGCGCCGTTATCCGCTCGGCGACCACAGCCTGCCGGCGCGTTATGCGCGCGCGATTTCGGCCTACCGGTTTTCCGATCTGCGCAACGCGATTGCCCAGATCGACGGCCTGATCCAGACCCAGCCGGGCAATGCCTATTTCTACGAGCTCAAAGGCCAGGCGCTGCTCGAAGCCGGCCGCGCCAGCGAGGCGATCGCACCGCTGCGCCAGGCGGTGCGGATGTCGAACAACGCGCCGCTCATCCAGGTGATGCTGGCGCAGGCGCTGACCAACGCCAACGACAAATCGACCGCCGGAGAGGCTGTCGGGCTTCTCAATTCCGCGCTCGCCCGCGAGCCCACCATCCCCGAAGCCTACGACCAGCTCGCCATCGCCTATGGACGCAAAGGCGATCTCGGCCGCGCCGATCTTGCCGCGGCGCAAGCCGCCCTTAACCGGGGTGACTTAAAAACAGCGCGCCAGATCGCCGCGCGCGCCAAGGGGCGTCTCCCGGTCGGCTCGCCGCCGTGGGTTCGCGCCAACGACATCACCAATGACAAGCCGCAAAACAACGCCCGAAACTGAACACCACAAGGACTAACCCCGATGAAGACAAGCCTGCGCGTCGCCGCCCTCAGCGCCCTGGCGTTCAGTGTCGCCACGTTTGCCCCCGCGCTCACGCAACGCGCCGCGGCGGCCGAATTCTCCAACACCCAGCGCGACGAGATCGGCACCATCGTGCGCGAATATCTCATCGCCCATCCCGAGGTGCTGCAGGAGGCGATGGCCGAGCTCGACCGGCGCCAGCAGAGCGCCGAAGCCGAAAAGCATCAGGCCGCCGTCAAGGATAACGCCTCGGCGTTGTTCTCCTCGGCCAAGCAGGTCACGCTCGGCAATCCGAAGGGCGACGTCACCTTCGTCGAGTTCTTCGATTACAATTGCGGCTACTGCAAGCGCGCCATGAGCGACATGATGACGTTGCTCAAGGACCCGAACCTGAAGGTCGTGCTCAAGGAATTCCCGGTGCTTGGACCGGGCTCCGTCGAAGCCGCGCAAGTCGCCGTTGCCGTGCGCATGCAGGATCCGACCGGCAAGAAGTATCTCGACTTCCATGAGAAGCTGCTCGGCGGCCGCGGCCAGGCCGACAAGGCCCACGCGATCGCCGCCGCCAAGGACGCCGGCCTCGACATGGCCCGCCTCGAGAAGGACATGGCGAGCCCCGAGGTCAAGGAAACCCTGCAGGAGAACTTCAAGCTCGCGGAAGCCCTCGGCATGAACGGCACGCCGAGCTACGTCATCGGCAGCGATGTCGTGGTCGGCGCGGTCGGCCTCGATGCGCTGCGCGAAAAGGTCAACACCGCGCGCTGCGGCAAGGCCACCTGCTAGGCGACGCCGCCGCACCGCGGCGTTCCATTCAAGGATAAAGCCGCCGGGTCCCGCGCCCGGCGGCTTTTTTTAGGACGGGCGGCCGCGACCGCCCCCGGGGCCGGAGGACCGGCCTCGGCAGCCTGATTTTCTCATTTAGTTTCCGTTATTTATCTCATTTCGGCCGGATGGGGCGGTGGGCTTCCCCTCGCCGCTCAGGCCACCTATAAAGCGCTGCGGCCGGTGCGCGCCACGATTCAGGCGCGCGTCCCCGTCCGCGCACTGCCGGACATCAGACCTCCATGACCCAGACGATCTACGTCCTCAACGGACCGAACCTGAACATGCTTGGCGTCCGCGAGCCGCAGAAATACGGCAGCGCGACCCTGGCCGATGTCGAACGGCTGTGCGGCGAAACCGCCGGGCGCTTCGGCCTCGACATGGTGTTCAAACAGTCCAACATTGAAGGCGAACTGGTCACCTTCATCCAGGAGGCGCGCCTCAACAAGGCCGCCGGCATCGTCATCAACCCGGCCGCCTATACCCATACCTCGGTCGCCATCCTCGATGCGCTCACGCTCACCGAACTGCCGGTGATCGAAATTCACATTACCAACGTTCACCAGCGTGAAACCTTCCGTCACCATTCCTATGTGTCGAAGGTGGCCCGGGCGGTCCTGGCCGGCTTTGGCGTCGAAGGCTATGCGCTGGCGATCCGCGGGCTTGCCGGCATTATCGGCGCCAAGGAAAAGTAAGACTTTTTACGTTATGCGTCTGACCGGCCGCGCCGGTATCGCGCCAGAAACTCGGAACCGTTTGAATGGCAAAACCGCCGAAAGCTTCGCTTGTCGACCGTGAACTCATTCAGGAGCTGAGCAAGCTCCTTGACGAGACCGGATTGACCGAAATCGAGATCGAGCAGGATGGCCAGCGCATCCGCGTCGCCCGCGGCACCGTTGCGGCCAGCGCCGCAGCGCCCGCGCCCCGCGCAGCGGCCGGCGCCGCGCCGCAGCCGATCACCGAATCCGCGTCGGCGCCGGTCGATCCGGCCAAGCATCCGGGCGTCGTCGCCTCGCCGATGGTCGGCACCGCCTATGGCGCTGCGGAACCGGGCGCCAAGCCGTTCATTGAGATCGGCACCAAGGTCAAGTCGGGCGAGACGCTGTTGATCATCGAAGCCATGAAGACCATGAACCAGATCCCGGCGCCGCGCGCCGGCACGGTCACGCAGATCCTGTTCGAGGACGGCCAGCCGGTCGAGTTCGGCGAGCCGCTGGTGATTATCGAGTGACGATCGACACGCCGCCGGGCAGCCGCCATGTTCGATAAAATCCTCATTGCCAATCGTGGCGAGATCGCGCTTCGCGTGCTGCGCGCCTGCAAGGAGCTCGGCATCAAGACCGTCGCGGTGCATTCCACCGCCGACGCCGATGCCATGCATGTGCGCTTTGCCGACGAAAGCGTCTGCATCGGCCCGCCCGCCGCCAAGGACAGCTACCTCAACATCCCCGCGATCCTGGCCGCCTGCGAAATCACCGGCGCCGATGCCGTGCATCCCGGCTACGGCTTCCTGTCCGAGAACGCGCGCTTCGCCGAAATCCTCGCCGATCACGGCCTGCACTTCATCGGCCCGAAGGCCGAGCATATCCGTACCATGGGCGACAAGATCGAAGCCAAGCGCACCGCCAAGCGCCTCGGCATTCCGGTCGTGCCGGGCTCCGACGGCGGCGTCACTGACGACACCGAAGCCGCGCGTATTTCCAACGAGATCGGCTATCCGGTGCTGATCAAGGCCGCGGCCGGCGGCGGCGGCAAAGGCATGCGCGTGGCGCGCACCCCGGAAGAGCTTTCGTCCGCGCTGTCGACCGCGCGCTCCGAGGCCAAGGCTAATTTCGGCAGCGATGCCGTCTATATCGAGAAGTACCTTGGCAAGCCGCGCCACATCGAAATCCAGGTGCTCGGCGACGGCAAGGGCAACGCCGTCCATCTCGGCGAACGCGACTGCTCGCTGCAACGCCGCCATCAGAAAGTCCTCGAGGAAAGCCCCTCGCCGGCGCTCAATGTCGCCGCCCGCGACAAGATCGGCGAGACGGTGGCCAAGGCGATGCGCGAGATCCAGTATCTCGGCGTCGGCACCGTGGAATTCCTGTACGAAGACGGCGAGTTCTATTTCATCGAAATGAACACCCGCATTCAGGTCGAGCATCCGGTGACGGAAATGATCACCGGCATCGATCTGATCTTCGAACAGATCCGCGTCGCCGCCGGCGCGCCGTTGTCGATCACGCAAGACTCGATCGAATTCCGCGGCCACGCCATCGAATGCCGCATCAACGCCGAGAACCCGGTGTCGTTCCGGCCTTCGCCCGGCAAGATCCTGCACTACTACCCGCCCGGCGGCCTCGGCGTGCGCATCGATAGCGCGGTCTATCAGGGCTACACCATCCCGCCTTATTACGACTCGCTCGTCGGCAAACTGATCGTCCACGGCAAGACCCGCACCGAAGCGCTGATGCGGTTGAGGCGCGCCCTTGACGAGATCGTGGTCGACGGCATTGAGACGACATTGCCCCTGTTCCGCGCGCTCGTCCGCGAGACCGACATCATCAATGGCGACTATCACATCCACTGGCTCGAACAGTTTCTTGCCAAAGGCGGTATGGACAACTGATGCCGGGACGCCGGGCGCTGCGAGGAATCGATAGCGGCCGGATCCAGCCGCTGCTCCTTGGTCTCGGCTTTGCCGTGCTTGTCGTCATCGGCGCCGCCACCGTGCTGGTGACCAATCGCGCCGCCGACGATGCCCGCGAACTCAACCGCACGCTACTGATCCAGGCCCACCTGTCCAACGTGCTGCTGGAGATGCGCCGGGCCGAAAGCGGGCAGCGCGGTTATCTGCTGACCAAGCGTTCCGAATATCTCGACGACTATGATGCCGCCGCGCCGCGCATCGGTCCGGTCATTGGCGAATTGCGCACGCTCGTTGTGGGCGATGCGGCAATGGCCACGGCGCTCGATCGTATCGACGCGATCACTCGAGCCAAGCTCCAAGAACTCGGCAGAACCGTCGACCTGATGCGCGCGGGCCGCGATATCGACGCCTTGCGCCTGGTTCAAAGCGATGCAGGCAGAAACCTGATGGAGAACCTGCGCGTCGCGGTCGATAACACCGTCGCCGACCAGCAGCGCATCCGCATCGAGCGCGTCGAGACCTCGCGGCGCAACAATCTCGCTCTGCTCAGCCTGTCGCTGTTCGGCAGCCTGATGATCGTCATCATCGGCGGGCTCTCGGTCTTCCTCGTGCGGCGCAATCACCGCCGCGCCGAAATCGCGCGCCAGGAACTTGCCGGCACCAATGCCAACCTCGAGCGTATCGTCGAATACCGCACTGCCGATCTCACCGAAGCCAACGAGGAAATCCAGCGCTTCGCCTATATCGTAAGTCACGATCTGCGCTCGCCGCTGGTCAACATCATGGGATTCACCTCCGAACTGGAGGCGCTACGCCAGGATATCTTCAACGAAATGGACAAGCTCCGCGGGCAGATCGTTGAACTCAACGGCGCGGCCCAGGCTCCCGACGAGGAAGCCGCGGTCCATCGGCTTGGAGCCGATTTCGACGAGGCCATCGGCTTCATCAAGTCGTCGATCGGTAACATGGACCGGCTGATCAACGCGGTGCTGAAGCTGTCGCGGGAGGGGCGCCGCCAGTTCAATCCCGAACAGGTGGATATGGAGGCCGTACTGGGTGCGATCGCCGAGACCGTCGCACACCGGCTGACGGAACTTCAGGCGACCTTGCGCGTTGAAGCATTACCGGCGGTAGAAACAGACGCCTTGGCCGTGCAGCAGATATTCGGCAATCTCATTGATAATGCTTTGAAATACCGGCGAACCGACGAAAAATTGCAGATCGACATCTGCGGCCGTCTGACCGCCACACATGCAATTTATGAAGTCCAGGACAATGGCCGCGGCATCGACCGCGCCGATTTCCAACGCGTGTTCGAGTTGTTTCGCCGAGCCGGCAAACAGGACCGGCCGGGCGAAGGAATTGGTCTGGCCCACGTCCGCGCGCTCGTCCGCCGGCTCGGTGGCACGATTGGTTTGAGCTCGGAATTGGGTAAAGGAAGCATTTTCACCGTGACACTGCCGCGGCGATGGTCGGCCGATAAAAGGAGCGCAGCATGAGCAGCCGGATGCGCGAACTCCCGGTCGAGATCGTAATGATCGAGGACGACGAAGGCCATGCCCGACTGATCGAGAAGAATATCCGCCGCGCCGGCGTCAACAATCCAATCTCGCCTTTCAGCAACGGCACCGATGCCGTCACCTATCTGTTCGGCGTCGACGGTTCGGGCCTTGCCAGCAAGGACAAGCCGCTGCTCATCCTGCTCGACCTCAATCTGCCGGACATGACCGGCATCGAGATCCTCGGCCGCGTCAAATCGAACGAGCATCTCAAGCGCGTCCCCGTGGTCGTACTCACCACCACCGACGACGCTCTCGAAATCCAGCGTTGCTACGACCTCGGTTGCAACGTCTACATCACCAAGCCGGTGAACTACGACAGCTTCGCCAACGCGATCCGGCAGCTCGGTTTGTTTTTCTCGGTCATCCAGGTCCCCTCGCCCCAATAATCCATGCCGCGCAAGGTCCTTTACATAGACGACGATGAAGGTCTCCGGGCGCTGGTGAAGCGCAGTCTGGGGCGTGAAGGCATTGAAGTCATCGGCGCGGCCAACGGCGAGACCGGCCTCAAGCTCCTGGCCGAGCACGACGACTTCGATATCGTCGCCGTCGATCTCTATATGCCGGGCCTGTCCGGCATGGAAATCACCCAGCGCATCAATGAAATGCCCAATCACCCGCCGGTCATTGTCGTCACCGGCGCGCAGGACAGCCGCATGGCGGTCTCGGTGCTCAAGGCCGGCGCCTTCGACTACGTCGTCAAGGACGTCCAGGGCGAATTCATCTACCTGCTCAACGCCGCCTTCCACTCCGCCGCCGACGCGATGCGGATGCGCCGCGCCAAGGAAGCGGCCGAAGCGGAAGTGCGCGCCGCACGCGACCGTTTCGAGGCGCTTGCCGCCGAGCGCGCGCTGCTGATGCGTGAGGTCAACCACCGCGTCGGCAACAGTTTGCAGTTGATTGCCTCGCTCCTGACCATCCAGTCGAACGCTGCCGGTAACGCCGAGGTCAAGGAAGCCTTGAGCGACGCCACCGGGCGCGTCATGGCGGTGGCGCAGGTTCATCGCCGCCTCTACACCTCCGAGGATGTGCAGTCGGTGGCCATCGATCAATATCTCGAAGCGCTCGTCGAGGATTTGCGCCGCTCGGCCGAAGGCGGCGGGCTCGCGCAATTGACGCTCGATGCGGAGGCGATCGCCGCCGCGCCCGACCATGCCGTCGCCGTCGGCATGATCGTCAACGAGCTCGTGACCAATGCGCTCAAATACGCCTACCCCGACGGCAAGGGCGCCATCCGCGTCCTGCTGCGCAAGGACAGCGCCAATCGCGCCGCGCTCACGGTCGAGGACGACGGCGTCGGCATGGTGGCCAATAACAGCGCGGGCAGCAGTCCGCGTTCGACCGGCCTCGGGCAGCGCATCGTGCGCGCCATGGGCGAAAAGCTGCGCGCGCAGATCGATCAGGATTCAAGCCGCGGCGGCACCCGCATCACCGTCGCGTTCGATCTGCACGCCGCCGCCGCCGTGAAGGCGTCGGCTCCCGCCGCTTGATCTGCGCTTACGCTTTCAGCGCCCGCAGCACGACATCCTCCACCCACGACCGCCACATGAGCAGATCGTCATCGCCCATAAGATCGCGGCCAATAAAGGCCGATAGCGTGTAGCGGTTGGAGACGTAGAAATAATTGAGCGCCAAGATCATCAGGTAGATGTGAAGCGGGGCTACGCCGCGGCGGAATACACCCTGTTTCACGCCGCTGCTATAGACCTTCTCCATCAAATCGAGCGCCGGCGACGATACTTCCTTCAGCGCTTTCGATTTTGAAACGTGCTTTCCCTTATACAAATTTTCGTTATTCAGCAGCGTCAGCATCTCGGGGTGCGTGAGGTAGTGGTTCATCGTGAAATCCACGATGTGACGCATCGCCTTGATCGGTTGCGACAGATCAAGATCGAGTCGGCTCTCCGCCTCCCACATATCGCGGTAGATCTTCTCCAGCACCTGGACAAACAATTTCTCCTTGCTGCCGAAGTAGTAGTAGAGCATCCGATCATTCGACCGCGCGGCGCGCGATACGAGATTGACGCGACCGCCGCCGAGCCCGCGCTCGGCGAAAACCTTGACCGCCGCCTGCAGGATCGTGGAGCGCGTATCGAGCGCCCCGCCGTTCGGCCGCGCCTTCGGCCGTCCAAGCCGCCGCTTGCCCCGTCGCCTCACGGCGGCCTTGGGTGATTCAACGATTTGTTCCGACATGTCGCCAGCCATCCGTCCCTGCGTCAACCGAAACGACGCATCGATAGGTTTCATCCTTTGCCGCAAGTCGGCGCGCCGCATTGGGCTTGATCAATCTCTATGCACCGGTAGCCACGAAAAGTGCAATCCCACCTGACATCGTTCGCAAATTCGTTTGAGAACAAATCTCGATTTTCGATTGACAGCCGCCGCGACCGCTCTAAGATTTAATTATGTAAGTACTACATTAAATACTTTCTAGCGGCAGGAGAAGCGGAATGGACGAGTTCGCGTTGAACGCCTGGTATCCGGCCGCCTGGGCCCGGGACATTTCCCGCAGCCTGACGCAGCGCCGTATCCTCGGCCGGCTCCTGGTGCTCTATCGCAAGGAAGCCGGTGGGATCGCGGCGCTGGACGACGCCTGCCCGCACCGGCTGGCGCCTCTATCGATGGGCCGCCTCAAAGGCGACAGCGTCGAATGCGGCTATCACGGCATGACCTTCGATTGCGGCGGCGCCTGCACGCGGATTCCCGGGCAGGCGCTCATCCCCGCCAATGCCCGCGTGCGCTCCTATCCGATTGTCGAAAACATGGGCCTCGCCTGGATCTGGATGGGCGATCCCGCGCTCGCAGATCCGGCGAAAATACCCGACGTGCCGCAGTATCGCGACGCGACCTGGAGCGCGGTCGAAGGCGATGCGCTTGCGATCGATTGTCACTATCTCAATCTGGCCGACAACCTGTGCGATCCGGCCCATGTCAGCTTCGTGCATCTGTCGACGCTCGGAAACGCATCGAGCGAGGACATTCCGGTCCATAGCGAAAAACAGGGCGACAAGATCGTCACCTGGCGCTGGATCGTCGATTCCCCCGCAATTCCGTTATTCAAGAAGTTCGGCAACTTCACCGGCAATGTCGATCGTTGGCATTACTACTACTACACGCCTCCGAGCACGGCGATTATCGACTTCGGTAGCGCGCCGACCGGCACCGGCGCGCCGGACGGCAATCGCGAGAACAGCCTGCAGATTTTTGCCTGTCACTTCATCACGCCGGTCGACACCGAACGCTGCATCGATCACTGGCTGTTCATAAAGAACTTCGATACCGACGCGGCCACCACGCAGTCGATGATCGACCAGTTCCGCCTCGCCTTCGACGAAGACAAGATCATCCTGGAAGCGATACATCTTAATGAAAAGGAGCCGCGACAAAGCCGGCCGCTGCGAATCGCAATCGACGCATCGCCCGTGCGTATGCGGCGCGCGGTCGAACAGACGATCAAAAACGAAACCGCTACCCGAACGGGCGGCGCCTCTGCCGCCTGACAGTAACGTAGCGCCATGCCGGGCGGCGCTTGTCAAGCTTAGCCTTTGTCACATGAGGAGAATTCCATGATAGCCCGGCCCGCCATCGCTCTCGGCTCGTTCCTGCTCGCAGGCGTCGTCTCGTTTGGTCCGGCTCACGCCGCCGACGTTATCAAAATCGGGGACCTCAACAGTTACAAGGCGATGGCCGCCAATATGGAGCCCTACCGCAAGGGTCTTGACCTCGCTGTCGCCGAAATCAACGCCGCTGGCGGCCTGCTCGGCAAGAAGCTCCAGATCGTGTCGCGCGACGACGGCGCCAATCCCGGCGAAGCGGTACGCATGGCCGACGAGCTGCGCCTCAACGAAAAGGTCGACGTGCTGACCGGAACCATTCTGTCCCATGTCGGCGTTGCCGTTGGCGACTATGCGCGCCAGCACAAGACGTTCTTCCTGGCTTCGGCTCCGTTGACCGACAAGATCATCTGGGAAGACGGCAACCGCTACACATTCCGCCTGCGCGCGACGACCTACAGTCACGCCGCCGCGGTCGTGCCCCATGCGGCCGCCCTCAAGCGCAAACGTTGGGCGCTGGTCTATCCGAACTACGAATACGGCCAGTCGGCAGTAGCCACTTTCAAGGCGCTGCTGAAAAAAGCGCAGCCCGACGTCGAATTCGTCGCCGAGCTCGCCCCGCCACTCGGCAAGATCGATTCCGGTGCGGTCACCCAGGCGCTCGCCGACGCCAAGCCGGACGCCATCTTCAACGTCCTGTTCGGCGCCGATCTCGCCAAATTCGTTCGCGAAGGCAGCACGCGCGGGCTGTTCGAAAAAACCGAGGTCGTGAGCCTGCTCACCGGCGAACCGGAATATCTCGACCCGCTCAAGGACGAAGCCCCGGCCAACTGGTACGTGACCGGGTATCCTTGGTACGCGATCAAGACGCCCGAGCACATGGCTTTCCTCAATGCGTATCAAAAGCGCTACAATGATTATCCACGCATGGCCTCGTTGGTCGGCTACACCACCATCAAGGCGCTGGCGGCCGGCATTACGAAGGCGGGATCGACTGACTCGGAAAAGCTGGTCGCGGCATTCGAAGGTCTGAAATTCTCGTCGCCGTCAGGCGAGCTCACCTTCCGCGCGCTCGATCACCAGGCCACGCTCGGCCTCTATGTTGGGCCACTCGGGCTGAAGAACGGCAAAGGCGTCATGACCTCTTACGAATATCTCGACGGAGCCAAGCTGCTTCCGTCCGACGAAGCGGTCCGCAAGCAACGCACTGCGAGCTCGAACTGAAAGTAATTCTTCAGGAACAATTCTTCACGGTCACGTCATCCGGGTCAGCCGCGCCAATAACGCACAGACGTCGGCCGGCCGATACGGCTTCGGCACGAACAGCGACCGCGTCACCATGCCCTCCAGCCCGAAAGCCGCGTGGCGTCCGGACGCGTAGACGATGGGCAGGTCCGGCCGTAGCGCGCGGGCCCGGACCGCCAGTTCCGAGCCGTCGATATGGCCCGGGAGATTAACATCGGTGAAGATGATATCGACTACCGCGCCGGACTCCAGATAACCGAGCGCCGCTTCGCCCGTCGCCGCCTCGTAGACGTCAAAGCCGTAGTCGCGAAGTTCGTCGGCAACGATGGCGCTGATGAGGATTTCGTCCTCCACCAGAAGCACCTTGGTCGGTTGCAGACCGCGTCCCATGGGGACCTCTTCGGGGATTGGAGACAACGTCGCCATGATGAAGATCGGCTTCTCCGGTATTCACTGGACGGTTCGAGCAATGTGGCAACGCAGCCCCGGCCACTTCGTTCAACCTGTCTAAAATTTGAAGTAATTATGGTAAGCAGATCGTTAAGTTCGCCGGAACCCGTTTGGGGGTTTAAAACAGCGTATGACCAGCCGCGACACGACTCATTTTGAAATCACGCCCGACGTGCTGCTCAAGGCCTATGCCTGCGGCATCTTCCCGATGGCGGAGAATGCCGACGATCCGGCGCTGTTCTGGATCGAGCCGGAGCGGCGCGGCATCATTCCCCTCAACGGGTTCCATGTTCCGGCGCGACTGGCCCGCACCGTGCGCACGACGCCCTTCACCGTTCACGTCGACCGCGACTTCGATGCGGTGATCGACGGCTGCGCGGCGCCGGCGGCCGACCGCGACCGCACCTGGATCAACTCACGCATCCGCAAGCTCTATCGCGGGCTGTTCGACGGCGGCCATTGCCACACCGTCGAGGTCTATGACGGCGACACACTGGTCGGCGGTCTCTACGGCGTATCGCTCGGCCGCGCCTATTTCGGCGAGAGCATGTTTCACACCGCGCGCGATGCGTCGAAAATTGCGCTGGTGCATCTGATCGCGCGGCTCAAGGCCGGCGGCTACACCTTGTGCGACACGCAATACGTCACCGATCATCTGCGCAGCTTCGGCGCCGTCGAAGTGCCGAAGAAGCGCTATCACCGGATGCTCGAGGATGCGCTGGTCGGCAGCGCCGACTTCGACGCATTGCCGGCCGGCCGCCCGGTGAGCGGCGCCGAAGCGCTGGCCGTTCTCGATCGTTAAAAAACTACCGCAGCGGCGGCAGCAGCGTGCCGGGCTGTTGCTGCGCGCGCGGCGCCGGTTGACGCTGCGGCCGCGCCGGCGGCGATGGCGTCGGCTTCTTCTGCGCCGCAGGCTGCGGGTCGGCGACGTCGGCGACATTGGGATCGGCGCCGCCTTTGCAGTTCGTCAGCCACACGTCGTAGGTCGGATGCTCGACCGCGTGCAGGCCGGGACTGGCCGCGAACATCCAGCCGGAGAAGATACGCTTGATCTCGCCGGTGAGGGTCACCTCGTCGACCTGCACGAAGGCGTCGGTGTTGGGCGTCTCGGTCGGCGGGCGCGAATAGCAGACGCGCGGGGTGACCTGCAGCGCGCCGAATTGCACCGTCTCGTTGATCGCGACGTCGAAGGAAATGATGCGGCCGGTAATCTTGTCGAGGCCGGAGAACACCGCGGTCGGATTGGCGATGCGCTGCGGCGGCGGTTCGACCACCACCTGATCGCCCGGTTGCGGCGTCGTATCGGCCGGCTGTTGCGGCGTACCCGGCGGCTGGCGAACGCCGGGCGGCAGACCGGGCAGCGTCGGCACCGGCGCGGTGTTGGCGTTGTTCTGCGGCTCGCCCGACGGTGCATTCGGCGCAACCGGGGTCACGGGACTGAGGTCCGGCGATGGCGCGCCCGGCGGCGGCGCCAGTTCCTGCGACTGCACAGCGCCCGCGCCGGGGCGGCTCGACGGCGGCAGGTTCATCGGGGCCGGCAGCGGCTGCGCCGGAGGCAGGTCGGGATTGCGCCACTCACGCGGACGGCTGACTTCGACGCCGCTCCGCACGTCGCCACCCCGGCCGAGATCGGCCGGTGGCGGCGCCTGCCGCTGGCCAGGCACGCTGCCCGGCGGCCGCGGCGGCTGATCGCTGAAGATCTGGTTGAACTGCGCATGCGCCGGCGCCGCGCCAAACACGGCACCTATGGCTGCACCCAGCAGCAGCGTGATCGCAGTGGCTGGAAGACGAAAACGCGCCATAGGGGCTTTGCGATATCAAACCTTCGCGCCGACGATATTTCGGCCCCGGGCGCGCGCGGATTCGCAGCGTCTCAGGCGGGTCCGGTTAACATGGCGAATGCGGCGGAGGAAGGGCGGTGCGGCCCGCCCCTCACGGGGTCCAGGCGGTGTAATCGCCGGTCGCCTTCGGGCGCCGTCCCTGCGCCAGCGTCGAACCCGACGGGCGATAGGCGCCAGCGCTGCCGGTGAGATTCGGCCGATGCGGCTTTTGCCACTCGCGCGGCTGATAAGCCTCGTCGGTCGGCGGCACATCGACCGTATGGTGCAGCCAGCCGTGCCACGACGGCGGCACGGTGCTCGCCTCGGCATAGCCGTTATAGATCACCCAGCGCCGCTCGAAGAGCAGTCGCGGGTCGATCTTGCCGCCCCGGGTGCGATAATAGGTGTTGCCGAACTCATCGGTTCCGACCTTCTCCCCGTGACGCCAGGTCCAGAGATCGGTTCCGAAGGTGGATGAATTCCACCACGTGAAGCATTTCAGCAGGAAACTTTTCATCGCCGATGTGCATTTCCGTTGCGGTGCGGCGTTGTGCCATCTCGGCGCCGTCAAGTCCAGTCCGGGACCCCGTCCAACTCCCGCCCAAGTCCGGCCAAGTCCCGTCCATATCCACCGCGCTTCCTGCGCAAAACATCACATTTCGCGCCGGACAGAAAGTTGTCGCCATGGATTCGGTCAGATCGGGATTGTCCACCCTCGCCGGCTGGTTCGACTGGCTCCCGGACCCGCTGGCGGCGATCGCCATCGTGGCCTTCGCCGTCGCGGTCGCGCTGTCGCTGCACAAGACGGTGCGCCGCCTGCTGCGCGCGACGTTCGCGACCCGCTTCCCGTACGCGCTGACCGTCATGCAACAGATGCGCGGCGTCACCCGCCTCGGCCTGATCATTCTGGCGCTGTCGATCTCCGTTCCCGTCGCCCCATTCGACAGTGTCACGGCCGACTGGATCGCCAGATTGCTGTTGATCGCCGTCATCGCCATGATCGGCTGGATGGCGATGACGGCCCTCAAGATCGGCGCCGATCTCTATCTGCTGCAATACCGCATCGACACCGACGACAATCTCCTGGCGCGCAAGCACTACACGCAAGTTCGCGTTCTGTTGCGGACGGTCGACGTTCTCGTCCTGATCATCACGGCGAGCGCCGCGCTCATGACGTTCGAGCCGGTGCGCCAATACGGCGTCAGCCTGTTTGCCTCGGCCGGCGTCGCCGGCCTTGTCGCCGGTTTTGCCGCGCGACCCGTGCTGTCAAATCTGTTCGCCGGCGTCCAGCTGGCGGTGACCCAGCCGATCCGCATCGATGACGCCGTGATCGTCGAAAACGAATGGGGCTGGGTCGAGGAAATCACCTCGACTTACGTCGTGCTGCGGCTGTGGGACTGGCGGCGCATGATCGTGCCGCTGACTTACTTCATCGAGAAGCCGTTCCAGAACTGGACCCGCGAGAATTCGGCGCTGATCGGCACATCGATGATCTATGTCGATTATCGTGCGCCGGTCGCTGCGATCCGCGCCAGGCTCGAGCAGATCGCCAAAGCCTCGCCGTTATGGGACGGCAAGGTGGTCAATCTCCAGGTCACTGATTGCAGAAACGATACGATCGAACTGCGCTGCCTCGTCAGCGCCAGCTCGGCGCCGAAGACGTTCGACCTGCGCTGCGAGGTGCGCGAGAAGCTCGTCGACTTCCTGCAGCGCGAGCATCCCGAAGCCTTGCCGCGCCAGCGCGCGGATCTGGTGCTGGCGCCGGACGGCGCTCTCGCCGGTCCTCAAGCGCCGCAAGAACACGAACGGACGAACAATCTCCGGACTCCTTGAGCCTCGCTGCAGCGCACGGCTACACCGTTGCATTTGCCCAGAATCTAGAGTTATGGTGCCCACGAATTCAGCATCCTGAGCGTTTCGTACGTTGACGATGTGCTGAAAACAGAATGACAGTGCCGGGGATAAAAAGGCGGGCCTCTTCAGGTCCGCCTTTTTTGTTGTGCCGGACACAAGCGATTCCTTGGCAAAACGCTAAGCCTTTCGCCTTCGGCGGGATTCACAGCGGTGGGTGGACTTATCCCGCTGGCCACGCGCCCGAGTGCACAGGCTAACGCTCTGATGACGAAACGAGAATCAGCGACTCCCGCGGCGGTTCCCGTGGCGTTATCCCGGCCTTTTCCCCGGCCGGGGCCCCCTGGAAAAGAAACTGTGGGAAGTCGTCAGGCCCCATTTTTCGTCGTTTTTCCTTCATCGAGCTAGGGACTAAAACCTACGCTCGCACCGGAAGAAAAATGCCTTTCCGCCCCCGTCCGAACGACCATACTGCACCCGACCTCGCGCACCGTTGTCCATGGCGCCGGAACAGGCGCCACAAGACTTAGGGATTTAGTTACCGATACCCACTAACTGTAGTTGACGACGACGGCGAGTCCACATAGCTTTGTGACAGTACGGTGTGGGTTTGAGTTCCCGATAGAGTTCCCGCCGGAACCTCCAAACCGACGCGAAAGCGCGATTTGAGCCCTGAGAGCCCTTACAGGCGTTGTCAGGGAACGGGAGAAGTATGCGTGCCGGGCTCGCCAAAAGCCCGGAAGTACCGGGGCCGGTTTTATGAGCCCCGGGCCGATTGAGATACCGGGTGTCAAACAGGGTTTTGAGTAGGTGGAAGGCGGACAGGAACAGGTCCGTCTGGAATAATCGTCGGCGGCTCAAGCAGCCGCCCGGAATTTTGGGGATTGAATAAGATGCGGATTGATCGGCGCTACACCAAGGATGCGGGACAAGCTTACGCGGGAATCGAATTCCGGCTGACCACGTCCGAAATCCGGAATCCGGATGGCTCCGTTGTCTTCAAGCTGGACAACGTCGAGGTGCCCGAATTCTGGTCGCAGGTGGCGTCAGACGTCCTCGCCCAGAAGTATTTCCGCAAGGCCGGCGTGCCTGCGCGCCTGAAGAAGATCGAAGAGAATTCCGTCCCCTCGTTCCTGTGGCGCTCGGTCGCCGATACGGAAGCGCTGGCCGCGCTGCCGGAGAAGGAGCGCTATATCGGCGAGCATTCGTCGAAGCAGGTTTTCGATCGCCTCGCCGGCACCTGGACCTATTGGGGCTGGAAGGGCGGCTATTTCGACAACGAAGACGACGCCCAGGCCTTCTATGACGAGTTGCGCTTCATGCTCGCCAACCAGATGTGCGCGCCGAACTCGCCGCAATGGTTCAACACCGGCCTGCATTGGGCCTATGGCATCGACGGCCCGTCGCAGGGCCACTATTACGTCGACTTCCAGACCGGCAAGCTGACCAAGTCGAAGTCGTCCTACGAGCACCCGCAGCCGCACGCCTGCTTCATCCAAAGCATCAGCGACGACCTGGTGAACGAAGGCGGCATCATGGACCTGTGGGTGCGCGAGGCGCGCCTGTTCAAATACGGCTCCGGCACCGGCACCAATTTCTCCTCGCTGCGCGGCGAAGGCGAGCGCCTCTCCGGCGGCGGCAAATCGTCGGGCCTGATGTCTTTCCTCAAGATCGGCGACCGCGCCGCCGGCGCCATCAAGTCGGGCGGCACCACGCGGCGCGCGGCGAAGATGGTGATCGTCGACGCCGATCATCCGGACATCGAGAAGTACATCGACTGGAAGGTCCAGGAAGAGCAGAAGGTCGCCGCGCTGGTCACCGGCTCCAGGATCAACCAGAAGCACCTCAAGGCCGTGATGAAGGCCTGCGTGAACTGCGAGGGTTCGGACGACGACTGCTTCAACCCGGACAAGAACCCGGCGCTGAAGCGCGAGATCAAGCTCGCCCGCAAGGCCTATGTGCCGGACAACTTCATCAAGCGCGTGATCCAGTTCGCCAAGCAGGGCTACACCGATATCGATTTCCCGACCTACGACACCGACTGGGATTCGGACGCTTACCTCACCGTCTCGGGCCAGAACTCGAACAATTCGGTGCGCGTCGACGACCAGTTCCTCAAGGCGGTCGAAGCCGACGGCAAATGGGATCTGACGTTCCGCAAGAACGGCAAGGTCGCCAAGACCGTCGAAGCCCGCGATCTGTGGGAAAAGATCGGCTACGCCGCCTGGGCCTGCGCCGATCCGGGGCTGCAGTTCCACACCACCGTCAATGACTGGCACACCTGCCCGGCCTCCGGCGACATTCGCGGCTCCAATCCGTGCTCGGAATACATGTTCCTGGACGACACGGCCTGCAACCTCGCCTCGCTGAACCTGCTGACGTTCCGCGACGTGAAGACCGGCGCCTTCAACGTCGAGTCCTACGAGCACGCGGTGCGGCTGTGGACGGTCGTTCTGGAAATCTCGGTGCTGATGGCGCAGTTCCCGTCCAAGGAAATCGCCCAGCTCTCCTACGAATTCCGCACGCTCGGTCTCGGCTACGCCAATATCGGCGGCCTGCTGATGACGTCGGGTTTGTCTTACGACTCCGATGAAGGCCGCGCCTATGCCGGCGCGCTGACCGCGATCATGACCGGCGTGTCCTACGCCACCTCGGCCGAGATGGCGGAAAAGCAGGGCCCCTTCCCCGGCTACAAGAAGAACCGCGAGCACATGCTGCGCGTCATGCGCAACCATCGCCGCGCCGCTTACGGCGAACGCCAGGGCTATGAGAAGCTCGCGCAGTCGCCCGTTCCGCTCGACCACAAATCCTGCCCGGACCAGACGCTCGTCGCGCACGCCAGGTCGGCCTGGGACCGCGCCATTGAGCTCGGCGAGAAGCACGGCTATCGCAACGCGCAATCCACCGTCATCGCGCCGACCGGCACGATCGGCCTTGTCATGGATTGCGACACCACCGGCATCGAGCCCGACTTCGCGCTGGTGAAGTTCAAGAAGCTGGCCGGCGGCGGCTACTTCAAGATCATCAACCGCGCGGTGCCCGAGGCGCTGCGCACGCTCGGCTACTCCGAGGCCGAGATCGCCGAGATCGAGGTCTATGCCGTGGGCCACGGCTCGCTGGCGCAGGCCCCGGGCATCAACCACACCACGTTGAAGGCCAAGGGCTTCACCGACGAGATCATCGCCAAGGTCGAGAAGGCGCTGCCGACCGCGTTCGACATCAAATTCGTCTTCAACAAGTGGACGATTGGCGAAGCCTTCTGCCGCGATACGCTCGGCATCTCGGCCGAACAGCTTAGCGCACCGACCTTGGACCTGCTCGCCGCCCTTGGATTCTCGCGGCGCGAGATCGACGCCTGCAACGTCCATGTCTGCGGCGCCATGACCGTGGAAGGCGCGCCGCACCTCAAGCTCGAGCACTATCCGGTGTTCGACTGCGCCAATCCGTGCGGCCGCACCGGCAAGCGCTATCTCTCGGTCGACAGCCACATCAAGATGATGGCGGCGGCGCAACCCTTCATCTCGGGCGCCATCTCCAAGACCATCAACATGCCGAACGAAGCGACGGTGGAGGACTGCAAGTCCGCTTACCTCCTGTCGTGGAAGCTGGCGCTCAAGGCCAACGCGCTGTACCGCGACGGCTCGAAACTCTCGCAGCCGTTGAACTCGCAGCTCATCGCCGATGAGGACGACGAGGAAGACGCGGTCGAAACCTTCCTCGAGAAGTCGGCGGCGGCGCGCGCCACCGGCTTGGCCGAAAAGGTGGTCGAGAAGATCGTCGAGCGCGTCACGGTGTTGCGCGAGCGCGAGAAGCTGCCGTCGCGCCGCAAGGGCTACACCCAGAAGGCCGTGGTCGGCGGCCACAAGGTCTATCTGCGCACCGGCGAATATGACGACGGCCGGATCGGCGAAATCTTCGTCGACATGCACAAGGAAGGCGCGGCGCTGCGCTCGCTCCTGAACAACTTCGCCATCGCCATTTCGCTCGGCCTGCAATACGGCGTGCCGCTCGAGGAATATGTCGACGCCTTTACGTTCACCCGCTTCGAGCCGCAGGGCCCGGTGCAGGGCAACGACTCGATCAAATACGCCACCTCGATCCTCGATTACGTGTTCCGCGAACTCGCGGTGTCGTATCTGGAGCGTTACGACCTCGCCCATGTCGATCCGAGCCAGGGCTCGTTCGATGCGCTCGGCGCCGGCGTCGATGAAGGCCGGCCCGCGCCGAACTTCGTGTCCAAGGGCCTGACGCGCTCGCTGTCGGTGGTGTCCTCGCCCGCCGCTTCCGCCGTCTCGTCGGCCGGCGCGTCGTCGGCCGGAGTCTCGTCGGCCAAAGTGACGGCCTTTGCCGGCGCGCACGCGGCCACGGCGCTGAAGGCGGAGCCGGAGCAGAAGCTCTCCCCGGCGCAGCAGCTTGAGGTGCGCTCGCAGCCGCAGACCGCCGTTCAGGCCCAGCCATCGGCATCGGAGCGCCGCGCCGAAGCCAAAGCCAAAGGCTACGAAGGGGATTCGTGCAGCGAATGCGGGAATTTCACGCTCGTGCGCAACGGCACCTGCATGAAGTGCGATACGTGTGGAAGCACGAGCGGGTGTTCGTGATTTAGGACCGGCGCACAACACTGATCTGGGAACGCGCGGCTTAACCGCCGCGCGTTTTTTTGTGTACCTGATGTGAAAAAAATGAAAAAAAGGAAGGCAGCAAAAAAGCCGCATATCAAGCACGAAAAGTTTCGTGACAGAAATATTTCGTCTTTGGAGAGCCACCCGCGCGAAGGCAAGACTCTCAAGAACCCGTTCTCAGTTATTCGGCCGCAAATGACCCCCCGATCGTGGGTCAACGAATGCATTCCGAATATTTTGTGGGCGTGCGTCTTGGCTGCCGCGCTGGACCGACCGCACTATTTAAGATTATTTCGTACCGTAGCCATTAATATTCGTGCGAATATCCCGAGGCATTCCGATCTCTTTATATCGCACAATTTTCTTAGTAAATTTTCTGAAGCAGAATTTGATATCGCTTTTTGTGATGTATTAGCCGACCCAGAAGCAACGGACGCGTTGCGCGCGTTGTTGCTCGTCGACTGTTTACCGGACCGGGCGCTGTGGTCGTCACGACTCGCACCTCCAGACGATTCTCACTGGCAAACACTTGGGCATGCTGTTGGCGGTTGCTTCGACCATCAATCGCAGAGTGCGACCGATATCCGTTGGATAAAACTAATGTTCTTCATCATCACTGGGCGAATGATGTTCCCTTCAGAGATGGCGGTCTTCTTAGAAAATCTCCGTCTGTACCCTGATCGTGGCGACATGCGTTCGGTTCGGCCGATGATAAGGGCCGCAGAAATTGGTTTAAGAACCGTCGAGTTTGGTGAGGAAATCCTCGGAGACAAAAAGACAACGATAGAGTTACCACCACCCCATCAAGAAGCATTTTGGTCAGAAATGCAGGGTAAGACCCAATGTCTTCCTAATGGTGAAATGCAATCGCCAGAGCGCGCAGATCCTGCGGTAACACGGGCTCTACTTGACGTTAGCGAAGGCCTCGCCGAACATTTCCATTCGACGACGCAGCACACGGGCCTCGACGCCCGCCATGACGCTTGTTTCGGTCTGCTGTTTTACGCCCTTAATTTGGTAACAGACATATCCGTTTCCTACAGCCACACTGGCTCTATCGGAAGGTCAACGCTCCGTACAATCGTGGAGTGCTTCATTACTCTTTCGTACCTCGTAAAAAAGGACGACCCTGCGCTTTGGCTAAAATACCGCGATCACGGAAATGGCCAGACAAAGCTTTCACTCTTAAAAAATCTAAGTGCTGAAAGCGTGCCGCGTTTCATCGACTTGGAACTTCTGGAGTCTCTCGCGAATGAGGATAAATGGCTCGAGTTTCACGATATAAATTTTGGAGCTTGGGCTGAAAAGAATTTACGTGTGATGGCAACTGAAGCGGGTATTAAGGATGTCTATGATGCTTACTACGATTTATGTTCCGGCTACACTCACGGCCAGTGGTCGGCCGTAAGAGACGCGTCTTTTATCACTTGCTTCAATCCGCTTCACCGATTTCATCGAATCCCAAGACCAGTAAATTTTGGAATGAAATCGATTATTCACGATGGTTTGGTTTTGCTTAATCGGATGACGGATGAGGTAGTTAAATTGTATCCGGGGTTCACGTCTCGGCTGGAAGTAAATACTGAAACAAAACCTCCAGACGAAAACGACGGCAAAACTAAAGGCGCCGAAACTGGATAGCCATCTAACCCTATCTATAAACAACTCCCGTACCCCGTACCCGGTACGGCTTTTTGCCCGCGTGCGTAAGCCGCAAAAGATAGACCGCGAACGCACCGCTGACATACCGCACCTAAGGCCAATGCCTCACACTCACCTTTTGATCGGTCCGACCTGCTCAGTCGCCGGCGGCAGATCGACCATCACCCGTCTTCGACGGGCCCAGCCACGCCATGACAGCCCGTCCCGAAACCGCTATATTACGCCGATGAAAGCCAAGCGCCTGACCGAAGTCCTCGAACGCGTCGACGCGTGGCCCGCCGACGCGCAGGACGCCTTGGCCGATTTTGCGCGCGACATCGAGGACAGCCTGACGCAATGCGACTACGTGCCGACGCCTGAGGAACTCGCCGGCATCGACCGCGGCCTGCGCGACGCCGAGGCTGGCCGATTCGCCACAACCTCTGAGGTTGAGCGGGCATTCGCCAAATTCCGGAGCGCTTAGCGCGTCGTAGCCCGGATGAAGCGCAGCGCAATCCGGGGCCGCCCACCCCGCATTCCGCTAGCGCTCCATGCGGGCTACAGTGTCACCACCTCCCCGCCGCATTCCACCCCCACACTCCCCCCATGAACGCACCGATCCGCTGGGACTACACCCGCGCCGAGACCATTGCTGACGCCGTCGTCCATGCGCTTGGCATTGCGCTGGCCATTGGCGGCGGCGCGGCGCTGCTGGTCATCGCCGTGCATCACGCCCAAATCTCGCAAGTTAATGTCTCGCAGTTCGCTGCCGTGACGATCTATCTCGCCGGCCTCATGGCCATGATCGGCTTCTCCGCCGCCTACAATCTGTGGCCGCTGACGCCGTTCAAATGGTGGCTGCGGCGGCTCGATCATTCGGCGATCTATCTGCTGATCGCCGCAACCTACACCGCCTTCGTGCTGCCAATGACCACGCAAATGGGCGGCGTGGCGCCGGTCACGATCCTCATCATCCAGTGGGTCGCGGCCATCGCCGGCATATCGCTCAAGATATTCTGGCCCGGCCGCTTCGACCGCACCTCGATCGCGCTTTATCTCATCATGGGCTGGAGCGGCCTGTTCGTGGTCGGCCCGGCCGCCGCCGCGCTCGCGCCGGTGACGTTGGTGCTGATCGCCGCCGGCGGCGTGCTGTATTCGGTCGGCGTCATCTTCCACGTCTGGGAGAGCCTGCGGTTTCAGAACGCCATCTGGCACGGCTTCGTGCTCACGGCCGCGCTGTGTCATTACGTGGCGGTGCTGACCTCGGTGGCGTGAGCGTCCCTACTTCACCCACCGCTTGATCGGCCCGACCTGCGGTGTGGTGTCCGGCAGGTCGACGAACATGTCGTCGACATAGCACCAGCCCCAGCCTTCCGGCGGATCGTAGCCCTCGATGATCGGGTGCTGCGTGGCGTTGAAATGTTTGGTCGCGTGCTTGTTCGGTGAATCGTCGCAGCAGCCGACATGGCCGCAGGTGCGGCACAGGCGCAGATGCACCCACCAGTCGCCGGTCTTGAGGCACTCCTCGCAGCCTTTGGCCGAGGGCGTCACGGTCCTGATCTCGCCGGTGTGGGTGCATTTATGCGCCATGGTACTTGTCTCCCGGGCCGCATTTCCGGTTGCGGCAGTGGCCGGGAAGATTAGCTTGTCATCACCGGGCTTGTCCCGGCGATCCCCGCAATTCGGCCACGGCCGCCTGCCAGAATGCTTAAGGCGCGCTCCTGCCCCCAGAAGATCATTCATGCCCCGCCTGTTGCCCGCCCTTGTCCCGACTGTTGCCGCGGCGCTGGCTCTTCTCATCGCCGTCCCGGCCGGGCTGGCCGCCACCGCCACGCTGTCGCGCGCCGCCTCTGCCGCGTCGGACCATCCGAAGCCGGTGAAGAAGAAGCACGTCAGGCGCGTGCCGCGCGGCACCGGCTTCCTGCCCGGCTACCGCACGCCCGAGCAGATCGAGCGCCAGCGCTATGCCGAGATCCAGCGCGAGCGCCGCGCGTATTACCGCGCCGGCGGTCCGCGCATTTATTACTGGGGCTATTCCGACCCGCGGTTCTATCGCGGCCGCTGGAACGGCGGCGGCTTCGGTCCGTGCTGGACCTCGACGCCGATCGGCTATCAGTGGAATTGCGGGAAGTAAGTCCGGACGCGCCGGCGTCGCGCCGTCTTCCCCCGGCCCCTTTGGCACGAATCGGCGGCAAGGCTAGTTTGGCGCCTGCGACCGACAACGCTTTGAGGGGAACGACAATGGTCAAGCGGACGACGATGCGCAGTTCGAAGGGCACCAAGCTTTATGCGGTGCGCGATGCCGACGGCAAGTTCAAGGATATCCAGACTTACAAGCGCGCCCATGCCGCCGACATGCGGCACAAGTCGAAGGCCGAACTCGCCACAGCCAAGAAGAAAAAAACGACCAAGAAGAAGGTCAAGAAGGCCGTGAAGAAGAAAAAGCGGCTTTAGCGCACCGTCAAAAGCCCGGCGGCTCGACCGCCGCCGGCTTTCCGATTTCAAGGCCACCGCCGGCCGCGCCTATGGTTTCGCGGTCCCTGCCTCCGGTTGCTGTGGCGACGACGCCGGCGTTTGCGCGGGCTGTGGCGGCTGCTCGCCCAGTGCCTTCCGGGCCGCCGGACTGATCGTGGTCGCCGGGCGCACGATCCGCGTCGGCACGCCAAGCGATGCATTCAGCTTGACGGGATCCAGGCTCGGACGCCGATACGACACGGTGAAAGGCCGGTGGTCCTTTATGTCGAAGTACTCGATCAAGGGCGAACATTTATCGTTGAGCGTGGTCTGGGTAATAGAAATGACGGCGTCCAGGTTGGTGCCCCCGCCCGCCTTGACCTTGCCCGGCGCCAATATGTCGCCGGCATACATGTTGCTGCAGCTGTAGTAAATCCAGCGCGTGACGATGGCGAAATGGATCGGATAGGCCTGGATTTTTACCCGCACGCTATCAACATGCAGCACCTGCGCCGCGTCATCCAGAAATTTCCGCCATGCGGTCAAATCGGCGCCATCGCCGCCGTCCAGGAGATCGTTGCCCCTTTTGACGGTGGCGAGGCATGCGCTCGATGAGGACTCGACGTAGCACTGCTCGTTAAGCGCATCGAGAACCAGCCGCATTTCGAGTTCAAGCGCGTCGCGATAAATGGGCGCGAGATAGATGTAGCGTCTGCCGGATTTGAAGCTCAGGCGGATGATGCTGTTGGCAAGCGATAGCGACTCGTGAACGGTGTTGGCCGCTTCTTCGGTGGCCTCGAGCGCCTTTGACGCCGTTTTTACAGCGGAGCCGAGCACCGGGACGTAGCCGAGCATCCGGTCGCGGACGTCGGCAAAAAGCGACTGGCTTTCCGGGTCGGATAGAATGTCAACCGCGAGCTTGAAGATGGCATAGTCGAGCCTGGCCATGCGTTCGTCGAAGAAAAGGCACCCCACGGGCGGCACTGACGACAAGTAACTGGCAGGTAGCGCCTTTTTGTCGACCCATTGATCCCTGGCCCGATCGGGATAGAGACAGTCATAAGCCTCCTGAGCGACCGACAATGCGCCTTTGAGCCGCCCGCTGACACTGTCTTTCTCGAGATCGGAAAGGCCGATGTTTCTCGCGACGGCGGTCAACCCGCCGATCACGACATAAGCGCGCAACAGCCGATGCGATTTTGTTCGCGCCGGAAAAAGAGCGTAGTCACCGAATTGCGCGCTGATGCCGCCCCGTCGATCAAATTCGGCACATCCAACAAGCGATCCGAGAATCAATAAAACAACCGCCACGCGGAGCGTTCGATAATGCATCGGTTCCCCCATCCCCGATGTCATCTCCGCATTATTCAGCGCACCCGTGACAGTTGCGGAATCCGGCTGTCCCCGTTATCCACCCTCGTTTGTTATTTTATCTTGATTTGTTTATTCGCTTGTAGCGAAGCCATCACAAATGGCGGCTAGAATGACCGGTTCCGGCGGCCGGAATTTTAAAACAACTAAATTGGATAAGGTTGTTTATTTTCAACTTCTTGCCGCCCGCCACCGCATTTTACGCGGCGGCTGGCTGGCCGAGCGGCGGACGCTCTGGTCAGGCGGTTTCGCGCTCGCGCGCGTCATAGACCTTCACCTGCGCGCCGGCGTTCTGGCCCTTCAGGGTCAGACCGGCCGAGAGCGCGGCGGTGAGCGAGCCGTACTGCGAGACGCACCGGCCGGCGACCTCGACGACGTAGCTCGGGTCGTTGGCGGCCGTCGTTGCGGCGGCAGTCGCGGGCGAAACAATCACGGTTGGGTCGGGCATAACGGCCTCATGGCATCGTTCGTGGGCTGGGTCGCCTGGCCATCCGGTACGCTTGGCGCGGCCACCGCTTCCAGCTGTTACCCCCCGGACCCGAGCATGATTCCGCCCGCCGGTTAAAATTGGCTGAAAGTCTTAGATGAATCCCGGGATCGCCTGACGCCGCGCCGCTAACCCCTTGTTCCGTCAGGCATGCTGGCGGTCGGCGTCGATCGGGATGACCTGGCCGGAAATCGTCTTGGCGGCCGGCGACGCCAGGAACACGGCCAGTTGCGCGATATCCTTCGGGTCGACGAATTTCTTGATCGACGTATAGGCAAACGACGCCTCCTGAACCTCGCGCAGCGAGCGGCCCGAGATCTGCGCCCGCCCCTGGAAGACGCGCTGGATGCGCTCGCCCTCGACCTGTCCCGGTGCGATGGCGTTGGCGCGGATGCCCCATTCGCCGAGCTCGACGGCCAGCGTCTTGGTGAAGCCGATCACGCCCCATTTGGTCGCCGCGTAAGGCGAGCGATTGGCAAAGCCGAAGCGCCCGGCGATCGAGGTCATGTTGATAATGACGCCGGCTTCGGACTTCTTCAGGTGCGGGATGGCGAGCCGCGACACGTCGAACATGCCGGTCAGGTTGATCGCCACCACCTTGTCCCAGTCGTCGGGCGGATATTGCTCAATCGGCAGCGTCATGCCGGACACGCCGGCATTGTTGATCAGCACATCGATGCCGCCGAGCGCTTCGGCCGCGTCCGGCACCATGCGCTCGATCTCCGCCCGCACGGCAATGTCGCAGCGCTTCGCCACCAGGCCCGGAATCTCCTTGGCCATCGCGGCAAGCGCGGCCTCGTCGATGTCGCAGATGAAGACCTTGGCGCCGGTGGCGGCGAAGGCGCGCGCGAATTCGCGGCCGATGCCGGCGGCGCCGGCGGTGATCAGAACCTTTTGTGGCATGCGTTTCCCCTGTGATTTTCTCAAATCATAGGCGGCGAATGAGAGCGCGGCTACTCTTCCTTCTCCGTGGAGAAATACAGCGGATAGCCGGCCATCTTGCCGAGGTCGGTCGCCTCCTTCGCCTTGGTCTCGGCGACGTCCCTGGTATAGACGGCGATGACACAGGCGCCCTTCTGGTGCGCGGTCAGCATCACGCGATTGGCCTGGCTCTCGTTAAGGCGAAACACGGCCTTGAGCACCTGCACGACGAATTCGCGCGGCGTGTAATCGTCGTTGAGCAGGATGACCTTCCAAAGCGGCGGCTTCTCCACCTTGGTTTTGGGTTTTGTCTTCGGCTTGGTCGTGGTGCCGGGGTTGTCGACCGGGCTCATCGCCGCCTCACACTTGAATTTGCCGTGCCCGCCCGAAGTCCCCGATTGCCTATCATCGCAAGTCCGGCCTAGAAGCAAAAGCCCTGCCGGGCTCGCTCCGGCAAAAGTGAAGGGCCAAAAACACGCATCCGGGGGAACGTTCCATGCCGACCGTACTGCTCACCCATACGCCCGACATGCTCGCCAATTATTACGGCGGCCGTGCGCTGGCGGCGCTGAAAGCGCTGTGCGACGTGCGGCTCAATGACAGCGGCGCGGTGCTCGACGCCGCGGCGCTGGCGCGGCTGGCGCAAGGCTGCGACATCATCGTCTCCGACCGGCAGACCCCCGGCCCGGCCGAATTCTTCGCGCAGGCGCCGGCTTCGCTCAAAGCCTTCCTCCGCGTCGCGGTCGATATCCGCAACATCGATGTCGCCGCCGCCTCCCGGATCGGCGTACTGGTAACGCACGCGACGCCGGGCTTCATTGCCTCGGTCGCCGAGCAGGCCATCGGTTACATGATCGATCTCGGCCGGCACACGCTCGACTACACCGGCCAGTACCGCGCCGGCCACGATCCGGAACCGCGCATGGGCAAGCAGTTGTCCGGCGCGACGCTCGGTATCCTCGGCTATGGCGCGATCGGCCAGCACCTTGCCCGCATCGGCGTCGCCTTCGGCATGAAGGTGCTGGTGTCCGATCCGTTCAAGACCGTCGCCGAGCCCGGCATTGCGCAGGCATCGTTCGAGGACGTGCTGGCGCAATCGGATTTCGTCGTCTGTCTGGTCGTCGCCAATGAGCAGACCGAGAACCTCATGAACGCGGCCGCCTTCGCGCGCATGAAGAAGTCGGCCTACTTCATCAACGTCTCGCGCGGCAATCTGGTCGACGAGCAGGCGCTTGAGCATGCACTCAACGCCCAAATTATCGCCGGCGCGGCAATGGACGTTGGCCGCGCGCCGGATCAGAAGCCGTCGCTGTTCCTGGCGAAACGTCCGGACGTCGTCGCCACGCCGCATACCGCCGGCCTCACGCCCGATGCCGCCGAACACCAGGCCTTCGACACCGTCAGCCAGGTAAAGGAAATCCTCGCGGGCCGCATGCCGCCGGGTGCGGCCAATGCCGACGCGGCGCACCGGCTGGCGGCGTACCGAACATAGGCCACGCCCGTCATGCACGGCGTTTCCGCGACAACGGAACAAAGT
>JBAZSM010000019.1:0-18175 GCA_041662425.1 Pseudolabrys sp.
TGCCCCGCGCGCCGCGCCCCGCCAGTCCGACGTGATGATCGTCGCCGGCACGCTGACCAACAAAATGGCGCCGGCGCTGCGCAAGGTCTACGACCAGATGCCGGAGCCGCGCTACGTCATCTCGATGGGCTCCTGCGCCAATGGCGGCGGCTACTATCACTATTCGTATTCGGTCGTGCGCGGCTGCGACCGCATCGTGCCGGTCGACATCTACGTGCCGGGCTGCCCGCCGTCGGCCGAAGCGCTGCTGTATGGCGTGTTGCTGCTGCAGAAGAAGATCCGCCGCATCGGCACGATCGAGCGATAGAAGCGAGTAGGGAATAGCGAGTGGCGAATAGGGTAAGCAAAGGGAAGAAAATGGCCGTCACTTTTTTCTATTCGCTATTCGCTATTCGCTATTCGCACATTTACGGCTGAGTCATGGATCAGACGCTGCAAAACCTCGGCGCTTCGATCAAGACCGCGCTACCCGGCGCGGTGACCGGTCATGAGATCGCCTATGGCGAACTCAATTTGCTCGCCAACGCCGCCGACATCGTCAAGGTCGCCAAGTATCTGCGCGACGATCCGTCCTGCCAGTTCATCAATATCATCGACATCACCGCGGTCGATTATCCGGGCCGCGAGCAGCGCTTCGACGTCGTCTATCATCTGCTGTCGCCGCGGCTGAACCAGCGCATCCGCGTCAAGGTGATGACCGATGAAGCGACTCCGGTGCCGTCGCTGATCGAGGTGTTTCGCGGCGCCGACTGGTTCGAGCGCGAAACCTACGATCTTTACGGCGTGCTGTTCACCGGCCACCCCGACATGCGCCGCATCCTCACCGATTACGGTTTCGAGGGTCATCCGTTGCGCAAGGACTTCCCGCTGACCGGCTTCGTCGAAGTCCGTTACGACGACGAGCAGAAGCGCGTCGTCTACGACAAGGTGAAGCTGGCCCAGGAATTCCGGTCGTTCGACTTCCTCTCGCCCTGGGAAGGCACCGACTACGTGCTGCCGGGCGATGAGAAGGCGAAAGAACCGGGGCAGGGCAACAAGCTCACCGGTGAGCCCGAGAAGAAGGCGACGCCGTAATGGCCGAGACCGCCGTCCGCAACTTCACCATCAACTTCGGACCGCAGCATCCGGCGGCGCACGGCGTGCTGCGTCTCGTGCTTGAGCTTGACGGCGAAATCGTCGATCGCGTCGATCCCCATATCGGTCTTTTGCATCGTGGCACCGAGAAGCTGATCGAGGCCAAGACCTATCTGCAGGCGATCCCCTATTTCGACCGGCTCGATTACGTCGCGCCGATGAACCAGGAGCACGCCTTCTGCCTCGCGGTGGAAAAGCTGCTCGGCCTTCAGGTACCCAAGCGCGCGCAGTTGATCCGCGTGCTCTATTCGGAAATCGGCCGTATCCTGTCGCATCTGCTCAACGTCACGACGCAGGCAATGGATGTCGGCGCGCTCACCCCGCCGCTGTGGGGCTTCGAGGAGCGCGAGAAGCTGATGGTATTCTACGAGCGCGCCTCGGGCTCGCGCATGCACGCGGCTTACTTCCGCGTCGGCGGCGTGCATCAGGACCTGCCGTCACAGCTCGTCGACGATATTTATAATTTCTGCGATCCGTTCCTGAAAGTGGTCGACGATCTCGACACGCTGCTGACCGGCAACCGCATCTTCAAGCAGCGCAACGTCGACATCGCAATCGTGAAGCTTGAGGATGCCTGGAACTGGGGTTTCTCCGGTGTGATGGTGCGCGGCTCGGGCGCTGCCTGGGACCTGCGCAAGTCGCAGCCTTACGAGTGCTATTCGGAACTCGATTTCGACATTCCGGTCGGCAAGAACGGCGACTGCTACGACCGCTATCTCATCCGCATGGAAGAGATGCGCCAGTCGGCCAAAATCATGAAGCAGTGCTGCGACAAGTTGCGCTCGGCCGAAGGGCAGGGCCCGGTGTCGGCGGTCGACCAGAAGATCGTGCCGCCCAAGCGCGGCGAGATGAAGCAGTCGATGGAAGCGCTGATCCATCACTTCAAGCTCTATACCGAAGGCTTCCACGTCCCGGCCGGCGAAGTCTATGCCGCAGTCGAGGCGCCCAAGGGCGAGTTCGGCGTCTATCTGGTCGCCGACGGCACCAACAAGCCGTACAAGTGCAAGATTCGCGCGCCGGGCTTCGCGCACCTGCAGGCGATGGACTGGCTGTGCAAGGGGCACCTGCTCGCCGACGTATCGGCCATTCTCGGCTCCATCGATATTGTGTTCGGGGAAGTTGATCGATGAGCGTTCGCCGCACCGCGCCCGCTGCCGTTCAGCCGAAGGAATTCGCGTTTACCGCGGACAACCTTGTCTGGGCCAAGGCGCAGATCGCCAAGTTTCCGGAAGGCCGTCAGGCCTCCGCCGTCATTCCGCTGATGTGGCGCGCGCAGGAGCAGCATCACGGCTGGCTGCCCGAAGTCGCGATCCGCTATATCGCCGACATGCTCGGCATGGAGCATATCCGCGCCATGGAAGTGGCGACGTTCTACACGATGTTCCTGCTGCAGCCGGTCGGCAAGAAGGCGCATATCCAGGTGTGCGGCACGACGCCGTGCCGCCTGCGCGGCGCCGACGATCTGTTCGAGGTGTGCAAGCATCGCATTGCGCATGAGCCGTTCGAAGTGTCGGCCGATGGCAACTTCTCGTGGGAAGAGGTGGAGTGCCTGGGCGCCTGCGTGAATGCGCCGATGGCGCTGGTCTGGAAGGATACCTACGAGGACCTGACGGCCGAGAGTTTCGAAAAGCTGATTGACGGTTTTGCCGCCGGCAAGCCGCCGAAGCCGGGCCCGCAGAACGGCCGCCAGTTCTCGGCGCCCGAGGGCGGACCGACCACGCTGACCGATGCGGCGATCTATGCCTCGAAGCCGCAGAACGCCGGCGCGGCGCTGACCGACAGCGACGCCAAGAAGCCGGGCGCTGCCGCGAGCAATCGCGAAGCGCCCGTGCCGAAGCCGCCGCTGTCGAAAGCCAGCGCCGACAAGAAGCCGAAACCGAACTGAAGATCGTCAAGAGACAAACCAATGCTCGCTGACAAGGATCGCATCTTCAAGAACCTCTACGGCCTCCACGATTGGGGCCTGAAGGGCGCGCGGGCGCGCGGCTCGTGGGATGGCACCAAGGCGATCATCGACAAGGGCCGCGACGGCATCATCAACGAGATGAAGGCGTCGGGCCTGCGCGGCCGTGGCGGCGCCGGCTTCCCGACGGGTCTCAAGTGGTCGTTCATGCCGAAGGAGATCGGCGAGCGGCCGCATTATCTCGTCGTCAATGCCGACGAATCCGAGCCCGGCACCTGCAAGGACCGCGAGATCATGCGGCACGATCCGCATCTGCTGGTCGAGGGCTGCCTGATCGCCGGCTTCGCCATGGGGGCCCATGCCGGCTACATCTATGTGCGCGGCGAATTCATCCGCGAGCGCGAGCATCTGCAGGCCGCGATCGACCAGGCTTACGAAGCCAAGCTGATCGGCAAGAACAACATTCACGGCTGGGACTTCGATCTCTACGTCGCGCACGGCGCCGGCGCTTACATCTGCGGCGAAGAGACCGCGCTGCTCGAAAGCCTCGAAGGCAAAAAAGGCCAGCCGCGGCTCAAGCCGCCGTTCCCGGCCAATGTCGGCCTCTATGGCTGCCCGACCACTGTGAACAATGTCGAGTCGATCGCGGTGGCGCCGGATATCCTGCGCCGTGGCGCCTCGTGGTTCTCCTCGTTCGGCGCGCCGAACAATGTCGGCACCAAGCTCTTCTGCATTTCCGGCCATGTGAACAAGCCGTGCAATGTCGAAGAGGCGATGAGCATTCCGTTCCGCGAACTGATCGAGAAGCATTGCGGCGGCATTCGCGGCGGCTGGGACAATCTCAAGGCCGTCATTCCGGGCGGCTCGTCGGTGCGCATGGTGCCGGCGGCGCAGATCATCGACACGCCGATGGATTTCGATTCACTCGGCAAGCTGCGCTCGGGCCTCGGCACCGCGGCCGTGATCGTGATGGACAAGTCGACCGACCTGATCCGCGCCATCGCCCGCATCTCGTATTTCTACAAGCACGAAAGCTGCGGCCAGTGCACGCCGTGCCGCGAAGGCACCGGCTGGATGTGGCGCGTGCTGTCGCGCATGGCGGAAGGCCGCGCGCAGAAGCGCGAGATCGACATGCTGCTGGAGGTCACCAAGCAGATCGAAGGCCACACCATCTGCGCGCTCGGCGATGCAGCCGCCTGGCCGATCCAGGGCCTGATCGCGCATTTCCGTCATGAAATCGAGGAGCGGATCGACCAGTATTCGGCCAATCCGCATTCCGAACCCGTAGCCGTGGCGGCGGAATGAACACGAGGCGTGAAGGGAGGCAACGATGGCAGACGAACCGGACAATGTCGTTCTCGTCCCCTTGCGCAGGATTGACGAGCGCACCGAGCGGATGGACGAAGACTTGCAGGATTTGACGAGCCGGGTGACCTCCGTCGAGGAGGGGCTGGCGGGCGTCAACCGGCGCCTTGATCGACTGGATACGCGAGTTGACCGCATCGAGCGGCGGCTCGAACTGACCGACGCACCGCACTAGGCATGTTTGAATGACCAAAGTCATCATCGACGGACAGGAACTGGACGTCCCGCCGGAATACACGCTGCTTCAGGCGTGCGAAGCCGCGGGCGCGGAAATTCCGCGTTTCTGTTTCCACGAGCGGCTGTCGATCGCCGGCAACTGCCGCATGTGCCTCATTGAAGTGAAGGGCGGGCCGCCGAAGCCGGTCGCCTCCTGCGCCATGAACGTGCGCGACCTGCGGCCGGGCCCCAACGGCGAGCCGCCGGTGATGTTCACCAAGTCGCCGATGGTGAAGAAGGCGCGCGAAGGCGTCATGGAATTCCTGCTGATCAACCATCCGCTCGACTGCCCGATCTGCGATCAGGGCGGCGAGTGCGACTTGCAGGACCAGGCGATGGCTTATGGCGTCGACCACACGCGCTTCCAGGAAAACAAGCGCGCGGTCGAGGACAAATATATCGGCGCGCTGGTCAAGACCTCGATGAACCGCTGCATCCAGTGCACGCGCTGCATCCGCTTCTCGGCGGAAGTGGCGGGCGTATCGGAGCTGGGCGCCATCGGCCGCGGCGAGGATATGGAGATCACGACCTATCTCGAAGCCGCGATGACCTCCGAACTGCAATCGAACGTCGTCGATCTCTGCCCGGTCGGCGCGCTGACCTCGAAGCCCTATGCCTTCGCGGCGCGGCCGTGGGAACTGACCAAGACGCCATCGGTCGACGTCATGGACGCGGTCGGCTCCTCGATCCGCGTCGATACGCGCGGCCGCGAAGTCATGCGCATCCTGCCGCGCACCAATGACGACATCAACGAAGAGTGGATTTCCGACAAGACGCGTCACGTCGTCGACGGCCTGCGCACGCAGCGCCTCGACCAGCCTTATGTGCGCGACAATGGCCGGCTGCGGCCGGCGACGTGGAAAGAAGCTTTCGCCGTCATCGCCGACAAGATGCGTCCGGTGGCATCGGAGCGCGTCGGCGCGCTCGCCGGACAACTGGCCGCCGTCGAGGACATGTTCGCGCTGAAAGCGCTGATGACCGCGCTCGGCGTCAAGAATATCGACGCGCGTTATCCGGGCTCGCCGCTGCATCCCAAGCACGGCCGCGCCAGCTATCTGTTCAATTCGACCATCGCCGGCATCGATCAGGCCGACGCGATCATGCTCATCGGCACCAATCCGCGCCGCGAAGCCCCGGTGCTCAATGCCCGCATCCGCAAGCGATGGCGTCAGGGCAACCTGCTGGTCGGCGTCGTCGGCGAACAGGCCGACCTGACCTACAGCTACAACTATCTCGGCGCCGGGGCCGACAGCCTCGCGCAGTTCGTCGACCATGCGCCGGCGAAGGCGCAGAAGCCGATGTTCATCATCGGGCAGGGTGCGCTCAACCGTGCCGATGGCGCGGCGATCCTGGCGCAGGCGGCCAAGGCCGCCATTGCGCTCGGCGTCATCAAGGACGGCTGGAACGGCTTCAACATCCTGCATTCGGAAGCGGGCCTGGCCGGCGCGCTCGACATCGGCTTCGTGCCGGGCGATGGAGGCCTCGATACCGGCGCGATGCTGAAAGCCAAGGCGCTCGACGTGCTGTTCCTGCTCGGCGTCGATGAAGTCGATGTGCCGGCGGGTGCATTCGTGGTCTATATCGGCACCCATGGCGATCGCGGCGCGCACCGCGCCGACGTCATCCTGCCGGGCGCGGCCTATACGGAAAAGTCGGCGACCTACGTCAACACCGAAGGCCGCGTGCAGATGACGAACCGCGCCGCGTTCCCGCCGGGCGACGCCCGCGAGGACTGGGCCATCATCCGCGCGCTGTCGGAGACGCTGGGCTGCAAGCTGCCTTATGACTCGCTGCCGGCGCTGCGTCAGGCGATGTATGCGGCGCACGCCCATCTCCAGCGCATCGACCAGATCGCGCCGGGCGCGGCGGCCGATGTCGAGAAGCTCGCGTCGCTGACTGGCGGCGCGCCGGAGAAGTCGGCGATGGTGTCGCCGGTTTCGGACTTCTATTTCACCAATCCGATCGCGCGCGCGTCCGCCGTGATGGCCGAATGTTCGGCGCTGGCGAAAGCGGCGGCGCACAAGCTCACGCTGACGGCGGCGGAGTAGGGGTAGCGAATGGATTTCTTCTGGACCACGCTCTGGCCGCTGATCGTCATCCTGGCGCAGTCGGTGCTGATGCTGGTGATCCTGCTGGTCGCCATCGCCTACATCCTGCTGGCCGATCGCAAGATCTGGGCGGCGGTGCAGATGCGGCGCGGCCCGAATGTGGTCGGGCCGTGGGGCCTGTTCCAGTCCTTCGCCGACCTGCTGAAGTTCATCGTCAAGGAGCCGGTGATCCCGGCCGGCTCGAACAAGGGCGTGTTCCTGCTGGCGCCGCTTGTGACCTGCGTGCTGGCGCTGGCGGCCTGGGCGGTGATCCCGGTGAACGTCGGCTGGGCCATCGCCGACATCAATGTCGGTGTGCTCTACATCTTCGCGGTGTCGTCGCTGATGGTCTACGGCGTGATCATGGCGGGCTGGGCGTCGAACTCGAAATATCCGTTTCTCGCCGCGCTGCGCTCGGCCGCGCAGATGGTGTCCTACGAAGTCTCGATCGGCTTCGTCATCATTACCGTGCTGCTGTGCGCCGGTTCGCTGAACCTGACCAAGATCGTCGAAGCCCAGAACGGACCTTATGGTTTGTTCTCGTGGTACTGGCTGCCGCTGTTCCCGATGTTCGTCGTCTTCTTCGTCTCGGCGCTGGCGGAAACCAATCGCCCGCCGTTCGATCTGGTCGAGGCGGAGTCCGAACTGGTCGCCGGCTTCATGGTCGAATACGGCTCGTCGCCCTACATGATGTTCATGCTCGGCGAATACGTGGCGATCGCCACGATGTGCGCCATGGGCTCGATCATGTTCCTCGGCGGCTGGCTGCCGCCGGTGCCTTACGCGCCCTTCACCTGGGTGCCGGGCGTGATCTGGTTCGCGCTGAAAGCGCTGTTCCTGTTCTTCGGCTTCGCGATGGTGAAGGCGATCGTGCCGCGCTACCGCTACGACCAGTTGATGCGGCTCGGCTGGAAAGTGTTTCTTCCGCTGTCGCTGGCGATGGTCGTCATCGTCGCCGGTGTCCTGCAATACGGCCATCTGGCCAAAGCTGCGTTAAATTTGGCCGCGGTGAAGTGAGGTCATCATGAGACTCGTCGGCGCAGCCAAATCTCTGTTCCTCTGGGAGTTCGTCGTCGGTACGGCGCTCGCCATGAAGTATTTCTTCGCCTCCAAGGCGACGCTGAACTATCCGTTCGAGAAGGGCCCGATCTCGCCGCGCTTCCGCGGCGAACACGCGCTGCGCCGCTATCCCAACGGCGAAGAGCGCTGCATCGCCTGCAAGCTGTGCGAGGCGATCTGCCCGGCGCAGGCCATCACCATCGAGGCCGGTCCGCGCCGCAATGACGGCACGCGCCGCACCACGCGCTACGACATCGATATGGTGAAATGCATCTATTGCGGGCTGTGCCAGGAAGCCTGCCCGGTCGACGCCATCGTCGAGGGACCGAATTTCGAATTCGCCACCGAGACGCGCGAAGAACTGTACTACGACAAGGCGCGCCTGCTCGCGAACGGCGATCGCTGGGAACGCGAGATCGCGAAAAACATCGCGCTCGACGCGCCGTATAGGTAACGCCGATGACAGCCGCCGCCGTCTTCTTTTATCTCTTTGCCGGCATTCTGGTCGCGAGCGCCTTCATGGTGATCGCGTCGAAGAACCCCGTGCATTCGGTGCTCTATCTCATCCTCGCCTTCGTCAACGCCTCCGGCCTGTTCGTCATGATGGGCGCCGAATTCCTGGCGATGATCCTGGTCGTGGTCTATGTCGGCGCGGTCGCGGTGCTGTTCCTGTTCGTCGTCATGATGCTTGACGTCGATTTCGCCGAGCTCAAGCAGGGCGTGCTGCAATACCTGCCGATCGGCATGCTGCTCGGCGGCATCTTCCTCGCCGAGCTTCTGCTGGTCGTCGGCGCATGGGTGATCGGCCCCGGCATTCCGTCGGCGATCGTCGCGCCGATCCCGACCAATATCACCAACACCGAGGCGATCGGCCTCGTGCTGTACACGCGCTATGTCTACTTCTTCGAGATCTCGGGCATGATCCTGCTGGTCGCCATGATCGGCGCCATCGTGCTGACGCTGCGCCACAAGGAACGCGTCAAACGCCAGTCGATCAGCGCGCAGAACGCGCGCGTGCCGGCCATGGCGATGAAGATCGTCAAGGTGCGCACCGGGCAGGGGCTGGGCTCGAACGAGATCAGCAGCAAGGACGCGGGAGAGGCGGCATGACCATCGGGCAAGATATCGGGCTTGGCCACTATCTGTCGGTCGCCGCGATCCTGTTCACGCTCGGCGTGTTCGGCATCTTCCTCAACCGCAAGAATGTCATCATCATCCTGATGTCGATCGAACTGATCCTGCTCGCGGTCAACATCAACTTCGTGGCGTTTTCGACGCATCTCGGCGACATCACCGGGCAGATCTTCGCACTGTTCGTGCTGACGGTCGCCGCGGCCGAAGCCGCCATCGGCCTTGCCATTCTCGTCGTCTTCTTCCGCAACCGCGGCACCATCGCGGTTGAGGACATCAATATGATGAAAGGCTGAGCGTCCTCATGTATCAGGCGATCGTCTTTCTGCCGCTGCTCGGGGCCATTCTGGCCGGCGTGATCGCGCTTGCCGGCGCGCGCGCGCGTTTCCCCGGCGAGGCGCCGCCGCCCGGCGTCGAGGATGAGGGCGCTGGCGCGACAGCGCATCACGCCCATGCCCACGATCACGCCCATGATGCGCACGGTCATGACGCGCATGGTCACGACGATCACGGTCATGGTCCGGTCGAACCGGCCGCGGCCGGTTCGCGGACGGCCGAACTGATCACCACGACGCTTTTGATCGTGTCGGCGATCCTGTCCTGGATCGCGCTGGTGCAGGTCGGATTCGGCGGCCACGACGTCCGCGTGCCGATCATGGACTGGGTCGTCTCCGGCAATCTCAAGGTCGAATGGGCGCTGCGCATCGACACGCTCACCGCGGTGATGCTGGTCGTCGTCAACACCGTGTCGGCGCTCGTGCACCTGTATTCGATCGGCTACATGAACGAGGAGCCGTACCGTCCGCGCTTCTTCGGTTACCTGTCGCTGTTCACCTTCGCCATGCTGATGCTGGTGACCTCCGACAACCTGGTGCAGATGTTCTTCGGCTGGGAAGGCGTGGGTCTGGCGAGCTACCTGCTGATCGGTTTCTGGTACTACAAGCCGGAAGCCAATGCCGCCGCGATCAAGGCCTTCGTCGTCAACCGCGTCGGCGACTTCGGCTTCGCGCTCGGCATCTTCGCGCTGTTCGCCATGACCGGCGCGGTCGATTTCGACACCATCTTCGCCCAGGCGCCGGGGCTGACCTCCAAGACCATCGACTTCTTCGGCTGGCATCCCGACGCGATGACGCTGATCTGCCTGTTCCTGTTCATGGGCGCGATGGGCAAGTCGGCGCAGTTCATGCTGCACACCTGGTTGCCGGACGCGATGGAAGGCCCGACGCCGGTCTCCGCGCTGATCCACGCCGCGACCATGGTCACCGCCGGCGTGTTCATGGTGGCGCGGCTGTCGCCGCTGTTCGAGCTTGCGCCGAACGCGCAGGCTTTCGTCACCTTCATCGGCGCCACGACGGCGATCTTCGCCGCCACGATCGGCCTGGTGCAGAACGACATCAAGCGCATCGTCGCTTATTCGACCTGTTCGCAGCTCGGCTACATGTTCGTCGCCATGGGCTGCGGCGCTTACTCGGTCGGCATGTTCCACCTGTTCACGCACGCCTTCTTCAAGGCGCTGTTGTTCCTGGGCTCCGGCTCGGTGATCCACGCGATGCACCACGAACAGGACATCCGGAAGATGGGTGGCCTCAAGGACCGCATCCCGTTCACCTATATCGTGATGCTGATCGGCACTTTGGCGCTGACCGGCTTCCCGCTGACCGCGGGGTATTTCTCCAAGGACGCGATCATCGAGGCCGCCTTCGTCGGCACCAATCCGATGGCGCTCTATGCCTTCATCTGCACCGTCGCCGCCGCGCTGCTGACGTCGTTCTATTCCTGGCGCCTGGTGTTCAAGACCTTCCACGGCGCGCCGCATGACGTGAAGCACTGGAAGGAAGCCCACGAAAGCCCGATGGTGATGCTGGTGCCGCTCGCCGTGCTGGCGGCGGGCTCCATCCTCGCCGGCCTGCCGTTCAAGGAGATCTTCGCCGGTCACGGCGTCGAGCACTTCTTCCGCGAGTCGCTCAAGTTCGGCCCGAACAACCACATCCTGGAAGAAATGCACCACGTGCCGACGCATATCGCGCTGATGCCGACGGTGATGATGGTGATCGGCTTCCTTGTCGCTTGGTACTTCTATATCCGGAAGCCGGCGATCCCGGTCGAGCTCGCGCGCCAGCATGACGTGCTGTACCGCTTCCTGCTCAACAAGTGGTATTTCGATGAGCTTTACGACTTCATCTTCGTTCGTCCCGCGAAGTGGATCGGCCGCGAGCTGTGGAAAAAGGGCGACGGCTGGCTGATCGACGGCTTCGGCCCGGATGGCGTGTCGGCCCGCGTCCTCGACGTCACCCGCAACGTCGTGCGGCTGCAGACCGGGTATCTCTATCACTACGCCTTCGCCATGCTGATCGGCGCGGCTTTGTTCATCACCTGGTTCATGTTCTCGGCGGGAGTGCACTAGCCATGATCCCGAAAAGTGGGAACCGGTTTTCGGTTCAGATCATGGCGGAGGATAAGTGATGGCCTGGCCCGTGCTCTCCGTCGTCACCTTCCTGCCGCTGCTCGGCGCGCTGCTCGTGCTCATCATGGCGCGCGGCAATGGCCCCGTCGCCAAAGGCACCGCGCGCTGGATCTCGCTGTGGACCACGCTGATTACGTTTGCCGTATCGCTGGTGCTGGTACGGCGCTTCGATGTGTCGTCGCCGGAATTCCAGTTCACCGAAAAGCATGACTGGCTCGGCGTCGCTTCCTATCATATGGGCGTCGACGGCATTTCGCTGCCTTTCGTCATCCTGACCACGGCGCTGATGCCGATCTGTATTCTGGCGAGCTGGACCTCGGTGCAGCGCCGCGTGAAGGAATACATGATCGCGTTTCTGATTCTCGAAACGCTGATGATCGGCACCTTCTCGGCGCTCGATATCGTGCTGTTCTATCTGTTCTTCGAAGGCGGCCTGATCCCGATGTTCCTCATCATCGGCGTCTGGGGCGGCCCGCGCCGCGTCTATGCCAGCTTCAAGTTCTTCCTCTACACGCTCGCCGGCTCCGTGCTGATGCTGCTCGCCATCATGGCGATGTACTGGCAGTCGGGCACGACCGATATCCCGGTGTTGCTGCGCCACGGCTTCCCGCCGGGGATGCAGACCTGGGCATGGCTCGCCTTCTTTGCTTCCTTCGCCGTGAAGATGCCGATGTGGCCGTTCCACACCTGGCTGCCGGACGCCCATGTCGAGGCGCCGACGGCGGGCTCCGTGATCCTGGCCGCGATCCTGCTGAAGATGGGCGGTTACGGCTTCCTGCGCTTCTCGTTGCCGATGTTCCCCATCGCCAGCGATTACTTCGCGCCGCTGGTCTACACGATGTCGGTCATCGCCATTGTCTACACCTCGCTGGTGGCGCTGATGCAGGAGGACGTGAAGAAGCTGATCGCTTATTCCTCCGTCGCGCATATGGGCTACGTCACCATGGGCATCTTCGCCGCCACGCATCAGGGCGTTGCCGGCGCGGTGTTCCAGATGATCTCGCACGGCATCGTGTCCGGCGCGCTGTTCCTCTGCGTCGGCGTGGTCTACGACCGCATGCACACCCGCGAAATCGCGTTCTACGGCGGCCTTGCGCATCGCATGCCGATTTTCGCCTTCGTCTTCATGGTGTTCACCATGGCCAATGTCGGCCTGCCGGGGACGTCCGGCTTCATCGGCGAATTCCTGACGCTGATCGGCACCTTCAAGGTGAACATCCCGGTCGCGACCTTCGCCACGCTCGGCGTCATCCTGTCGGCGGCCTATGCGCTGTGGCTGTACCGCAAGATGGTCTACGGCGCGCTCAAGCCGGCGGTCGAGGGCATCCGCGACATGGGCCTGCGTGAGGCCGTGATCTTCGCGCCGCTGGTGATCCTCACCATCCTGTTCGGCATCGCGCCGAAGCCGGTGCTCGACATGTCATCGGCCTCGATCGCGCAACTGCTCGACGGCTACGGCAAGGCGGTGAAGACCGCCAAGGAAGAGGGCATCAAGGCCGCGTCCGCCAAGGCGGCGCAGGTTGAAGCCAAGGTCGAAGCCAGCGTTATTCCGGTGAGCGCCACGCGATGAACAATCTGACTTCTCTCCATGCCTATCAGCCGATCCTGCCGGAGATTGCGCTGGCGGTGGGCGCCATGGTGCTGCTGATGCTGGCGGTGTTTGCCGGCGAGCGCGCCGCGCGCTTCGTCAACAGCCTGTGCATTCTGCTGCTGATCGGCGTGGCGGCGCTGATCGTCATGCTGCCGCCGGGGCGCATGGTCATGTTCGACGGCGGGTTCGTGGTCGACGATTTCGGCCGCTTTCTCAAGCTGCTGACGCTGGCGGGCTCCGCCGGCACGCTGATCCTGTCGCTGGATTACCTGACCAAAGAACATCTGCAGAAGGCCGAATACGGCGTGCTGGTGCTGCTGGCCACGCTCGGCATGCTGCTCCTGATCTCGGCCAACGACCTGATCGCGCTCTATCTCGGCCTCGAGCTGATGAGCCTGCCGCTCTACGTCATCGCCTCGTCGAACCGCGACAGCGCCAAATCGACCGAAGCCGGCCTGAAATATTTCGTCCTCGGCGCGCTGTCGTCGGGCATGCTGCTGTACGGCGCCTCGCTGATCTACGGCTTCACCGGCACGGTGAACTTCGCCGGCATCGCCAAGGTTTCAAAAGATTTGGCAACGCATGGCGGCGCCGGCATCGGCCTCATTTTCGGTCTGGTGTTCCTGTTTGCCGGCTTCTGCTTCAAGATTTCGGCGGTGCCGTTCCACATGTGGACGCCCGACGTCTATGAGGGCGCGCCGACACCGGTCACGGCATTCTTCGCCGCCGCGCCGAAGGTTGCCGGCATGGCCATCTTCGTGCGCGCCAGCGTGGTCGCGTTCCCCGGCATCACGCATTCCTGGCAGCAGATCGTCGTCTTCGTCTCGATCGCCTCGATGGTGCTCGGCGCCTTTGCCGCCATCGGCCAGAAGAACATCAAGCGCCTGATGGCCTATTCGTCGATCGGCCACATGGGCTTTGCGCTGGTCGGGCTTGCCGCCGGCACGGCGGAAGGCGTGCAGGGCGTGCTGGTCTATATGGCGATCTATGTCGGCATGACGCTCGGCACCTTCGCCTGCATCATCTCGATGCGCCGCGACGGCATGATGGTCGAGAACATTTCCGATCTCTCCGGCCTGTCGCGCACGCACCCGACCATGGCCTTCATGCTGGCGATGCTGCTGTTCTCGCTCGCCGGCATTCCGCCGCTCGCCGGCTTCTTCGGCAAGTTCTATGTGTTCCTCGCGGCCATCAATGCCGGGCTCTATACGCTCGCCGTGATCGGCGTGCTGGCGAGTGTCGTGGGCGCGTTCTACTATCTCACCATCGTCAAGGTGATGTATTTCGACGCGCCGGCGCCGTCGTTCCAGCGCATGTCGGTGCTGGTCGGCCTGATGCTGGCGGTGTTCGGCACGCTCAATATCGTCTTCTTCGTCTATCCGTCGCCGCTGCTGGGCGCCGCGACGGCGGCGGCGAAATCGCTCTTCTAGGCGCAATGGCGCCGCGCGTGTGACCCCGGGTCATGCGCCGCTAAAACGGGATGAACCGCGAAGCCACGGACCTGGCGGGGGTCCGGCATATCAGTTTCGACAGGCTCGGCTCGACCAATGCCGAGGCGCTGGCGCGCGTGCGTGCCGGCGAGCGCGGCCCGTTGTGGATCACCGCGGCGATCCAGGAGAGCGGCCGCGGCCGCCGCGGCAAAGCCTGGGCGTCTCCGTCGGGCAATCTGTACGCGTCGCTGCTGCTCACCGATCCGGCGCCACCGGCATCCGTCTCCCAGCTTTCCTTCGTCGCCGCGCTGGTGCTGCATGACGCGGTCGCCGAATGCGCGCCGCAGCTCGGTCCGCTGCTCAAGGTGAAATGGCCGAACGATCTCCTGCTCGGCGGCGCCAAGATCGCCGGCATCCTTGTCGAAGGCGAGACCGGTCCGCCGTTCGCCGCGGTGATCGGCATGGGCGTCAACTGCGCCAGCCATCCGCCGGACACGCCCTATCCCGCGGCCGATCTGGCCGGCGCGGGCGCGCCGGTGACGCCCGGGAGCCTGCTGAACGCCGTCGCCCGTGCGATGCAGCTGCGGCTCGCGCAATGGGATCATGGCGCGGGCTTTGCGGCGATCCGCGCCGCCTGGCTCAAGCGCGCCGCGGGCCTGGGGCAGGATATTCGCGTGCGTCTGCCCGAACGCGAATTCTCCGGGCATTTCGAGGGTCTGGATGAAGCGGGGCGGCTTCTGGTACGCGGCGAGGACGGCATTACCGCCGTGACCGCCGGCGAAGTTTTTGGATTTGGGGTTTTATGAATACTTCACGGACAGACCTGGTTTACGCGCCGCTTGGCGGCGTCGGCGAGATCGGCATGAATCTGTCGATCTACGGTCTCGGCAATGATCACAAGCGCACCTGGCTCGCGGTCGATCTCGGCGTGTCGTTCGCGCAGGAAGAACATCTGCCCGGTGTCGATCTCATTCTGCCGGATATCAGTTATCTGATCGCGCAGCGCAAGAACCTCGCCGGCCTCGTCATCACCCACGCCCATGAAGATCATTTCGGCGCGCTGCTCGATCTGTGGCCGAAGCTGAAAATCCCGGTGTTCGCCACGCCGTTCACCGCCGCCTTGCTGGAATCCAAGCGCGCCGGCGAAGCCGGCGTTGCCGATATCCCGGTGACCATCGTTCGCCCGGGCGACCGCTTTACCGTCGGCGACTTCGACGTCGAGATGGTGCCGATGGCGCATTCGATTCCTGAATCGACCGCGCTCATCATCCGCACCTCCGCCGGGACCGTGCTGCACACCGGCGACTGGAAGATCGACCGCACGCCGATCCTCGGCACCGGCACCGATGAAGCCAGGCTGCGCGCGCTCGGCGATGAAGGCTGTCTGGCCGTGGTCGGCGATTCCACCAATGCGGTGCGCGACGGCATTTCGCCCTCGGAGGCCGATGTCGAGAAATCCCTGTCGTCGCTGATCCGGGCGGCCAAGGGCCGCGTCGCGGTGACGACCTTCGCCTCGAACGTGGCGCGTTTGCGCGCCGTCGCGCTTGCCGCGGCCGAAGCCGGGCGCGAAGTCGTTGTCGTCGGCCGCGCCATGGATCGCGTGGTCGCCATCTCGCGCGAACTCGGGTTTCTCGATGGCGTGAAGCCGTTCCGGTCGCTCGATGCCTATGGCTATCTGCCGCACGACAAGGTCGTCGCGCTGTGCACCGGCAGCCAGGGCGAGCCGCGCGCCGCGCTCGCCCGCATCGCCGACGACCAGCATCCGGATGTCACCTTGTCGCGCGGCGATACCGTGATCTTTTCCGCGCGCACCATTCCCGGCAACGAGAAAGCGGTTGGCCGTATCATCAACGGGTTGATCGATCAGGGCATCGAGGTCATCACCGACCGCACGCACATGGTTCATGTGTCGGGCCATCCGCGCCGCGCCGAGGTCGAGCAATTGCTGTCCTGGGTGAAGCCGAAGATCCTGATCCCGGTGCATGGCGAGGCGCTGCATCTGTCGGAACACGCCAAGCTCGGCCGCGCCATGGGCATTCCCGAGGTCGTGCAATGCCGCAACGGCGATCTCGTCCGGCTGGTCGAGGGCAAGGCGAGCATCATCGACGAGGTGCCGGCGGGCCGGACCTACAAGGACGGCAGCCTGCTGGTGCAGGCCGACTCCCGCACCATCGCCGACCGCAAGCGGCTCGGTTTTGCCGGCGCCATTTCAGTGGCACTGGCGCTGACCGAACGTGGCGAGCTCGCCGCCGATCCGGAATTCGACATGATCGGCATACCGGAACGCGATGCCGGCGGCGGATTGATCCATGACGCCGTGCTCGAGGCCATCGAAGCAACATTTGAATCGCTGCCGCGCAAGCGCCGCGGCGATCCGGACACGGTGGCGGAAGCGGTGCGCCGCGCGGTGCGCGCCACGGTGGCGCAGCGCTGGGGCAAAAAGCCGATGTGCCATGTGCATGTGTTGGCAGTATAATAATCGAGCCGGCTTGAGGAGCAGGGGAGTTTCATGATCGGTCGTCTCAATCACGTCGCTATCGCGGTGCGCGACATCGCCAAGGCGTCGGCCGTCTATCGCGACACGCTCGGCGCTGAAATCTCGGCCAAGGTGGCGCAGCCGGATCACGGCGTCTCCACCGTGTTCATCACGCTGCCGAACACCAAGATCGAGTTGCTTGAGCCGCTGGGCGAGGGCTCGCCGATCAACAAGTTCCTCGACAAGAATCCGGACGGCGGCATTCATCACGTCTGCTACGAAGTGCCGGATATCATCGCCGCCCGCGATACGCTGAAGAAGCAGGGCGCGCGCGTGCTCGGCGACGGCGAGCCGAAGATCGGCGCCCACGGCAAGCCGGTGATGTTCCTGCATCCGAAAGATTTCTGCGGCACGCTCGTCGAACTCGAGCAGGCCTGATTGATAGGTGGCATTGGATAGATGGAAAAAACAACCGTCGTCGCGATCTATTTCCTGATCTGGTGGATCACGCTGTTTGCCGTGCTGCCGTGGGGCGTCCGCAGCCAGCGCGAAAGCGGCGAGTTTGCCGAGGGCACCGATCCCGGCGCGCCGGCGACGCATCGGGTATGGATGAAGCTCGTCTATACGACCGTGGTCGCCAGCGTGATATTTACGATGTTGTATCTGGCGTACACCAACGACCTGCTGCCGCTGGAATTCCTCAAGCGCATATCGCAGCCGCCGAACGCCTGAGCCGGGACTGTCAATAAACCGACGGGGTCAAAAAAAAGAGCAGGGCACTTTTGCCCTGCTCGGTCTCTTGTATCTGTCTCGCATCCTCGACTCTTATGCGGCTTTTTTGCCGAGGCGGCTGCGATTATCGCGCCGGAGACTTTCCTCCCAAGACTTGGACCGTTTGTCGGAGTACCGGTCTTAGAGCCGGGTGTCCTCTCATTCGGTAGTTTGATTCTTAGACGATCGAATTCGCTGTGTCATCAGCATTCGTTGCTGCACTGCGCCAATACAATCGGAGCGTCCAAAACCAGGGTTGAACCGTTGCGTTCGACGATGACGCGCGCGGTCCAGACGCCGCCCGATTGTATGCGCAAATTGTCGACGACCCAGGTTCCGTCGGCCGCCATTACCGCGTCGCGCTCGAGGCCCGGCGTGCCGGGGACTTTCGCGTCGAGCGCCAAACGTACCCGTTCGGCGTCGTAAGGCGAGAAATCCTCGTGCCATAAGCGGATCATCGCTGTGGTTATGCCGGCGCGGCCCGGGTCGATGGTGACATCCGCCATCGCCTGTTCGGTATGGATGTGGACGAAGGCCGCCTCGGGTTT
>JBAZSM010000019.1:18185-49262 GCA_041662425.1 Pseudolabrys sp.
CGGAAATGTGCAGATGGCTGGCTGGCGGTAATGTGCCGAGCAGACCGACCAGGAGCAGAATTCCGGCACCCAGCGCGGTCTCCGCCGCGACCGTCATGGTCAAGGCCCGCAATGCGTTCGCGGCCGGCAATACCGGCGTGAGCCGGTATCTGTTGAAAGCGGCAAGCCCGAGCATGCCGCCGAACAGCGCGACCTTCAGCGCCAGAACACGGCCGTAGGCGGTGGCCAGCAGGTCCGCCGGCCAGCCGACCAGGATCAGGCTGTTGGCGATGCCGGTTCCGGTCAGGATTGCGACCGAGATCAGGGCGAGCAGCGAAAACCGGCGCGTCACCGCCGCCGCAATCAGCCCCCGGTCAGGATCGTCCCGGCCCCACCGCAGCAGCAGGACGAGCGCCGGCAAGGCGCCCAGCCACAGCCCGGCGGCCAGCAGGTGCAGAATATCCGAGCCGAGGTGGAGATCGCCGGTCACGCCTGTCCCGGCGCCGGCATGGCCGGTCCAGGCGAGACTTCCGGTCAGCGCGGCGGCCGTCATGAGGCGCAGCCAGTGCAGCCGGGGAAAGGGCACAGTGGCGGCCGCGGCAAGTGCCAGCAGGAGACGCAGGCAGGCGACCCGGCCGAACCGCGTGTCGACGGCGACCGTACCGAGGCCGCCTTGGGTGAACAGGTCCCCGAGCGACACATCGAGGATATTGCGGGCGACCAGCACCAGCCAGACCGCGCCCGAGAGCACCGCGATCGCCAGCGCGGCGGCCGCCAGCCCCCGGTAGCCCCGTTCGAGCGCCATCCACTCAGGCGCGCCGCGTGCGGGCCTGTCGGCGATTGCGGCGAACGCGACCGTGCCCAGCGCCACCACGCAGGCGGCGATGTGCACGGTCCGTACGATGACCAGCGGGTCGCTCATCCGCCGCTGCTCCTTGTCACGGCGTCACGGCGCGACCGTGAAGCCGAAGCTGCCTTGGGTGCGATGGGTGTCGACCGACAGCACCTTCCACAGCACCTTGTAGGCGCCCGGCGAGAGCGTCTTGAGCTTCACCCTCAGCACCGCCGTGTTGTCGGGTGCGCCTTCGACGGCACCGGCTTGCACCGCCGCGCCCTTGGCATCCTGCACCACGATGCTCGAGAACTTCGGCTCGACCGCTTCGGTGAACCAGAGCGAGACTGCCGACGGCGCCGCAGACACCTTGGCGCCGACGGGCGGCTGGGCGTGATCAAGATGCGCGTGCGCCAGTGCCACAGCCGGCATCAGCGTAAGTGCGCCGGCTACGAGAATAGAAATTCGATTCATGATCAGTGCTCCTTCGTCGCGGCGGGGATGAGCTTGACCGCCGGTGCCGGCTCGCCAAGGTGTTGATCGGGCTTGTCGGCCGCGGGAATTTGCACCCAGCGGTGTTCGCCCTTTTCACAGGTCTGCATCACCGGGAAATACACCGTCGCCCCCGGCGTTAGTTCGCCGGCCACGAAAGTCTGCATCACGAATTCGTCATAGAACGCGTCGGGCAGGTTGCCGCCCGACCATGTGATCTCCTTCGGCCCTTCGGTGAATTTGGCGCCGTGCAGGAAGCTGTAGGGCTTCGTATAGGCGCCGCGCTTGACCTCGATCGTCCAGCCGGGCTTGACCATCGGCTTCACCGAAATGATGCCTTCGGGAATTTGCACGGTGATCTTCACGGTCGGCGATCCGTCGCAGCCATGCGGCACGCTGAGCACGGCTTTGTAGAACGCGCCGACCGGCGTTTCTTTCTTGTCGATGGTGACGTGGGCGCTGGCGATGCCCGAGAAGGAGATGAAGGCGATCGAGAGAGCGGAAGCGAACAGCGCGCATGACGGCATGCGGCTTTGCCAACGAATGTTGGTCATGAGTTTCAGGTCCTGTGTTTGAGCGATGACGGTTGCGGCCGCGAGGCCGCGCGACGGTCAGGCGCTCAAAGGGGGACCTCGTGCGAGATTGGGTGTGGCGACCACGCTGACGGCGCGCGGGGCTTCACCCGGGCGCAGCACGGCGATGAGGTCGCTGGGCCTCAGCGTGAAGGCAAGGACATCGTCGATGGCATTGGCGGGCGCGGCGGCCGTTCCGCAGAGCGTGCAGTGATCGCAGGCCTTTGACGGAGCGGCGGGCTGGCCGTCAGGCGTCTGGTCGCCGACGCTGTGGCAGATGACGGTGAGGGGATCGAAGGCAGCCCCGGCCGGCACGGGAGCCAGCGCCATCGCGAGAATCGTGTTCAAGGCGATCGCGTAGATCGCGAGAATTCCTACGATTTTCCGGATGGCGGTTGGCATGGCCAGATCAATCCCCGCCTGTGACCTATCACCAAAGGGATCGACCGGCCAGTCCGCCAATTCACGCAGCGCTACGTGGTTTGGCAAAGCCGGCGAGGCCCGTGGTTAATCGGGAGTTAACCCGGCTCTCGCTACGCTCCGCGCGTCTTAAAGCCCGTACCCCGGCCGTTCCGGCCGTGCGGCGCCCGAGCAGGAATTGCTGAATGTGCGGATTTGCGGTTGCGATCGGATGGCCCGAGGCGGAAGCGACCGTCGCCCGCCTCATCGAAGGCATCCAGCATCGCGGCGACATCACCGATCCGCTGTTCACACCGTTTGCCGATGTCGCGATGTGCACGCGCCGCCTGCGCATCGTCGATGCCGAGCACGGCATGCAGCCGCAGATTTCGTTCTATGGACGGCTCGCCGTGTCGTTCAACGGCGAGATCTATAATCACGTCGAACTGCGCCAGGAGCTCGAGGCTCTCGGCGTCGGCTTCCGCACCCATTCCGACACCGAAGTCCTCGCCAATGCGCTGCAGGTCTGGGGCCATCGGGCGCTGGAGCGGCTCAACGGCATGTATGCCTTCGTCGCGGTCGATCTCGCCAATGGCGAATTCCTGGCGGCGCGCGATCCGTTCGGCGTCAAACCGCTTTACGTGATGCAGCAGGGCGCCAGCTTCCTGTTCTGCTCCGAGATGAAGCCGCTCATCGACACGGTGCCGGCCGGCGACGTCATGCTGCTGCCGCCGGGTTACGCGCTGTCGCGCAACAACGTGGCGCGCTATCGCTTGAAGGTTTATCCGCGTCTTGATGCGCCGGTCGAGCATTCGGCCAAAGCGCTGGATGCCATCCTGCGTGGCGCGGTCGAGCGGCGCCTGCCGCCGGGCCTGCCGGTCGCGACCTGGTTTTCGGGCGGCATCGATTCGACGCTGGTCGCGCACTACGCGCGGCAGTTCCGGCCCGACGCGCCGGGCTATTTCGTCGGCGGCACGGATGCGCCGGATTATCGCTATGCCGAGGCCTATGCCGAGAAGACGGGCTACGACATGCGCGTCGTGCCGTTCGATCCGCAAAGCGCCGAAGCCTTCGCCTCCATCGACGATGTCGTCGTCGCCACCGAATCCTTCGAGCCGAATTTGATTCGCGGCGCGGTCTGTTCGCTGGTCGCCAGCATCGCCATGCATCGCGACGGTTTTCGCGTCGGCCTGTGCGGCGAGGGCGCCGACGAATTGTTTTGCGGTTACGCGCCGCTGGAAATCGCCTTCCGTGAAAGTCCGGCCGACGGCGCCATCGTGCGCGACGAGTGTCTCGACCTGATGCACCGCGTCAGCCTGCAGCGCGTCGATCGCACGTCGATGCGGCATTCGCTGGAAATGCGCGAGCCGTTCCTCGATCCGGCTGTCGTGAATTACGCGCTCGGTCTCGACGCGTCGGCGCTGGTGCGCGACGTCAATGGCCTGCCGACCGGCAAGATGCCGCTGCGCGATCTGTACGATCTCTATCCCGGCGAACTGCCGTCGATCATCCGCGACCGCACCAAGGTTCCCTTCGGCGAGGGCGCGGGTCTAGATACCGGCAAGGATGGCTGGATGCGCGGCTTCGAGGCGGCGGTGTCCGACGCCGATTTCCGCGACGGCCAGAAGGAATTCGCGGCCTTCAAGGTGCAGTCCAAGGAAGAGCTTTATTACCTGCGCAAGCTCGCCAGCGCGATCGACGTCAACCGCGTGCCGCACCTCAAAGACCGCGCCTGGATCTCCTTTCCGGTCCTGCAGCACCTCGAGAAACTCAAGGCCCACGCGCATTTCAGCCTCTAGGCGGCGGCAAAGACGTCCCGGCGGGGCTTGTCTTTTTACGCCCGATCCGCTTTCACTCTCAGCCCGTTCCCTCAAACTGCCGGCTCCGATCCATGCGCCTGTCCCGCTATTTTCTGCCGATCGCCAAGGAAGCCCCGCGCGAGGCCGAGATCGTCTCGCACCGCCTGATGCTGCGCGCCGGCATGATGCGCCAGGAGGGGGCCGGCATTTACGCCTTCCTGCCGATCGGCCTGCGGGTTCTCAAGAAGATCGAGCAGATCGTGCGCGAGGAGCAGAACCGCTCCGGCGCCATCGAGCTCCTGATGCCGACGCTGCAATCGGCCGACCTGTGGCGCGAAAGCGGCCGCTACGACGCCTACGGCAAGGAGATGCTGCGCATCAAGGACCGCCACGAGCGCGACATGCTCTACGGGCCGACCAACGAGGAAATGATCACGGAGATCTTCCGCGCCTATGTGCGCTCCTACAAGGATCTGCCGCTCAACCTCTATCACATCCAGTGGAAGTTCCGCGACGAGGTACGTCCGCGTTTCGGCCTGATGCGCGGCCGCGAATTCCTGATGAAGGACGCTTATTCCTTCGACGTCGATCAGGCCGGCGCCCAGCATTCCTACAACAAGATGTTCGTCGCCTATCTGCGCACTTTCGAACGGCTCGGCCTCAAGTCGATCCCGATGCGTGCGGAGTCCGGCCCGATCGGCGGCAATCTGTCCCACGAGTTCATCATCCTGGCCTCGACCGGCGAGTCCCAGGTATTTTGCCATCGCGACTATCTCAACATGGTGGTGCCGCCGGCGGATGTAAATTTCGACAGCCGCGACGAACTGCAATCCATCGTCGACAAATGGACCTCGCAATACGCCGCCACCGAGGACATGCATGACGCCGAGACCTTCGCCAAGATATCGCCCGACCAGCAGGTCTCGGCGCGCGGCATCGAGGTCGGTCACATTTTCTATTTCGGCACTAAATATTCGCTGCCCATGAAGGCGGTCGTCGCCACCGGGCAGGGCGGCGAGGTGCCGGTGCATATGGGCTCTTACGGCATCGGGCCGAGCCGGCTGGTGGCCGCCATTATCGAAGCCTTCCATGACGATGCCGGCATTATCTGGCCCGAGGCTGTGGCGCCATTCAAGGTCGCCGTCCTCAACCTCAAGCAGGGCGATGCCGCGACGGGTGCCGCCTGCGAGGAGCTTTATCGCGGGCTTTCGGCCAAAGGCATCGATGTCCTGTACGACGACACCGACAAGGGCGCCGGCGCCAAATTTGCCACCGCGGACCTCATCGGCGTGCCGTGGCAGGTCATGGTCGGCCCGCGCGGGCTCGCCGAGGGCAAAGTCGAGGTCAAGAGCCGCAAGACCGGCGAGAAAGAGCTCATGAGTCCGGCCGCCGCGGCGGATCTGCTGACGCGCTGACGTCATTCCGGGACGCGAGCAAAGCTCGCAGACCCGGAATCGATACTCGGCAGCGTTGGGTTACGGATTCCGGGCTCGCGGCCTCCAGCCGCGCCTCGGAATGACATTATACAAACCTGTGACCCGGCTTGGCTTTTCCGCCCACGAAACCGCCCGAATCGTGTGAAAACCCAAGCCACATGGGACCCCACCAATGACCGAGCCCAACGGCACGCGGCCTTTCTCACAGTACGAATGGATGCTGTCGCTGCGCTACCTGCGCGCGCGCCGCAAGGAAGGATTCATTTCGGTCATCGCCGGATTTTCCTTCCTCGGCATCATGCTGGGCGTCGCCACGCTCATCATCGTCATGGCGGTGATGAACGGCTTCCGCACCGAGCTGCTCGACAAGATCCTTGGCCTCAACGGTCACCTGCTGATCCAGCCTCTGGAAAAGCCGCTGACCGACTGGGACGAGGTCGCGGGAAGGATTTCGAAGGTGCCCGGCATCAGGCTGGCGGCGCCGATCGTCGAGGGCCAGGCGCTGGCCTCGTCGCCGTTCAATGCCGGTGGCGTCCTGGTCCGCGGCATCCGCCTCAAGGACATGGAAGGCCTGCCGTCGGTCGTCAACAACATCAAGCAGGGTTCGCTCGGCGGGTTCGATGACGGGCAGGGCGTCGCCGTCGGCCGCCGGCTCGCCGACCAATTGTCGCTGCGCGCCGGTGACAACATCACGCTGGTCGCGCCGAAAGGCGCCGTGACCCCCATGGGCACCACACCGCGCATCAAGGTCTACAAGATCGCCGCGGTGTTCGAGATCGGCATGTCGGAATATGACAGCGCCATGGTCTTCATGCCGCTGAAGGAGGCCCAGGCCTATTTCAACCGCGCCGGCGATGTGACCGCGATCGAGGTCTATACCGACAATCCCGACAAGGTCGACCAGTACCGCAAGGATGTCCAGGCGGCCGCCAAGCGCCCCATTTTCATCATCGACTGGCGACAGCGCAACGCGACGTTCTTCAACGCGCTGCAGGTCGAGCGCAATGTCATGTTCCTCATTCTGACGCTGATCGTGCTGGTGGCGGCGCTCAACATCGTGTCCGGCCTCATCATGCTGGTGAAGGACAAGGGGCAGGACATCGCCATCCTGCGGACCATGGGCGCGAGCCAGGGCGCGATCATGCGCGTGTTCCTCATCACCGGTGCGGCGATCGGCGTGGTCGGCACGCTGGTCGGCTTCCTGCTCGGCGTCGTGATCTGCCTCAACATAGAAAGCATCCGGCAATTCCTGTCGTGGCTGACGAACACCGAATTGTTCTCGCCGGAGCTGTATTTCCTCTCCCATTTGCCGGCGCAGATGGACACCGGCGAAACGGGCGCCGTGGTCATCATGGCGCTGGTGCTGTCGCTGTTGGCGACGCTCTATCCGTCATGGCGGGCGGCGCGGCTCGATCCGGTCGAGGCGCTGCGTTATGAATGACGTGATGGTTGTGACCGATACGGAAATCGAGGACGAGGCGCCGCAGGACATTCCGATCCTGTTCCTGCATCAGGTCGAGCGCCATTACAGCCAGGGCGATTCGACGCTCGATATTCTGCGCGGCGCCGAGCTTGCGCTGTGGCCCGGCCAGTCGGTCGCGCTGGTGGCGCCGTCGGGCGCGGGCAAGTCGACGCTGCTGCACATCGCCGGGCTGCTCGAACATCCCGATCACGGCGACGTCTATATCAACGGCAAGGCGACCGCGAACCTGCCGGATGCCGAGCGGACGCGCATTCGCCGTGTCGAGATCGGTTTCGTCTATCAGTCGCACCACCTGCTGCCGGAGTTCACGGCGCTGGAAAATGTCATCCTGCCGCAGCTCATCCGGGGCTTAAGCCGCGGCGAGGCGAAGAAGCGGGCGATCGAACTGCTCGACTATCTCGGGCTGAAGAACCGTCTCAATCACCGTCCCGCGGAACTGTCCGGCGGCGAACAGCAGCGCGTGGCCATTGCCCGCGCGGTCGCCAACACGCCGCGCATCCTGTTGGCCGACGAGCCAACCGGAAATCTGGACGTGAAAACCGCCGAGCACGTCTTCGCGGCGTTTAACCAGCTGGTGAGCGCCTCGGGCCTCGCCACCGTCATCGCCACCCACAACATGGACATCGCCGCCCGCATGGACCGGCGCGTGACCATCAAGGATGGGCTGGTGGTGGAGATGGATTAACGGCCATTGGAAACGAAGAGGCCGCCAACCGAGGCGGCCTCCTTTTCCTCGCGAAAATGCCCGGGCGCTAATCCTACGATCCGTTGCGCTTGTTCGAACTCTCATCGTCCGTGGTTCGGCGTGATGCGCCGGCCGCTTGCAGTTCAGCAAGAGCTTTCATCTCGCGCAGAAAATTGACCTCTTCGCGTGACGCGTCGTCGGCGACATCGCTCATGCGAAGACCGAGCTTCCCGCCAAGCAGGCTTTTCAGCAGATTGAAGATTTCGTCGATGATGACCATCACGGTGTTCACCCACTCCGGCAAATGACCGAAGATGAGTGTCAAAATGGCCATGATGATCTTTTTGATGGTTTGAATGTGCTCATTCAACCAACTGAAGAAGCCGCGCGTGACCGGGCCGGCGCGGCCGGACAGAACCTGCCCGCTGACGCGGAGCCCGCGCGCGACAATCGCGTCGCCGTCCTGGACGCGCAGAAACTGGTCGAGTTCCCGCCTGCGGTCCGACGAGATCGTAGCGGCGGCTTCGCGGACAAAGTCGGTCAGCTTCCGCATCTGCGCGACGACGGATTCGCCGGTCGATTGGATGATGAGACGCTCTTCGCCGTGACCTGCAACCGCGAGGCCTTGGGCGCTGATCGTTTCGACAAATAGATCCGCGCTCGCCAGGAAGGATTTCAGTAGATCGCCGCCGCCCCGATCCGTAGGCACGTGTGCCTTGCGCTTACTGCCCTTGGCCATCTTCGACTCCCGGTTCGGTGTTGGAACGGAAGCAACTATAGCGGGTACTGTCGCTTTAGTACTGATCCGGGCTGTTTCCGGCTGGCGCGTGCGGGCGCGGCCAAACGCCGGCGAAAAGTCCGTATGCGGCCCTTGACTCTAGAACATTCCATGAACTATGTTCCCTTTACGTTCTGTCGGAGGGTCACATGTTCAAGATCGTCGTTCAGGAAGCCGCCACGCTCGCCGCCTTGTCGCTGTTCGTCGGCATGGTCGCCATCTGGTCCCAGGTCATTGGCAATCTGTGACTGGCAGCCTGTAGCGGGCGGCCTCCGGGTCGCGTTTTGAGTTCCACGTTCCAGCCAACGTGTCTGTCGTGTCGTCGCGTTCGTGTTGCGTAGCCCGCGTGAAGTCATGTCCGGACTGCCGGCGTTCCCCGACGCCCCAGCCGGCATGACGGGTCGGTTAAAGCGGTAGGTTGGTATCCGGCGTTCCGGTCTGCTTGGGGATCGAGCAGGTTGGTTCACGCCGGTACCCGGGCGGGGGGCGAGGCCGGGGGCCTGTGTAAAAGCCGCATAGCCGGCTGGCCTGCGGCGGCAAGGGTGGACGAGGGCGTTGAGCGTCCCCACTGTGGGGGCATCGGGAGAATCGGTTCACGCGATCGATGCTCCAGCGCGCGACCCACCCAGTTGCGCTCCAATAAAGTGCACGTCCATGGCCGACCTCGCCACCCCTTTGGATTTCGTGCATTTGCACGTCCATTCCGCATATTCGCTTCTGGAAGGCGCGCTGCCGATCGCCAGGCTTGCCGAACTGGCCAAGTCCGACAAGCAGGCGGCGCTGGCGCTGACCGACACCGACAACATGTTCGGTGTGCTCGAATTCTCCGAGAAGATGGCGGGCTACGGCATCCAGCCGATCGTCGGCTGCGCGCTGGCGATCGATTTCGGCGACACCGAGAACGGCCCGCGCGCGGCGCTCGCCGCCAATGAGCGCCAGCGCATCGTCCTGCTCGCGGCGAGCGAGGAAGGCTATCGCAGCCTGATGCGGCTCAACTCGCGCGCCTTCATGGAATCGCCGCCGAACGAGCCGCCGCGCGCCAAAATCGAATGGCTGGAGGAAGAGCGCGACGGCATTGCGAATGGCATCATCGCGCTCACCGGCGGCCCGAGCGGGCCGCTCGACCGCGCTATTGCCGCCGGCCAGAGCCCGGTCGCCGCGGCGCGGCTCGATCGTCTGGCCGCGCTGTTCGGCGACCGCCTCTATATCGAATTGCAGCGCCACGGCACGGCGACCGAACGCAGCGTCGAGAAGGTGCTGATCGACTTCGCCTACGATCGCGACATTGCGCTGGTCGCAACCAACGAGCCGTTCTTCGCCGCGAGCGCCGATTACGAGTCGCACGATGCGCTGATCTGCATTGCCGAAGCGCGTTACGTCGCCGATACCGAACGGCGTCAGTTGACCCCCGAACATCGCTACAAGACGCGCGCCGAGATGGTGGCGCTGTTCGCCGATCTGCCGGAGGCGCTGGCTTCGACTATCGAAATTGCGCAGCGCTGCTCGTTCCGGCCGAAGACGCGCAAGCCGATCCTGCCGCGCTTTTCGGTCGGCGCCGATGGCAGCGCGGCCGATGAAGCGAGCGAACTGCGCGGGCAGGCCGAGGCCGGCCTCACCAACCGCATCGCCACCGCCGGCGTCGCCGAAGGCTTCACCGAGCAGGATTATCGGGACCGGCTCGCCTTCGAGCTCAACGTCATCGAGAAGATGAAGTATCCCGGCTACTTTCTGATCGTGTCGGACTTCATCAAATGGGCCAAGGGTGAGGGCATTCCGGTCGGGCCGGGCCGCGGTTCGGGCGCCGGTTCGCTGGTCGCCTATTCGCTGACCATCACCGATCTCGATCCGATCCGCTTCGGTCTGCTGTTTGAGCGCTTCCTCAATCCGGAACGCGTGTCGATGCCCGACTTCGATATCGACTTCTGTCAGGACCGCCGCGAAGAGGTGATCCGCTACGTGCAGGAACGCTACGGCCGCGATCAGGTGGCGCAGATCATCACGTTCGGCACGCTGCAGGCGCGCGGCGTGCTGCGCGACGTCGGCCGCGTGTTGCAGATGCCCTATGGGCAGGTCGACAAGCTCTGCAAACTGGTGCCGCAGAATCCGGCCGCGCCGATCACGCTCGCCAAGGCCATCGAGGGCGAACCGAAGCTGCAGGCCGAGGCCGACAACGACCCGACCGTGGCGCGCGCTTTCGCCATCGCCAAGAAGCTCGAAGGCCTGACGCGTCATGCGTCAACGCACGCCGCCGGCATCGTCATCGGCGACCGGCCGTTGAGCGAACTGGTGCCGCTGTATCGCGATCCGAAATCCGACATGCCGGTCACCCAGTTCAACATGAAGTGGGTCGAGCAGGCGGGGCTGGTGAAGTTCGACTTCCTCGGCCTGAAAACGCTGACGGTGCTCAAGACCGCGGTCGATCTTCTCGCCAGGCGCGACGTTCATATCGATCTCGGCGCCATCCCGCTCGACGACAAGAACACCTACGATCTTCTGGCGCGGGCCGAAGCGGTCGGCGTGTTCCAGCTCGAAAGTCAGGGCATGCGCCGCGCGCTGCTCGACATGCGGCCGGACCGCTTCGAGGACATCATCGCGCTGGTCGCGCTCTACCGGCCGGGCCCGATGGCGAACATCCCGACTTATTGCGCGCGCAAGCACGAACTGGAAAAGCCCGACTACATCCATCCGAAACTGGAGCCGGTGCTGAAGGAAACCTTCGGCGTCATCGTCTACCAGGAGCAGGTGATGCAGGCGGCGCAGTTGCTCGCCGGTTATTCGCTCGGCGACGCTGATCTTCTGCGCCGCGCCATGGGCAAGAAGATCCGCTCCGAGATGCAGAAGCAAAGCAGCATCTTCGTCTCCGGTGCGACCGCGCGCGGCATCGACAAGGCGCAGGCCGAAGCCATCTTCGAACTGCTCGAGCGCTTCGCCGATTACGGCTTCAACAAATCGCACGCCGCCGCTTACGCGCTGGTCGCCTACCAGACCGCCTATATGAAGGCGAATTATCCGGTCGAGTTTCTGGCGGCGTCGATGACGCTCGACATGGGCAACACCGACAAGCTCGCCGAATTCCGCGCCGAGGCCGAGCGCCTCGGCATCAAGGTCGATCCGCCGTCGGTCAACCGGTCCGGCGTCGCCTTCGGTGTCGACGGCAACACCATCATCTACGCGCTCGCCGCGCTTAAAGGGGTCGGCAAGCAGGCGGTGGAATCGATCATCGAGGCGCGGGTGTCGAAGCCGTTCGCCGATCTCGGCGATTTTGCCACCCGCATCAATCCGCGCGCGGTGAACAAGCGCGTGCTGGAAAGCCTGGCGCAGGCCGGCGCCTTCGACGAGTTCGACAAACATCGCGCCCGCGTCTTCGCCGCGCTCGACAAGGTGATGGGTGTCGCACAGCGCACGCATGAAACGCAGGCCGTGGGCCAAAGCGAATTGTTCGGCGGCGCCGGCAAGCCTGAGCCGATCGTGATGCCGAATGCCGAACCCTGGCTGCCGGCCGAGCGGCTCAAACGCGAATATGAGGCCGTGGGCTTCTTTCTCTCGGGTCATCCGCTCGACGATTACGCCCAGGTGCTCAAGAAGATGCGGGTGCAAAGCTGGGCCGAATTTTCGCGTGCCGTGAAAAACGGCGCGACTGCCGGCAAGGTCGCCGGCACCGTGGTGTCGCGGCAGGAACGCCGCACCAAGACCGGCAACAAGATGGGCATCTTCGGCCTGTCCGATCCGTCCGGCGCGTATGAAGCCGTGATTTTCTCGGAGGGGTTGGCCGAATATCGCGACCTGCTCGAGCCCGGCAAAGCCGTGCTGCTGGTGCTGTCGGCGGAAGTGCAGGGTGATGACGTTCGCGCACGCATCCAGTCGGCCGAGCCGCTCGATCAGGCGGCGGCCAATCTGCAAAAGGGCCTGCGCGTCTTCCTGCGCGAGGCCGCGCCGATCGACGGCGTCGCCAAGCGTCTGGAGCCGGCGCCGAACCGCAACAATGGCGATGGCGAAGTCTCGATGGTGCTGATGCTTGAGAAGGGCCGCGAGGTCGAGATCAAGCTGCCCGGCCGCTTCAAGGTGTCGCCGCAGATCGCCGGCGCCATCAAGGCGGTGCCGGGCGTGGTGCAGGTCGAGGCGCTGTAGATTTTTCGCGTTTCGGGACGGTGAAACGGCTTCCCCTTCGCCTGGAAACGCATTAGCCGGGCCTGTGTGTCCGCTTTGTCGGTGACGTGAGGTCAGGCGTTTGGCAACGACCGCAATCAGCCCGAGACTTGATCGGCCGGTCGATCCCGACCGGGACCACGTCCTCGGCTCGCATGGCGCGCAGATATCGCTCGTCGAATACGGCAGCTACGCTTGTCCGCATTGCCGGGCGGCCAACGAGCGCGTCATCGACGTGCGCGAGAATCTCGGTGACCGTCTCTGCTACATCTTCCGCCATCGCCCGGTCACCGACAGCGACCTGGCGCGCCGGGCCGCCGAACTGATCGAGCGCGGCGACGATGAGCGCTTCTGGGATGCTCATGTCCTGCTGATGACGCGGTCGGACGAATTGACCGAAGACGATCTGGCCGCGGCCGCCGAACTGCTCGGCATTCCGCTCGAGGACCACAATTCCGACGCGGCCGACAAAGCCTCGCAACACGTTCAAGCCGACATCGACAGCGCGCGCGCGAGCGGCGTGTTCCTGACCCCGACCTTCTTCATCAACGGCCGGCGCTATGACGGTCCGTGGGACGAAAGTTCGTTCCTCGATGCGTTGCTCAACCGGCTCGGTCATCGCATGCGCACGGCGGCGCTCGATTTCGCCGGCTGGGCGCCGTCGGCCGGCATCCTCCTGCTGGTGGCAACGGTTCTCGCGGTGGCGCTGACCAATTCGCCGCTCGGTCCGGCTTTCGAGCAATTCTGGCATGAGAAGTTCGGTTTCAGCTTCGGGAGCGGCGGCTTCGCCATGTCGCTCCTGCACTGGATCAATGATGGCCTCCTGACGATCTTCTTTCTGGTCGTGGGCCTGGAAATCAAACGCGAGTTTACGGTCGGACATCTGTCGAGCCCGCGTCTTGCGGCGTTGCCGATCGCCGCCGCCATCGGCGGCATGGTTGTGCCGGCCATGCTGTATCTGCTGATTATTCCGTCCGGTCCCTGGCAGCACGGCTGGGGCGTGCCGATGGCGACGGACACTGCCTTCGCGATTGCCCTCATTGCGATGATGGGAAGCCGCGTGCCGGTGGAACTGCGCATCTTTCTCACCGCGGCGGCGATCGTCGATGACATCGGCGCCATCGGCGTGGTTGCCGCATTCTATTCAGGAGCCATCGACATCGGATACCTCACAGCGGCCGGCGTTGCCGTGGCGGCCCTCGCATTGCTCAACCGGTCGCATGTCTACAGCGTCACGCCCTACGTTCTGGTCGGCACCGTTCTGTGGGCGCTCGTCCATGTCGGCGGCCTGCATGCGACGTTGGCCGGCGTCTTGCTTGCGCTGTTCATTCCGACGCGTCCGCCGCCGAACCTCAAGGCGCTGACGATCCAGGCCGGTACAATCATGGCGGCCGAATACAAACATGCCGGCGAGGCGCTGCGCCATGGACCGTCGGCAACCGCGTTGCGCGCGCTCGACGCGATTCACGACCGCATTGAATCGCCCGCCGACCGGGTGTTGCGCCACGCCGGTGCGCGGTCGAGCTATATCGTGCTGCCGATATTCGCGTTCGCCAATGCCGGCGTCGCCTTGTCGTTCGATGTGTTTCGCGGCCACGAACCGCTGATGCTGGCGATCACCGTCGGCCTTTTGATCGGCAAGCCACTCGGCTTAATCGTCGCATCGGCGCTCGCCGTGGCGCTGCGTATTGCCGACAAGCCGCGCGAATATTCCTGGCGGCAACTGGCCGGCGCCGGTGCGCTCGCCGGCATCGGCTTCACCATGTCGCTGTTCATCGCCGGGCAGGCGTTTTCCGTGGCATCCGATTACGCCGCCGCCAAGGTCGCGGTGTTCGCGGCCTCGGTTCTGTCGGCGATCCTCGGTGTCGCGATTCTGTGGAACGCGAAGGCGCCGGAGGACAACGGCTAGCCGGGATCGGTGCTAACGGCGGGGTAGTACCGTATGCAGCTGCAATTCGCGCAGAACGTCATCAAGACGCCGTCTGGTATCGGTATCGAGTACCGGTGAACGGATGATTGTCGGTTCGCGTGGCCCGGCCTTTGGGGCCGCCCCGCTCGGAGCGATGGGTGCCGGCACTAAGACACAAACAACCCGCACGACCGCCCCCGTTATTGGAGAGCACATAACGAGATACAGCCATAAGGTGCATGTCCGTACCGAACCGGAAGACCTCTGGGTCCAACCGGTTGCCTTGCTTCCGGCGATTCCTGCCTATATAAGCCCGGCACATCACTCACGCGGATGGTTGGCTTGCGGCCCCAACAATGGGCCGACTAAGCCGTCCGGTGGCCCGGTTTCCTTTGAAAAATCAAAGGCTAATCAGCGGCTCACACACCCTCCGCGGCGGATCAACCGGAGAATTTCTATGGCTCTTCCTGACTTCACGATGCGTCAGCTCCTGGAGGCTGGCGTCCACTTTGGTCATCAGTCCCACCGCTGGAACCCGAAGATGGGTCAATACATCTTCGGCACCCGCAACAACATTCACATCGTCGACCTCGCGCAGACCGTGCCGTTGCTGCACACGGCGCTGAAAGCGGTGTCGGACACCGTCGCCAAGGGCGGCCGTATCCTGTTCGTCGGCACCAAGCGCCAGGCGCAGGATGCCATCGCCGATGCCGCGAAGCGCTCGGCCCAGTATTACGTCAATTCGCGCTGGCTCGGCGGCACGCTGACCAACTGGAAGACGATCTCCGGTTCGATCTCGCGCCTGCGCAAGCTGGAAGAGATGCTCGGTTCGGGTGAAGCCTCCAGCTACACCAAGAAAGAGCGCCTCACCATGCAGCGCGAGCGCGACAAGCTCGACCGCTCGCTTGGCGGCATCAAGGATATGGGCGGCGTGCCCGACCTGATCTTCGTGATCGACACCAACAAGGAAGACATCGCGATCAAGGAAGCGCGCCGGCTCAATATTCCGGTTGCGGCGATCGTCGATACCAACTGCGATCCGGCCGGCATCACCTATGCCGTTCCGGGCAACGATGACGCCAGCCGCGCTGTATCGCTGTATTGCGATCTCATCGCCAAGGCGGCGATCGATGGCATCGCGCGCGCGCAAGGCGAGCGTGGCGTCGATATGGGCGCGTCGGAAAAGCCGATCGCCGAAGTCGTGCCGACCGCACCGGTCGTCGCCGATCTCGGTTTCGAGCCGTTGCCCGGCCCGCGCGGCGTCGCCGACGACCTCAAGAAGCTGCCCGGCGTTTCGGGCGCGATCGAAAAGCAGCTCAACGACCTCGGCATCTTCCACTACACGCAGATCGCCCAACTGTCTCCGACCGCTGCGCATAATGTCGGCGAAGAAGTCGGTCTGCCGGGCCGCGTCGATGCCTGGGTCGTCAAGGCCAAGGAAATGACGGCCGACGCCGAATAATAAATGCCGGCGCCCTGCATCGGGGCGCCGGTCTTTTCGCTCTGGATGAGATGACGTCACCGGCCAGGGTTCCAGATTTGCCGGCTTTTGACGCTTGAAGGAATTTTTCGATGGCAAATATCACCGCACAGATGGTCAAGGAACTGCGCGAGTCGACCGGCGCCGGCATGATGGATTGCAAGTCCGCGCTCACCGAGACCGCCGGCGACATGACCGCGGCGCAGGATTGGCTGCGTAAAAAGGGCCTGTCCAAGGCCGCCAAAAAGGCCGGCCGCGTCGCCGCCGAAGGTCTGATTGGCGTTGTCGTGCGCGGGTCGAAGGCCGTCGTCGTCGAAGTGAATTCGGAGACCGACTTCGTTGCACGTAACGATCTGTTCCAGGGTCTCGTCAAGATGAGCGCGGATGTCGCCTTCGACACCGGCGCCGATGTCGAGAAGATCAAGGCGGCGAAAGTCGGTTCGATCACGGTGGCCGACGCGTTCAGCGATACGATTGCCAAGATCGGCGAGAACATGACGCTGCGCCGCGCCGCGATCGTGGACGTGAGCAAGGGCGCGATCGGCGCCTACGTTCATAACTCGGTCGAGGAAGGCCTCGGCAAGATCGGCGTGCTGGTCGGTCTTGAGTCGACCGGCAAGACCGACGAACTCGTCGCGCTCGGCCGTCAGCTTGCCATGCATGTCGCTTCGTCGAACCCGCTCGCGCTCGATGCCTCGGGCGTGTCGGCCGACGTGATCAAGCGCGAGAAGGATGTGCTGGCCGACAAGTTCCGTCAGCAGGGCAAGCCGGAAGCGATGATCGAGAAGATCGTCGAGTCGGGTCTCAAGACCTTCTTCAAGGAGCAGACGTTCCTCGAGCAGCCCTTCATCTTCGATGACTCGGGCAAGAAGAGCGTGGCGCAGGCGGTCAAGGAAGCCGAAGGCAAGGTCGGCGGTCCGATCAAGATCACCGGCTTTGTGCGTTACGCGCTCGGCGAGGGCATCGAGAAACAGGAATCGGATTTCGCCGCCGAAGTGGCGGCGGCTGCCGGCACCAACTGAACGAACAAAGCGGCGGTGCAAAGTCACCGCCGCTTTCGCAATGGGTGATCAGGGGTTTAATCGGAAAACATGGCTGATCCCATTTACAAGCGAGTCGTCGTCAAACTGTCGGGCGAAGCGCTGTCCGGCGACAAGGGTTTCGGCGTCGATCAGCCGACCGTTGAACGCATCGCCACCGATCTGGCCGCGACCGCCAAACTCGGCGTCGAACTCGGTGTGGTGGTTGGCGGCGGCAACATCTTCCGCGGTGTCGAAGTGTCGACCCGGGGCGTGCCACGTCCGGTCGGCGATACCATGGGCATGCTGGCCACGGTGATGAACTGCCTCGTGCTTGAGGCGGCGATCGAACGGGCCGGTTGCGAGGCCCGCACTTTGTCGGCGCTCGCCATGACCGCGGTCTGCGAGACCTATAACCGCAAGCGCGCCATGAAGAATCTGGCCAAGGGCCGGGTTGTGCTGCTGGCCGCCGGCACCGGCAATCCGTTCTTCACCACCGACACCACCGCGGTGCTGCGCGCTGCCGAACTGGACTGCCAGGCGGTGCTCAAAGCCACCAATGTCGACGGCGTTTACACGGCCGACCCGAAGAAAGACCCGTCCGCCAAGCGGTATGAGCGGGTCAGCCACCAGGAAGCCATCGAAAAGGACCTCAAGGTGATGGATGGTGCCGCCTTCGCGCTTGCCCGCGAGAACCGGTTGCCTATCATCGTTTTCTCGCTCGCGGACAAGAGCGCGGTTGAGACCGTCCTGCGCGGCCAGGGCCGTTCGACGCTGGTCGGCTAGTCGAATCCGTGCGTTAGTCCGAAACGACGGCAGCCGATCGGGCTTTTCGGAATCTGTTGCCAGGCCGCGCCGACGATCGTCCGGCGGCCGATCAAAACGTAGAGGAAACGTCATGGCCAATGCCACTCATGACATCAATGAAATCAAGCGCCGCATGGCAGGTGCCAGCGCTGCCCTCAAGACCGAGTTGTCGGGTCTGCGCACCGGCCGCGCTTCGGCGCATCTGCTCGATCCGGTGATGGTCGACGCTTATGGCCAGAACATGCCGCTCAATCAGTGCGCCAGCGTCACCGTTCCGGAGCCGCGCCTGATCGCGGTCAGCGTCTGGGACAAGTCGCTGGTGAAGGCGGTCGAGAAGGGCATCGTCGATTCCAATCTCGGCCTGTCGCCGGCGACCGAAGGCCAGACCATCCGCCTGCGCATTCCCGAACTCAACCAGGATCGCCGCAAGGAACTGGTGAAGCTCGCGCACAAATACGCCGAAGCGACCCGCGTCGCGGTGCGCCATGTGCGGCGCGACGCCCTCGACCTGCTGAAGAAGCTGGAAAAGGATCACGGCAAGGACGAGATCGAACGTTTCACCGCCGAGATCCAGAAAGCGACCGACGCCGGCATCGCGGAGGTCGATCAGTTGCTGGCTGCCAAGGAAAAGGAGATCCTCACGGTCTGAGGTCCTGGCCCCATGTCCGACGCCGAGCATAAGCCGATCGCGGCCGCCATCGCGCCATCATCCGATGTGCCGCATCATGTCGCCATCATCATGGACGGCAATGGCCGCTGGGCGGCGTCGCGCGGCATGCCGCGGGTGGAAGGCCACCGCCGCGGCGTCGAGGCGATCCGCCGCACCATTCGCGCGGCCGGCGATATCGGCATCAAGGTCATTACGATCTTCTCGTTCAGCGCCGAGAACTGGTCGCGCCCGGCAACCGAAGTCGGCGAATTGATGGGTCTGCTGCGACGCTTCATCCGCAACGATCTCGCCGAATTGCACAAGAGCGGCGTGCGTGTGCGCATCATCGGCGAACGCGACGGCCTCGAACCCGACATCGCGAATTTGCTCACCGAGGCCGAGGAACTGACCCGGGACAACAGGAGCCTGACGCTTGTCGTCGCCTTCAATTACGGCGCGCGGCAGGAAATCGCCGGCGCGGCGCGCCGCGCCGCGCGTGCGGTGGCGGAAGGCAAGCTGAAGCCGGATGAGATCACGGTGGAATGCCTCGCCGGTTTTCTCGATACCGCCGACATTCCCGATCCCGATCTGATCATTCGCACCAGCGGCGAACAGCGGCTGTCCAATTTTCTGCTGTGGCAATCGGCTTACAGTGAGCTGGTCTTCGTGCCGACTTATTGGCCCGACTTCGATCGTGTCACGCTTGAAGCCGCCATCGGCGAATTCCGTCAGCGCGAGCGGCGCTTTGGCGGTCTCATTGCCAAGACCGGATCCTGAGCCCGTGCGGCCGGCCGACGAAATGGCTCACACCACGTCAGGACCGGCGCAAAGTGGTGAACCCGTGGCGCCGATGAAGGCCAGCAACCTCACCCTTCGTATCATTTCGGCCGCGATCATGGCGCCCATCGCCATTGGCGCAGCCTATTGGGGCGACTGGGTTTTTGCGTTGTTTTGGGCGGCGGCCGCGATCGCGGTGCTGTGGGAATGGATCACGCTCGTCGCCGGCCGCGACCATGCGTTGATGCTGTCGTCCTTTGGCAGCGCGATTGCCGTTGCCGCGATTCTGGCATGGGACGACAGGCCGATCGTGGCGCTGCTGCTCGTGGTGCTCGGCGCGCTCGCCGCGTCCATTTTCGCGCCGCGCAAGGAGCGCATCTGGATCATGGCCGGTATTGGCTATGCGGGCGCCATGGTTCTGGCGCCGATCGTGCTGCGCGGCGAGGATTGGCTGGGCTTCATCGCCATCGTCCTGTTGTTCGCGATCGTGTGGACCACCGACATCCTCGCTTATTTCACCGGCCGCGCCATCGGCGGCCCGAAATTGATGCCTTCGGTCAGCCCGAAGAAGACCTGGTCCGGCGCGATTGGCGGCACGCTCGGTGCGGTGATCGTGACTGTGCTGGTCGCTGCCGTTTTCAGCGACCTCAACAAGACGGCTTTGGGTCTTCTCGCGCTTGTTCTGTCGGTGGTGTCGCAGGCCGGCGATCTATTGGAGTCGCACATCAAGCGCCATTTCGGTGCCAAGGATGCCAGCACTCTTATTCCCGGACATGGCGGCGCGATGGATCGGCTCGACGGCTTTTGGGCCGCCGTGGTCGTGGCTGTCATCATCGGTTTGGTCCGCGGCGGTCTTGATGAACCGGCGCGCGGACTGTTGATGTGGTGACGGCAATGACTCCGGGCGGGCTCGCGCAACACAGGCCGCTGACAGCCGCGAAGCCGCGGGCCGTTGTGCGCAGTGTCAGCATCCTCGGCGCCACCGGTTCGATTGGCTCGAGCACGATCGATCTCATCAAACGGGAGCCGGATCGCTTCCGCGTCGAAGCCGTGACCGCCAATCGCAACGCGGCGGCTTTGGCGCGCATCGCGCGCGATGTCGGCGCCCGCATCGCCGTGCTTGCCGACGTCGACGGTTACGCCGAACTCAAGGGCGCTCTCGCCGGCACCGGGATCGAAGCGGCGGCGGGAGAGGCGGGGCTGATCGAAGCCGCGCAGCGTCCCGCCGATTGGGTGATGGCGGCCATCGCCGGCGCGGTCGGTCTCAAGCCGACCATGGCCGCGATCGAACGCGGCGCGACGGTGGCGCTCGCCAACAAGGAATGTCTCGTCTGCGCCGGCTCGGTGTTCATGCGCCGGGCCAAAGCCTCCGGGGCGACGGTGCTGCCGGTCGACAGCGAGCACAATGCGATCTTCCAGGCGTTGGGCGCCGGCCGCCGCGAAGACGTGTCACGGGTGATCCTCACCGCATCGGGCGGTCCGTTCCGCACCTGGACGCTGGAGCAGATCAACGCCGCGACGCCCGACCAGGCGCTCAAGCATCCGAACTGGTCGATGGGTCCGAAAGTGACGATCGACTCGGCCACGCTGATGAACAAGGGCCTCGAAGTGATCGAGGCGCATCATCTGTTCTCGCTCGAGCCGGACGAAATCGAAGTGCTGGTGCATCCGCAATCGGTCGTGCATGGGATGGTCGAATTCCGCGATGGCTCGGTGGTGGCCCAACTGGGTCCGGCCGACATGCGGGTGCCGATCGCCCATTGCCTGGCCTTTCCGGAGCGCATTGACGGCCCGGTGCCGCGGCTCGACCTGGCGGCCTTGCGTGAACTGACCTTCGAAAATCCGGACCTGCGGCGCTTTCCGGCGCTGGGGCTGGCGCGCCAGGCCATGGTCGCGGGCGGGGCGGCGCCGACCGTGCTTAACGCCGCGGACGAAGTCGCGGTCGCCGAGTTCATGGCGGGACGGCTGAGCTTCCCCGGTATCCCGGCGCTGGTCGAGGCGACGCTGGACGCGGCAGGCCGGCGTGGGCTTCTGGCCGACCCGGCGAATGTCGAGGCGGCGCTGGCCGTTGACCATACCGCGAGAACCTTGGCCCGGGAGCTCTTGCTCAATAAAGCCGTAAAGGCATTCTAGGCGTCGTTAGGAATTACAAGCGATCTTTGGGCGTATTATGGGCCGTTTGTGGCTCGGGACGGGGTTAAGCGATGGGCATTCTGGAGAGTTTGGGCGCCTTCGGCGGCGGGGCCGCCAGCTACATCGTACCGTTCCTGTTCGTCCTCACGATCGTCGTGTTTTTTCACGAGCTTGGACACTTCCTGGTCGCGCGCTGGTGCGGTGTGAAGGTCACGGCTTTCTCGCTCGGCTTCGGCCCGGAAATCATCGGCTTCAACGACCGCTACGGCACGCGCTGGAAGCTGTCGGCCATTCCGCTCGGCGGCTACGTGAAGTTCGTCGGCGACGACAATGCCGCCAGCGTTCCCGATCATGAAGCTGCCGCCGCCATGACCGACGAAGAGAAGAAGGGTAGCTTCGTCCACAAATCCGTCGGCGCCCGCGCCGCCGTCGTTGCGGCCGGACCGGTCGCCAACTTCATCCTCGCCATCGTGATTTTCGCCGGGCTGTTCATGGTCGTCGGCAAGCCGAGCATGTTGCCGCGCGTCGATGCCGTGATTGAGGGCGGTGCGGCGCAAGTCGCCGGCTTCAAGCCGGGCGATCTCGTCCTGTCCATCAACGGCGAGAAAGTCGGAAGCTTTTCGGACATGCAGCGCATCGTCAGCATGAGTGCCGACCAGCAGCTCGACGTCGAGGTCGAGCGCGGCAATGCGATCATGCACCTCAACGCCACGCCGCGGCTCCAGAAGGATCGATTCGGCAATCAGGTCGGCGTGCTGGGCATCAGCCGCTCGGTCACCGCCGGCGAAATCACCACGCAGAAATACGGCCCCGTCCAGGCGGTGGTCGAGGGTACCAAGCAGACCTGGATGATCGTCGCCCATACCTTCGAGTACATCGGCGGCATCTTTTCGGGCCGCAACTCGGCCGATCAGCTCGGCGGGCCGATCCGGATCGCCCAGGTGTCCGGGCAGGTCGCGGCGGGCGGTTTTGGGCCGCTCATCAACCTGGCGGCCGTGCTTTCGGTCTCGATCGGGCTCCTGAACCTGTTTCCGATCCCGTTGCTCGATGGCGGCCACCTTTTGTTCTACGCCGTGGAGGCGGCGAGGGGCCGTCCGCTGTCCGAAAGGGCCCAGGAAGTGGGGTTCCGGATCGGACTCGCGATCGTTGTGATGTTGATGATTTTTGCAACCTTTAATGACATCCTTCACCTCGCCACCTCATAACCGTTGCCGACCGGCAACTTGATGAGGGGAAAGGGAAAGTTCGGCTGGCGGTTTCGTTTGCAGCGCGAGGAAAACGCTGTACAAAGCAGGCTGACGACGGGCCTTAAGAGTCGGTCGAGGCCACAAGCGGTGACGGCCGCAGGGACATAAAGGGCGCGTTGCGCATGGGACTGTGTGTGCGGGTTATTCGGGGACTGACCCTCTCTCTGGTCTTCCTCGGTGGTATCCTTGTTGGTACCGCCGGTGTGACCGTTGCCGTCTCGAGCGCCGCTATGGCGCAGTCGGCGAACTCGATTGTCGTGCAGGGTAACCGCCGCGTCGAAGCCGAGACCATTCGCTCCTATTTCCGGGCCGGTGCCGACGGCCGCCTGACCGCCGTCGAAACCGATGAGGGCCTCAAGGCGCTGTACGCGACGGGCCTGTTCTCGGATGTCCGCATCGATCACCAGGGCGGCCGTATGGTCGTCAACGTCGTCGAAAATCCGGTAATCAACCAGGTCGCCTTCGAGGGCAACAAGAAGGCCAAGGACGACCAGCTCAAGGTCGAAGTGCAGTCGAAGCCGCGCGGTACGCTGTCGAAGCCGACGGTGCAGGCCGACGTCCAGCGCATCATCGAGATCTATCAGCGCAGCGGCCGTTTCGACGTGACCGTCGTGCCGAAAATCATCGAGCTGCCGAACAATCGCGTGAACCTGGTCTTCGAGATCAAGGAAGGCGAGAAGACCGGCATCAAGACCATCAACTTCGTCGGCAACAAGGCGTTTTCGTCCAGCCGTCTGAAGGACGTCATCAAGACGTCCGAAAGCAACTTCCTGAGCTTCCTGCAGACGACGGATATCTATGATCCGGATCGCATCGAATCCGACCGCGACCTGCTGCGCCGTTTCTATCTGAAATACGGTTATGCCGATGTCCGCGTCGTATCGGCGGTCGGTGAATACGATCCGGCCAAGAAGGGCTTTATCGTCACCTACACCATCGACGAAGGTGCGAAGTACCACGTCGGCACCGTCGATGTGATCTCGAATGTGCGCGCGATCAATCCGGATGTCCTGCGCGGCAAGCTGAGAGTGTCGCCCGGCAGCGTGTACAACGCCGATCTCGTCGAGAAGAGCGTCGAGGGCATGGCGATCGAGGCGGCCAAGAACGGCTATGCCTTCGCCAATGTGCGGCCGCGCGGTGAGCGCAAGGCCGACACCCACGTCATCAATCTCGCCTTCATCGTCGAGGAAGGCACGCGCGCCTACATCGAGCGCATCAATATTCGCGGCAATATCCGCACGCGCGACTACGTCATCCGCCGTGAATTCGATATCGGCGAGGGCGATGCCTATAACCGCGCCCTGATCGATCGCGCCGAACGGCGCCTCAAGAACCTGAACTTCTTCAAGTCGGTGAAGATCACCAACGAGCCGGGCTCGGCGCCCGATCGCGTCGTGATCAATGTCAACGTCGAAGAAACCTCGACCGGCGAATTCTCCGTCGCGGGCGGCTATTCGACCTCCGATGGTTTCATCGCCGAAGCCAGCGTCGCGGACCGCAACCTCATGGGCCGTGGCCAATATGCCAAGGCCGCCGTCACATGGGGTGAGCGTACCCGCGGCGTCGATCTGTCCTTCGTCGAGCCCTATCTGCTTGGCTACCGCATGGCCGGCGGCGTCGATCTGTTCGCCCGCAAGAACGATGCGTCGAACTCGGTTTCGTATGACATCACGACCTACGGCACCAACCTGCGTCTTGGTTTTGCGCTGACTGAAGAACTCTCGTTCCAGCCGCGCTATTCGATCTATCGTCAGGAAATCAACCTGCCGTCGCAGTACAACAACTGTATCTTGTCCAGCAACGCTCGGTCGAATGGCGGCACTGGTGTCACCCCGACAAACGAGGGTGGCGCCGGCAACACTGATACGACAGTGAACTTCCCGAGCGGTTGTTATTCCGACGGCGAAGCCTCGCTGGCGGTCCGCAAGGAACTGGCTAACGGCCCGGTCACGGTCTCGCTGCTGGGTTACACCACCGCCTACAACACGCTGGACAACAACAAGTCGCCGACCAGCGGTCTGTATGCCGAAATCAAGCAGGACTTCGCCGGCGTCGGCGGTGACGTGAACTTCGTTCGCACCACCGCGGAAGCCCGCACCTACTACGAAGTCATTCCGGATGTGGTCGGCGTTCTCAAGCTGCAGGCCGGTAACATTTCGGGCTGGGGCGGCAAGGACCTGCGCATGCTGGATCACTTCCAGATGGGTCCGAACCTGGTGCGCGGTTTTGCGACCGGCGGCATTGGCCCGCGCGACATCACGCCCGGCGGCAACAACGATACCCTCGGCGGCAGCCACTTCTGGGGTGCGAGCGTCGAATTCCAGACGCCGCTGTACTTCCTGCCGAAGGAAATCGGCATCAAGTTCGCGACCTTCGCCGATGCGGGTAACGTGTGGGGCTATGAAGGCCCCACGTCGTGGAACGTGACCGGTGAAACGCTGCAGGTCGGCCTCGACAGCGCCACTGCCGTCCGCTCGTCGGTCGGTGTCGGCCTGATCTGGGATTCGCCGCTTGGACCGCTGCGCTTCGACTTTGCCTACCCGCTCAAGAAATACTGCGCGATTAATTCCGCCGGTGGCGAGATTTGCGATAACACGCAGCTGTTCCGGTTCGGTGGCGGCACCAAGTTCTAGGCCGCGGCGTTCCGGACGGGCCGCGGTTGCCTGCCTGGAAGTCTGAACGTATGAGGCCATCGGGGTACCGGCTTGCCATTGAGCCTGCCCCGATCGCTCCGCCGGAATTCGGCGCGGCGCGACGGCAAGAGCAGAATGAGCGAGCCGGTATTCCTCCGCGAGTCACGCGGTTTGACGCTTGACGAAATTATTGCGCTGACGGGCGCGACCGTGCCCGAGGGTGCCGCGCGTCGGCGCCGTGTCGTCAACGTCGCGCCGCTCGATCGCGCGTCGCCGTCCGACATCTGTTTTTACGACAACAAGCGCTTCGCCAAGGACGCGGCCGACACCCATGCCGGGGCATGTCTGGTTCGCGCCGATCTCGCGGGCTCACTGCCGTCTCGTGTCATCGCGCTGGTGGTGCGTGAGCCGTTCAGGGCCTTCGTACTGGTCTCGCGCGCGCTGTTTCCGGAATCGTTGCGGCCGATATCCATTGCACCGCCCGGCGCGACCGCGGGCGCTCACATCCACGAGACGGCGCGGCTGGAGAATGGCGCCACGGTCGAACCCGGCGCGGTCATCGGCCCGGATGTTGAAATCGGTAGCGGTACGGTGATCGGCGCCAACGCCGTGATGGGCACCGGTGTTCGCATCGGCCGCGACTGCTCCATTGGCGCCGGCACGGTCATATCCAATGCCCTGATTGGGGACAGAGTGATCATTCATCCGGGTTGCCAGGTCGGTCAGGACGGCTTCGGATTTGTCATGGGTGCGGCGCACCTTAAAGTTCCGCAAGTGGGGCGTGTCATCATTCAGGACGATGTCGAGGTCGGGGCTGGGACGACCATCGATCGCGGCGCCCTCCGGGATACCGTTATTGGCGAAGGCACCAAAATCGACAACCTCGTGCAAGTCGGTCACAATGTTACGATTGGCCGGCATTGCGTCGTGGCCGGTTTTACGGGTATCTCCGGCAGCGCAACGCTGGAGGATTACGTCGCCCTGGGCGGTCAGGTTGGCATTGTGCCAAACGTCGTGATCGGTGAGGGCGCGATGGTAGCCGCCGGCGGCGGTGTCGGCACCGATGTGCCGCCGGGCGAAAAATGGGGTGGCACGCCTGCCAAGCCAATGAAGCAGTGGATGCGCGAGTTGAGGGCGCTGAACCGGCTTTTGCGGCCAAAAACCGGCGATGCCGACGCAGCCGATGAGTGAGTTGTTGGCGATGGATAGCATGGTGACCGAGTTCGGAACGGCCGACATTGCGATGGTGATGGAGATGCTGCCGCATCGCTATCCGTTTTTGCTGGTCGATCGCGTCATCGATATCCGCGGCGATGAATATGGCTGCGGCATCAAGAATGTCACGATCAACGAGCCGCATTTCCAGGGCCACTTTCCCGGCAACCCGATCTTTCCCGGCGTGCTGATGATCGAAGGCATGGCGCAGACGGCCGGCGTCTTGTGCATCGCCGCGACTTCCTCGCGCCAGCCAAAATCCGTTTTCTTCCTCACCATCGACAATGCCAAATTCCGCAAGCCGGTGAAGCCGGGCGATACGCTCGAATATCACATGACGCGAACGGCGCGGCGCAAGAACATGTGGTGGTATCGCGGCATTGCCAAGGTCGGCGGCACCGTCGTCGCCGAAGCCGATCTCGGCGCCATGATTTCCGACCGGTAAGGCGCCTGAAGGCATAGTCATGGGCGATCCCGATATCGATCCGACCGCGCGCATTGCGTCCGGCGCCGTCATCGGCAGCGGCGCGCAGATAGGGCCGTACTGCACGATCGGCGCCAACGTGAAGGTGGGCGCCGGCGTGCGGCTCGTCTCGCATGTCAACGTCACCGGCCACACCGAAATCGGCGAGCGCACGGTGGTGCATCCTTTCGCCTCGCTCGGCACCGCGCCGCAATCGTTCGGCTATCGCGGCGGGCCGACGACGCTTTCGATCGGCGCCGAGTGCGACATTCGCGAACACGTCACCATGAACACCGGTACCGAGGATGGCGGCGGCGCCACAACCGTCGGCAATAAATGCTTCTTCATGGTCGGCAGCCATGTCGGCCACGATTGCCATGTCGGCAACAACGTTGTCGTCGCCAACAACACCTTGCTCGGCGGTCACGTCGAGGTCGGCGATTTTGTCGTGTTCGGCGGCGGTGTCGCGGTGCGCCAGTTCGTCCGCATCGGCGAGGGCGCGATGCTGGTCGGCCTGAGCGGCATCCGCGCCGATGTGATCCCATGGGGCATGGCGCAGGGCCCGCTGTCGCACCTCGTCGGTCTCAATGTCGTCGGCATGCGCCGGCGCGGCCGGTCGAAGGCCGACGTCCACGCGTTGCGCATTGCCTATCGCGATCTGTTTTTCGGCGACGGCGAATTCCGCACGCGTGTTGAGAAAGTATCGGCGCAATATGCCGACAGCCCGCTCGCGGTTCGCATGATCGAATTCATTCGCGCCGGCAAGCGGCCGCTGACCATGGCGATCAACCGCGCCGAGGCGGACGACGCATCATGACGGCCGGCCAAGCCGCAGCATCGCTGGCGCCGTCGGACGGGCCGCTGGCCATGATATGCGGCGGCGGCAGCCTGCCGATGGCGGTGGCCGATCATGTTCACGCCCAGGGCCGCAAGGTCGTGCTGTTCCCGCTAACCGGCGCGGCCGACGGGTTGCCGGTCGAGCGCTATCCGCATCATTGGCTCCGCATCGGCCAGCTCGGCAAATTCATGCGGCTGGCGCGGGCCGAAGGGGCCCGTGATGTGGTCTTTATCGGCGCGCTGATCCGGCCGCGTATTTTACAGACCTGGCCGGATCTCAAAGCCTTGACCATGATGCCGCGCATCGTCGCTGCATTTCGTGGCGGCGACGATCATCTGCTCACCGGCATGGCGCGCCTTCTGGAAGAAGAAGGCTTTCATCTGCGTGGCGCGCATGAAGTTGCGCCGCAGATCCTGGTGCCCGAGGGCGTGCTCGGCGGCATCAAGCCGTCCGAGGCCGATCGTGCCGATATCGCCTTCGGCATGGCCTATCTCGATGCCGCAAGTCCGTACGACATCGGCCAGGCCGTGGTCGTCGCCAACCGGCATGTGCTTGCGGTCGAAGCCATCGAGGGCACCGACAGGATGCTGGCGCGTGTCGCGGAGCTGCGCACCAGCGGACGAATTCGAAGTGCGGCTGGACGCGGCGTTATGGTCAAGGCGCCGAAGCGGGACCAGGATCGCCGTTTCGATCTGCCGTCGATCGGTCCGCAGACGGTTGAAGGCGTCGCGCGCGCGGGTCTTGCCGGCATCGCCGTTGTCGGCGGCGCAACGATTATGGCCGAAGCGGATAAGCTCATCGCCGCCGCCGACCGCGCGAAGGTCTTCGTCTTCGGTGTGCCACCGGATGCGCAGCCGTGAGTGACCCGGCGGAGGCAGCCGGGCCGCATATCTATCTCGTCGCCGGCGAGGAATCCGGCGACCGGCTGGGCGCTGCGCTCATTCGCGCGCTGCGCCGCGCGCGGCCCGGCATTCGTTTTTCCGGCATCGGCGGCGGCCACATGGCGGCGGAGGGCGTGCCGAGCCTGTTTCCGCTCGGCGACCTCGCCATTGTCGGTTTTGTCGCGATCGTCAAAAGCCTGCCGAGCATCCTCAGGCGCATTTCGGAGGCGGCCGACGCGGTTGTCGCGGCCAGGCCCGATATGCTGGTCATCATCGACAGCCCGGAGTTCACCCATCGCGTGGCGCGCAAGGTGCGGGCCCGCGCGCCGGAAATTCCGATTATCGATTATGTCTGTCCCTCGGTCTGGGCGTGGCGGCCGGGCCGGGCGCGCGCCATGCGCGCCTATGTCGACCGCGTGCTGGCGCTGCTGCCGTTCGAGCCCGAGGCGATGGCGAGGCTCGGCGGACCGCCGACCGACTATGTCGGCCATCCGTTGAACGAACAGGTCCCCGATTTGCGCCCTCCGGACGGCCCGGCGAGCCGCCTGGGCGGCACGCCGCTGGTACTGGCCATGCCGGGAAGCCGGGGCGGCGAAATCCGATTCATGGCGGACGTATTCGGTGAGGCCCTGGGCCTGGCGGCGGCGCAGGGGCCCTTCGAGGTGGTCGTGCCGACCATTCCCCGGCTCGAGCCCGCCGTGCGCGCGGCCGTGGCGCGCTGGCCCGTGGCAGCCCGTATTGTGACCGATCCGGGCGAAAAGCACGCCGCCTTCCGCCAGGCCCGGGCCGCGCTGACCAAATCCGGGACCTCGACGCTCGAACTGGCGCTCGCCGGGGTGCCGATGGTCGCCGCGTACAAGGTGACGAAGCTTGAGGAGTGGGTGGGGTCGATCCTTATCAAATTACCGACGGTGATCCTGGCGAATCTCGTGCTCGGCGAGAATATCGTGCCGGAGTTCCTGCAGGGGGACTGCACGTCCGAGCGCCTCGCGGCGGCACTGGCGCCACTCCTGGCGGACACGCCGGAGCGGCGGCGGCAGGTCGACGCCTTTGCCGGCCTCGACCGCGTCATGAACCTTGGCGGACCCGCCCCCAGCGACCAGGCGGCGGCTGTCGTTTTGGCCACATCGCGCGGAATTTAACCTTCGCGGGTGCGAAAGTATGGCGCATGACCCTCGGACGGCGTATTTTGGCCGCTTCGGTCCAAGGGAGAGTCTCCTTGGCATCCCAGCTGGAATCGACCCTTTGCCAGTCCCTGCGCGCGCTTCAATTACTGCAGTCCACGGCTATGTGCCGCCGGACGTGCTGACCAACGCCGATCTGGCCCGTCTGGTCGATACGACCGACGCCTGGATCACCGAACGCACCGGTATCAAGGAACGTCACATCCTCAAGGGCGAGGGCCTCGGCACCTCCCATATGGCGGCTGAAGCCGTGCGCGGGCTGCTGCAAAAGACCGGCACGGATCCGGGCGAGATCGACCTCCTGATCTGCGCCACCACGACGCCGGACATGCAGTTCCCGTCGACCGCCAACCTGATCTGCGACATGGTCGGCATCAAGGACATCGGCTCCTTCGACGTGCAGGCGGCATGCTCGGGCTTTCTGTATTCGCTGACCATTGCGTCGCAATTCATCGCCAACGGCACCGCGCGCAAAGTCATCGTCGTCGGCGCCGACAAAATGTCGTCGATCATGGATTACACGGATCGCGCCACCTGCGTGCTGTTCGGCGATGGCGCCGGCTGCGTGTTGCTGGAGCCGAGCAATGACGGCTCCGGCATCATCGATGCGCTGGTGCGCTCCGACGGCTCGGGCTGGGTGCATCTGCACCAGAAGGCCGGCGGCAGCCGCATTCCGGCGAGCGCGGAAAGTGTCGCGTTGCGCCAGCACTATGTTTATCAGGAAGGCGCCGCGGTTTATAAATACGCCATCGCCAAGATGGCCGAGGTCGCCGGCGAGATCCTAACGCGCAACAATCTGCGCGGCGAACAGATCGACTGGCTGGTGCCGCACCAGGCCAACAAGCGCATCATCGAATCCACGGCCGAGCGTATGAAGCTGCCGATGGAGAAGGTGATGGTGACGATCAACAAATACGGCAACACCACCAACGCCACGATCCCGCTGTGCCTCTGGGACTATGAGAACCAGCTCAAGCCCGGCGATAAATTGTTGCTGGCGGCCTTCGGCGGCGGCTTTACCTGGGCGGGCGTCTATGTGCAGTGGGCTTATGACGGCGCCAAAGCGCCGAAGCTCAACGGCAAGGCCGGCCACGCTTAAGCATTAGCGCGATCAGCGACGGATATATCGCCAGCGGCGGGCAACGCAGCGGCGGGGGGAGTGGACGTCATGGCGAAACACCGCGTCGGCGTTGTCGGGCTGGGCATGGCACTCAAGCCGCATCTGCAAAGCCTCGAATAGC
>JBAZSM010000020.1:5000-48977 GCA_041662425.1 Pseudolabrys sp.
GCGACTCCTTCGAAGTGCTCTACGCCGGCGAGGAAGAAACACCCAATGCTGACAGCCACAGCGACGTGCTATTCGCGGCGCTGACCGTCGGCGGCGAAGTGAAGAAATTCTACCGCTTCCAGTCGCCGGACGACGGCCTGGTCGATTACTACGACGAGAATGGCAAGAGCGCGAAGAAGTTCCTGGTGCGCAAGCCGCTGGTCGCCGGCATCATGCGTTCCGGCTTTGGCATCCGCCGTCACCCGATCCTCGGCTACACCAAGATGCATACCGGCGTGGATTGGGCGGCGCCGACGGGCACGCCGATCTATGCCGCCGGCAACGGCGTCATCGAGAAGGAAGGCTGGGAATCCGGCTACGGCAAATTCATTCTCATCAAGCACAACAACGGTTACGAGACGGCCTACGGCCACATGAGCGCCTATGCGCGCGGCATCGAGGAAGGCAAACGCATTCGTCAGGGCCAGGTGATCGGCTTCGTCGGTTCGACCGGCCTGTCGACCGGCTCGCATGTGCACTACGAAATCCGGGTCAATGGCCGCTTCGTCGATCCGATGCGCATCAAGCTGCCGCGTGGCCGCGAACTGACCGGCCCGATGATGGCGAGCTTCGAGCAGGAGCGCGAGCGGCTCGACGGCATCATGGCGCGCAAGCCCTCGCGCGTGGCCTCGAACGGGCGATAAATCAAGCGACCCTGAACCGCGGAGTTTCACCTCTATCACGGCCGAGCTTGGCCATTGATGGATCGACGAATCACACCGTTCATGCTTTGTACAAAGCATGAATATCGCGACGCCGATCGCCGCTGCGCAGCCTGACTATCTCGCAAAGCTCAATGCCGAGCAGCGCCGCGCGGTCGAGCATGGCGTCGAAACTGGCGGCGCCGTTCTCGACGCCACGGCTCTCCTGATCATCGCCGGCGCCGGTTCGGGCAAGACCAACACGCTGGCGCATCGCGTCGCGCATTTGATCGTCAGCGGCGCGGATCCGCGGCGCATTCTGCTTCTGACATTCTCGCGCCGCGCCGCGGCCGAAATGCAGCGCCGCGTCGAACGCATCGCCGCGCAGATTTTTGGAGCCAAAGGCGCGCCGATGGCCGGGGCGCTGTCGTGGTCCGGAACGTTCCACGCGATCGGCGCGCGGCTGTTGCGCGAACATGCCCGTGATATCGGAATCGATCCCGGTTTCACGATCCACGACCGCGAGGATTCCGCCGACCTGATGAATTTGGTGCGGCACGAACTCGGCTATTCGAAAATGCAAAAGCGGTTCCCGATGAAGGGAACGTGCCTGTCGATTTATTCGCGCACCGTGAATGCTACTGCGCCGCTTGCCGAGACGCTCGGCAATTATTTTCCCTGGTGCGCCGAATGGGAGGGCGAACTGCGCACGCTGTTTGCGGCCTATGTCGAGGCCAAGCAAAAGCAGAACGTACTCGATTACGACGACCTGCTGCTCTACTGGTCGCAGATCATGGTCGAAGGCGGGATCGCGCAAGAAATCGGGCAAGCGATTGCCGCACGCTTCGATCATGTCATGGTCGATGAATATCAGGACACAAACCGGCTGCAGGCTTCGATCCTGCTGGGCTTGATGCCGAACGGCCGCGGCCTCACCGTGGTCGGCGACGACGCGCAGTCGATCTATTCGTTTCGCGCCGCGACGGTGCGCAATATCCTCGATTTTCCGGGGCATTTTTCGCCACGCGCTGAAGTCATCACGCTGGAGCGCAATTATCGTTCAACGCAGCCCATCCTTGCGGCCGCCAATGCCGTGATCGAGTTGGCCAGCGAACGCTTCACCAAGAACCTTTGGTCCGACCGCGCCTCGGCCGACAGACCGGCGGTCGTCAATGTCGCCGACGATGTCGCGCAGGCGGGCTACATCGTCGAGACGATTCTCAGGAACCGCGAGGCCGGCATTGCGCTCAAGCAGCAAGCCGTGCTGTTTCGCACATCGAGCCACAGCGCCGGGCTCGAGGTCGAGCTGACGCGCCGGAACATTCCGTTCGTGAAATTCGGCGGGCTCAAGTTTCTCGAGGCCGCGCACATCAAGGATGTGCTTGCGGTGCTGCGCTTCGTGCAGAACCCACGCGACCGCGTCGCCGGCTTCCGCATCGCGCAGCTTCTGCCGGGCATCGGACCCGGCACCGCCGGCAAGCTGCTCGACAAAATGGCGGCGAGCGGCGATCCAATGCGCACTTTGTCGGAATTCAAGCCGCCGGCCGCCACCGCCGAACACTGGCAGGATTTCGGCGACACGCTGGGCCCGCTGGCGCGCAACGCCGTCGGCTGGCCGGACGAAATCGACGCGATCGTGCGCTGGTATGCGCCGCATCTTGAGCGCATCCATGAGGACGCGACAGCGCGCCAGGCCGACCTGCAGCAGCTAGCGCAGATCGCCGCGACCTATCCGAGCCGCGAGCGCTTTCTCACCGAACTGACCCTCGACCCGCCGGACGCCACCAGCGATCAATCCGGTCCGCCACTGCTCGACGAGGACTATCTGATCCTGTCGACGATCCATTCCGCCAAAGGGCAGGAATGGAATTCGGTCTATCTGCTCAACACCGTGGACGGCTGCCTGCCCTCGGACCTCTCCACCGGCTCGACGCCGGAGATCGAGGAAGAGCGCCGGCTGCTCTATGTCGCCATGACGCGGGCGCGCGATCAGCTTCATCTCGTGGTGCCGCAGCGCTTTTTCACGCACGGCCAGCGTTCCGGCGGCGACCGGCACGTCTACGCGCAGCGCACGCGCTTCATTCCAAATTCGATGCTGAAACATTTCGAGCATCGCTCGTGGCCACCGCCACGCGCCGGCAACGCGGAGGCGCAAGCGCAACGCGCGCCGATCGATATCGGCGTCCGCATGCGCGGGATGTGGAAGTAAGACGAACCCAGGCCCCTTTCCCCCCCTTGTGGGGAGGGGGTGGGGGTCGTGTCTGGAGCGCGATAAAGGATATTCCCGCTATTACCCCCTCCCTAACCCTCCCCCACAAGGGGGGTAGGGAATAGGCAGAGTATTTCGCAAAGATCGCGCCTTACGCCGCCTGGGCGAGCTTGCCGTTGAAGGCAAGCCCCTGCGGACCGGCAGACACCTTGACCGTCTCGCCATCCTTCACCGTGCCGGCGAGGATCATCTCGGCCAACGGGTCCTGCACCGCCTTCTGGATCGCGCGCTTTAACGGGCGCGCGCCATAGGCCGGATCCCAGCCCTTGTCGGCGAGCCAATCGCGCGCCGAAGCATCGAGCTTGATGACGATCTTGCGGTCGTCGAGCAGCTTCTGCAGGCGCTTGAGCTGGATTTCGACGATCGAGGTCATCTCCGACTTCTGCAGGCGGTGGAACAGGATGATCTCGTCGACGCGGTTGAGGAATTCCGGACGGAACGCCGACCGCACGACACTCATGACCTGATCGCGCACCTTGTCGGTGTCCTCGCCTTCCGGCTGGTTGACCAGATAGTCGGCGCCGAGGTTCGACGTCATGATGATCAGCGTGTTGCGGAAGTCGACCGTGTGGCCCTGCCCGTCGGTCAGGCGGCCGTCGTCGAGCACCTGCAACAGCACATTGAACACATCCGGATGCGCCTTCTCGATCTCGTCGAACAGCACGACCTGATAAGGCCTGCGCCGCACCGCTTCGGTGAGCGCGCCGCCTTCATCGTAGCCGACATAGCCCGGAGGCGCGCCGATCAGACGCGACACCGCGTGCTTCTCCATGTACTCGGACATGTCGATACGCAGCAGCGCATTCTCGTCGTCGAACAGATATTCGGCGAGCGCCTTCGTCAGTTCGGTCTTGCCGACACCGGTCGGGCCTAAGAACATGAACGAGCCGATCGGCCGGTGCGGATCCTGCAAGCCCGCGCGGGCCCGCCTCACGGCTGTCGAGACAGCCTTGACCGCCTCTGCCTGGCCGATGACGCGCTTGCCGATCTCCTGCTCCATGCGCAGCAGCTTGTCCTTCTCGCCCTCGAGCATCTTGTCGACCGGCACACCGGTCCAGCGCGAGACCACGCCGGCGACGTGATCGGCCGTCACGGTCTCTTCGACCATGTTGGCGGATTTGGCGCCACTCTTCGCCCCGGCTTCCTCGTTGGCCTTGAGCTTCTTTTCCAGTTCGGGAATTCGGCCATAAGCCAGTTCGCCGGCCTTCTGGTAGTCGCCCTTGCGCTGCGCGTTGGCGAGCTCGGCCCGTAACGCGTCGAGATCGGTCTTGAGTTTTTGAGCGTCCGACAGCTTTTCCTTTTCCGACTTCCACCGCGTGGTGATGTCGGCGGATTGCTTTTCTAGTTTGTTCAAATCGCCTTCAAGGCGCACCAGCCGGTCCTTCGAGCCCGGATCGGTTTCCTTCTTGAGCGCCTCCTGCTCGATCTTGAGCCGCATGATTTCGCGGTCGATGGTGTCGAGCTCTTCCGGCTTGGAATCGATCTGCATCTTGAGCCGCGCCGCGGCTTCGTCGACAAGGTCGATCGCCTTGTCGGGCAGGAAACGGTCGGTGATATAGCGGTTCGACAACGTCGCCGCGGCGACGATTGCGGAGTCGGCGATACGCACGCCGTGATGCTGTTCGTATTTGTCCTTCAATCCGCGCAGGATGGAGATCGTGTCCTCGACCGTCGGCTCGGAGACGAACACCGGCTGGAAGCGCCGCGCCAGAGCGGCGTCCTTCTCGACGTGTTTCTTGTACTCGTCGAGCGTGGTTGCGCCGATGCAATGCAGTTCGCCGCGCGCCAATGCGGGCTTCAGGAGGTTCGAAGCATCCATCGCGCCATCGGCCTTGCCGGCGCCGATAAGCGTGTGCATTTCGTCGATGAACAGAATGATGCCGCCCTCGGCCGACGTGACTTCGTTGAGCACGGCCTTGAGGCGCTCTTCGAACTCGCCGCGATATTTGGCGCCGGCGATGAGCGCGCCGAGATCGAGCGACAGGAGCTTCTTGTCGTTGAGACTCTCCGGCACGTCGCCATTGACGATGCGTTGCGCGAGGCCTTCGACGATGGCGGTCTTGCCGACGCCGGGTTCGCCGATCAGCACGGGGTTGTTCTTGGTCCGGCGCGACAGCACCTGGATGGTGCGGCGGATTTCCTCGTCGCGGCCGATCACCGGATCGATTTTGCCGTCGCGCGCCGCCTGCGTCAGGTCGCGGGCGTATTTCTTGAGCGCGTCATAGGCGTTCTCGGCCGAGGCGCTATCGGCGGTGCGGCCCTTGCGCAGGGCTTCGATCGCGGCATTCAGGTTCTGCGGGGTCACGCCGGCTTTCGCCAGCACCTTGCCCGCTTCGGAATCCTTCTCGACCGCGAGCGCCAGCAGCAGCCGTTCGACGGTGACGAAACTGTCGCCGGCCTTCTCACCCGCCTTTTCGGCGGCATCGAAGACCCGCGCCTGAGCGGGATCGAGATAGACCTGGCCGGCGCCGCCGCCGGATACTTTCGGGCGTTTGGCGAGCGCGGCTTCGGTATCGCGTAAAGCCTGCCGCGAATTGCCGCCGGAGCGGTCGATGAGGCCCGCCGCCAACCCTTCCGGGTCGTCGAGCAGGACTTTCAGCAGATGTTCGGGGGCGAATTGCTGGTGGCCCTCGCGCAGGGCCAGAGATTGCGCCGATTGCACGAAACCGCGGGCGCGGTCGGTGTATTTCTCGAAGTTCATGTCTCAAACTCCCCTCGGCCCGTTATGGCGCCGGATGAATTCAGGCCCCCATCAGGCAGCCTGTTGACCCTTATGTGGTAGCCATTTTGCCGGTTTGAAGAGCCGGCCGGCTTGATATAGGTCAGGATTAACGCATCATTTCGTCGTCAGGTTCTCATGACAAGTCAGGCTGTTATCGACGCGATCTACCGCTACCCGGTCAAGGGCCTGTCGCCGCAAAGATTGCCGGCGGTGCGGCTGTCGCCGGGGCTCACTTTGCCGGCCGACCGGCTCTACGCCATCGAGAACGGCCCGACCGGCTTCGATCCGGCGGAGCCCGCCTATTTTCCGAAAAACCGCTTCCTGATGCTGATGCGCGATGAGCGCCTGGCGACGCTGCGTACCGATTATGAGGAAAGCAGCCACAGCCTCCGCATCGAGCACGATGGCCGCGAGGCGGTGCGGGCCGACCTGCGGACCAAGGAGGGCCGGCTGGCGGTGGAGGCGTTTTTCCGCCGTTTCATGCCGGGCAATCTCAACGGCCCGCCCAAGGTCCTGTCCGGCGAGGCTTCTCCGGGCGGCCCGCACAGCTTCTCCGATGTGGCCAAAAAGGTGGTCTCGATCATCAATCAGGCTTCGGTCGCGGCGGTCGAGAAAGCGGTCGGGCAGCCAGTCGATGCGTTGCGCTTTCGCGGCAATATCCACGTCGCCGGCTGGCCGGCGTGGCGCGAATTCGACCTGCTCGACCGTGAGATCGAGGTCGGTGACAAAGTACGGCTGAAGGTGGTCAAGCGCATCGTCCGCTGCGCCGCGACCAATGTCGATCCGGCGACCGGCGAGCGCGACCTGACGATCCCGAAGACGCTATTGCAGACGTTCGGTCACGCCGATTGCGGCATCTATGCCGAGGTCATCGAGGGCGGCGATATCGCCCCCGGCGATCCGCTCAAGGTCAACGCGCTGCTGTAATCGTCAGAGAGCGCTCGGCCCGCAACTCGCGCGGCGGCGGCGCAGCCGGCGGCTGTACCACCGGCATCCGTGCCGCCGGGGCCCGCGCGGCGGTTGACGCCCGCTCCTTCAGCCCGAGAAATTCCGCCAGCGCCGGATCGAGCGGAAGCTCGCGGCGCGCCTGCGACGGCGGCACCGGACGCGGCTCCGGACCCGTGCCGCGCGGACGGCCCTGGCTGTTGTATTCGGTTTCGATGGTCGCCAGCAGTTCGGCGATCGGGGAATCCAGTTCGCTGTCACTGGCGCGCGGCGCGCGGCGATCGGCATATTGCGTGGTCGAGCGGCGCTCCGACGGCATGACATAGGCGAGGACGCGCGAGCGCGGATAGATCGCCTCGCCGACCTTGCGGCCGTGATTGCCGGAAATGACGATCGGGTTGCCGTGGGCATCGATGCCGGAGACAACGCCGACATGACCGCCATTTTTCCCGCGGGTAAGCACGGCGATGGCGCCGACGCGCGGCTCGGAAATGCGGCGGCCGTATTGCGCGAAGGAGCGCGCGGCGTCCGAATTGGTGCCGGCATAACCGGCCTTGGCCAAAACCATGTTCATGAAGGTCGCGCACCACAGGCGCGAGCGATCGGTCGGATTGGTGCCCATGTATTTGCGGGCTTCGCGCACCAGCGCGGGCCAGCCGGTGACCGGCGCCTTCGGCGGCGCGGAAACGGCAACGGTGCGCAAACGCTCGGCGTTGTCCTTGCGTTTGGCGCGAATGGCGAGCGCCTTGTTTTTCGGCTGCTGAGAATGCGTTGCGGACTGGTGGTTCGCCATCTTCGGCTTCGCCGCCGGCAGGGGCTGGCTGAGTGCCGGTTCGCAGAGCGCAATGACCGCAGCGCCGCTGAGAGCGAGCATGATCCGATTGGTACGCATGGACAGGTCCCCGTTGCCCAGTGTTCTTGATCGACGGCGCGCAACACACGCCGTGGCGGTCGGGAATAGCACGCCAATTTTCGGGATTTTGGTGAGAATGGATTAACGATGAAGTGGTGAACGCGCGCCGCTTAACCATGCGCGTTCACGCTGTCGATTTCGCGGCTTTTGCGGCGTCGGGGCGGCTAGTTTTTGCGGCTGAGCAGAAACACGCCCTGTTCGCCGAACAGATTCCAGAACCACCACGGCGCGTTGAGCCGCAACGGCGAACCCCAGGCGTTGAGCGCGACCGCCTTCTCGATCTTCACGTCCACCGCGTTGCAGAGCTGGACGAAATCCTTGATCGTGCAATGGTGGATGTTCGGCGTGTCGTACCAGCTGTAAGGCAGGATATCGGTCTGCGGCATATGGCCTTCGAACAGCAGCTGCAGCCGCACCGACCAGTGCCCGAAATTCGGAAACGACACGACGGCGCGACGGCCGATGCGGAGCATGTGTTCGAGCACGACGCGCGGCTGCCGCGTCGCCTGCAGGGTCTGCGACAGGATCACATAATCGAAGGCATCGTCCGGATAATCGCCGAGATCGGTGTCGGCGTCGCCCTGAATCACGGCCAGCCCCTTGGCGACGCATTCATTGACGCCTTCGCGCGACAGTTCGATGCCGCGGCCGTCAACATTGCGCGCCTCGGCCAGCAGGCGCAGCAATTCGCCGTCGCCGCAGCCGACGTCGAGCACCTTGGCATCGCGTTCGACCATGTCCGCGACCAGCATGAGGTCGACGCGCGCGCCGCCGCTGTTGCGGACAAATCTGTTGCTCTTCCTGTTACTCATGGTGGCGGCTCATTTCTTCGCGGGCAGGCCACGGGCTCTGCCGGCGCCGTCGAGGAAGCCGCCGACAATGGCGAACAGCTCCGGCTCGTCGAGCAGGAAGGCGTCATGGCCCTTGTCGGTGACGATCTCGGCGAACGACACCCGCGCCCGCGCCGCGTTGAGCGCATGGACGATGGCGCGCGATTCCGGCGTCGGGAACAGCCAGTCGCTGGTAAACGAAATCACGCAGAAGCGCGTCGGCGTATCCTTGAAGGCACTGGCGAGAATGCCGCCGGCGTCGGCCGCGAGATCGAAATAGTCCATCGCCCGCGTCAGATAGAGATAGGAGTTCGCATCGAAGCGCTCGACGAAAGAAATGCCCTGATGGCGCAGATAGGATTCGACCTGGAAATCCGCGTCGAATGAGAACGTCGGATTTTCGCGGTCCTGGAAATTGCGGCCGAACTTGCGATGCAGCGCCGCGTCCGAGAGATAGGTGATGTGCGCGCCCATGCGCGCGACCGCCAGGCCGCGCCGCGGATTGGTGCCTTCAAGGTGATAGCGGCCGCCGCGCCATTCCGGGTCCGCCATGATGGCCTGACGGCCGACCTCATGAAACGCAATGTTCTGCGCCGAGTGGCGCGTCGCGGTGGCGATCGGCAGCACCGCGAACACGCGCTCGGGATAGCTCGCCGCCCATTGCAGCACCTGCATGCCGCCCATAGAGCCGCCGACAACCGCGAACAAGGTATCGATGCCGAGATGATCGATCAGCATCGCCTGCGCCCGCACCATGTCGCGGATCGTGATGACGGGGAAGTCGAGGCCCCACGGTTTGCCGGTCGCCGGATTTGTCGAAGCCGGCCCGGTCGTGCCCATGCAACTGCCGACGACGTTCTGGCAGATAATGAAATAGCGCTCGGGGTCGAGAGGCTTGCCGGGGCCGATGAGCGTTTCCCACCAGCCGCTCTTCTTCGTCACCGGATGCACATTGGCGACGTGCTGGTCGCCAGTCAGCGCATGGCAGACAAGCACCGCGTTGGAGCGGTCGGCGTTCAGCGTGCCGTAGGTCGTATAGGCGATCTGGAACGGCGACAGTTCGACGCCCGCATCGAGCTTGAGCGGCTTGTCGAATCTAGCGACTTGCGACGAACGCGGATTGTCGGCATCGCGCACGATATCGTCGCTGACGATTTCGTCGCCGGTCGCATCACCAGGCAGCGGTTGCACATTCATCTCGAAACATGGCCTCCGCGAGGAGGGCTCCCGGACTTGAACGTCTCAGGCCATAAAAAACCCGGCCTGAACGATAGTTCGGCCGGGACCCACATGTTCCCCGGCCTGTTTAGCGAGTTGTTTAACGTGGCTGCAAGCCGGCCGGCTCAAATGACCACGGATCGTTGTAATAATCCTCGCCTGCCGACCCGTCAAGACAAGCGGCTACAGCCAGGTCCGGACCGGTTTGCCTTAATGGCAACAGGGTTATGTTTTCTTTGCCTTGGGCCGCAGTCTTTCCTATCAATGCGCCATGCCAGCACCGCCCAAAAGCCCCCCGGCCCTCGCCGACCTGCGCAAGGACATCGATCGCATCGATGAGGCCGTGCACAGGCTCCTGATGGAGCGCGGCGATATCATCGACCGGCTGATCCAGGTCAAGAAGAGCCAGGAGACCGGCTCCGCCTTCCGCCCGATGCGCGAGGCGGAGATGATGCGGCGCCTGGTCGAGCGCCATAAGGGCATCCTGCCGCTCGATACGGTCGAGAGCATCTGGCGCGTCATCATCTCGACCTTCACGTATGTGCAGCAGCCGTTCTCGGCCCATGCCGACTTCTCGGCCGGCGACGCGCAGATGCGCGATTCCGCCCGCTTTCATTTCGGCTTCACGGTGCCGCTGGTGCCGCATATGGGCGCGGCCGGCGTCGTCGCCGCGGTCTCCGAGTCCAAGGGCGATCTCGGCCTCGTGCCGGTGATCTCCTCGGCCAGCGCCGGGGCCTGGTGGAACGCGCTCGAATTCGACGCCGCGCCGAAGATCATTGCCCGCCTGCCCTTCGTCGAACGCCACGACCATCCGGCCGCGCTGCCGGTTTTCGTCATTTCGCGCGTCGCTGACGACGCCCGCGCGACCGAAGTCGAAGTCTGGAGCGTGCGCGTCTCGGGCTGGAGCGCCAAGGCGGCGCAGACCTTGACGACCATGGCCGAGTTTCTGGCCGTGCCGGACCGCGCCTTCGACGGCGCGGCGCTCCTGGTCACGCTGCCCCATAGCCAGAGTGTTCACGACATCGCCCAGGCGCTGGGCCAGGCCGGCGCCACGGTTCGGTCGATGGCCCTCGTCGGCAGCCACGCAACCCGCTATACGGTTGCCGCCGACAAGGGCAAGTAACACCCCACGGTGTCATCGCCCACAAATGCGGGCGATCCAGCACTCAAGGTACTTGCTGGATGCCCCGCCTTCGCCGCGCATGACAAAAACTGAGGCTGACCATGACTGCCAACCTTCCCCCTTCGCGTCCCGTTCCGCGTCCCGGTGTGCTCGACATCGCGCCTTACGTTCCCGGCAAGAGCAGCGCCCCCGGCGTTGCCAAGGTTTACAAGCTGTCGTCGAACGAGAGCCCGCTCGGGCCGTCGCCAAAAGCGGTCGCCGCCTATCAGAGCGCGGCCGGCAAGCTCGAGGATTATCCGGACGGCTCGGTGACGGAGCTGCGCAGCGCGATCGGCCGCGTCTATGGGCTCGACCCGGCGCGCATCGTCTGCGGCGCCGGCTCCGACGACCTGCTCAATTTGCTCGCGAGCGGGTACCTGCGTGACGGCGATGAGGCGGTCTATTCGCAATACGGCTTCCTCATGTACCCGATCTACACGCTCGGCCATGGCGGCAAGCCCATCGCGGTGCCGGAGAAGAACTACACGGTCGACATCGACGCGATGATCGCGGCGGTGACCGAGCGCACGTGTCTTGTGTTCATCGCCAATCCCAACAACCCGACCGGCACCTATGTGCCGTTCGACGAGATCAAGCGCCTGCACAAGGCGCTGCCGCCGAACGTCATTCTCGTGCTTGACGCCGCTTATGCCGAATATGTGCAGCGCAACGACTACGAAGCCGGCATCGAACTGGTGGCGACGTCGGAGAACGTGGTGATGTGCCACACCTTCTCCAAGATCCACGGCCTCGCGGCCGTGCGTCTCGGCTGGCTGTACGGTCCGGCGCATATCGTCGACGTGCTCAACCGCATTCGCAGCCCGTTCAACGTCAACGCGCCGGCGATCAAGGCCGGAGTGGCCGCGATCGAAGACGCCGCGCATCTGGAGAAATCGGTCGCGCACAACAACAAGTGGCTCGGCTGGGTCAACGAGGAGATCGCCAGGCTCGGGCTCAAGGTGACGCCGAGCGTCGGCAATTTCGTGCTGATCCATTTTCCCGAGACCAACGGCAAGACCGCGGCCGAGGCGGATGAATTCCTCACCGCGCGCGGCATCATCCTGCGCCGTGTCGCCGGCTATGGCTTGCCGAATTGCCTGCGCATGACCATTGGCACCGAAGAGGCCAATGGTCTGGTCGTTGCCGCGCTGAAGGACTTCATGAGGAAAGCGGCGTGAGCAAGCCCGCGCCGCTTTACAACCGGCTGGCTCTGATCGGCGTCGGACTGATCGGCTCGTCGATTGCGCGCGCGGCGAAGGCGCAAGGCGCGGTCGGCTCGATCGTCGCCACCGCGCGCTCGGAGACGACGCGCAAGCGCGTCGCCGAACTCGGCCTTGCCGATCAGGTGGTCGAGACGGCGGCAGCCGCTGTCGAAGGCGCGGACCTCGTCATCGTCTGCATTCCGGTCGGCGCCTGCGGCGCAGTGGCTCAGGAAATCGGACCGCATCTGGCGCCCGGCGCCACCGTATCCGATGTCGGCTCGGTCAAGGGCTCGATCGTGCGCGACATGGGTCCGTATATCCCGGAGAACGTTCACTTCGTCCCGGCGCATCCGGTCGCCGGCACCGAATATTCAGGCCCCGATGCCGGCTTCGCCGAGCTTTTCGTCAATCGCTGGTGCATCCTGACGCCGCCGCCGGGACAGGATCAGGCCGCGGTCGACAAGCTCGCCGCGTTCTGGAAGCTGCTGGGCGCGAATGTCGAGACGATGGCGCCGGATCATCACGATCTGGTGCTGGCGGTGACGAGCCACCTGCCGCATCTGATCGCCTACACGATCGTCGGCACCGCCGACGAACTGGAAACCGTGACGCGTTCGGAAGTGCTGAAATTCTCCGCCGGCGGTTTCCGCGACTTCACGCGCATCGCCGCATCCGATCCGACCATGTGGCGCGATATCTTCGTCACCAACAAGGACGCGGTGCTGGAGATGCTCGGCCGCTTCAACGAAGACATCGCGTTGCTGACCAAGGCGATCCGCAACGGCGACGGCGACACCTTGTTCGAGCACTTCACGCGCACGCGCGCCATCCGCAAGGGCATCGTGCAGATCGGCCAGGATTCCCCGGCGCCGGACTTCGGCCGCGCCCATGCCGGCCTGCCGCACGAGCCGCTGCCGAAGCCTTACGCCAGCGACGAGAGCTGATCAGCGCTCGGCGAAAGCGAGCCTGACGCCGAGCGCGACGAAGGCGCCGGCAAATGTGCGCCGCATCCACATCATAACACGCGGCCGTGTCACGACGCGGTCGCGGACCGCCGCAGCGAACAGCCCGTAGACGACGAAGACCGCGAATGTCATCGCCATGAAGACGGCACTGAGCTCCAGCATCAGCGGAATCGGATGGGCCTCATCGGCGCGAACGAACAGCGGCAGGAAGGCGAGAAAGAAAATCGACAGCTTCGGATTGAGGATGTTGATCAGGACGCCCTTGACGGCGATCGCCGCCTCGGTGCGATGACCGGTTTCTTTCGATACGCTGAGCGCGCCATGTTCGCGCAACGCGCCCCACGCCATGTAGAGCAGATAGGCACAGCCGGCATATTTGAAGATCTGGAACGCCAGCGCGCTGGTGTGCAGCAACGCCGCGAGCCCGAGGATCGCCGCCGCGATATGCGGGACGATGCCGAGCGTGCAGCCGAAGGCGGCCACCATGCTGGCGCGCGACCCGCGCGAAAGCCCGACGGCCAGCGTGTAGAGAACGCCGGTGCCCGGCGAGATGACGACGATGAACGACGTGATCAGGAATTCGAGCGACATGCGGACCCCCTCCAAGCATCGATTGGTGGCAAGGCTAGCAGGTCGCGACGCCGGCTAGAACAGCGGCGGCGTCTCGCCGAGCGGAATCGGCCCGAGAAACGCGCGGCCCTCGTCGAAGCGCAGCGGCACAGCGACCGCCGGCCGGCCTTCCAGCATCGTTTGCTGGCCGAGCAGCTTGATGCCGGCCGACAGATTGGCACCGACCTGCTGCTTGGCCGCCTGCCCCAGCCCCGGCGCAAAGCGGTCGAGCGCGTTGGCGAGCTTGTCCATCGATGGTGAGGCCTGCACCATCTGCTCGGCATCGATGGCCTTGAGAAAGGCTTCCAGCCCGGCGATCGTCAGGCGCAACTGGCCCTGCAGCCGGCCGGCCGCGCTGATCGACAGGCTGCCCGATCCGACCGCCAGCGTCTCGCCCTGGACGACGCGCGCCTGGGTGATCTCGATCTTGCCATTGGCCGCCGCGATTTCCCGGAACCGCTCCGGCCACGGCTTCGGCGAAAAATCCTTCAGGCCCCGGAACACGGTGTCGAAGACCGCGTCGAGCGGCTGCGCCGCCAGCGCGCGAAAGCCGGGCACGAAAGCGCCGGTGGTGCGCACGCCCACTTCGAGCACCGGCATGTTATTGACCGACCCGTCGATCAGCCGGCCGTGCAGTTCGAGATGCTCGGCGCGCAGCACGGTGTTCTGGGTCGCGTTTTTCACCGTATCGATCGCCGGCTTGTCGAACACCAGCGACACGCGCTCCGGCGCCGATGGCGTGCCGCGCACGCTCGACTGGAACAGCTTCCAGTTCATCACCAGTTCCGGCGGCTGGCCCGGCGGGGAAACCGACAGCGGTCCGTGGAATTCGCTGATCAGCAGCGTCGGCTCATAGACCTGGGAGACGACCAGTATCCCCTTGGTTTTCACGTCGAGCGGCAGCCGGCCGTTCCTGAACTGCGCGGTTGCGTCGGTGCAGGAAAACTCGAAACGGAACGGATAGCCGCCAATGCCTTCCTTGCCGCACGCGTAAGTGCGGCCGGCCTTGGCCTCGCGCGCGCGCCAGCCCTCAAGCGCGGACTGCGCGCGGCCGGCCGCTACATACCAGAATGCCGACCAGCCGCCGAACAGGAGGACGACGAGGGCCAGAAGCACGATGTAACGCCGGGTATAGGACCGGCGGGCGGGCATGGAGTTGGTCATGATGGCGGTCAGACACCTGCCGATTGAGGTGATTCAAAGTTCGACTTTTGCCGCCGCATTTGCAGCGGCCTTGGGCGGCGATTCAATCGGCCGAATCCGTTGACCCATCGCCGCGCCCTGTTTGCGCAGGAACGCGGCCGAACTCAAGCGCCCGATCCCGCCGCCGGCGCATGTCTCACCCGCCCATTGCGCCGGAACCGGCAGGCTGGTACGCGACCGCCCCGGTTCCGGACTTTTACGGCGAAGCCGCTTTGCACATCATGACCGCAGGTTCCGACGACAGCGGCGAGCTCTGGGTTTTCGGCTACGGCTCGCTGATGTGGCGGCCGGGCTTTGAGGCGCTCGAACGCCGCAAGGCCCGCCTGGTCGGCGCCCATCGCGCGCTGTGCGTCTATTCCTTCGTCCATCGCGGCACGCCGGAGAAGCCGGGGCTGGTGCTCGGCCTCGACCGTGGCGGCAATTGCCGCGGCATCGCCTACCGGGTCGCGGCGGCCAGACGCGAGGAAACCATCGCCTATCTGCGCGAGCGCGAGCAAGTGACCATGGTCTATCTCGAAGCGCGGCGACAGGTCTGGCTCGATGACGATCCGCGCCAGAGCGTGCGCGCGCTGTGCTACATCGTCGATCGCGGCCACCAGCAATATGCCGGACGGCTGTCGATCGCCGAGCAGCTCCACTATTGCCGCCAGGGCCATGGCCGCTCCGGCGCCAACCGCGACTACGTCATCGCCACGGTCGAGGAACTGGAGACGCTTGGCTTCCGCGACCGCGATCTGCACCTGCTTGCCCAGCAGCTCAAAGGCGCGCACCAGACGTGAGCGTCATCCGGCACGCTGCAACTCGCGGCGGCCTTCCTCGATCAGGCGCGCGGTCGCGCCTTCCATTTCCGTTTTCAGCCGGTCGAAGAAGACGTCCTGCTCGAGGCCGGGCGGGATCGGATCGAGAATCTCGACAATGACCGTGCCCGGATATCGCCGCAGCGTGCGCCGCGGCCAGAACAGCCCGGAATTCAGCGCGATCGGCAGGCAGGGCACGTTGCCGCCCGAATAAAGGTGCGCCACGCCATATTTATAGGTCGGCTCGGCGCCGGCCGACCGCCTTGTGCCCTCCGGAAAGATGATGAGCTGACGATCATTCGCCATTTCCGCGCGCGCCCTGGCCGCCATCGCCCGCAATGCGCGCGCGCCGCCGCTGCGATCGACCGGCACCATGCGGCCCTTGATCGTCAGCCAGCCGAAGATGGGAACCCATTGCAGCTCGCGCTTGAGGATGAACACCGGATGCGGAAACAGCGTGATCAGCGCAAAGGTCTCCCACGCCGACTGATGCTTTGATGCAACCAGCAGCGGGCCCGGCGGAATCTTTTCGCGGCCGCGGACCTCGACCTTGATGCCGGCGATGACGCGCAACAGCACGAGGTTGATCTTGCCCCAGGTGCGCGCGATCTCGACGATGCACCAATACGGCATGAAGAACGTCGGCAGCGCGATCACCAGCCAGATCGCCGTGTTGAGATAGAACGCTGCATTGAAGGCGATAGAGCGAAACAATAGCACGAGCGAATATCCTCAGGTGTTGTCGGGATCGAGGCTCATGCGGGCTACCGCGAACAGGTATTTGAGATATTCGGCGACGAGAAAGCGCGCGGTGCTCAGGCTTTCCCACCACGGCTCGGACCGCACCTTCTCCGAAATCACCGGATAGGGAATGAGCGTCACGTCGGGCAACTGGTGCTCGATCTCCGCCATGGCGCGCGGCATGTGCCAGTTCGACGTCACCACGATCAGCGAATTGAAACCATGCTCGCGTGTCCAGCGCCGGGTCTCCAGCGCGTTGCCGAACGTGTTGAGCGCCGAACGGTCGAGATCGATGCAGCAGGTGAAATACTTCGAATAGAGCGGCGTCAGCCGCGCGATCTCGGTCGCCGAGGTCGCCCGGTGCACGCCGGTAATCAACAGGCGCTTGCCGCGTTCGGCTGCCAGCAATTCGATGGCGTCGGGGATCCGCGAGGCCGCGCCGGTCAACGCGACGATGCCGTCGGCCTTGCGGCTTAGCGTCACTTCCTCGCCGGCAATCCTCGAGGCAAACCAGAAAAACCCGCCAGTCAGCACCAGCCCGCCGACGATGGCGGCGGTCATGGTCAGAAACCCAATCCAGCGAGCGAAACCAGCAAACATAGCGTGCGAAATCCGTTCAGGCCGGGGACGGCATAGCACTATTGGCGGCCCATGATCCACGCACTAATCCATCGCTTCCAGCGTGCGATTGACGGTGTGGCGCGAGGTGAGTGCGGTGACGGCGGCGCTGATCGCGACCTGGGTGAGCACGGCGGCATAGCCGAAAAAGCCCAGCGAAAACGAACCGAACAGCGCCGCGCTCTGGTCGCCGCCCGCCGTGCCGGCGGCAAAGTAGCCGATCGCCGCGGCGACCAGGAAGACGACGACCGCCGCGCCGCCGCCAATGGCGCCGCCCTCGAGACCGATCATCAGAAAGTGGCGCTGGAAATTATTGGCAATGAAGCCGTTCTTGGCGCCGACCAGATGCAGGACCTCGATGACGTTCTTGTTGGTCGCCATGGCGCCGCGCGTCGCGAAGGTAACCGACAGAACCGTCGCCGCGAACATCAGGATGAGGATGGCGACGCCGCCCGCCACCACCGAGCCCGCCATTGCGCGCATGCGATCGATCCAGCCGCGGTGATCGTCGAGCATGGCGCCCGGCGCCTGATCGATGAGCAGGCGATTGAGCCGCGCCATGTCGACCGAAGCGCCGGAGGCCAGGCGCACCACGATCAGCCGCGGCACCGGGAGTTCGCTGAGCGTCAAGCCGCTGCCAAGCCACGGCTCCAGCAGTTTGATGGATTCGTCCTTGCTGAACACGCGCACGTCGCCGATGCCGGGAAAGCCGCGCGCGATCGCCGCCGCTTTGTCGACAATGGCGTCGGTATCGCGGCCGGCCGCCGGCACCACCTGGATGGTGACTTCGCGCGCGACGTCAGTCTGCCATTCGCCGGCCGCCTGCCCTACCAGGATCACGGCGCCGGTCGTGAGCGACGCCAGAAATGTCATGATGGCGACGACGGCGACCAGCGCGCGGCCGGCGATCGAATTGCGCGGCACCACCGGCGTGTCGAAGCGCGGCTTCGCCGGCACCGTCAGGCGCGGCGCGGTCGGCTCATATCTGTCTTCGTCGACGACGGCCATGGTCGATTCTTGATCGTTCAATCGTAGATATGCAGCCGGCCGTCGTGCAGCACGAGGCGGCGCGCGTCGTATTGATCCATCAGCGCGATGTCATGCGTCGCGATGACCACGGACGTGCCCGATTTGTTGAGCTCGACGAACAGCCGCAGCAGGCGCTGCGCCAGGCTCGGATCGACATTGCCGGTCGGCTCGTCGGCGAGCAGCAATTGCGGCCGCGCAATTACCGCGCGCGCGATCGCGGCGCGCTGCTTCTCGCCGCCGGACAGAACCGGCGGCAGCGCCCACATGCGGTCGCCGAGATCGACCCAGTTCAGCAGCTCGATGACTTCATCGCGGTAGCTGTCTTCGGGGCGGCCCATGACGCGCAGCGGCAGCGCCACGTTCTCGTAGGTCGTCATATGGTCGAGCAATCGGAAATCCTGAAAGACGATGCCGATGCGCCGGCGCAAGGTCGCCACCGCGTCCTTGGAGAGTGTCGCGACATCATGGCCGAACTGCGTGATCAGCCCGCGCGTCGGCTTCAGCGAGAGGAACAGCAGCTTGAGCAGCGAGGTCTTGCCGGCGCCGGACGGGCCGGTGAGAAACTGGAAGGAATGCGGCTCGATGCGGAAGGTCAGGTCGCGCAGAACCTCGGGACCCAGCCCGTAGCGCAAACCCACATTTTCGAATCGGACCACGCCCGCCTCCGCTTTATTCTCTGCGAGCCAAGAGGAAAATTCCGGCTCGAAAGCTTGCGTCCCCACGGCCGTCCCTCCCCCGAGAGTCCGGCCGCGCCCCGATACCTCAGGTTTTACAGGAGAATCACCGCGCCGCCAGAGGCAGGACGCGGCCAAACCGGCCTGTCCCCGGCCCCACCAGAAGGCTGCATGGTTTCCGGTCCATTAACGGTCGGCTGGTACGGTCGGAAAGCAGAAAAGCGCCGCAGAACCTTATGTTGATTGTCTGTCCCAACTGCGCGACCTCCTACATGATCGATCCGGCCTCGGTCGGCCCGAGCGGCCGCGCCGTGCGTTGCGCGCGCTGCAAATCGACCTGGTTCGCGGGGCCGAGCAAACAGGCCGGACCGCCGAGCGTGTCGGCCTTCGTCGACAGCGTCATCGCCGAAGCCGAGGCGGACGCCAAAACCGGGACCAAATCCGAGCCCAATCCGCCGCCGTTCGCCGCGTTCGACCGGCCGGTCAATACCGCGCCGAACGACACGGCGTTCGACATGCCGACCGGCGACCAGCCGGCTTTCTCACCCCAGCCCGCGCCGGAGGTTACGGCGGATTCGCCGGCGATGGAGCCGGCGATGGATGGGCAGAATTTCGATCAGCCCTCGCACTTCGCGCCGGCGATCGCCGTCGGGTCGTTCGAGCATGACGGTGCCGAGCCGGTCACGATCGCCGATGCGCCGCCGCTGGCGCCACCGATGGAACCGCCGGGCGAATACGATTCGTTCCACGGCACCGGCCACAACGAAACGGACGACGGCGAGGATTTCGTCGCGCGCCGCCGGCGCATGAAGGCGAAGCGCAGCACCACCAAGCGCATGTCGCGCTGGACCGCGGTGATCCTGGTGCTGTTTGCCGTCAACGTCGCGCTGATCGGCGCGCGCCATGAACTGGTGCGCTATCTGCCACAGACAGCATCGCTGTTTGCGGCGATCGGTCTGCCGGTCAATCTGCGCAACCTCGAATTCGAGAACATCAATATCTCGAAGGAGGCGCAGGACGGCGTCAACATCCTGATCATCGACGGCAAGATCGTGAACACCGCGGGCAAGGCCGCCGACGTGCCACGGCTGCGCTTTGCCGCGCGCAATGCCGGCGGACAGGAAGTCTATACCTGGACCGCGCAGCCGACGCGCAGCATCCTTGGGCCCGGTGAAAGTCTTCCCTTTACCAGCCGGCTCGCTGCGCCGCCCGCCGACGCGACCGATATCCTGGTGCGGTTCTTCACGGCGCAGGACGCCGCGCGCGGGATGAAGTAGGCACACCTTCTCCGTCGCCTCTCTCTGTCATTGCCGGGCTTGAGCCGGCAATCCATGACAAACCGGCCGACGGCAAAGCGTCCGTTTGCGGCACGCCATCATGGATGCCCGGGTCAAGCCCGGGCATGACAGCTTTGAGTCATCCGCTAATCAGAAATCCTTGAGCAGGCGCTCGATGTAATCGAGCTCCAGCTGCGGGCGGGAGCTTTCGCCGAAGCGCTTGCGCAGTTCCTCGAGGATGCGGCGCGCGCGCTGCGCGTCGATCTCGCCCGGCACTTTCACCGTGACGTCGTCGCCATATTCGCGGCCGCGCATCGGACGGCCGAGCGGATCGGTGTTCTGGTCGGCGCGCTGCCGGCCGCGGCCGGGCTGGCCGTTCGGGCCGGGGCCGTTCTGGCCCTGCTGCATCTGCTGCGACAGGCCCTGCGCGCCTTTGCGCATGGCCTCGAGCGCGCGGCCCTGGCTGTCGACGGCGCCATCGGCGTCGCCCTCGCCCAGGTTGCCTTCGGCCTCGCCCATGGCCTCGCCGGCATCGCCGAGCTGGCCCGCGCTGCCCTGGCCTTCGCCCTGTTGCTGGCCCTGCTCCTGACCGTCGCCCTGCTGGCCTTCGCCTTTTTGGCCCTTCTGGCCCTGCTGGCCCATGCCGCGCTGGCGCAGTTGCTCGAGCAGCTTGCCGAGACGATCCTTCAGCGCCTGCTGGTCCTGCTGCAGGTCGCCCATCTGCTGGTTGCCCTGCTGGCCGCGTTGACCGCGCTGGCGATCGCGCCGCTGATCCTGACCCTGCTTGAAGGTCTTGTCGCGCAGCTGCTGCTGCTTGCGGATCATGTCGCTCAATTCGTCGAGCGCGGAATTCATGTCCTGATCGCCCTGGTCCTGGTTGGCGCCGGGACGGGCCATTTGCAGGTTTTCCATCATCGCCTGCAGCTGATCGAGCAGCGCCTTGGCGGCGTCGCGATTGCCGGAGCGCGCCATCTGCTCCATGCGATCCATCAGGCTCTTGAGGTCCTGCTGGCTCAGCATTTTGGAGTTCTTGTCGAGCGGCCGCGACAGCTGCTGCGGATTCTTGCGCATCTCCTCGGCAAGCGCCTGCATGAACTTGTCCATAGCGGCGCGCAGATCGTCCATCAGCTTCTTGAGTTCTTCGTCGCTTGCGCCGCGCTCGAGCGCCTGACGCAGCGCGTCCTGCGCCTGACGCAAGGCCTGCTCGGCCTGGCTGACATTGCCGTCCTCGATCTGCAGCGCCATCTGCCACAGGCGGCCGACGACCTCGCGCAACTGATCGTCGCTCTTGGCGTTGCGCAGATCGTAGAAGATCGAGCGCAGGCCGAGATAGACGCCGGCTTCCGGCGTGAAGCGTTCCGGCGCGATGGCGAGCGCGTCGAGCGCGGTCATGACCAGCGGCTTCTCGTTGCCGTCGAGCGCTAGGATGCGGCGCTGCTCGATCAGCGCGCGCGCCAGCGGCTTGACGAAAATCCGCTGCGGCAGCCGCACTTCGCGCGGCTCGCTCTTGCCGACATTGCCGGCTTCGTCGCGCACCGTCAGCGTGACCATGACGTCGCCGCCGGCCCATGGATGATCGGTGAGGTCCTGCGTCGTCTGCGCGGCGCCGGAGCGCGTGCGCGCCTGCGGCAACGTCAACGGGAATTCCGGCGCGGCAAACAGCGGACGGCGCGCCTTGTCGGCGGCCTCCTTCTCGGCGTCGGTGCGGTTGGCGGCCTCCTTGCCTTCCTTGATGGCGAAGTTCGCCTTGCCTTCGACGATGCCGTAGTCGTCCGCCATCTTGTAATCGAAGCGCAGGGCGCCGCGCGCCTGCCGCTCGGGATCCTTGAGCAGTTCGACCGTCGGCGCGTGATCGGGAATCGCGGAGAACGTCCAGACCGGATCGTTGCTGACGGCGCCGCGCAAGGTCACCGAACCGTCGGTCTTGATGACGAAGCGGCGCTCTTCGGTGCCGGTGGGCAGCGGCGTCTTCGGATCGAGCGGCACCTGCTCGATGCCGCCGACGCGATCGATGTCGAAGGAAACCTTGCCGGTCGAACGCACGACAAGCTGGCTGCCGGCCGGCACCGTGATCGGGCCGCCGGCCGACGCGAGTTCGGTATTCGGCGCCGGCTCGCCGGGCCGCAGGCCTTGCAGCATCACCGGCGGGCGGCCGGTATAGAGCGGCGGCGTCACCCAGGCGTCGATGCGGAAGTTCGCCGGCGCGACCACGCCGCGCCAGTCGAAGGCGGCGGTGACGCGCTTGAGCCTTTCGTTGCCGGCCGACACGAAGGTCGCGGCGACGAGCAGGAAAACCAGCGCGCGCAGCGCCATCGGATCGCGGAGCGACAGTTTCGGTTGCGGCCAGCCGGCCTTGAGTTTCTGCGCCGCCAGCAATGCGCGCTCGATATGCGCCTGCCACAGCGCCTGTGCGACCGGATCGTTGCGGTTGGCGGAAATCTGGTCGGCGATGGTGGTCGCTGGACGGTGCGTCGCGCCGCTGCCGGCATCCAGACGGCGCAGGCCGTCCTGCCGGCTCGGAACCCGCAGCCGGAACAACGGGATCGCCGCCACGGCAAAGACGACAACGAAGAGTACCAGACCGACGACCCGACCCAGCGGCGCCACCGCCAGCCACAAACCTGCCCATGACAATGCCAGGAAAAGCCCGAGTGCCGTCGCCAACGACGCGAGGGCCGGCCAGAGCCGCTCCCACAACAGACTCCCGCGCGCGCGCTCGACGGCGCGGGCGAGCATCAACCGCGCCGAACTCGGCTCCTGGTGCGTCTGCTCGTCCTGTGCGTCCAAAGGCGCTCCGCGGCGTCGCTGTAAAGCCACGAGACTCGCAACGAGAATCTCAACGGCCATCCAAGGCTAACACGCAAGCAAGTCCCGAGCCACGTAACAAGAACGTCAGGCCCCTGCGCGGCTATAGCCAGTCCGGGATGCGATCGAGCGCAATCAATTGGTCAACTTCAAGGCGGGGGCGAACCAGCGCCCATTCCTCGCCCTTGACCAGCACTTCGGGCACCAAAGCCCGGGTATTGTAGGTTCCCGCCTGCACGGCCCCGTACGCGCCGGCTGTCATAACCGCCAGAAGGTCGCCGCTCCGAGGTTCCGCCATGTCGCGGTCTATCCCCAGAAAATCACCGCTTTCGCAGACCGGGCCGACGATATCTGCGCGGAGGCGCTTGGCGGAAGCCTTCGGCAAAGTGACCGGGCGGATCGCGTGATAGGCCTCGTACAAAGTCGGGCGGATCAAGTCGTTCATCGCCGCGTCGACGACGACAAAGTTCTTGTTCTCGCCGTGTTTCACGAACAGCACCCGGGTGACCAGGATACCGGCGTTGCCGACCAGAAGCCGCCCCGGCTCGAATATCAGGCGACAGCCGAGATCCCTGGTCGCGTGCTTGACGACGGCGGCATAGGCGTCCGGCAAAGGCGGCGGCTCGTTGTCCTCGCGATAGGGAATGCCCAGACCGCCGCCGAGATCGACATGCGAAATCGTGTGACCATCGGCGCGCAAGCTGAGCACGAACTCGGCGAGCAAGGCGAAGGCGTTGCCGAACGGATCGAGATCGGTGATCTGGCTGCCGATATGCATATCGACGCCGGCGACCTTGATGCCCTTGAGCTTCGCCGCGTGGGCGTACACCTCGCGCGCGCGACTGATCGGGATGCCGAACTTGTTCTCCGACTTGCCGGTCGCGATCTTGTGGTGCGTCTTGGCGTCGATGTCCGGATTGACGCGCACCGAGACATGCGCGGTGCGGCCCTTCGACGCCGCGATGCCGGCCAGCAGATCGAGTTCTGGTTCGGATTCGACGTTGATGCAGAAGATGCCTTCATCGAGCGCCAGCGCCAGCTCCTGTGCGGTCTTGCCGACGCCGGAGAACATGATCTTTTCCGGTGGCACGCCGGCCGCGCGCGCGCGCTTGAGTTCGCCGCCCGAGACGACGTCGGCGCCGGCGCCGAGTTTGGCCAAGGTCTTGATGACGGCCTGGTTGGAGTTCGCCTTCATGGCGTAACAGACCAGCGCATCGACATCGGCGAAGGCGCTCGCAAAGACCTTGTAGTGCCGCTCCAGCGTCGCGGTCGAATAGCAGTAGAACGGCGTGCCGACCTTGTCGGCAAGTGTCACGAGATCCACCGCCTCGGCATGCAGGACGCCGTCGCGATAATCGAAATGATGCATCGGACTGACTTTATGGACGAAGACGTGAAAGACGATGACATGTCGCGAACGCGATCAGAAATTGAAACCGCGCCGCGGCGACTAATTCAGCAGGCCGTCGAGGAAAAAGGATTTCTTCGGACCCGGCGGCGTCTCCATCTGGTCGCTTCCACTTGACCTGCCGCCAAGCGGCTGCACGGCGATGGGGTTGAGCAGCGACGGTGTGTTCTGCGCCGGGCTTGGCGCCGACTTGGCGTCGCCTTCGAGCGATGCGCTCGGCGGCGGATCGAGCGGACCCTTGCGGCCACAGGCGGCGAGGCCCAGCGACGCGGCGAGCACGCCGATCATGGCCAGACGAAGAAACGGTCGATCGCGAAATGAGGGCAAGCTGTGAACTCCGGATATGACGCTCATCTTAGCAAAGCCGGGATAAAAGGCGAAATCGGGTCGGTCGCATCAATCGGACTGCCGCCCGGCCAGCCGCCGATCCGGGGCCTCGATGCCGTGGAGCCGTTCGCGCTGGGCTTCGAGCCAGGCCAGCCGTTTGAAGGCCAGTTTCCGGTTGTTGGAATTGGTCGCCGCGTCGAACCGCCATTGCGCGCCGGCGATCAGCAGGTTGAGCTGCGCCAGCGAGAGCTTTTCGGCCTCGGCGTCGGTATTGGCGCCACCTTTAAGTCGGCCCATTTTCGGCTCCGCCACGTCAGGCCTTCTCTTTTTCCAGTTTCTTGAGCCACCTCTTGGCCTGCGCCTTCACATTCTTCGGCGCCGTACCGCCGTAGCTGACACGGCTCTTCACCGAGCGATCGACCGACAGGACGCTGAAAACGTCCTCGGTGATCTTCTTCTCGACGGCCTGCATGTCTTCGAGCGGCAGGCGATGCAGCGGCACGCCCTTTCCCGACGCGACGGCGACGATGCGCCCGGTGATATGATGCGCCTCGCGGAATGGAATGTTGAAGGTGCGCACCAGCCAGTCGGCGAGGTCGGTGGCGGTGGCATATCCATCGCCTGCCGCCTTCTTCATCTTGGTAAGGTCCGGCACGAGATCGTTGACCATGCCGGTCATCGCCGCGATGGCCAGGCTCAACGCGGAGAGCGCGTCCATCACGCCCTCCTTGTCCTCCTGCATGTCCTTGGCATAGGCCAGCGGCAAGCCCTTCATCACGATCATCAAGCCATTGAGTGCGCCGATGATGCGGCCGGTCTTGGCGCGCACCAGTTCGGCGGCGTCCGGGTTGCGCTTCTGCGGCATGATCGAGGAGCCGGTGGTGAACTTGTCCGACAGCTTGACGAGGCCGGTCAGCGGCGACGTCCAGATGATGATCTCTTCGGCGAAGCGTGACAGATGCACCGCGGTAATCGAGGCGGCGGCGAGCGTTTCGATCGCGAAATCGCGATCGGACACGGCATCGAGCGAATTGGCCGACGGCCGGTCGAAGCCGAGCGCGTGTGCCGTCATGTCACGATCGAGATCGAACGAGGTGCCGGCGAGCGCGCCGGAGCCGAGCGGCGACTCGTTCAAGCGCTTCCGCGCATCGGCAAAGCGGCCGCGATCACGCCCCGCCATCTCGACATAGGCCATCATGTGATGGCCGAAAGTCACCGGCTGCGCGGTTTGCAGATGAGTGAAGCCCGGCATCACGGTCGCGGCATGTTCCAGCGCCTTTTCGGCGAGCGCGAACTGATAGCCGGCGAGCGCGGCATCGAGCGTGTCGATGGTGTCGCGCACCCAGAGCCGGAAATCGGTCGCCACCTGGTCGTTGCGCGAGCGCGCGGTGTGCAGACGACCGGCCGGCGCGCCGATCATGTCGGTCAAGCGGCCCTCGACATTCATGTGAATGTCCTCGAGCGCGCGCTTGAACGCGAATTTGCCAGCCTCGATTTCTGACAGGATCGTGTCTAGACCGTGAGCGATCTTTTTCGCATCGTCCGCCGCAATGATGCCTTGCTTGGCCAGCATGTCGGCATGGGCTTTGGACGCGGCAATGTCCTGACGGTAAAGATGCCGGTCGAAGTCGATGGAGGCGTTGATTTCCTCCATGATAGCGTCGGGACCGGAGGCAAACCGCCCGCCCCACATTTTGTTGCTCATCGTGCCGCCCGTATGGCCAATCGTGTACGTGATGTCATAACCCACCCGCAGAAGCACCGCCGATCATGACCGAATCCGCTAAGACCTTCGCCAAGAAACGCCTTGCCATCGTGGTGGCCGGGGGCATTGCCGGGTTGGCCGTCGGACTCGGCGGGGTATACGGGATCAGCACCCTGATAGGCAATAAAGGTGCCTCCGGCGCCAATGCGGCCTGCAGGCCGACGGTCGATCTGGCCGCCAGAATCGCCCCTTTGGCGCGCGGCGAGGTGGCGGCCGTCAACATGGCCAAGGCGCCGCTGAAGCTGCCGGCGATCCGCTTTCACGACGCGTCCGGCGCGCCCAAGAGCCTCGACGATTTCCGCGGCCGCACGGTGCTGCTGAACCTGTGGGCCACGTGGTGCGTGCCCTGCCGCAAGGAAATGCCGGCGCTCGACGCACTGCAGATGAAGAAAGGCGGGCCGGATTTCCAGGTCGTCGCCGTCAATATCGACACCCGCGATCCGGACAAGCCGAAGGCCTGGCTCAAAGAGGTCGGCATCGAGAAGCTCGACTATTACGCCGACCCGGATGCCAAGGCGTTTCAGGAACTCAAGTCGATCGGCCGCGCGTTCGGCATGCCGACGACCATGCTGGTCGACCCCAGAGGCTGCGAGATCGGCACCATCGCCGGCCCCGCCGAATGGGCGAGCGACGACGCGGTCAAGCTCATCGATGCGGCGGTTTCCGAAGCCAAGCGCGGCAGTTGACCGGCGCCGCGCTGAAAGTGGCGCGTCACGCCGATGTATTCACCGTGTTGCCGCTGGCGGCCAGCGAACTCGAATTGTAGGCGCTTTGGGTGGCCTGCAGCGTCGCCTGCGCGCTGGCCAGCCGTTGATCACGCAGCACGGTGGCAGCCTTGATCTGTGCTTGCAGCCGCGTCACCGCCCTTTGTGCCGCGATCTGCGCCGAGCCCGATATCTGATTTTGCACGGCGCTGGTGAGCGCAGAGCCCAGCGCGCTCGCCGTTGCCTGTCTGGAACTCGTATAGCTGGCGAGGCGCGACCGCTGCGCCGTGAGATTTTGATAGGCAGATGTCTGCCCGTTCCAGCCGAACTGGACTCCGATCCGAATCGCCATGTCGCACCCCGGACAGACGATGGGGCCGCACGGTTAACGCGCGTTTACAAAACGGCCTTCCCGCCCCGCGCCGCGTTGACGCACCCTTGACTCGCCCGGACGCGCGCCTATACTTAACCAAATGGTTTACCATTCACCCATCTCGCTGAACGCCACTTTCGCGGCGCTTGCCGATCCGACCCGGCGCGCGCTGCTCGCCCGCCTGAGTGAAAGCGAGGCCGTCAGCATTAGCGACCTGGCCAAACCGTTCGCCATGTCGCTGCCGGCGATTATGAAACATCTCGACGTGCTCAAGGACGCCGGACTTGTTGCCAGCGAAAAGAGCGGCCGCGTCGTGTCATGCCGGCTTCGCGCCGAGCCGATGCGCGAGGCCAATGAATGGCTCAACCGCTACCAGCGCTTCTGGAACGACCGCCTCGATCAACTCGCCGCATTTCTGGAGGAAGATTCATGTCCACAGCCGCTGCCATCAAGCCAAGCACCGCGCCAAGCCTCACCATCAAGCGGCGCTTCAATGCCGCTCCGGAAAAAGTCTTTAGCGCCTGGACCGACGCGGAAAAAATGAAGGGTTGGATGGGGCCTGGCGAAATCTTCGCCAAGCACACCGAAAGCGATCCGCGCGTCGGCGGCTGCTACCGCATCATCATGCAAGCGCCGAGCGGCGAGGAATTCGACGTCAGCGGTGTCTTTCGCGAGGTTATCGCCAACGAGAAGCTTGTTTACACCTGGGGCGCGACGCTGACGCCGGAGAACGAGACGCTGATAACCGTCACCTTCAAGCGCGATGGCGACGGCACGCTCCTCACGCTCACGCACGAGCAATTCCCGACCATCGAGATCCGTGACAGCCACAATGGCGGCTGGAACGGCGCGCTCGAAAAACTCGCCACATTCTTGGAGAAAGAGTGATGTCCATCGCAACCGCCGTTAAACCAAGCCTCACCATCAAGCGCCGCTTCAACGCCGTGCCCGCTAAAGTCTTCGCGGCGTGGACCGACCCGCAAAAAATGATGTGCTGGATGGGGCCCGCCGGCGTCATTCGCTGCGAGGCCGAGAACGATCTGCGCGTCGGCGGCCGCTATCACATCAAGATGACGATGGCCGATGACGAGCATAACGTCAGCGGCGTCTATCGCCAGCTCGTGCGGAACGAGAAGGTCGTCTTCACCTGGGCGTGGCAATCGACGCCGGAACGCGAATCCCTCGTCACCGTCACCATCAAGCCCGACGGCGACGGCAGCCTCATGACGCTGCATCACGAGCAGTTCTTCGACGAGGATGCGCGCGACCGCCACAACAACGGTTGGACCAGCACCATGCTCAGGCTCGAAACCTATCTCCATACGGAGGGTGCAAAGCCGCACGGCAAGTTCGTCTGGAACGAACTCACCACGCACGACGTCGAAAAGGCGAAGAAGTTCTACGCCGCAGCCTTGGGCTGGAGCTTCGACGCGATGCCGGCGCCGAATGGCTCGACCTATTGGACCGCCAAACTCGGCGACCAGCGCATCGGCGGCCTGTTTTCGCTCGATCCGCAGACCTGTGCCGACGTGCCCGAAGGCTGGCTGCCTTACATCGCCGTCGACGACGTCGACGCGCGCGTCCGGAATGCCGAGAAACTCGGCGCGAAGCTGATGCGGCCGATCTTCGATGTGCCCGGTGTCGGCCGCATCGCCATTCTCACAGAGCCCGGCGGCGCTGCCGTCGGCTGGATCACGCCGAATTCGATGTGAGGGAGCGCGTCATGCAGATCGTCTCGCAAAGCGAATGGCTGGCGGCGCGCAAGAAGCTGCTGGACAAGGAGAAAGAGTTCACCCGCGTACGCGACGCACTCAACGCCTATCGCCGCACCATGCCGTGGGTGAAGATCGACAAGCCCTATGCGTTCCACGGGCCGCGAGGCCGTATGACGCTCGGCGAACTGTTTGCCGGCCGCAGCCAGCTCATCGTCTATCACTTCATGCTGGCGCCCGGCTGGGTGCAGGGTTGTCCAAGTTGCTCGTATCTGGCCGATCATTTCGACGGCGCCATTCCGCACCTCGAACAGCGCGACGTAAGCATGGTCGCGATCTCGCGCGCGCCGCTGGCCGAGATCGCGGCCTACAGGAAGCGCATGGGCTGGAAATTCAACTGGGTGTCATCCGACGGGGCCGAGTTCAATCGCGATTTCGGCGTGACCTTCACCGACGACGAGGCCGGACGCGAGACGATCTACAATTTCGGCACATCGACGATCTTCGGCGACGAGATGCCGGGCGTCAGCGTCTTCGCGAAGAGAGCCGGCGAGGTGTTTCACACTTATTCGACCTACGCCCGCGGCCTCGACATCCTCGCCGGCGCCTACAACCTGCTCGACCTTGTGCCGAAGGGCCGCGATGAGGCCGCGCTGCCGTGGACGATGGCCTGGGTAAAGCGCCGCGATGAATTCGAGGCCGCGCCGCAGACTTCGTGCTGCAGCGGAGCAACGCGTTGAGAATCAGACAAGGAGCCGGATCATGAAACTCATCGGCTTTCCGCCCTCACCGAACACCTGGAAGGTGCGTGCCGTCGCCGCGCATCTCGGCATTCCGATCGACTTCGAATTGGTCGACCTCACCAAGGGAGCGTCGCACGCGGCCGATTATCTGTCGCTCAACCCCACCGGCCGCGCGCCCACGCTGATCGACGGCGATCTCAAACTCTGGGAGTCGACCGCCATCATGCAATACCTTGGCAGCCAGAAGCCCAATACGCTTTGGCCCGACGACGCTCGCACCCGCGCCGACATCATGCGCTGGCAGAGCTGGCAGCTCGCTCACTTCAGCAAGGAAGGCTGCGAACCGTTGTTGTTCCAGCGCATCGTCAAGCAGATCCTGAATTTAGGGCCGCCCGATGAAGCGATCGTCGCCAGGGGCCTCGAATGCTTCGCCCGCGATGCCGCCGTGCTCGACGAGCACCTGGCGAAACAATCCTATCTGGTGGGCGATGACGCGACGCTCGCCGACTTCTCGGTGGCAGCGCCCTTGCTCTATGCCGAGCGCGCCGACCTGCCGCTCGCGGCCTATCCGCGTGCAAAGGATTGGTTCGACCGGGTCGCGGCGCTGCCGTGCTGGCGGGAGACGATGCCGCAGTTCACGGCCGCCGCGGCGGCGTAGCAGGGCGTAACACGCCCATGCTGTCGTCACCGGGCCGGCGCGAAGCCGCGTACCCCGGTGGTCCCGCCTAGGAACGCACTGCCTCCTTAAGCGAGATGGCCGGGACAAGCCCGGCCATGACAATCAATGCTCGATTTGAGACCGCTCAGCGCGTCGGTACCGGCTTGTCGCCGCGATAGTCGTAGAAGCCGCGCTGCGTCTTGCGGCCGAGCCAGCCGGCCTCGACATATTTCACCAGCAGCGGGCACGGGCGATACTTCGAATCCGCCAAGCCTTCATGCAGCACCTGCATGACCGACAGACAGGTGTCGAGACCGATAAAGTCGGCGAGTTCCAGCGGCCCCATCGGGTGGTGCGCGCCGAGCCGCATCGCGGTGTCGATCGCCTCGACGTTACCGACGCCTTCATACAGCGTGTAGATCGCTTCGTTGATCATCGGCAGCAGGATGCGGTTGACGATGAAAGCAGGGAAGTCTTCCGAGACCGCGATGGTCTTCTTCAGCGTACGGACGAACGCCTTTGAGGTCTCGAACGTCGCATCGTCGGTGGCGATGCCGCGAATGACTTCGACCAGTTCCATCAGCGGCACCGGATTCATGAAGTGAATGCCGATGAAGCGCTCGGGGCGATCGGTCGTGGCGGCAAGGCGCGTGATCGAGATCGACGAGGTGTTGGTGGCGAGGATCGCCTCCGGCTTCAGCGACGGGCACAAATCGGCGTAGATCTTGCGCTTGGCCTCCTCCTTCTCGATCGCGGTCTCGATGACGAGATCGCAGTCGTGAAGCGCGTCGTAGGTTTCCGCGCCGCCGATGCGCGCCAGCGCAGCCTTGCGGTCGTCTTCCGAAATCGCCCCCTTGCCGACCTGCTTGGCCATGTTGCCGTTGATCGTGGCCATGCCGGCCTTGATGCGGTCGGCCGATATGTCATTCAGCTTCACGCTGTAGCCAGCGAGCGCGCAGACATGGGCGATACCGTTGCCCATCTGACCGGCGCCAATGACCCCGACAGTTTTAATAGTGGCGCTCATTTCTGATCCGATTTGTTATATGCCCGTTGGGGCAAATCCCCGTCCGGCCCCGTATTTACGACGAACCGCCTCATGACGCCACAGATGCCATGAACGGGCGTTGAATGCTAATTCCGAGCTCAGCGGCCGATCTTGCCGAGCTCCGCCGCCAATTCCGGCAAGGCCTGGTAAAGGTCGGCGACCAGACCATAATCGGCAACCTGGAAGATCGGCGCCTCTTCGTCCTTGTTGATCGCGACGATCACCTTGGAGTCCTTCATGCCGGCGAGATGCTGGATCGCGCCGGAAATACCCACCGCGATGTAAAGCTCGGGCGCCACAACCTTGCCGGTCTGGCCGACCTGCCAGTCGTTCGGTGCGTAGCCGGCGTCGACCGCCGCGCGCGAGGCACCCATCGCGGCACCGAGCTTGTCGGCGACCGGTTCGATGTATGTGGTGAAGTTCTCGCGGTTCTGCATCGCCCTGCCACCGGAAATGATGATCCGGGCCGAGGTGAGTTCCGGACGGTCGGACTTTGACAGTTCCTCACCGACGAAAGACGACACCGCCGGATCGGCGGCAGCGTTGGCTGGCTCAACGGAGGCCGAGCCGCCCGCTCCGGCGGCCTGGAACGTCGAGGTACGTACGGTGATGACCTTCTTGGCGTCGGTCGATTTCACGGTCTGGATGGCGTTGCCGGCATAGATTGGCCGCTCAAACGTATCGGGCGCGATCACCTTGCTGATTTCCGAGATCTGCATGACGTCGAGCAATGCCGCGACGCGCGGCATGACGTTCTTGCCGCTGGTGGTCGCGGGCGCGACGAAAGCGTCATAGGAGCCGGCGAGCGACACGATCAGGGCGGCCAGCGGTTCGGCGAGTTGGTGCTCGTAAGCCGGCGCATCGGCGATCAGCACCTTGGCGACGCCGTCGAGCTTGGCGGCGGCATCGGCCGCATCCTTGCAGTCCTTGCCAGCGACGAGAACGTGCACGTCCCCGCCCAGAGCCTTGGCGGCGGTCAACGCCTTGTTCGTTGCGTCCTTGAGCGACTTGTTGTCGTGCTCGGCCAGAAGAAGCGTCGTCATGGTCAGATTACTCCCGCTTCGTTCTTGAGCTTGTCGACCAGTTCGGCGACCGATCCGACCTTGACGCCGGATTTGCGCCCAGCCGGCTCGCTAGTCTTGAGAACTTCGAGCCGCGGCTTGGTATCGACGCCGTAATCGGAGGCGGTCTTTTCCTCGATCGGCTTCTTCTTCGCCTTCATGATGTTCGGCAGCGAGGCATAGCGCGGCTCATTGAGACGAAGGTCGGTGGTGACGATCGCCGGCGCCTTGAGCTTGACGGTCTGCAGGCCGCCGTCGACTTCGCGCGTCACCGAAATGCTGTCGCCATCAAGCGCCAGCTTCGAGGCGAAAGTGCCCTGCGCCCAGCCGAGCAGCGCGGCGAGCATCTGGCCGGTCTGGTTTGAATCGTCGTCGATCGCCTGCTTGCCCATGATGACAAGGCCGGGCTGTTCGGCTTCGACGATGGCTTTGAGGATCTTGGCGACCGCGAGCGGCTCGACCACACCGTCGGCCTTCACCAGGATGCCGCGATCGGCGCCCATGGCCAGCGCGGTACGGATGGTTTCGGACGCCTGCTGCGGGCCGACCGACACCGCGACGATCTCGGTCGCCTTGCCGGCTTCCTTCAGGCGGATCGCCTCTTCGACGGCGATTTCGTCGAAGGGATTCATCGACATCTTGATATTGGCGAGTTCGACGCCCGAACCGTCAGCCTTGACGCGAATTTTCACGTTGTAATCGACGACCCGCTTAACGGGCACCAATATCTTCATAATCTCATTCCCGACCGGCGCTAATTGTGAATGCGGCCGGAAGCTAATGGCCGCCATATTGGCATGTCAACGCTTATGCTGCGGCGCAAAGCCCGGTATTTCAACGCCAATCCATTCGAAAAGCATGTTAGCGGTTTTGGCCGGGCGCCCACAACACGTCGCTCTCACCTTTGTCATTGGCGTAACGGCCGGCGACGAACAAGTAGTCCGACAGCCGGTTGACATATTTGAGTGACGGTTCCGATACGCCGTCTTTGTCGGTGTCCTTGAGCTCGACCATGATGCGCTCGGCGCGGCGGCACACTGTCCGGGCAAGGTGCATATAGGCGGAGGCGGGGCTGCCGCCGGGCAGAATGAAGGATTTAAGCGGTGCCAGATCTGCATTGAGCCGGTCGATCTCGCCCTCGAGCCAGGCGACCTGCGCCTCGGTCACCGTGAGGCGGGCACCGCCCGGCCCCTTTTCGGCGAGGCACAGGTCGGCCTCAGCATCGAACAGGTCGTTCTGGATGCGGCCGAGCGCGGCATCGAAGGCCTTGTCGGCGCCCGTGTGCAGCCGCACCAGACCGAGCACGGCATTGACCTCGTCCAGCGTGCCGTAAGCCTCAACGCGCAAATCGTATTTCTTGCGCCGCGCGCCCGAGCCGAGCGAGGTCGTGCCGTCGTCGCCAGTGCGGGTGTAAATGCGGTTAAGAACGACCATGAAGCCCTCTAGAGCGTTTTCAAGCGATGTGGGCACCAGTGCGCGCGACGAAAACGCGCCAAAAAAGTCGGAAAACCCGGCCGGATTAGCCGTGCATCACCCAGATCGTGAACATGATCACGATGATCGCGACGAATTGTAACAGGACGCGCAGCCGCATCAGCTTCTGCGACCGGTTCGGCGAGCCGCCGCGCAGCATGTTGACCAGGCCCAGCACGAGCACGATGGCGACGGCGACAATGGCGGCCGGCACGAGGTAATGAGAGAGAAAATCGGACATGGCGGGGCTCATAGCACCCCGCCCCGCCCCGGGCCAGCACAGCGCCGCCCGGCAGCCCTGCGCATAAACTCGCCAAAAGGTTGTAGTTATGCCATCATAGATTGCAGGGCGCGCAGGCGGGGTAGGCATGGGTCCGGGTTCGGGGGATGAAGCGGACAGCCGACCTGGGCCGCCGTCGCGGCGCCATGACGCCGGCCCGAATGCGCGGGGGCAGAATCCCGATCCCCGCGACAGGCATTTCCCGGAGCTCGATTGCGTCCGGCGGGCACTGGATCCTGCTGTCATCGCCTGGGCCGAGCGCCGCGCGGAGCGGCTTGGCATCGGTGCCGACCGCACTCTGATCGCGGCCAGGGCTATCGACGAGGAGAGCTACCTGCGGGCCCTGGGCCACGAACTCGGCGTCGCTTTTGAGCCGCTCGACAACCTGCCCCGCGCCCACTGCCTGCTCAGCGACCAAGAGATAGTTGGCAAAGCCGCCTCGGGCTTGCTGCCGATCACCGATGGCGAAGGCAGAGCAGCGACGATTGCCGTCGCACCGGCCGGCACCGCCGCTCGTGGCTTGGTCCGCTTGATCAGGAACGATCCGGCCAACGCCGTCCGCTTTCGCCTGACAACGGCCGAACGCTTCAACCGCTTTGTGCTGCGTGCCGGCAACGATGCCTTGGTCACCGTGGCGGCTGAGGCGCTCAAGATGCGCTCGCCATCCCTGTCGGCGGCGTCTCACTCTGGCTGGCGCCGCATCGCCTTCCTCGCCTTGCTCGCCTCAGTGTCGCTGGCGGCTTCGATTATGGCACCGGCTATCGCCGTGCCGGTTGTCGAACTGATGTTGTCGGCCGTATTCCTCGCCTGGCTCGCGCTGCGGCTGACCGGCGCTTTCGTCAGCCAGGCGATGCCGCCACCCGAACGCACCCTCCGCGACAGCGCCTTGCCGATCTACACCGTCATCGCCGCGCTTTACCGGGAGGCGGCATCGGTCTCCGGATTGCTGGCCGCGATCGAGCGCCTCGACTACCCGCCGGAAAAACTCAATGTCCTGATCGCGGTCGAGGCCGACGACCGCGAGACCCGCGCGGCGCTTGCCGCCGTCACGACCCGTTTTCCGATGACCGTGATCCCGGTGCCGCAAGGCGGGCCGCGCACCAAGCCCAAGGCTCTCAATTTTGCGCTGCCCTTCGCGCGCGGCACCTTCACCGTCATCTACGACGCCGAGGACCGGCCCGAGCCCTATCAACTCCGCAGCGCGCTTCATGCCTTTCTCGATGGGCCCGGTAATCTCGCCTGCGTGCAGGCACGGCTTTGCATCGACAATACCGACGACAGCTGGCTCGCACGCTATTACACCGCCGAATATGCAGGTCAGTTCGACGTGTTCATGCCGGGCCTTGCCGCGCTCGGCGTACCGCTGCCGCTGGGCGGATCATCCAACCACTTCCACACCGAGACCTTGCGCAAGGCCGGCGGCTGGGATCCGTACAACGTCACCGAAGACGCCGATCTCGGCATGCGGCTGGCGCGGCTCGGCTATCGCACCGGCATGATCGATTCCACGACCTATGAAGAAGCGCCGGCCGGACCCGGGCCGTGGCTGCGCCAGCGCACGCGGTGGTTCAAAGGCTGGATGCAGACCTGGCTGGTTCATATGCGCGAACCGCGGCTGTTGTGGCGGCAACTCGGCCCCGCCGGCTTCGTCACGTTTCAACTGATGGTCGGCGGCAATGCACTGGCCGCGCTCGTCCATCCCGTGTTCGTCGTGGCGCTGATCGCATCCGTTTCTCGCACCGGGGCGGTCTGGAGCGGCGGCGAGATATTTCTGCTGGGCGCGCTTTATGGGCTGACGGCGGTGTTCGGCTATCTCAGCTCGGCCTTTCTCGGATGGCTCGGCCTGTCGCGCCGCGGCCTGCTGGCGTCATCCGGGGTCTTGTTGCTGACGCCGGTGCACTGGCTGTTGCTGTCGGCCGCGGCGTGGCGGGCCGTCTATCAGCTATTCACCGCGCCGTTTGCCTGGGAGAAAACCGAGCACGGGCTTGCCCGCTCGTCGCGTCGCGCCCGCCTTCTGGTGCAGGCGTTGACCGGGCTGGAACGCGACCTGCGCGAGGCCCAGGCCTCCGGGCTCCTGCTGGAAGTGAACGCGCCGGTCAGAGATACTTCTTCAGATCGGCCGCCGCCTCTTCGGGCGTCCGCTTGAGATTGAAGGGCGCGACAAAACGTCCCTGCTTGTCCATCAGATAGACCATCGCGGTGTGGTCCATCGAGTAGTCGTCGCCTTTTCCGGTCGGCACTTTTTTGGCGTACACCCGATAGGCTTTTTCCGCGGCTTCGATCGAGGCGCGGTCGCCGGTCGCCGCCATCATGCGCGGATCGAAGCTCGACAGATAGTCCTTCATCACGGCCGACGTGTCGCGCTCGGGATCGACAGTGATGAACAGCGCGGCGGTGCGATCGGCATCCTTGCCCATCACACGCAGCATCTCCGACACTTCAAACAACGTCGTCGGGCACACGTCGGGACAATGCGTGTAGCCGAAGAACACCAAAAGCGGCTTGCCCTTGAAGTCCTGATCCGTCACCGCCTTGCCGTTCTGATCGACAAGTTTGAAAGGACCGCCGATGGCCGACGCACTCGGCGCGCCGGAGCCGCCGATGTTGCCAGTCGCGTACCATAACGCGCCCAGGAACAGCACGAGGCCGGTGAGGAAAGCCGCGGCGACGATCAAGATGTGATTGGAGCGAGGCGTCATTGCAATTCTCTCACGGCGATCTTCACCCTGGTCAGCCCCCGCGTCCGTTCAGAAGCACGCGGCCAAGCCGGAGCGCACCATCTCGAAAAAAACAGCGGTCCCGAAATAAACCCACAATCCGATCGTAAAAGCGACCAGCGCGCCGCCTGCGAGCGAAACCAGCAGCATCGACCAGGGAATAGAGGACAGGGAGGCAGAGGCAGGCATGTCAGTACCCGGATTGGGACACCGGTCCCGGTGTGGCCGTGGTTGCCCCGAAGGTTTTCACGACGGTTTCCAAGGCAGATTTGCCACACATAGGCCCGATCAAGGCCCCTCGCAACGTCGTCCTCCGCCGCACCAGGCCGTTAACCATATTCTATTGAGAAGCGCGGAAAATCAGGCCTTTTTGGGACTCGCGTTGACTCGAAAGGTTAAAGCCGTAATGAATGACCCCGGCATCAGTTAACTAATTCTCTCCCTATGGAGCTGTCTATGCGTAGCGCTTTGGCCCTTCTTGTCGCGATATCGATGTCCGCCGCGGGCACCGCGGCCTGGGCACAGAACGCCCAAGCGCCCGCGGCGGCGCCGGCGAAATGTGAAAACCCGAACGCGCTCGGTGTGACGCGCGTCGTCGAGATCGACACCACCGGCGGTCCGGGGTTCGGTTTCGAGCACTTCAAGGCTTACGACTTCCTGCGCGATCACGAAGTCGTGCTGACCTTCGACGACGGCCCGTGGCCGGGCCATACGCCGGACGTGCTCAAGGCGCTCGCCAACGAGTGCACCAAGGCGCTGTTCTTCCCCATCGGCAAGCACGCCGGCTATCACCCTGAAATTCTCAAGCGCGTTGTCGCGGAAGGCCACACGGTCGGTTCGCACACCTGGTCGCACAAGGATCTGTCGCGCCTGACGCAGCAGGAAGCCGTCGACGAATTCGAGAAGGGCGTTGCCGCCGTGAGCATCGCGCTCGGCAATAAACCGATCGCGCCGTTCTTCCGCTTCCCGGCGCTGCGTCATCCGCCGGAAATGCTGAAATATCTCGGCGATCGCAATGTCGGCATCTTCTCGACCGACCTCGACTCCTTCGACTTCAAGACTCGCAAGCCGGAGCAGGTCATCGCCAATGTGATGAAGAAGCTCGAGAAGACCGGCAAGGGCATCATCCTGATGCACGACTTCCAGCAGGCGACTGCGCATGCGGCGCCGGAGTTGTTGAAGCGCCTCAAGGAAGGCGGCTACAAGGTGGTGCAGATCACCGGCAAGACGCCGATCGAGCCGAAGAAAGAATACGTCGACATGGTCCTCAAGGAGATGGGCGGCGGCCTCGACGAGGCGCGCCCGATGTCCAGCGTGATCAAGACGATCAAGGAAAACTGATCGCCACTCGAGGCGGTTGCCTCTGATAAAAGCCGGTCGCGCCCGTCCAGCGCGGCCGGTTTTCTTTTTGGCGCCAGGCTTCCGGCATATTGCTTTCGGCCGGCGCGGTGTTACCTGTTCCGGGATAGGGGCCATGGCCCCGCTTGCGTTGTGCCGGATTTTCGGATCACAATTCGTTCCGGCCTCGATTTCGAATCAACAAAGCAGGCCTCACGCAACAACAGGGGCAACTCGATGGACGCAGAAGTCCGGAAACCCGTCCGGGCCACGAAGGATGCATCGCGGATGACGACAATCAGCATGCCCAAGAAGGAAAAGGCCGCCGAGCCGGAAACGGTGCGGATGAGTCAGGTACGGCCGCCGCTGGCGCGTTACCGGCTGCAGGTGGATCGTCAGACCAAGGCGACCTTTGCCTCGCTCGACGAGGCGCGGACCGCCGGCAAGGCGATCAAGAAGGCCTATCCGGTCGTTCAGGTGTCGATCTACGACGCCGAACTAAGCGCGCAGGCCAGCCTCGACTGAGGCGGGCGTCAGAGATTTTTCTGTAACGCTGCTGGGTGATAATCCGCGCGACCTCGCGCGGCGCGATCGTTTGGACGATTGCTTGGAACGGCGGCTGCCGCCCGGCGTTGAACCGGCGCGAAAGTCGGGTCGACCCACCTCGACCTGTTTTCACGGCGACCTGTTTTCACAGCGTCTTGTTTTCACAGCATCTTGGGGTGACATGGTGGCCTGCCGGCGCCTATTTATCGTAAACCGGCACCTGCAAAGCGTCCGGGTGTGCCAAAGCCCGACGGACATGGATTCATGCCCGATATCGTGACGATCACCATCAACCCCGCCGTCGACATCTTCATCAATGTCGATCGAGTCGAGCCGACCAAGAAGATGCGTTGCTCGTCGCCCAAACGCGATCCCGGCGGCGGCGGCATCAACGTGGCGCGCGTCGCGTACCGCCTCGGCGGCGACGTCACGGCGATCTATCCGGCTGGCGGCGTGATCGGCATGCTGCTGCGCAAGCTGCTCGAACGCGAAGGCATCGACAGCCTGGTGACGCCGTCGCATGTCGAGACGCGCGAAAACTTCACCGCCTTTGAGATCGAGAGCGGCGATCAATATCGCTTTGTGCTGCCCGGCTCGTCGCTGCACCGCGCCGAATGGGAAGCCTGTCTCGACAAGCTGACCTCGCTCGACGTCAAACCGAAATTTGTCGTCGCCAGCGGAAGCATCCCGCCCGGCGTGCCGGATGACTTTTTCGCCCGCGTCATTCGCGAGGCCAAGCGCCTTGGCGCGCGGAGCGTCGTCGATACGTCAGGCGACGCATTGAAAGCGGCGCTGGAGGAAGGCGTCTGCATCATCAAGCCCAACGTCAGCGAACTCAGCGAATTCACCGGCGAAATGCTCGACAACGACGCGGCCCGCGTCGCCGCCTGCCGCAGACTGATAGCGACCGGCCAGGTCGAGATGATCGCGCTGACCCTTGGTGGAGACGGCGCACTTCTGGTCACGCAAGATCGCGCCTGGAAATCGAAGCCGGTGGCGATCGAAGCCGTCAGCGCGGTCGGCGCCGGCGACAGCTTCCTTGGCGGCCTGATCTGGGCGATGTCCAAGGGACAGCCGCCGCACGAGGCCTTTCGCGTCGCCGTCGCCGCCGGCTCGGCCGCCGTGATGAGCCCTGGCACCGAACTGTGCCACAGCGCCGATGTCGAGCGTCTGCTGCCGAAAGTGCAGATCGTGGATGTCGACGCGTAAACGACCGCCGGCTATTTGGTATCCAGTGCGAAGACGCCATTCCAGTCTGCGGGCGGCGCCTCTTTCCGGAAGCCGGCAATACGCAACGTATAAATATCGACGAGCCGGTCGAGTCCGAACGGATGCGCCGCCTCACGGCAGCGCATGATCTGCTGTTCGGCAGCGTCGAACTCCTGACTGCGATACATCTTGAGCATGTCGGCGAAGACCTGCCGCAGATGAAGGAAGTCGGCGCTGCGCGCGACATCGTCCGCGCCGAGCACGGTATAGACCGTCTCCGGCTCGGTCTTGCCCTTCACGGTGATGCAATCGAGTTCCAGCGTGGCGAATTTGTCGCTCACCGCCTGCGCGGTCTTCGAGCCGATGACGATGCGCACGCCGTAATTCTTGGACTGCCCCTCGAGACGCGAGGCCAGGTTCACGGAATCGCCGAGCACCGAATAATTGAAACGCAGGTCGGAACCCATATTGCCGACCACACAGCGCCCGGTATTGATGCCGATGCCGATCTTGATAGGAACGAAGCGCTGGCCGCTGGTCTTGCATTCGCTTTCGCGGGCTTCGTTGAGGGTCTCGACCCGCCGCAGCATTTCCAGCGCGGCGTGACAGGCGTTGGCCTCGTGGTGAGTGTCGTGCAACGGCGCGTTCCAGAACGCCATGATGGCGTCGCCGATGTATTTATCGATGGTGCCGTGGTGATCGATGATCGCGTTGGTCATCGGCGTGAGAAAATTATTCATCAGGGTCGTCAGGCCCTGAGGATCGTCCTTGTATAATTCCGAAATCGTCGTGAAGCCGCGCACATCGCTGAACATGATGCTCATGTTGCGGTCTTCGCCGCCGAGGGTCAGCGTCTCGTGCGACGTCGCGAGCTGCGCGACCAGCGCCGGCGCCAGATACTGTCCGAACGCGGTACGAATCCGATGGCGCTGCAACTGCTCGCGGAAATAGTTCGTGAAGATCAGGGTCAGATAAATCAGGAATGTCGCCAGCAGCGGGAAAGTCGCGTCGAGCAGAAGGCGCTGCTGCGTGAACAGATACCAGGAGCCAGCGGCAATCGCCGCCGCCACCACCGCGCCGAGGCCGAGCATCATTGCCGCGCCGAGGATCGGCCCGAGCGCGATGATGGCGAGGCCGAACAACACGGTCACGACGAGTTCGGCGCCGATGGCATAGCCCGGATAGGTCAGCACCGATTTCGACAGCACGCTTTCCAGCACCTGCGCGTGAACCTCGACGCCCGACATCGCGGGGTCGATCGGCGTCGCCTTGATGTCCCGCAGGCCCACCGCCGACGTGCCGATGAGCACCAGCTTGCGCGCGATGCGCTCCGGCGGCACGCGATCCTCGAGGACGTCCTTGGCGGAGACGTAACGGGCGGGGTCATAAGGCGCGAAATGAATCCAGAGCTGGCCGTTGCCGTCGGTCGGCATGTCGAGCGCGGGGATCGCGACGCTGCGCACGCCGGCGGCACCGCTGTTGATGCGGAAGGCGCCGGCGCGCGTCACGACCCGCAGCATCTCAAGCGTCAGCGACGGCATGATCGTATCCTGCGCCACCAGCGCCATCGGCACGCGCCGCACGATGCCGTCGGCCTCGGGCTGGATCGACAGCATGCCGCGGCCGGCGGCCGCCTGTTCGAGCACGGGAATGTTGCCGATCAGACCGGGATAATTGATGAGAAAGCGCTTCGGATCGGGGCCCATCATGGCGAAGCCGACCGCCGGCGGCTTGCCGGCGCCGGCCTCCGAAGGCAGATGGTGGCCGGATTCGCCGAGCACGACGCGCGAGCGGCGAATGGCGTCGGCGAACACCGCATCATTGTCGGGCAGTTTCTGCAACTGCGCCCGCGTCGCGTCATCGAGATTGCGGAAGCTCTCGGCGGCGACCGACGGCGACATGCGATCCGGCTCGGCAAAGATGATGTCGAAGGCGACCACGGCCGCGCCCATGCGGGTGAGCTTGGTGACGAGATCGGCCAGCAGCGTGCGCGGCCACGGCCATTGCCCGAGCGTCTTCAGGCTCGCCTCGTCGATATCGACAATCACCGCGGGCCGCAGGACCGCCTCGCGCGGCTTTACGCGCTGATAGAAATCGAAGGTGCGGCTACGCAACGCCTCAAGCGGCGCCGGATCGGCGATGCGCAGCATCACCAGCGCCGCCAGCAAGACAAGGCAGACCGCGCGGCCGAGGCCGAACCAGCGCCCGAACTGTTTGAGCTTTCTCATGTCTGCAGCCGGCTCATTTCTCGCGGAACGCCCGCATGAACTGATCCTGCAGCGGCTTCATCAGGTAGGAGATCACGGTGCGCTCGCCGGTCTGCACGAAAGCTTCCACCGGCATGCCGGGCAGCAGCTTGAGTTCGCCGAGCTTCTTCAGTTCCTCCGGCGGCAGGCCAACGCGGATGGTGTAGTAGCTGGCGCCGGTGCGCTGATCGGTCGAGGTGTCGGCGGAAACCCGCGTCACTTCGCCGGCGATTTCCGGCGTAGTGCGAGAATTGAAGGCGGAAAAGCGCAGCACTGCCGGCTGGCCAATCTTGACCTGGGCAATGTCCTGCGGCTGCACCCTCGCCTCGACCTGCAACTTGTCGGCATCGGGCACGATCAGCATGATCGGATCGCCGGCGGTAATGACGCCACCGACCGTATGCACCGCCGACTGAAAGACGTAGCCCGTCTGTGGCGCGCGGATATCGGTGCGGCGCAACTGGTCCTCGGCCGTGATCTTGCGCTCGACGAATTCGCCGATCTTGCTGTCGGTTTCGCGCAATTCCTTGGCGACTTCGCTCGACAGGTTCTGATCGATCTGGATGATCTGAAGCCTTATCTCGGCGATCTTGCCCTTGGATTGCGCCGCCGTCGCGACCAGTTGCGCGCGCTCGCCGCCGAGCCGCGCCAGTTCGCGCTCGAGCTGGGTGAGGCGCGTCAGCTGCACGAGGTTCTTGGCATAGAGATCGCGCACGCCGGCGAGTTCGCGGGTAATCAGCTCGATTTCCTGGCCCTTGGAAGCCTGCTGCGCTTCGACGCCGCCGATCTCCTCCTCGAACTGCTTGACGCGCTGGCCGAGTTGCGCCTTTTGCCCGAGCCGTTCGGTGCGGCGCAATTCGAACAGCTTCTGTTCGCTCGCCAAAGTCGCCGCGACATCGGGATCCTTGGCGCCCCGCGCCATAAGGTCGGCCTGATAAGCAATGGCCTCGATGCCGTCGCGCTCCGCCTCCAGCCGCGCCTTGCGCGCCAGTTGCTGGTCGAGCCCCTTGGTGACAATCGCCAGATTGGCGCGCATCACGGTTTCATCGAGCCGCACCAGGACATCGCCGGCTTTGACATGATCGCCGTCACGCACCCGCAGTTCGCCGACAATGCCGCCGGTCGGGTGCTGCACCTTCTGGACGTTCTGATCGACGACGATCGAGCCTTGCGCGATCAAGGCGCCCGACAACTGCGCCGTGGCCGCCCAACCACCGACGCCGCCGCCGAGCAGCAGCACGATCATCAGCCCGACCGCGAGATGGCGGCGGATCGACTCGCGGGATCGCGAAACCGGCTGGTGGCCTGCGTTCATGCGCCGGCGCCTCCGCTCGCCTCGGAGCGCGCGTTGAGCGGTGTTGGCACGGACACACCGGGCGGGCGTTGCAGCACTTTGGCCAGCACTTCATCCTTCGGGCCGAGAGCCTGCGCACGGCCCTGATTCATGACAAGAATCTGGTCGACGCCGGCGATGGCGCTCGGCCGGTGCGCGATGACGATGACGATACCCTTGCGTTCGCGAACGCCGAGAATGGCGCGCGTCAGCGCCGAGTCGCCTTCCGAATCGAGATGTGAATTCGGCTCATCCAGCACGACGAGGAACGGATCGCGATAGACGGCGCGGGCAAGCGCGACGCGCTGCGCCTGTCCGGCCGACAATGCCGTGCCATATTCGCCGACCTGGGTCTCGTAGCCCTGCGGCAAAGTGAT
>JBAZSM010000021.1:0-48625 GCA_041662425.1 Pseudolabrys sp.
GTGGCCGCCAGCTCCTGGAGCAACTGGCGGTTCTCGCCATCGAGCTTGCGCGCGGCGCGGCGCCACTTCGACTGTCGCAGCCAGGAGGCGGCGCCGCCGATGACGACGCCGAGAGTGACCAGCACGAAGATCAGGATGAACAGCGGCAGCGTGCCGGCATAGGCCGGGGCAGCGGACGAAAACGGATCGAACGATACGGTCACCGCCTGCCGGTTCGCCACCGCGAAGACGATGAGGATGGCCGCAAGCGGCAAAACGAGGACCAGCGTGACGATCTTGCGCAGCATGCGAATAGTCTCGCTTGTTTGTGGCTTGATGGATCGGCAGGCGATCCAAACTCCGTTCATTCCCGCACAAGCGGGGAATCCAGCGGCTACGATCTCAACGCGTAGAACTCAACGCGTGGCGCGGCGCATTGGGTCCCCGCTTTCGCGGGGATTAACGGAGCTGGACCCCTCAATCCTCGCCGTCGTCGTCCGTGTCGGGCATGGCCGCGCCGTCGCCTTTGTTGAGGCGTTCGCGCATTTCCTTGCCGGTCTTGAAGAACGGCACCGACTTCTGCTCCACCGACACATGCGCGCCGGTGCGCGGGTTGCGCCCGGTGCGAGCCGGACGGTGCTTTACCGAGAACGCACCGAAGCCGCGCAATTCGACGCGGTCGCCCTGCGCCATGGCGCCGGTGATCTCGTTGAGGATGGCGTTGACGATGTTCTCGACGTCGCGCTGGTAGAGATGTGGATTTTGAGCCGCGATGCGCTGCACCAGCTCCGATTTGATCATGGACGCCGCCTTACTCGCGCTCGATTAATTGCTGGATGAAGGGTGCCAAAGCGCTAACAGCCCGTCAAGATTGAGTCTTTCGACCGCCTCGGCGCCGCCCCAGGCATCGACCTGCCGGGCCAGGCTGCTCAAGCCCGCCGCATCGAAGCCCCAGGCCGCCACATGGAGGAACGAGAACTCCCTGAACCGGGGCTCAAGCGAATAATCGCGTACTGGCGTGCTGGCCGGGACCTTCTTTTCCTTCTCCAGCCAGTCCAGCGCGGTTTTCTCGTTGCCGAGCTGATCGACCAGCTTCAGCGGCACGCCCTGACGGCCGGTAAAGACACGGCCATCGGCCACTTTGGCCAGTTGGCCGTCGTCCAGCTTGCGGCGGGTCTGCACCAGGTTTTTGAACCAGGCATAGGAATCCTGCACGATCGCATCGATGGCGGCGCGCGCTTCCGGACTGGTCGGCTCGAAGCCGTTGGGCGCGGCCTTGAGCGGCGAGGACTTGATCTCCTCGACCTTGATGCCGATGGTCTTCAGGACGTCGGTGAAGTTCGGATACTGGAACAGGACGCCAATCGAACCGACCAGCGAGGTGTCGTGGGCGATGATGTGGTCGGAGGCAAGCGCGGCGATATAGGCACCGGACGCCGCCAGCCCGTCGACCACCACCACCATCGGCTTCTTGCTCTGCAGGTTGCGCAGCGCGTCGTAGAGCTGCTCGGAGCCAGCCGTGGTGCCGCCCGGGCTATCGAGGTGGACGATCACGGCCTTGGCGTTCGATTTGGCGAGCCGCTCGAGCGCGGCGACGCGCTCCTGGTTGCCACGGATGAGACCCTCGATGCGGATGCGGGCGATGGCGTCGCTACCCGGCTTGAGGCCGCTGCCGGGCGTCATCACGGCCACGCCGAAGCCGATCGCGGCGAGCACGATCAGCAGCGCCGCGACGCGCCAGAAGGTGACCTTACGCCGCAACCGGCGGCGATCGACGATGGCATCGGCATCGAGCGACATTTATTTCCGTTCCTTGTTGATCGGTCGCCAGCATAGCAGCGAATGCGGCGAATTTCCCTCCCTGTGACAGGGGGAGGGAAAGAAACAAAAAGCCCCCGGCGCGGACGCCGGGGGCCTTTCCGTCAGCCCAGAAAGGTCTTTTAAACCTTAGTCGGCCTTTTCGTCTTCGCCGGCGGCGCGCTGCTTGAGCGCGGCGCCGAGGATGTCGCCGAGCGAGGCCCCTGAGTCGGCCGAGCCATATTGCGCCATGGCTTCCTTCTCCTCGGCGACTTCGAGCGCCTTGATGGAGATGCCGATCTTGTGGGTCTTGCGGTCGAACTGGGTGACGCGGGCGTCAACCTTCTGACCGACCGAGAACCGCTCCGGACGCTGATCGCCGCGCTCGCGCGCGAGATCGGCACGGCGGATGAAGGCCGTGATGTCGGTGTCGACGATCTTCACTTCGACGCCGCCGTCGTTGATCGCGGTAACTTCACAGGTGACCACCGAACCCTTCTTGAGTTCGCCGGCCGTGCCGGACGACATCGGATCGCCCGCCAGCTGCTTGATGCCGAGCGAGATGCGCTCCTTCTCGACGTCGACGTCGAGCACCTGCGCCTTGACCATGTCGCCCTTGTTGTACTCGTCGATTACCTGCTCGCCCGGACGCTTCCAGTCCAGATCCGAGAGGTGGACCATGCCGTCGACGTCGCCGTCGAGGCCGAGAAACAGGCCGAATTCGGTCTTGTTCTTGACTTCGCCTTCGACGATCGAACCCGGCGGGTGCGCTTCGACGAACACTTCCCACGGATTGCGCATGGTCTGCTTGAGACCGAGCGAAATGCGGCGCTTGACCGGATCGACTTCGAGGATCTGCACTTCGACTTCCTGCGAGGTCGAGACGATCTTGCCGGGGTGGACGTTCTTCTTCGTCCACGACATTTCGGACACGTGGATCAGGCCTTCGATGCCCGGCTCCAGCTCCACGAAGGCGCCGTAGTCGGTGATGTTGGTGACGCGGCCCTTGAACTTGGCCTGGATCGGGTACTTGGCTTCGATGCCCTGCCACGGATCGTCGAGCAGCTGCTTCATGCCGAGCGAGATGCGGTGCGTCTCGTGGTTGATCTTGATGATCTTGACCTTCACCGACTGGCCGATGTTGAGCACTTCGGTCGGGTGATTGACGCGGCGCCACGCGATGTCGGTGACGTGCAGCAGGCCGTCGATGCCGCCGAGATCAACGAACGCACCGTAATCGGTGATATTCTTGACCACGCCGTCGATGACCTGACCTTCTTCAAGATTCTGGACCAGTTCCTGACGCTGTTCGGCGCGAGTCTCTTCCAGAACGGTACGGCGCGACACGACGATGTTGCCGCGGCGACGGTCCATCTTGAGGATCTGGAACTGCTGCTGATTGTTCATCAGCGGCGTGACGTCCCGGATCGGACGGATGTCCACTTGCGAACGCGGCAGAAAGGCCACGGCGCCGTCGAGGTCGACCGTGAAGCCACCCTTGACCTGGTTGAAGATGACACCCGACACCTTCTCGTTGTTGGTGAAGCTCTTCTCGAGCTTGCCCCAGCTTTCCTCGCGGCGCGCCTTGTCGCGCGACAGCACGGCTTCACCCAGCGCGTTCTCGACGCGCTCGAGATAAACCTCGACTTCGTCGCCGACCTTCAATTCGCCGGTACGGCCCGGGCCTGCGAATTCGCGCACGGCGACGCGGCCTTCGGTCTTCAGGCCGACGTCGATGACGGCCATGTCCTTTTCGATGCCGACGACGATGCCCTTGATGACCGAACCTTCATGCAGGTTTCCGGTCTCGAAGGACTCATCGAGCATAGCGGCGAAATCTTCACGCGAGGATGCTGCAGCAGTAGCGGTGGCCATGAATTCTCCTGTTGCCTGCGCCGGCGGTTTGAAATGGCGTCCCGGCCCTGCGGGCCGAATGTCTGGCAAGACGTTCGGCGACTAGCCGCGTGAAAGCGGATAGCCGGCGCTCATGCCGTACGGTCGGGACGATTGATCGGTTTCGGGAGCGCGCTTGAACGCCAAAACACGAGCGGGGCTTTTGTCCTCCAACAGCGAGGGGCGGTTCGTGTCGCGCCCTCGGCCCGCTCGGGATGCTTCAACGAGAAATAAAGCGGCCCGGATGGCGCGGATATAGCGAACGGCGGTTGTGGCGGCAAGTGTTTAGAAAGCAGGTGTTTAGGCAGCGAGCGTTTAGTCTGGGCCGGCTGCACGGCCCGTCGCCGGGCAGCCGATCGACCGAATGTCGTCGCTCGGCGGCGCAGCGGCGCCGGAGTCGAGGACGCGGTATTCCGCCTTGAGGTGCCTTATCGAAATATTTTCGCTGCATTTTTCAATTATATAGTAAAATATTACAAATTACCCCGGCATCATTGCGTAAAACGAATAAATTATTCTATTTGGATGGCAGCCATTTGAGTTTTCTCCATGCCCCCCACCGTTTCAGCCCTCCGATCCGACCCCGTTCCGGCGTCCGCGCCCGAATGGGAAGATACCATCGCGCGCCTTAATAACGCGGCAGCGGGGCTCGACCTGCCCGGCCGGCTGGCCGCGGCCCGCGCGGCCATCGGCGGCAGGCTCACCTTCACCACCAGCTTCGGAATCGAGGATCAGGCCATCGCCCACGCGATCCTGTCGCAAGGGCTCGATTTCGATCTGGTAACGCTCGACACCGGCCGGCTGTTTGCCGAGACGCATGACGTCTGGGCCGCGACCGAAGCGCGCTACGGCGTCCGCATCCGTGCCGTCACGCCGGAACGCGTTGCGCTCGAAGCGCTGCTCGCCGGGCAGGGCACCAACGGCTTCCGCGACTCAGTCGTGGCGCGTCAGGCCTGCTGCCATGTGCGCAAGGTGCTGCCGCTGAAGATCGCGCTCGACGGCGCGCAGGGCTGGATCACCGGGCTGCGCGCCGATCAGTCGGCGCATCGCGCCGCGGTCGCCTTCGCCGCGTTCGATGCCGAGCGCGGCCTCATCAAGATCAATCCGCTGTACGACTGGACGCGCGACGACGCCGCGGCTTTCACGCGCGCGCACAACGTGCCGGTCAGCGCGCTGCACGAACGCGGCTTCCTTTCCATCGGCTGTGCGCCCTGCACCCGGGCCATTCAACCGGGCGAGCCGGAACGCGCCGGCCGCTGGTGGTGGGAAGACGAAGGCAAGACCGAATGCGGCCTGCACGCCAATCCGCTGCATCTCGCCGCCCGCGCCAATTTTAAAGAAGCCAAAAGCTCATGAACGACGTCACCTTCACCACCGCGCAGGCCCGCGCCAGCTATCTCGACCAGCTCGAGGCCGAAAGCATCCACATCATGCGCGAGACGATCGCCGAGACCGAACGGCCGGTGATGCTCTATTCGATCGGTAAGGATTCGTCGGTGCTGCTGCATCTGGCGATGAAGGCGTTCTATCCCGGCAAGCCGCCCTTCCCGATCCTGCACGTCGATACGACGTGGAAGTTCCGCGAGATGATCGAGTTTCGCGACAACCGCGCCAGGGAGCTCGGCCTCGACCTGATCGTGCACATCAACCAGGACGGCGTGAAACGCGGCATCGGCCCGGTCACGCATGGCTCCGAACTGCACACCGACGTGATGAAGACCCAAGGCTTGCGTCAGGCACTCGATCTGTACGGCTTCGATGCCGCGATCGGCGGCGCACGCCGCGACGAGGATAAATCGCGCGCCAAGGAGCGCATCTTCTCGTTCCGCAATGCGCATCACCGCTGGGACCCGAAGCGCCAGCGGCCCGAGCCGTGGCGCCTGTTCAATGCCGAGAAGCGCAAGGGCGAGAGCATCCGCGTCTTCCCGCTGTCGAACTGGACCGAGCTCGACATCTGGCTCTACATCCTGCGCGAAAACATCCCCGTCGTGCCGCTCTATTTCGCCAAGCCGCGTCCCGTTGTGGAGCGCGGCGGCACGCTGATCATGGTCGATGACGAGCGCCTGCCGCTTGAGCCCGCCGAAGTGCCGCAGCTGCGCAATGTGCGCTTCCGCACGCTCGGCTGCTATCCGCTCACCGGCGCGGTCGAAAGCACGGCGACCACGCTCGACGACATCGTCCGCGAGACCCTCGACAGCCGTTTCTCCGAACGGGTCGGTCGCGTCATCGACAAGGACGGCGCCGCCTCTATGGAGCGCAAGAAGCAGGAAGGCTATTTCTGATGAACATGCTGGTAAACAAGCTCGCCGATCCTGTCGCGCTGGTCGACGACACCTCCATTCAGGACCACGAGAACAAGAGCCTGTTGCGCTTCATAGCTTGCGGCTCGGTCGATCACGGCAAATCGAGCCTGCTCGGCCGCCTGCTGTTCGATGCCAAGCTGGTGCCGGACGACCAGATCGAGACGTTGCGCAAGGATACGGGTCAGCTTACGGGCTCGGACGACGATCTCGACTTCTCGCTGCTGTTCGACGGCCTCGCCGCCGAACGCGAGCAGAAGATCACCATCGACCTCGCCTACCGTTTCTTCGCCACCGCGCACCGCAAGTTCATCGTCGCCGATGCGCCGGGCCACGAACAGTATACGCGCAACATGGCGACCGGCGCCTCGACCGCCGAACTCGCGCTCATTCTCGTCAACGCGCAATCAGGCCTGACGCAGCAGACGCGCCGCCATGCGCTGATCGCGGCCACGCTCGGCGTGCGTCACCTCGTCGTTGCCGTGAACAAGATGGACATCATCGGCTATTCGGCCGACGGCTTCGCCGCGATCGAGCGCGACTTCCGTGCTTTCGCCGACCGCCTTGGCGATGTCGAACTGACTTTCATTCCGGTGTCGGCGAGGAAGGGCGACAATGTCGTCCATCGCTCAAAGGCCATGGACTGGTATCGCGGGCCGACCTTGCTCAAGAAACTGGAGACAGTCGATGCGACGCCGCGCGCCGCCAAATCGGCGTTTCGCATGGCGGTGCAATGGGTCAGCCGGCCGACGCCGGATTTCCGCGGCTATTGCGGCCTGATCGCCGGCGGCGAGGTCTATCCCGGGCAGGAAATTGTCGTTCAGCCTTCGGGCCAGCGCACCCGCATCAAGGAAATCATCACCGCCAATGGCGAACTCGGCCGCGCCGGCATCGGCCGGTCGGTGACGCTGACGCTCACGGAGGATGTCGACGTCTCGCGTGGCGACGTTCTGGCCGACGCCGCCGCCCCTGCATTGGTTTCCGACCGCTTCACGGCGCGAATCTTCTGGATGGGCGAAGGCGCGCTGGCGCCCGGCGGCCGTTTCCACATCAAACTCGGCACCGCGAAGGCAGCGGCGCGCATTGCCGGACCGATTGAATTGATCGATCTGGCGCAGGATGCCGCGACCAAACCGGCGGAGAGCCTGTTGAGCAACGAGTTCGGCCTCTGCACGCTGGAACTCGATCGGGCGCTCGCGGCCGACGCCTATGCCGAGAATCGCGAGACCGGCAGCTTCATTCTCATCGACGCCGAGAGCCATGACACGGTGGCGATGGGGTTGATCGAGCACGCCTCGGCGCAGCGCGAAACCGCTCCGGTGCGGACCAGCATCGTCGGTCACGCCGTGGTGCGCGTCGCGCGCTTCTTCGGCGCCCGGGAATCGCACAGCCGCTCCATCGCCAAGGCGCTGAGCTGGCGCGCCACCGGCAGCATCGACACGTTCCTGATCGGCTGGATCATCACCGGTAATCCGGCGATTGCCGGCTCCATCGCCGGCACCGAGATCGCGACCAAGATCGCGCTTTATTACGGTCACGAACGGATCTGGGCCCTGGTACCGTGGGGCAGAAGGTAGCAAATCCATCCGCTCATCCCCGACGGCGTGGCCCAGTACCGACCTGCGTCATGCCCGGCCTAGTGACGGCATGACGACGTATGGGTCAGCGCTTCTTGCCTTCCACAATCGCAATCGCTGCCGCAACCGCCTCCTCGACATTCATCTGCGTCGTGTCGAGCAGCACGGCGTCGTCGGCCTGCCTCAGCGGCGAGGACGAGCGCGATGAATCGCGCTCGTCGCGCCTGCGGATGTCGGCGAGCACGGCCGCATCGTCGATAACCTTGCCCGCAGCTCGATATTCGGCGCCGCGCCGCGCCGCGCGCACGTCGGGCGCGGCGGTGACAAAAATCTTCACGTCGGCATCGGGGCAAATCACGGTGCCGATGTCGCGACCATCGAGCACGGCGCCGGGCCTCGTGGCGGCAAAGCCGCGCTGATAACTGACCAGCGCCGCGCGCACCTCGGGGATCGCCGAAACATGAGACGCGGCTTCACCCGCCTCGGCGCCCTTCAGCTCGGCCTCACTGACGCGCGTGAGATCGAGCGCCTGCGCCGCGGCGATCGCCGCCTGCTTGTCGTCGATTGGCCTGCCGGCATCGAGCACGGTCTTGCCGACCGCACGATAGAGCAATCCCGTATCGAGATGGCGCAGGCCATAGTGGGCCGCAAGCCGCTTCCCGATCGTGCCCTTGCCGGATGCGGCCGGCCCATCGATGGCGATGATCACGACAAATCCGCCCCCAGTCCCTTCATCAGCTCGACGAAGCCGGGGAAGCTGGTGGCGATGAAGGCCGAGTCATCGATTCGCACCGGCGCTTTCGACGCCAGCCCCATCATCAGCGCCGACATGGCGATGCGGTGATCCATGTGCGTCTTCACTTCACCGCCGCCGGGCACGCCGCCGGCACCCATGCCGTGCACAATCATATCATCGCCTTCGACATCGACGGTCACGCCATTGACGCGCAGCATATCGGCGGTCGCTTCGAGGCGGTCGCTCTCCTTGACGCGCAGTTCTTTCAGGCCGCGCATATGCGTCTTGCCGTCGGCGAACGCGGCGGCGACCGCGAGAATGAGATATTCGTCGATCATCGACGGCGCGCGCGCGGCCGGCACTTCGACGCCCTTGAGCGCCGAGAAAGTCACGCGCAGATCGGCGACCTCCTCGCCGCCGTCGTCGCGCTTGTTCTCTTCGGCAATCCGGGCGCCCATTTCGCGCAAAGTGGTAAACAAACCGGTGCGCAGCGGGTTGAGCATCACGCCGTCAAGGATGACCTCCGAGCCCGGCACCACAAGCGCACCGACCACGGGGAACGCAGCCGACGAAGGATCGGCCGGCACGGCAACGTGGCACGGCTCGAGCTCGGGCTGGCCCTGCAAGGTGATGCGGCGGCCGTGCTCCCCGTGAGGCTTTGTGACGACCTTGGCGCCGAAGTGCTTGAGCATCTTTTCGGTGTGATCGCGGGTGGCTTCGGCCTCAATCACCGTCGTCTCGCCCGGCGCGGCGAGGCCGGCGAGCAGCACCGCCGACTTGAGCTGCGCCGACGGCACCGGCGATTCATACTCGATCGGCAGGGGGTCGGTAGCGCCCTTCAGCGTCAGTGGTAACCGGCCGCCTTCGGCCTGATTGATCACGCGGGCGCCCATTCGGGCGAGCGGATCGAGCACGCGGCGCATCGGCCGCTTCCGCAAGGAGGCGTCGCCATCGAAATTCGCCGTAATGGGGCAACCGGCCACAGCGCCGATCACCAGCCGGCAGCCGGTGCCGGAATTGCCGAAATCGAGCGGCCCGGCCGGCTCGGCAAATCCACCGACGCCGACCCCGTGGATCCGCCATGTGCCGCCGCCGAGGCTCTCGACCCTGGCGCCCAGCGCCCGCATGGCGCCGGCCGTATTGAGGACGTCCTCGCCCTCGAGAAGGCCGGAAATGGTGGTTTCCCCGACGGTCATGGCGCCCAGGATCAGCGCCCGGTGCGAGATCGACTTGTCGCCCGGCACCCGCAGACGACCGGTCAGCGGGCCGCCAAGGCAGGCGGACAGGGGAGTGCGGGGGGCCTCGCTCACGCGATCGGTATCCTTTGGCGCTTTCTGATGGCGGCCCTCCTACCACGCAGGCGCCGGACCCGTCATCTCAAGCCGCGCGGGCCGGCCGCCTAATTCCCGCCTGTTTCCCGCTATTGACAGGCGCGATGCAACTAGCCAAGTGAAGCGCCAATCTGAAGGCTCATTTTCAACGGCATTTGTTAGGAAGCTCGATCGTGGCTAAACCCGAACTTGGCACCAAGCGCATCTGCCCGGATACCGGTCGTAAATTCTACGACATGGGCAAGTCGCCGGTGATTTCGCCCTACACGGGCAAAGTCGTTCCCATTATCTTGCCGCCACAGTCGCGTGGCCGCCCCGCCGACGCCGCCCGCAACGTGCCTGCCGCCGCGGTGGAAGCAGTCGTTCCGGAGACCGTGGACGCGGAATTCGTCTCGCTCGAGGACGCTGACGCCGAGCAGCGCGGCAAGGTCAAGAAGAAGGGCGAAGTTGCCGCCGAAGAGGAAGAGATCGAGGGCGACGACGAGAGCCTTGACGATGCGGCCTTCATCGAGGAACAGGAAGAGGGCGACGACGACGTCGCCGACATCATCGGCGACGGCATCGAAAAGGAAGAGGAACAATAGGCCTGCCCGGCCTGACCATCGGAACCTTTGCTTTTTCTCCGGTTTCCGACTAGTCATTCCATCCCGTTAAGGGGCCATAGCTCAGCTGGGAGAGCGCCTGCATGGCATGCAGGAGGTCGGCGGTTCGATCCCGCCTGGCTCCACCAATTTTTCCCCGCCTGTTCCGCTTTTGAATGCGGCATTTTGAACGCCTGCGTGCTCGAGCGCACATTGGCCAAAATCATGACGGCGTGAGCGCGGCCTGTGCGTGACGGCCCCACAACCTTGGGCTAGCATTCCCGGCTTGTGAGCCGGGATTGGACGCGAAACCGCGCTCCCCCCGGCTGCGTGAGAGGGGCTCATGTCACACTATCGTTCGCTGTCCGCGCTCGCCGTCGTGGCGACGCTGTTTGCCACACCGCTATCCGCGAAGACGCTGGTCTTTTGCTCGGAAGGCAGCCCGGAAAACTTCTATCCCGGCATCAACACCACCGGCACGTCGTTCGACGCCAACAGCCAGATCTACAGCCGCATCGTCGACTTCGAGCGCGGCACCACCAAGGTCATTCCGGGTCTCGCCGAGAAGTGGGACATCTCCGCCGATGGCACCGTCTACACGTTCCATCTGCGTCACGGCGTGAAGTGGCATTCGAATGCCAACTTCAAGCCGACGCGCGACATGAACGCCGACGACATCATCTTCGCGATCGAGCGTCAGTGGAAGGACTCGAACCCCTACTTCAAGGTGACGAGTTCCAACCACTCCTACTTCAACGACATGGGTATGCCGAAGCTGCTCAAGTCGGTGGAGAAGGTTGACGATTACACCGTCAAGATCACGCTCAACGCGCCGGAAGCGCCGTTCCTTTCCGATCTTGCGATGGAATATGCCGGCATCCAGTCGAAGGAATATGCCGACGCCATGCTCAAGGCCGGCACGCCGGAGAAAATCGATCAGGAGCCGATCGGGTCCGGTCCGTTCTATCTGGTGCAGTACCAGAAAGACGCCATCATCCGTTACAAGGCGTTCCCGCAGTTCTGGGGCGGCAAGGCGGCGATCGACGATCTGATCTTCTCGATCACGCCCGATGCGTCGGTGCGCTGGACCAAGCTGCAGAAGGGCGAATGCCATGTCATGCCCTATCCGAACCCAGCCGACCTCGACGCCATGCGCAAGGACCCGAATGTCACCGTGCTCGAGCAGCCCGGCCTGAACATCGGCTACCTCGCCTACAACACCACCAAGAAGCCTTTCGACGACGTGCGCGTGCGCAAGGCGATCAACATGGCGATGAACAAGAAGGCCATCGTCGAGGCGGTGTTCCTGTCGACCGGAGTGCCGGCGACCAATCCGATCCCGCCGACCATGTGGTCGTACAACACCTCAATCAAGGACGATCCCTACGATCCGGAGGCGGCCAAGAAGCTGCTCGCGGAAGCGGGCTACCCGAACGGCTTCGACACCGATCTCTGGGCCATGCCGGTGCAACGTCCCTATAACCCGAACGCCAAGCGCATCGCCGAACTGATGCAGGCCGACCTCGCCAAGATCGGCGTCAAGGCCGAGATCAAGAGCTTCGAGTGGGGCGAATACCGCAAGCGCGCGCAGGCGGGCGAGCACCAGATGGCGCAGCTCGGCTGGACCGGCGACAACGGCGACCCGGACAACTTCCTCAACACGCTGCTCGGTTGCTCGGCCGCCAAGTCGAACGGCTCGAACATCGCCAAGTTCTGCTACCAGCCGTTCGAGGATCTGGTGCAGAAGGCCAAGACCACCAGCGACCAGGCCGTGCGCACCAAGCTCTACGAAGATGCACAGGTCATCTTCAAGCAGCAGGCGCCCTGGTTCACCATCGCGCATTCGGTGCAGCTCAAGCCGGTGCGCAAGGAGGTGATCGGCTTCAAGCTGTCGCCGTTCGGGCGCCACACCTTCTACGGCGTCGACATCAAGTAGGCATGCGGCGCGGGGCGGTCTGAACAGGCCGCCCCGCTTCGCTTCCCATGCTTCGATTTTTATTCACCCGCATCAGTCTTGTGATTCCGACCTTCATCGGAATCACGCTGCTGGTCTTCGTCCTGGTCCGGCTTATTCCCGGCGATCCGATCGAGACCATGGCCGGCGAACGCGGCATCGACCCGGCCGAGCACGCGCGACTGCGCCATGAATTCGGCTTCGACCAGCCGGTGATCGTGCAATACGGTCTTTACCTGCTGCGCCTCGCGCACGGGGATTTGGGCCGCTCCATCGTGACGCACAAGTCCGTGCTGGTGGAGTTTGCCAGCCTGTTCCCGGCGACGGTCGAACTGTCGCTGTGCGCCCTGCTGTTCGCGCTGATCATCGGCCTTCCCGCCGGCATCCTCGCCGCGGTGAAGCGAAACTCCATCTTCGACCAGGGCATCATGGGCCTGTCGCTGACCGGCTATTCGATGCCGATCTTCTGGTGGGGCCTGCTGCTGATCCTGCTGTTCTCGGTGCAGCTCGGCTGGACGCCGGTGTCCGGCCGCATCGCCGTTCTTTATTTCGTCGAGGAGAAGACCGGTTTCCTGCTGATCGACACGCTGCTGGCCGGCGACATCGACGCATTCCGGTCCGCTGTATCGCATCTCATATTGCCGGCGATCGTGCTCGGCACCGTGCCGCTCGCTGTGATCGCGCGCATGACGCGCTCGGCCATGCTCGAAGTGCTGGGCGAAGACTACGTCCGCACCGCGCGGGCCAAGGGCCTGTCGAATTTCCGCGTCGTCACCGTGCATGCATTCCGCAACGCGTTGATTCCGATCGTCACCGTGATCGGCCTGCAAATGGGCCTGCTATTCACCGGCGCCATTCTCACCGAGACTATCTTCTCCTGGCCCGGCGTCGGCAAATGGCTGATCGACGGCATCGCCCGGCGCGATTATCCGGTGCTGCAAGGCGGCACGCTGCTCATCGGCGCAATCATCATGACGATCAATCTTCTGGTCGACATGACCTACGGCCTGATCAACCCGCGCATCAGGCATCAGCGATGACGATCGAAGCCATCGCACCCGCCGCGCGCAAACCGGATAGCGGTCCACCGCATCCGTTTCTCGAATTCGTTTCCTACTTCACCGCCAACCGCGGCGCGGTGATCGGGCTTGCCATCATTCTCGTGCTGATCTTCGTCGGCGCATTCGCCAACGTCGTCGCGCCGTTCTCGCCGATCGACACCAACCCGCAGGCTTTCCTCAAGCCGCCGGCCTGGCAGGCGGGCGGTGTCGCGGCCCACATTCTCGGCACCGACGCCATCGGCCGCGACATGCTTTCGCGCCTCATCTACGGCGCGCGGCTGTCGCTGATGATCGGGCTCGCCGTCGTGGCGATCTCCGTTGCCGTCGGCACCGCGCTCGGCCTGATCGCCGGATTTTTCCGCGGTATCATCGAAATCGCCATCATGCGGCTGATGGACATCCTGCTGACGCTGCCGACGCTGCTGCTCGCCATCATCATCGTCGCCATTCTCGGACCCGGCATCGTCAACGCGCTGATCGCGGTCGCGACCGTGCTGCTGCCGCATTATGTGCGCATCGTGCGCGCCACCGTGATCGGCGAAATGGCCAAGGACTACGTCACGGCGGCACGACTGACCGGCGCCAGCAGCCTGCGCCTGATCGTCAAGGAGATCCTGCCGAACTGCGCCGCCCCGCTGATCGTCCAGGCGACGCTCGGCATCTCCACCGCCATTCTCGACGCGGCCGCGCTCGGCTTCATCGGGCTGGGCGCACAGCCGCCGACGCCGGAATGGGGCACCATGCTCGCCGACGCGCGCGAATTCGTGCTGCGCGCCTGGTGGGTCGTCACCTTCCCCGGCATCATGATCCTGATCACTGTGCTCGCCTTCAACCTGCTGGGCGACGGCCTGCGCGACGCGCTCGATCCGAAGCTCAAGCGGTGATGGCCATGAACCCAGCCAACATGGCCGCGATCGAGATCGAAAATCTGGTGGTCGAGTTTCCGTCGTCGCAAGGGATGCTGCGCGCGGTCGACGGCGTGTCGCTCAAGGTCGATCCGGGCGAAGTGCTCGGCATCGTCGGCGAGTCCGGCTCCGGCAAGAGCGTCGCCATGCTGGCGGCAATGGGGCTGGTGCCATATCCCGGCCGGATCAGCGCCGACAAGCTCACAGTCGGCGGCCAGGACATTCTCACACTGAGCGACGCGGCGCGGCGCAGAATCGTCGGCAAAGACATGGCGATGATCTTCCAGGAGCCGGCGACCAGCCTCAACCCCTGCTACACCGTCGGCTTCCAGATCGTCGAGACCTTGCGGCTGCACGAGAAGATGGACCGCAAGGCGGCGCACCGGCGCGCCATCGAACTATTCGAACAGGTCGGCATCCCCGCACCTGAAAACCGGCTGTCCGCCTATCCGCATCAAATGTCCGGCGGCATGAACCAGCGCGTCATGATCGCGATGGCGATCGCTTGCAATCCGAAACTTCTGATCGCCGACGAGCCGACCACCGCGCTCGATGTGACGATCCAGGCCCAGATTCTCGATCTGCTACTGTCGCTGCAGCGCGAGCGCGGCATGGCGCTCATCCTCATCACGCACAATATGGGCGTGGTATCGGAGACCGCGCAGCGCGTCGCCGTGATGTATTCCGGACAGGTGATGGAGCAGAACGATACGGAACGGCTGTTCGCCGATCCGCAGCACCCCTACACCGCGGCGCTGCTCGCGGCGCGCCCGGAAAGCCGCATCGGCGACCGGCTCGCGACCATTCCCGGTTCGGTGCCGAGTCTTTACGAGCGGCCGGCCGGCTGCCTGTTCAGCCCGCGCTGCGTCCATGCGACGCCGCGCTGCTTTGCCGACCGCCCCGCTCTGCGCGCCTGGCATTCCGTGGCAGATACTGGCGGCGGCGTGCGCTGCCATTACCCGCTTGGCGATGCCGGACGCGACGCCAGGATCGCGGCCGACCGCGCCACGAAACCGGCGGCGGCGCTGGCATGAGCGCGCTGGTCGTCGCCGACAGTCTCGTCCAGGTCTACAAGACCAAAGCGGGCGCGTTCGAAAAGCCGCAGGAACTGCGCGCGGTGGGCGGCGTGTCGTTCACGATCGACGCGGGCAGGACGCTGGCCGTGGTCGGCGAATCCGGCTGCGGAAAATCGACGCTGGCGCGCATGGTGACCCTGATCGAGAAGCCGACCTCAGGCACGCTCGACATCGATGGCAATGACGCGCTCAAACCATCGGCCGAGGCACGGCGCAATTTGCGCCGCGCGGTGCAACTCGTGTTCCAGAACCCTTACGGCTCGCTCAACCCGCGCCGCAAGATCGGCTCCATTCTCGAAGAGCCGCTGATCATCAACACGAAACTGAGCGCGAAAGAGCGGCGCGAGCAGGTGACCGCCATGCTGGCCCGCGTCGGCCTCGGGCCCGACCACGCGCGCCGCTATCCGCACATGTTTTCCGGCGGCCAGCGCCAGCGCGTCGCCATTGCGCGGGCGCTGATGCTCAATCCCAAAATCGTCGTCGCCGACGAGCCGGTATCGGCGCTGGATGTGTCCGTGCAGGCGCAGGTGCTCAATCTGCTGGTCGACCTGCAGAAGCAGTTCGGCCTCGCTTACATGTTCATCTCGCACGATCTCGCGGTGGTGCAGTTCATCGCCCATGACGTGCTGGTGATGTATCTCGGCATCGCGGTCGAGCACGGCCCGAAAGACGCGATCTTCGCGCAGCCGCTGCATCCCTATACGCGGGCCTTGCTGGCGGCGACGCCGTCGCTCGGTGGCAGGCGCCCCGAGCGGCATGTGGTCAAGGGCGAAGTGCCATCGCCGCTCGATATGCCGAAAGGCTGCGTCTTCGCCGCGCGCTGTCCTTATGTCACCGACCTGTGCCGCACTGAGCGCCCGCCTTTGCGTTCCGTTGCCGGACGCCTGGTCGCGTGTCATTACGCCGAGCAGTTTCTCGCCGCCTAGTCCCACGACGAAAGATCACGACATCATGATGCACGGCAAGATCGCGCTCGAAGAGCATTTCGCCATCGAGGAAACGCTTGGCGAGCCGCATGCCTTCGCGCCGGTCTGGTCCGAACTGTCGCGCCGCCTGCTCAATGCCGAGACCTGCCTCCGCGACATGGACGCCCATGGCGTCGAGATGATGGTGATGTCGCTGAACGCGCCGGCGGTGCAGGCGATCCCCCGGGCCGCGGCGGCCATCGCCACCGCGCGCCGCGCCAATGACGTACTCGCGGAGATTATCGCCCGACATCCGCATCGCTTCGCCGGCTTCGCCGCGCTGCCGATGCAAGATCCGGAGGCGGCGGCGCTCGAGCTGACGCGCTGCGTCAGGGAGCTCGGCTTCGCCGGCGCGCTGGTCAACGGTTTTTCACAAGTCAGCGACGCCGACAACGTCACCTATTATGACGGTCCGGAATACCGGCCGTTCTGGCGCACGGTCGAAACGCTCGACGTGCCGTTCTATCTGCACCCGCGCAATCCGCTGCCACACTGGGCGCCGCAATATCAGGGGCACAACTGGATGCTGGGCCCGAATTGGGCCTTCGCGGCGGAAACCGCGATCCATGCGCTGCGGCTCATCGGTTCAGGACTGTTCGACGCTCATCCGGGATTGAAGATTATTCTCGGCCATCTCGGCGAAGGCATTCCGGCGCTGCTGTGGCGCATCGACAACCGCAATGGCTGGATGAAGCTGCCGCATAACTACGCCGCGCAGCACGGGGTCGGCGCCTATTTCCGCAAGCACTTCTATTTGACCACGGCCGGCAATTTTCACACCCCGGCGCTCGAGAACGGGCTCGCCGAAGTTGGCCTCGAGCATGTGCTGTTTTCGGTCGACTGGCCGTTCGAGGATATCGGCCAGGGCTGCAAATGGCTGGATGGCGCGCCACTGTCGGATGCGCAGCGCGCAAAGCTCGGCCGCGACAATGCGATCAAGCTGTTGAAATTAAAGATCGGAAAATAATGTCCGGGGCGCGCATCGCCCCGGAAGCGTTCACTTCTTTTTGGTTTCGACTTTGGCCATCGCGGTTTTAGCCAAAGCGGTCTTGGCCAAGGCGGTCTTGCCCCAGACCGGCTCCTCGGCGCCGTTGCCCCAAGCATAAGGCCGATAGAAGCTGTGCAGGCCGAAGCGGACCATCTTGCGCATCTCGCGCACCCAGTTCGGATGCACATACGCCGCGTGATAGTGCGTCGATTTGGCGACCTCGGGCACGTAAATCTGGCCGTCCAGCGTCTGCTTGGCGATGCGGTTGGCGCGCGCCCAGTGGCCGCGTTCGGTGATCGTCTTGCGCTTGCCGTCACAGGCAAACGTGAACTGGCAGGAGAGATGGCGGCTGGCGTTCTGATAGACGACGCCGCACACGTCATTCGGATAAAAGCCGGAGAACACGCGGTTCATGACGACCTGCGCCACCGCCATCTGGCCGCGCACCGGCTCGCTGCGCGATTCCCAATAGACCGCATTGGCAAGGCAGCGTTCGGCCTTGGCGTAATCCTTGCCCTCGAGCTTGAGGCGCTGCGCCGGCGACGGCGGTGGCACGCCCGGCGCCGGGATCGGCATCGGCACCTTGTCGAGCGACGGCAACGAGATCTGGATCGGCTCCGGTACCGCCGTGGAGACAGGCAGCGCCGTGGTAGTGAGGCTGGCAAGCAGAACCGGCCTCGAAACGGCCTCCGGCACGGCCTGCACGGCGGGCATTTGATCCGCCGGTAGCGATGCGAGCGCGAACGCACCCGGCTTCACACTGACGGCAGGCTGCGCCATGGCGAGCTCGACGGCGTCTGTGTGCCGCGCGGCTGACAGTTCGGCGACCGCGGCGCTGTTCTTGACCGGTTTGTCGGCCACGGCGACCGGCGCGGTCCGCTGCGGTTCGTAGAGCGTCGCGGGCGGCCGTGAGATGCTCGCCAGGTTCTGGGCGTCGAACGGCGCATCGCGCGGAATGGCGACAACGACCGACGTACGATCCCGGTAGATCGAGATCTGATGAATGCCGCTGAGAACACGGCCCGGCAATTCGGTGTAATTGAGCCGACCCTCATGGATCAGCGCGGAAGCGGTCGTGAGCGCGCTGGCATTCATCAGGTCGAGCGCGCTGACCGTGATCGCGGCAACCGCGACGACAACGCAGATGCGTTTGCCGTTGCGGAAGAGTCGCTCTTCGAATGTGGGGCCGGAGAGATCGAGGTCGATGCTGCGTGTTAACACATTACGCTCCGTTGTCGCCGATTGAACGGTCGATCGAACGGAGCGATCTTAGCGAGGGAAAACGAAACCGGGCGGATGTTAGGAAAATTTTAGGCAAACACGGCAAACAGGCGTGATTAATTTAACCACATGCCGCGCGCTGATTTAACCGAATTTCGTTAAATCTGGAACTCGCCGTCGTTGCATTGTCATTGACACCGATTAAACAACCGCAGGGACCGATCAAACAACACGACCGTCACGGCTCGTTTGCCTGCGCTAACGCAAACGATAGCGCTCGACCGCCTCGTCATTCCAGATCATGCCGTTGCCGGGCCGTTGCGGAATGATGGCATGACCGTTCTCGACCCTGAGCGTGTCCTGCAACAACACGTTCGCCCAATCGACATATTCGAGATAGTGGCAGGTCGGCGTCGCCGCCAACAAATGCGCGCTGACTTCGGGAAACAGATGCGATGACATCGGCATCTTTTTCGCCGCCGCGATCGCTGCAGCCTGCAGCCAGCCGGTGACGCCGCCGATGCGTTCGAGATCGGGCATCACGTAATCGGCCGCGCCCTGTTCGATAGCGAACTGCATGTTGGCCGGCAGCGAAAAATTCTCGCCGATCTGGATCGGCACATTCAGTTCGCGCGCCAGTTGGGCTTCGCCGGCATAGTCATCATGGCGGATCGGTTCTTCCAGCCAGGTGATGCCTTCGGCGTCGAGCGCGCGGCCGCGTCGCAACGCCTCGTCGAGCGGTAGCGCCTGATTGTAATCGACCATCAAGCCGACATCGTCACCGATGCGCTTTTTGACGGCACGCACCGCGGTGATGTCGCCATCGAGCGTCGGATAACCGAGCCGCAACTTGACGGCGCGGAAGCCGCCAAGCCCGATCAGCGTCTCGGCCTCGTCGGCGAGCGCGCCGAGATCGTCTTTGATGCCGAGGCCGCAGCTATTGTAGGCGAGCACCGGCTTGATCTCCGCGCCGAGCAGCGCCGCCAGCGGCTTTTTCGCCGCGATGGCAACGGCATCCCAGAGCGCCGTGTCAAAGCCGGCAATCGCCATGCGGACGATGCCCTGCACGCCGACCAGGGTGAAGCGCTTGTTGAGCCGGGCGAACAAGGATGCCGGATCGGCGCGCTCGCCTTTGGTGAGCGCCTCGATCTCGCCGAGGATGCTCATGATGGCCGGCGGTACCGCGCGCAGATAGCCGAACAGGTAGGAGCGGCCGGTGATGCCCTCTTCCGTCTCGACGTCGACCAGCAGCAGCTGCACCTGGCGCATGGCCTGCTGGCTGGTGCCGAGGACGAAGTTAAGCGGCACCTCGACCGGCACGGCCTTGATCGCGCGGATGGTCAGAATGGGCAATTCGGGCTGGCTGGACACAAAAAGTCTCCCTTTGGACCGGCCGCAGGACTCTATTTTGCAGCCGATTTCCCTTGTTCTTGAACCTTTAACCGGGGCTGCCCATATTAGCGACTGTCAGGGGCGGTTGCCCCACAAGACAGAATGCCGAACCCGGGCGGACCCTGGGTCCGGAAACGGGGTGCCCGTGAGGGGCCTCAGCAAAGTCGCTTCACAGCGAGGACTTTGGGAACCATGTCACGAGTACCGTCACTCTCCAGCCCATTCCTGCTTGGCTTTGACGAGATCGAGCGCGTGCTTGACCGCGTCGCCAAGGGGGCCGATGGCTACCCGCCTTACAACATTGAGCGTCTGCCGCGTGAGGACAACAACCCCGAGCGCCTTCGCATCACGCTCGCTGTGGCCGGCTTCACCCGCGATCAACTCGACGTCTCCGTCGAGGAGAGCCAACTGGTGATCCGTGGGCGGCAACAGGACGACAAGACCCGTCAGTTCCTCCACCGCGGCATCGCCGCGCGCCAGTTCCAGCGCACCTTCGTGCTGGCCGACGGCATGGAGGTGATGGGCGCCGACCTGAAACACGGTCTGCTGTCGGTCGATCTGGTCCGGCCGCAGCCGGACCGGATCGTCAAGAGCATCGCAATCAACGACCTGGAATAGGTCGCCCTGAAACCGGGCGATTGGAATGACGGAACCTTGAAGCAACGAAAAAGGACTCGACCGCGTTAGGCGTATAAGTGGAAAGGATCGAGGGCCATGGCCAATATGACTGAAGACAAGTTCACAGACACGACGGCTAATCCAGTGATCACGCAGGATGCGTTGGCGCATCTGGGCGACGGACGGATTGCCTACGTCAAGCCGATCCGCTCGGAAGACATCGCCAGCATGTTTCCGCAAGCGCCGCAGATGGCGCCGGGGCTGACGCTGTTTGCGCTGCATGGTGCGGACGGCACGCCGATCATGCTGACCGACACGCGCGAATCCGCGCTCGCCAGCGCCTGGAGCAACGAGCTCGAAGCCGTCAGCGTGCATTAACAAACACTGTCATGCTCCGCGAAGGCGGGGCATTCAGCGCTGTTACGCGCAGATTTATCAAAGTCGTCATGGCCGGGCAAAGCCGTTCGAAGAACGGCGGTCTAAAGAGCACCTATGCCCGGCCATCCACGGACTTCTGATATTCTCAAAAAGGCAAGCAAAACGTGGATGCCCGGCACAAGGCCGGGCATGACGCGTTTAATGCTGAGCGGATAATTACGCCGCGCTGCTCTGCGGCATTGCGAGGACCGCGTACAAGGCATCGGTATCGCTGGATTCGCGCAGCTTGCGGGCGATCTCCGGATCGCGCAGCAGGCGGGCGACGCGCGCCAGCGCCTTGAGATGATCGGCGCCGGCGGCTTCAGGCGCGAGCAACAAAAAGATCAGATCGACCGGCTGCGAGTCGAGCGCCTCGAAATCGATCGGCCGCTCGAGCCGCGCGAACAATCCGAACAACCGTCCGAGCTTCGGCAGCTTGCCATGCGGAATGGCGATGCCGTTGCCGACCGCCGTCGAGCCGAGCTTTTCGCGCTGAAGCAGAATTTCCAATATGGCGCGCTCGCTCTGGCCGGAAAGCTCCGCCGCGCGCGCGGCAAGCTCCTGGAGCGCCTGCTTCTTGCTGTTGACCTTGAGCGCCGGAATAATCGCTGGCGCCGCTATAAGATCGGTAAGCGTCATAGGCATGTCCGGATAACGGAAATGGCGGCGAGCGGTTGTTTCATGGGTGAAGGCGGCGGACCATAGGCATGCTACCAGGCGCCGTCAATGGGTTGTAAGCGCCGGATTTTGCTTGATTTTATTGCAGCTGCCGACATTTCAGCCGCTGCGGCGGGCCTGATTGTCCTTGCGCCGGCGCTTGTAGCGCCGCAACCGCTTTTCGATATTGGTGGCGGCTTCGTCGGCGCTTTCATAAGCGTCGGCCGATTGTCCTTGCGCTTCAAGCAGCGCGCCCGAGTCGAGATGCAGCACGCATTCGGTGCGAAATCCGAAGCCATCCCGGCCGATCGTGGCGTGACCCGAATAGCCGCCACGAAAATATTTTGCTGTCGCTTCTTCGACTCTGTCGGTGATCCTTTGTTGGAGCGAAGCGCCGATGCTGATGTTTTTCCCCGAGACGCGTAAAGGCATAGGGCAGCCTCCATGTCGTTCGTTTAACGTAACGCCTAACGTAACGCCGGGCACCTGGCGGTGCCCGCATTCCCAGCACGCTTAAATCATATCATCTTGGAATCGTTCCCCAGGTCAATGCCCCATTATGCGCCCTTGAAGGCGCAATTGCCGCAACGAATCCGGGCCGCGCAACTTTAATTCGGCGCCAATCACGCGCTGGCCGCCTGCTTCTCGCGCCGGCGCTGCACCGATGAGGGAATTCGCATCGCTTCCCGGTACTTGGCGACCGTGCGGCGCGCAATATCGATGCCGGCGCCGCGCAGCCTGTCCACAATGGTGTCATCGGACAAAACGTCGCTGGCGCATTCCGCGTCGATCAGCGAGCGGATGCGATGACGCACCGCTTCGGCCGAATGCGCTTCGCCGCCATCGGCGGACGCGATCGACGATGTAAAGAAATATTTCAATTCGAAAATGCCGCGGCTTGTCGCCATGTATTTATTCGCGGTGACGCGCGACACCGTCGACTCGTGCATGCCGATGGCGTCGGCCACGGTTTTGAGGTTCAGCGGCCGCAGATGCTGCACGCCCTTGACGAAGAAGCCGTCCTGCTGACGCACGATCTCGCTCGAGACTTTCAAAATCGTCTTGGCACGCTGATCGAGCGCGCGCACCAGCCACGTCGCGGTTTGCAGACAATCCGCCAGATAGGCCTTGTCCTTGTCGTTGCGCGTGGTCTTGGACACTTGCGTGTGATATCTTTGGCTGATCAGCACTTTCGGCAGCGTGTCGGAGTTGAGCTCGACCTGCCATGTGCCGTCCGGCGCTGCGCGCACGAATACATCCGGCACGATCGGCTGCACGACCGTCGAACCGAAGGCGAGACCGGGCTTCGGATTGAGATTGCGAATCTCAGCGATCATGTCGACGAGATCCTCCTCGTCGACACCGCAGATGCGGCGCAACGCGGCCAGATCGCGCTTGGCCAGCAGCGGCAGATTGGCCACCAGACACTGCATGGCCGGATCGAAGCGATTGCGCTCTTTCAGCTGCAGCGCCAGACACTCGGTGAGATTGCGCGCACAAACGCCGGCCGGATCGAGCGTCTGCAGGATCGCGAGCACGGCTTCGGCATCGGCCGTGGCGCAGCCGAGCTTCTCGGCGACGGATTCGAGATCGCCGGTGAGATAGCCGGTGTCGTCGACCATATCGATGAGGTACTGGCCGATCAGCCGCTGTTTCGGATCGCCGATCGCCAGCGCCATCTGTTCGGCGAGATGCTCGCCGAGCGTGGTCTCGGCCGACACGAAGGCTTCCAGATTGTAGCTGCCGTCATCGGCGCTCGCGCCCGATCCGGACCACTCCGAGTAAGCCGGCGGCGGCGGTTCGGTCGGCGCCGGCTTTTCGCCGCCATCGTCGGGGAAGACGTTTTCGAGTTCGGTGCCGAGGCCCTGCTCCATCGAGGAGCGGCTGGTTTCCAGATCCGCGTCGATCCAGTCCTGCGCGCCGTCCGCGGGGCTGGCGGCATCCCCGCTGCGCTCAGGCTCGGCGCCGGGAAGCGGCGCATCGTCATCGCCGCCGCGTTCGAGCAGCGGGTTTCGCTCGAGCTCGCCTTCGACGTAGGCCTGCAGGTCGAGGCTGGAGAGCTGCAACAGCTTGATGGCTTGCATCAGCTGCGGCGTCATCACCAGGGCTTGGGTCTGGCGAAACTCTAATCGTTGCGACAACGCCATTGGTTGTTTCCCGGCGGAAACTGGTCCGATTCTTGCTTGGAAGCGTATACCAGTTTCTTGCCGCGGGAAAGCCAAGATTCCGCAGTGCGGCATCGCCTGACTTTTGGGCAAATGCAGCGACCGGGCACGGCCCGGGCATTGTCCGGCAGGCCTGAAAACCCCAACCGGTCAGGTCACATCCTGAATTCTTCGCCGAGATAGAGCCGGCGGACGTCGGGGTTATTCACGATATCCTCAGGCCGGCCCTCCATGAGGACCTCGCCGGAATAGATGATGTAGGCCCTGTCGGTCAGGCCCAGGGTCTCGCGCACATTGTGGTCGGTGATCAGCACGCCGATGCCGCGGTTGGTGAGATGGCGCACGAGTTGCTGGATGTCGCCCACGGCAATCGGATCGATGCCGGCAAAGGGTTCGTCGAGCAGCATGTAGCTTGGCCGCGTCGCCAAAGCGCGCGCGATCTCGACACGGCGGCGCTCGCCGCCCGACAGCGCGATGGTCGGCGTCTTGCGCAAGCGGGTGATGTTGAATTCTTCCAGCAGCGCCTTGAGATCGGCATCGCGGCGGCGGCGGTCGGGCTCGACCACTTCAAGCACGGCGCGGATGTTTTCCTCGACATTGAGGCCGCGAAAGATCGAGGCTTCCTGCGGCAGATAGCCGATGCCCAGGCGGGCGCGCTGATACATCGGCAGCACGGTGACATCGTAGCCGTCGAGCTCGATGCGGCCGCGATCGGCCTTGATCAGCCCGGTGATCATATAAAACACCGTGGTCTTGCCGGCGCCGTTCGGGCCGAGCAGGCCGACGGCTTCGCCACGGCGCACATACAGCGTGACGCCCTTGACCACGGTGCGGCTGCCGAAGCTCTTCTCGACGCCATGGGCCGCGAGATAATGCCGCGCCGCCTGGCGCGCGCCGTCGCGCTGCTGGGGCTGCTGGGCGGGCTGCCGAGCCTGCTGCGCGCCCGGCTGGGCGGGACGCGCCACCGGCGCATTCGCGGCCGCGGGCTGCGGCACACGGCGCGCGGCCGGCTGCTGGCGGCGAAACAGCGAAATGATATTCACCCGGTAACCCCGCGGTGCCCAAGACGGCCGGGCCGAACGGCCCCGGCCAGCGCCGACCCTAGCTGATTCCCGGGGCCGGCAAGGTCTGCCTGACGCGCCCGTGTCATGGCTGGCTCATGGCTTGCGGCCCGGCGCCGGCGGCGCGGCCTCCGGTCCGCCGCTGCTCGGCAGGAACAGGCCCTGCACCCGGCCCTTGCCGTTCTTGCCGGATTCGACGCGCGACACGCCGGACGTCAGGTCGACGATCAGCTTGTCGCCGCGCAGGATGTTCTTGCCCTGGGTCATCACCACATTGCCGGTCAGCGTGACGGTATTGGTGGGCAAATCGAAGATGCCGGTTTCGCCGGTCGCGGTCTGGTCCTTCTGCGTCACCACGACATCGCCGCGCGCCTCCAGACGTTTGATCTTCTGCTGGCCATTGGGGCCGGGCGTCGCGGCCTGCATCGGCTTGCCGGCGGGCGCGCCGGCCGCCGGGGGTTTTTCCCCGGGCTGCTCGTAGAACACCACCAGCTTCTGGCTGCGCATGTTGGTGTCGCCCTGCTTCACCCGGACGTCGCCGGAAAACGTCGCGACCTTGTCCTTGTCGCGAACCTCGAGCGTGGCCGATTCGATATGAACCGGCTCGTCGCGATTCTGCGAGAAGCCCTGCAGCGCATTCGGCGGGCCTTTGCTGGCCTGGTCACCGGCCTGACCCTGCCGCGATGGCTGGGCCTCGATGGTCGAGGCGGCGGCCAGAAGGACCGGCACGACAACCAATAAGGCAAAGCCGGACTTCCGAAACAACGTCATCGTGCGGGAATCTTCTCTTTGGGCAGCGGCTGGCCGTTGAGCATCACCGTCATCTTCACACCGTTCTCGAACCGGATCAGGTCGCCGGATTCGGTGATCTCGAGCCGCTGGGCATCGAGCACGCCTTCCAGCATTTCGATTTTCACCGGCTTCTCGGAGACCACATTGCTGGTGCGGACATCGACCAGCGCTTCCGTCAGGTAGCCTTTGTAGCCCGTGTCCGATGACAGAAAAATCTGCTGCTGCAGCTTGAGCGTTTCTTTCTCGCTGTCGTAGACGCCGGTCAGAGCCGTCATGTTCATCATGCTCTTGTCTTCCATCTGGACCTTGGCGTTGATGTTGCGCAACTCCACCAGATCCGGCTTGGTCAAATCCTGGTCGGCCGCCTGGGCGGTGAACTCATAAGGCCGCCGATCCTTGGTGAAGCCGGACATACGCGGCTTTTCCATGGTGATCTTGGTGCCGGAAACCACCATGTTGTCGATATTGACCGGCAGCGACTGCAGCATCCGCAGCGGATTGTAATAGGTCGTCAGCACGATCGCCGTCAGTCCGATCACGACCAGAACCGGGATCGACAACCGCAGCAATCGCACCAGCCGGCTGTGACGGCGCGCGGCGCGGAAAGCACGCTCGCTTTGCGCACGGCTCATCGCCCAGTGCGCGCGCGCCGTTTCCGGATCGAGTTTGGCCGTGATCACCCGATTCATGCTGATAAAGCGCCCGCGCTCCGTTTAGACCGGCTTGTAAATACCCCACAGTCAGGATGCCGCGAGAATATGGCCCCTGCGCGGCGGAAAAAAGCACGTCGGACCGCGCCCGAGGGGCGGGAGCCGGCCACTCACGAAGGCTTCACCGAATGTGAGAAGATGTCCTGATCTTCCCAGCCCGCAAGATCGAGCTTCACGCGCTCGGGCAGAAAGCCGAAGCAGGCCTGAGCCAGCGCCGTGCGCCCTTCGCGCGCCAGCATCATGTCGAGCTTGTCGCGCAAGGCATGGAGATGCAGCACATCGGTCGCGGCGTAAGCGACCTGGGGATCGGTGAGTTCTGTCGCACCCCAGTCGGATGACTGCTGCTGCTTGGAGAGATCGACGCCGAGCAGTTCGCGCGTGAGATCCTTCAGGCCGTGCCGGTCGGTATAGGTGCGCACCAGGCGCGAGGCGATCTTGGTGCAATAGACCGGCTGCGCCATGACGCCGAAGGCGTTGAACATGACGCCAATGTCGAAGCGGCCGTAGTGAAAAATCTTGACGATCGATGGATCGGCCAAAAGCTTCTGGATGTTCGGCGCGCTCTTCTGGCCCACCGCGATCTGCACCACGTCGGCCGAGCCATCGCCTGGCGAAAGCTGGACGACGCAAAGCCGGTCGCGTTTGATCTCGAGCCCGAGCGTCTCGGTGTCGATCGCCACCGCGCCTTTGTAGGCGTCGAGGTTTGGCAGGTCGCCGCGATGCAGTCGGACGGTCATTCACAGTTCCGGTTTTGAGCGCGGTCGGCCACCGCGCGGGACATGAGACGGGCCGGATATACCGGCCGATTCGGCATCATACGCCGGACAAACGACGATCGGACCGCATTTTCAAGCGCCGCGAGGCGCGCAAACCGAATTTCGTCCGGAAAAATGCGGGTGTGGTGCCCAGGAAAGGACTCGAACCTTCACGACCTTTCGGCCACTGGCACCTGAAGCCAGCGCGTCTACCAATTCCGCCACCTGGGCAAGCGGGGGCCTACGTACGGACCAGCACCCCTCTTGTCAATTGAGGTGGTGCCCGGAAATGTCTGAACTGGCTGCATATCCCGCCGACTGCCGGTCGACGTTGGCGGCCTTTGTGGCGGACCGCGGTGGGCTTTGCCGCGGGCTTGCCGCCGCCCGCCATGGCTCTATAAAGACCTGCCCAAGGCTGATTGCATTCCCTGAAAGCGAGCGCGGACATGACCGCCAGAAGCAATAACGACACCCTTGTGACCGTTTATGGCGGCTCGGGCTTCCTCGGCCGCCACCTGGTCCGGGCGCTGGCCAAGCGCGATTACCGCATCCGGGTCGCGGTACGCCGGCCGGAACTCGCCTTTCACCTGCAGCCGCTCGGCAAGGTCGGCCAGATCCACGCCGTCCAGGCGAACATCCGCGATTCCCGCTCGGTCGAAGCGGCGGCGCGCGACGCCTCGGTCCTCATCAACCTGGTCGGCATCCTGAAGGAAGGCGGCCGCCAGCGCTTCAACGCGGTGCACAGTTTTGGCGCCGAGCAGGTAGCGCTCGCCGCCAACGCCCATGGCGCGCGCATGGTCCACGTCTCGGCGATCGGCGCCGACGAGAATTCGGACGTCGGCTACGCCCATTCGAAGGGCATCGCGGAGCGTCTGGTGCGCGCGGCGCAGCCGCAGGCGGTCATCATGCGGCCGTCGATCCTGTTCGGGCCGGAAGACGATTTTTTCAATCGCTTCGCGGCGCTGGCGCGCATGTCGTCGGTGCTGCCGCTGATCGGCGGCGGCCACACCAAATTCCAGCCGGTGTTTGTCGGCGACGTCGCCACCGCGATCGCCGATGCGGTCGACAACAAGTTGAAGGCCGGCACGGTCTATGAGCTCGGCGGCCCGAATGTGCTGACCTTCAAGGAACTGATGCAGTTCATCCTCGCGACCATCGAACGCAAGCGCGTGCTGGTGCCGCTGCCGTTCTTCGCCGCGCATATCAAGGCGCTGTTCCTGCAATTCGCGCCGTCGCCACTGACGCTGACGCCCGGCCAGGTCGACATGCTTCGCGTCGATAACATCGTGTCGGACGCGGCCATCGCCGAGAAGCGCACGCTGCCCGGCATCGGCATCGTCCCTGAACCGATCGAGACGATCGTACCGTCCTATCTGTGGCGCTTCCGCAAGACCGGCCAGTTCAAAAGCCGGGCCGCATGATCCCGAAAAATCAGAACCGGTTTTCGGATCGGGTCGTGCGGCAATAAAAGAGACGCTTAAGGCGCGCGTTCTCGACAGGCCGGAAACATATCCGGCGGGGACCGCGTGAACGACAACCGTGCGGCGCATGACGTCACGCGGAAAAAACGGGGAGTGAAATGCCGGTCATCACCAATGTTGAGGACTTGCGGCAGCTTGCCAAACGCAAAGTCCCCAAGGCGATCTTCGAATATATCGACCACGGCTCTTACGATCAGCTTTCGCTCGCCGCCAACCGCAACGACCTCAACGCCATCCGTTTCCGCCAGCGCGTGCTGATCGACGCCACGACGCGCGATCTGGAAACGACCATGCTCGGGGAGAAGGTCGCGATGCCGGTGGCGATTGCGCCGACCGGCCTGACCGGCCTGATGCATGGCGACGGCGAGATGCTCGCGGCCCGCGCCGCCGAAGCCGCCGGTATCCGCTTCACGCTGTCGACCATGTCGATCTGCTCGATCGAAGACGTGCGCGGCGCAACCAAAGGGCCGTTCTGGTTTCAGCTTTACGTCTTCAAGGATCGCGGCTTCAGCGAGGAAGTGATCGAACGCGCCAAGACCGCCGGCTGCACGGCGCTGTTCGTCACGGTCGATCTGCCGATGCGCGGCCAGCGCCATTGCGACCTCAAGAACGGACTCACCGTGCCGCCGCGGCTCACCGCCCGCAACGCGCTCAACATCATGACGAAGCCCGCCTGGCTCGCCAGCGTGCTGATGGGCAAACGCAAATCCTTCGGCAATGTCGACCACTACCTGCGCAACAAAGGCAATATCTGGGCGGCCGGACGCTGGGGCGGCGACAATTTCGATACGTCGCTGTCGTGGAAGGACATTGCCTGGATTCGCAAGCGCTGGCCCGGCAAGCTCGTCATCAAAGGCATTCTCGATGCCGAAGACGCCAAGCGCGCCGCCGACGAAGGCGCCGAGGCCATCGTCGTTTCCAATCACGGCGGCCGTCAGCTCGATGGCACGCCGGGCACGATCACCGTGCTGCCGCACGTCGCCGAAGCCGTCGGCGACAGGCTCGAAGTGTTTCTCGACGGCGGCATCCGCGGCGGCCAGGACGTCCTCAAGGCGCTGGCGCTCGGCGCCAAGGGCTGCATGATCGGCCGCGCCTATCTCTACGGGCTTGCCGCGATGGGCGAGGCCGGCGTCGCCAAGGCGCTCAGCCTCATCCGTGAGGAACTGCGCGTATCGATGTCGCTGACCGGCGTGAAGAACATCGGCGAGATCAGTCGCGATATTCTTTACGACAGTTACGGCGATTCGAGGCGCAACGTTTAATTCGCAGTCATTCCGGGCGCGCCCTGGAATGACTGCGATAGCGCCTACAGAAAATACAGCGCGAAGATGCCGACGGTGCCGAGCAGAATGCGCCACCACGCGAACAGCGCGAAGGAATGGCGCTGCACATAGTGCAGGAACGTCTTCACCACGATCCATCCGAAGATGAACGAGAAGACGAAGCCGACGGCGATGGCGAGGATATTGGCGTCGGCGAGTTCGTGCCGGCTCTTGAAGGCCTCATAGGCGAAGGCGCCGACCATGGTCGGCATTGCGAGCCAGAACGAAAATTCGGCGGACGAGCGGCGATCGGCGCCGAACAGCATGGCGCCGACGATCGTCGCGCCGGACCGTGACACGCCCGGGATCATCGCCAGGCACTGGCAGAAGCCGATCAGGAGATACATCGGCAGTGAGAACGCGGTGGAATCGAAATAGCGTGGCTTCAGGTTCAAGCGATCGACCCACAGCAGCACGAAACCGCCGATGATCAGCGTGATGCAGACGATGCGCACGTCGAACAGATGCGCCTTGATATAACTGCCGGCCAGCGCGCCGATCACAGCCGCCGGCAGGAAGGCGAGCAGGATGCCGATGACGAAGCGCGTCGCCTCCCAGCGCGTGAACATGTTCATCGCCAGCGACCAGATGCGGCCGAAATAGATCGTCAGCAGCGCCAGGATGGCGCCGAGCTGAATGAGAATGGCGAACGATTTGCCGAATGAGTTGTCGCCCCAGCCGAGGAAGTGCTCCATCAGCAAAAGATGGCCGGTCGACGAAACGGGCAGGAATTCGGTGAGGCCTTCGACCACGCCCAGAATGGCGGCTTTGATCAGGTCGGCGAATGGGCCCGACAACAGGCCGCTCGCGGCTTCAAGAGTCATGCGGGAAGGCTCCACGGGATGCTTTAGCGTTCGGGTGGGACGAGGAACGCACCGGAGCGCTTTTGGCGCAAAAGGCGCGGCGCTGGCAAATGGAAAAAGCGGCGCGTCCGCCATTCTTTACGCTCAATTTGCGCCTGATGAGGGGCCGGTATAGTTCAGTCACCGTTTCTCAAGGCTTGGGCGTTATGCACGGCCCGGCCACCTCAGGATTCCAATGCTGACGCTTCTGCAACATCCGCTTTGCCCGCTGTCGCGCTTCGTCCGCCTGATCCTGAGCGAGTACGAAATCGACGCCCGGCTGGTCGAAGAGCGTTTCTGGGAGCGCCGCGAGGAATTCCTGGTGCTCAATCCGGCCGGCACGATTCCGGTGCTGATGGTGGATGGCACGCCGCCCGTTCCGGGCGCGGCCGTTATTTCCGAATACATTGAGGAAACCCGCCACTTCGAGGACGGCGCCGACCGGTTGTTGCCGCCGGAGCCCCTCGAGCGCGTCGAAATCCGGCGGCTTTCAAGCTGGTTCAACGACAAATTCCATGCCGAAGTCAGCGGCCCGTTGGTCACCGAGCGCGTCTTCAAGCGGCACATGACGCTGGAACAAGGTGGCGGCCCGCCGGACACGGCGGCGCTGCGGGCCGCCCGCCACAATATCCGCTATCATCTGGCTTATATTGGCTGGCTGGCCCGCTCACGGAATTGGCTCGCCGGCGACCGTTTGAGCCTCGCCGATCTGGCGGCGGCAGCGCATCTGTCCTGCGCCGATTATCTGGGCGACGTGCCGTGGAACGAAGACGAAGCCGCCAAACACTGGTACGCACGCGTGAAGTCGCGGCCGTCGTTCCGTCCGCTGCTGGCGGAGACGCTGGCGGGCATCCCGCCGGCGAAGCATTACGCCGATCTGGATTTCTGAACACACCAACCGACATCAAGGCGGCGCTGATCGCGCGCGCCAAGGAACGCGGTTTCGATGTCGCCGGCATCACACGGCCCGATGCCGTGCCTGAAGCCAAGGCGCGGCTTGAGCGCTTCCTCGCCGACGGCGCGCATGGCGACATGGTGTGGCTCGAGACCACCGCCGAGCGCCGGGCTTTGCCGCAGGCGCTGTGGCCGGATGTGCGTTCCGTCATCATGCTCGGCATGAATTACGGGCCCGACGAAAACCCGCTCGAAATTTTAAAACAACGCGACCGCGCCGCCATCTCGGTCTATGCCAAGGGCGACGACTATCACGACCTGATCAAGGCGCGGCTGAAGGAGATCGCCCGCTGGCTGGTCGCTAATGCCGGCGGCGACGTGAAGGTGTTTGTCGACACCGCGGCGGTGATGGAGAAACCGCTTGCCGCCAAGGCCGGTCTCGGCTGGCAGGGCAAGCACACCAACCTCGTGTCGCGCGACTATGGCTCGTGGCTGTTTCTCGGCGCGATCTTCACGACGCTCGATCTGCCGGCCGATGATGTCGTCGGCGATAGCTGCGGCTCGTGCCGCGCCTGTCTCGATGTCTGCCCGACCGCGGCGTTTCCCGAGCCGTACCGGCTCGATGCGCGGCGCTGTGTTTCGTATCTCACCATCGAGCACAAAGGCCCGATCCCGCGCGATCTTCGCCCGCTGATGGGCAACCGCATTTACGGCTGCGACGACTGCCTGGCCGTGTGTCCGTGGAACAAGTTTGCGCAAGCCGGCCGCGAAGCCAAGCTTGCCGCGCGCGACGTATTGCGCGCGCCGGCGCTTTCCGAATTATCGCGGCTCGACGATGCGCAGTTCCGCGCGCTGTTTTCAAAAACATCGATCAAGCGCACCGGACGCGATCGTTTCGTGCGCAATGTACTCAACGCCATCGGCAATTCCGGCGACGTCTCGTTGGCGCCCGAGGCCGAGCGTCTGCTGGCAGATCAATCGCCGCTGGTGCGCGGCGCGGCGGTGTGGGCGTTGTCGCGGTTGTTGCCGCGCGATCAATTCACGGCCCTGAAGCGCGACGACGACGATGCCTGCGTTCAGCAGGAATGGAGCGCGGCACTCTCCTGACTTGCCTTAAAACTCCGCCACTGCGCGGATGAGCCGTTCGAGATCCTCCGGCCGCGACAGGCGATGATCGCCGTCCTTGATCAGCGTCAGCACCACATCCTCGCGCGCGATGCGCGACACCAGTTCGACGGCGTGACGCCACGGCACATCCGGGTCCTGCACGCCCTGGAGGATATGCACCGGACAGCCGGGCTCGATCATGCCGCCCAGCAGCAAATGTCTGCGGCCGTCCTCGATCAGGCGCTTCGTGATCGGATAGCCGCCGGGGTCGTAGTCCGAAGGCCGCGTCCACGATCCTTTGGTTTCGATCTCGCGCTTGATGTCGTCGGAGAACGCCTTCCACATCAGCGCCTCGGTAAAATCCACCGCTGGCGCGATCAGCACCATGCCGGCCAAAGGCGGCACGGACCCCTTCAACGATCGCAATCGTGCCGCCAACAAAAGAGCGATCCAGCCGCCCATCGACGAGCCGATCAAAATCTGCGGGCCCTTGGCGAAGTGCGTCACCACCGCGAGGCTCTCCTCCAGCCATTGGCCGATGGTGCCGTCCTCGAACGCGCCGCCCGATTCGCCGTGACCGGAATAATCAAACCGCAGACAGGCCCGCCCTTGCGCCTCGGCCCAGGCATCCAGCGCGGCCGCCTTGGTGCCCTTCATGTCGGACTTGAAACCGCCCAGCCAGACCAGGCCCGGCCGATCCTGCCCTTCCCCCTTGCCCTCTCGCGCGCGCACGGCGATGGTCCGGAGAGGCGATTCGACCGCCAGATTCGTCACTGGGACTTCGCTCATTGGCTACCTGAGGGGCGACGGAACCGGCTGAGGGTGAGAGACCGCTTGGGCATTCAGTTCTTTTCGCCGCAACCTGCCCCGCATGGCAAGGGGCCGCATGCCGTGGTGCAGCCGCGCCGCGAAAAGCCGCGCTCGCTGGCCGGCGCGACCATCCTGCAACTGGTACCGTCGCTGAGCGACGACGCTGTCGGCCAGGCCGCGGTTGAAACCGCGCTGACGCTGCTAAAGGCCGGCGCCCGCGCCATCATCGCCGGCAGTGACGGCCCGCTGGTCGGCGAATTGCGCGCCTTCGGCGGCGAATGGCTACCGATGGCGACGGACACGATCAATCCGCTGCGGCTCAACGGCAATACGCGCCACCTCGCGCAACTCATCGCCGGCGAACGCATCGACATCGTCCACGCTTATTGCGCTTCGGCGGCGCGCAGCGCGCTAGCCGCCACTTCCCGGCAACCGGTGTTTCTGGTGACGTCGTTCCCCGACCGTCTTCAGGCCAGTTCGTCACTGCACACCTACATGCAGCGGCCGCTGGCGCTCGGCGACCGCGTCATCGCGCCGTCGAGCTACATCTCGCGCGCGATGATGGATCGTTACAGGATTCCGGCCGAGCGCATCACGGTAATCCCGCGCGCGGTCGACACCGCGACGTTCAGCCCGGCGCTCGTCAATGTCGATCGCATCGCCGCGCTGCGCCGCGCCTGGGGTCTGTTGCCGCATATGCGTGTCGTGCTCGTTTCCGGACGCATCGCGCCGTGGAACGGGCAGATGAGCGTGATCGATGCCGCGCGCATGATCGTCGCCAACGGCAATCGCAACATCGCCTTCGTCTTCGTCGGCGAAGACCGCAGTAACCCCGCCTACCGGCACGCGCTCATCAAGCGCGCGCGCGAGCATGGCGTCGATACGCTCCTGCGCCTGGTCGGCCACGCACCCGATCTACCGACCGCGTTGGCCGCCGCCGATGTCATCGTGGTGCCGTCGCTCGAACCGCCGCTCACCGGTCGCGCCGCCGCCGAAGGTCAGGCCATGGGCCGTCCTGTGGTGACGACAACCGTCGGCGCCTTGCCGGAAAACGTGCTGGCGCCGCCGCGCATGCGCGAAGACCTGCGCACCGGCTGGATCGTGCGGCCCGGCAATGCCAATGAACTGGCGCGCGCCACCGCCGCGGCCCTGGCACTCGATGCAACGACGGCCGAGGCGCTGGGTGCGCGGGCGCGGCAGTTTGCCGAATTCATGTTTTCCCCCTCGAGCGTTGCCGAGGCTATTCGCGGCGTTTATACATCGTTGCTGGCACGCGATCGCTGAGCTTGAGATCGGTAGTGGCTTTGCATCGCGTCTTGTTGAGGGGTCGTGACGGCATGACGAGTTCGCCCGCGCCAATCCCTTCTCAAGATGTCCCTCCTCAAGACGTCCTTCCGCAAACCGGGCGCGCCGCCGAACCTTCCGCCGCCGCCAATTCAAACACCGCCGCGAAGAAACCGATCACGGTGCTGATCGTCGTGCCGACGCTCGACAGCGGCGCCGCCGAACACGGCGCGGTCGAACTGGTGCGCATTCTCAAATCCGCCGGCCATCACGCGATCGTCGCGGCGCGAGCCGGCCGCCTGCTCGGCGATATCACCGCGCTCGGCGGCGAATTCGTCGCGCTCGATGTCGCGAGCCGGAATCCGCTGGTCATGCTCCGCAATGCCGGCGCGCTGACGCGGCTCGCGCGCAATCGCCAATGCGACCTCATTCACGCGCTCGGCCGCGCCGGCGCCTGGAGCGCCTCGCTTGCGGCGCGGCGCGGCGACATTCCGTTCGTCACCGGCTGGTACAAAGGCTTCCGCGAGCAGAACCTGTTCAAGCGTCTTTACAACGGCGTGATGGCGCGCGGCGATCGCGTCATCGCGACCAGCGAAGATATCGCGCAGCTCGTGCACGATCGTTACGGCACGCCGTGGCAGCGCCTCGCGGTCGTGCCGCTGAGCATCGACTTTGCGCTGTTCGATCCGGCAAGCGTCGCACGCCAGCGCGTCACCGCAATCCGCAATGCCTGGGGCGTCAAGCCGGAGACCAAGGTGATCCTGGTGACCGGCCGCATCGTGCGACGCAAGGGCCACCACGTGATGGTCAAGGCGATCAGGAACCTCAAGGACACCGGCCTCACCGATTTCCTGTGCGTGTTCGTCGGCGAGGACCGCGGCCACACCACCTATACCGGCGAATTGTGGGACCTGGCGCTGGCCCATGGCGTAATGGACCACGTGCGCATGGCGGCGCCGGTCCACGACATGCCAGCGGCATACGCCGCAGCGTCCGTCGTGGTGTCGGCGGCGGTCCAGCTCGAAGGCGTACAGCGCGCCATCCTCGAGGCCCAGGCCATGGCCCGGCCGGTGATCGTCTCCGATCTCGCCGCCGGACCCGATGTGGTGCTGACGGCGCCGGCCGTCCCGGAGAACCGGGTGACCGGCCTGCGCGTCCCGGCCGGCGACCACGCGGCCCTCTCCGGCGCCCTGTTCCGGCTGTTTTCGATGCCGGAACCGGCCGCCACGGCGATGGGCCGGCGCGGCCGCGACTGGGTGCTTGACCATTTCGCCGCCGAAATACCGGCCCGGCGGATGCTCGATCTCTACGGCGAAATCGTCCGCATGCCGGCGTCCCGCCGCATTTGAATACAATGCGCCGAACCCGCAATTTGGCCCAGCGCGGCCGAAACTTTGCCCCGAACGGCGTTGACTTATCGGCCGTTACTCCCGATCTTCAAACGAGGCGGCCTTTTTTTCTCGCCATTTGCGGGGCGTCCTTTTTGGATTCCCGCGCGCCAGATGGTATAGTCCGCCCGTCGTTTCAACAGCAGAGGAGTCAAGTGCCATTCGTCGTCCGATGAAGTCCGCGCTGCCCGCCCAAAAGGACGGTCCCCGCATCAACGAGGAGATCCGCTCCCGCGAGGTCCAGCTGATCGATGCAACCGGCGACAACAAGGGTGTCGTCGCCACCGAAACCGCGATTGGGCTCGCCCAAGCGGCGGGGCTTGATCTCGTCGAGATCGCCCCGAATTCAACGCCGCCCGTCGCCAAAATCCTGGATTACGGCAAGTACAAATTCCAGGCGCAGAAAAAGGCCGCGGAGGCCCGCAAAAAGCAGAGGGTCGTCGAGATCAAGGAGATCAAGCTCCGCCCGATGATCGACGATCACGATTACCAGGTGAAGATGCGATCCATGGAGCGCTTCTTCGAGGAAGGCGACAAGGTCAAGATCACCTTGCGTTTCCGCGGTCGCGAAATGGCGCACCAGGAGCTGGGTTACAAGCTTTTGCAGCGGGTGAAGGACGACACCGACAAGATTTCAAAGGTCGAGTCGGAACCGCGCTTTGAAGGCCGCCAGATGGTCATGCTGCTGGCGCCGCGCTGAGCGGTTCGTGATCCGAAGCTGAATATTCGAGACAAAAAACGCGCCGGTTTTCCGGCGCGTTTTGCGTTTCGGCCGCTCGACGAACCCGTCGCTCAGCGGCGCTCGGCTTCCCATCGGCCGGCGCAGTGCCCGCTATCGCCGGTGCCGCGCCAGGTGCCCGTGCCGGCGTCGCCAGCGAGTTTGCCGGAACCGCTGGCGCCCTGCTCGCCGAGCCTGATGCGGACGGTCACCGCCCCGGCGGGTGCAACCGTCCCGGAAAAATCCACCTTCTCGACCCCTGCATATTTCACTTTGCCGTCGGCCACGGCGACCTCGTAGCGATAGGCCTGGTCGCAGGGCCCCTGCTCGGTGATCACCAGCACAGACCACCTGCCGTCATGGGCAGCAGCTTGGGCGGCAGGCCCGGCAGTCAGCCAGACGCAGACCACGGCCGCCGTGGCGACCAAGCTGGCCAATTTGAAGGTCCGCACCAGCGCCGCGTGGATCACCGCTCATCTCCCCTGCGAATGGCTCTATCTGGGCCGGATTCCGGACGTCCGCATTCAACTTTCACGCAGGCCCGGCAACGCGCCACGGCGCCGCCGGTTTCAAGCCGGCCGGCGCGGGGACGAAAACTGCTCGCAAGCCATTGAATTAACTATGTTACTACTCCAGTTCGCCGAGCGCCTTTCGGCGCCGAAGCCGGCGCCGGCCACCTGTTGATAATTCGCCCGCTCTCTGGCATACACCGCGCTCTCGCCGACCGGCCGTTAGGGCTGCCGTGGCGGCGATACCCGCTCAATACCGAGCACCGCTTCAGGGACAGGTTGTCCTTCGAGCGAAGACTTTGGCTGTGCAACGCCTTCGGGTGTTCGCGATGGCCGCATTGGAGAGCAAAATGCCCAAGCTGAAGACCAAATCGGGCGCTAAAAAGCGCTTCAAGATTACCGCGTCCGGCAAAGTGAAATTCCAGCAGTCCGGCAAACGTCACGGCATGATCAAGCGCACCACCAAGCAGATCCGCGAACATCGCGGCACCGCTGTGCTGTTCAAGACCGACGGCGACAACATCAAGAAATATTTTCTGCCCAACGGCTGATCGTATTTCTGACGCGGCGTGAACGCCGCGCCTGTCACCACCCCATCGTTTGCCGATATATTGCTGAAGGAGTTTCCTCATGGCTCGCGTTAAACGTGGCGTTACCGCCCACGCCAAGCACAAGAAAGTCTACAAGGCCGCCAAGGGCTATTATGGCCGCCGCAAGAACACCATCCGCGTCGCCAAGCAGGCGGTCGAAAAGGCCGGCCAGTACGCTTTCCGCGACCGTAAACGCAAGAAGCGCACGTTCCGCGCTCTGTGGATCCAGCGCCTGAACGCCGCCGTGCGTCCGTTCGGCCTGAGCTACTCGAAGTTCATCGACGGCCTCAACAAGTCCGGTCTGATCATCGACCGCAAGGTTCTCTCGGACCTCGCGATCAACGAGCCGGCTGCCTTTGCGGCGATCGTCGAGAAGGCCAAGGCCGCTATTCCGGCGCCGGCTGAAACGGCCGCGGCCTAAGACACCCCTTCACCCTCCCTGTAAGGGGGAGGGTCGCTCGTCGGAGCGCTGGCGACGACGAGCGGGGTGGGGTGACAGTTGTAAGTTCACCCCCCACCCGATCGCGCCATAGCGCGGCGAAGACGCGCGTGAACGCGCTGTCGGCGCGATCGACCTCCCCCTCCAGGGGGAGGTGGGAGAGAATTGATGTCCGACATCGCCACACTTGAATCCGAACTGCTCGCCGCCGTGAGCGCCGCCAAGGATGAAGCGGCGTTAGAGGCCGTGCGCGTCGCAGCACTTGGCAAAAGCGGCTCGGTGTCGGCGCTGCTGAAGACGCTCGGCGCCATGACGCCGGACGAGCGCAAGGCGAAGGGTCCGGCGATCAACGGGCTCAAGGACAAAATCGGCGCGGCGATCGCAGCCGCCAAGGAAGGCCTCGCGACGGCGGCGCTCGATGCGCGTCTCGCTTCGGAGACTGTTGACGTCACGCTGCCGACGCGCGAGACGCCTGCTGAAGCGGGCCGTGTCCACCCCATCAGCCAGGTGATCGACGAACTCACGGCCATCTTCGCCGACATGGGCTTCGCGGTCGCCGAAGGTCCGGATATCGAGACCGACGATTACAACTTCACCAAGCTGAATTTCCCCGAAGGCCATCCGGCGAGGGAAATGCACGACACGTTTTATTTTCCGCGGAAGTCGGACGGCTCGCGCCTGCTGCTGCGCACACACACATCGCCGGTGCAGGTGCGCACCATGCTGAGCCAGAAGCCGCCGATCCGCGTCATCTGCCCGGGCCGCACCTATCGCAGCGATTCCGACCAGACGCACACGCCGATGTTTCATCAGGTCGAAGGCCTCGTCATCGACAAGACCTCGCATCTCGGCCACCTGAAATGGATCCTCGAGGAATTCTGCAAGGCGTTCTTTGAAGTCGACAGCGTCAAGATGCGCTTCCGGCCGTCATTCTTTCCGTTCACCGAGCCGTCGATGGAAGTCGACATCCAGTGCCGCCGCGACAAGGGCGAAATTCGCTTCGGCGAAGGCAATGACTGGCTGGAGATTCTCGGCTGCGGCATGGTGCATCCGAATGTCCTGAGGAACTGCGGCCTCGACCCCGCCGAGTACCAGGGCTTTGCCTGGGGCATGGGCATCGATCGCATCGCCATGCTGAAATACGGCATGAACGACCTGCGCGCCTTCTTCGAGGCCGACGTGCGCTGGCTCAATCACTATGGCTTCCGTCCGCTCGACTTCCCGACCCTGGCAGGGGGATTGAGCACATGAAATTCACCCTCTCCTGGCTGAAGGATCACTTCGAGACCACGGCCTCGCTCGACGAGATCGTCGACAAGCTCACCATGATCGGCCTCGAGGTCGAGCACGTCGAGGACAAGTCGGCGGCGCTGAAGCCATTCGTCATTGCCAGCGTGATTTCGGCTGAGCAGCATCCGAATGCGGATCGTCTGCGCGTCTGCATGGTCGATATCGGCCAGGTGGCGAAAGGCGAAAAGCCGATCCAGGTTGTGTGCGGCGCGCCGAATGCGCGCACCGGCATGAAGAGCGTGTTTTCGCCGCCCGGCACCTACATTCCCGGCAAGGGCATCACGCTGTCGGTCGGCACCATTCGCGGCGTCGAAAGCCAAGGCATGCTGTGCTCGGCGGCTGAATTGGAGCTGTCGGAAGATCACGACGGCATCATCGACCTGCCGGCCGATGCGCCGGTTGGTACGCCCTATGTCGATTGGGCCGGCGGCGCGGAACCGGTCATCGAAATCAACCTGACGCCGAACCGTTCGGACTGCACGTCGGTCAACGGCATCGCGCGCGATCTCGGCGCGACCTTGCTCGGCGACTACAAGGAAAACACGCCGAAGCGCGTCGAGGGCACGTTCCCCTGCCCGGTGAAGGTCACGCTCGATTTCGGCGAGACCCATCCGCTGTGCCCGGCCTTTGGCCTTCGCCTCGTGCGCGGCGTCAAGAACGGGCCGTCGCCGGAGTGGATGCAGAAGCGGCTCACCGCGGTCGGCCTGCGTCCGATCAACGCGCTCGTTGATATCACCAACTACATGACCTTCGATCGCGGCCGCCCGCTGCATGTGTTCGATGCCAAGAAGGTCAAGGGCGACCTGACCGTGCGCCGCGCGCAGAACGGCGAGACCCTGCTGGCGCTCGACGGCAAGACCTATACGCTCGACGCCGCCATGTGCGTGATCGCCGACGAGAAGGGCGTTGAATCGCTCGCCGGCATCATGGGCGGCGAGGAATCGGGCTGCGATGAACACACCAGCGACGTGCTGATCGAATCGGCGCTGTGGGACGAAGTCAACATCGCGCAGTCCGGCCGCAAGCTCGGCATCAACACCGATGCGCGCTATCGCTTCGAGCGTGGCGTCGATCCGAATTTCATGATTCCCGGCCTCGAACTGGCGACGCAGATGGTGCTGGACCTTTGCGGCGGCGAGCCGTCGGACATCGTCGTCGCCGGCAACCCGGTGCCGAAGGATGTCATCGTCGATTATCCGGTGAGCGAGCTCGAGCGTCTGGTCGGCATCAAGCTGTCGCAGACCGAGACCCGCCGCACGCTGGACAAGCTCGGCTTCTTCGTCGCCGGCCAGGGGGATCGCCTGAAGGTCGCGGTGCCGTCGTGGCGGCCGGATGTGCAGGGCCGCGCCGATATCGTCGAAGAACTCGTGCGCATTCACGGCGTCGATGCCGTGCCGTCGACGCCATTTCCGCGCGGCAGCGATGCGCGCAAGCCTGTGCTCACGCCGATCCAGTCGCGCACCCGCAAGGCCAAGCGCGCCCTAGCGGCGCGCGGCATGACCGAGGCGGTGACGTGGTCGTTCCTGTCCAAGCGCGAAGCCGAGCTGTTCGGCGGCGGCAAGGCCGAGCTGGCGCTCGCCAATCCGATCGCGGCCGAATTATCCGACATGCGGCCGAGCCTGCTGCCGGGCCTCATCGCCTCGGTGCAGAAAAATGCCGATCGCGGCTATCCCGATGTCGCGCTGTTCGAGGTCGGGCAGATCTTCAAGGGCGACAAGCCCGACGATCAGTTCATCGCCGCGACCGGCCTGCGCCGCGCGCTGGCGAAGCCCGCCGGCGCCGGCCGCCACTGGTCGAGCAAGGCCGAGCCGGTCGATACCTTCGATGCCAAGGCCGACGCCTTTGCCGCGCTGGCCGCCGCTGGCGCGCCGATGCAATCGCTGCAGGTCGCGCCCGGCGCACCGGCGTGGTTTCACCCCGGACGTTCCGGCACGATCCAGATGGGACCGCAGAACGTCATCGGCCATTTCGGCGAATTGCACCCGCGCATCCTCGCCGCGCTGAAGGCCGACGGCCCGCTGGTCGGCTTCGAGGTCATTCTCGACAACATCCCGCCGGCGAAGGCTCGGCCGACGCGCGCCAAGCCGCTGCTCGAACTGTCGCCGTTCCAGCCGGTCGAGCGCGACTTCGCGTTTGTCGTCGACAGCAAGGTCAAGGCCGGCGACATCGCCCGCGCCGCGCAGAATGTCGACCGGAAGCTGATCGCCGGCGTCACCGTGTTCGACGTCTATGAAGGCACCGGCATCGAGCCCGGCAAGAAGTCTGTGGCCATCGCCGTCACCATCCAGCCGCGCGACAAGACCATGACCGACGCCGAGATCGACGCGCTGGGACAGAAGATCGTCGCCGAAGTGAGCAAGCGCGCCGGCGGCGTGCTGCGCGGCTAGGCGCTCAACAAATCCGCGAAGGCAAAGCCTTCGCGTTCGACCGTCTCGCCGCGACGCACCGGGATACGCCGCGACAGCATCGGCCCGGCGGCGACAAAGGAATGAAACTCGCCATTCTCGCCGCAGGGATCGATGCCTTCGGGCAGGTCGGCGAGCAACGCATCGTCGAAGCGCCGCCCGGCGAATGACGGCTTAAGCTTCGCCATATCGACCACCGCCAGATGCGCCTCGACGCCACCGGCAATCATTTCGCGCGCCAACGCGTCGGTCGGCCGCAGCCACAACGGAAACACCGCCGTCATGCCGATGGCCTTGAGCTTTTCCTCGCGCCAGGCGCGCAGGTCGGCGAGAAACAAGTCGCCAAAGATGACATGCGTAACGCCATCGGCTTGCGCCCGCTCCATCGCCTTGGCCATCTCGGCTTCGTAAATCTCGTTCGAGCACGGATAGGGAATGCGCACGGTGATCGACGGCAGGCCGGCCGCATCGAGCTGCGCCACCAGCAATTCCTCGCGCACGCCATGCATCGACACGCGCGAGAAGCTGTCGGTGACGGTCGTCAGCGCGCCGACGATGTCGTACTCGCCGCTGCGCCGCGCCTCATGGAGCGCCCAAGCGGAATCCTTGCCGCTCGACCACGCGATCAATGCCTTGGGACGTTTGCCGTTCACTTGCACCATCGGCAATTGCTAGCACGGCGCGGCGGCGCGAAACAGCAACATGGTGTGCGAAAGCTTTACGCGGACCGCACATTGATCGGGAAATGCCTGCACCGCAGCCACTTCCGTGGCTAACGCAACCTTACTGCGATCGCGCAGTGATGAACTTCTTTGCAATGAATCCTGCCTAGTCTCTGGCGTTAACAAGACGCGCAGCGAGAGGCGCGCGATCCTGGGGAACGAACAAGCAAAGAGGGCGCCGGGACGCGCGCCAAGCAGCACATGGGTTGGGCAGCCAGCGGCATCGGGCATCTCATGGCCCGCTATCTCGAGAAACCCGAGAAGGGCTACGAGCCCTTTGCGCCCGGCCGCGCCGACGCATTGGCCGCGGTGCTCAAGCCCGGCGACGTGTTGCTGATCGAAGGTAACAGCCACATCGCCGGCATCATCAAATATCTCACGCAATCGACCTGGTCGCATGCCGCGCTTTATGTCGGGCCGATCGGCGATCGCGTCTCGGCGTCGGGCGAAGCTCTGACTTTGGTCGAGGCCGAGCTCGGTCAAGGCGTCGTCGCGGTGCCGCTGTCGAAATACGGCAACGCCCATACGCGCATCTGCCGGCCGGTCGGGCTGTCGGACGACGACCGGGAACGCGTCTGCAACTATGCCTGCGAGCGCATCGGTTTCGACTACGACGTCAAGAACATCCTCGATCTGGCGCGCTATCTGTTTCCGCTGCCGGTGCCGCGCCGCCTGCGCCGCCACATGCTGGCGCTCGGCTCCGGCCATCCGACCCGCATCATCTGCTCGGCGCTGATCGCGCAGGCCTTCGAGAAGGTGCGCTATCCGATCCTGCCGAAAATCACGCGCGCGGAAAGCGAAGCCGAGCGCGCCGAGATTCTCGAAATCCGCCACTCCTCGCTTTTCGCGCCGCGCGACTTCGACATCTCACCCTATTTCGAGGTGGTGAAGCCGACCATCGAACGCGGCTTCGATTACAAGTCCGTCGCCTGGGCGGATTTGCCGGCCGCCGAGGCCGTCGCCCTGGTGCCGTCGGACAGCGAGATCGGCGAAAAGACCGCCGCCTGAGCCACACTTGCCTCGCCGCGTTCTCGCGCCTACTTCTCCCTGATGATCGACGCCGCCCTTAAAGCCTTTGCCCAGATGTTCGCCCCGCCGCTGCGCAGCGTGCTCGTGAAAGCCGTGGGCCTGGCCGTGCTGCTGATCGTCATCCTCGGCATCGCCCTCCAGCGCCTGCTGGCGCATCTGGCCGACACCGGCGCCGATTGGGCCGAGCAGAGCGCGGGCTTTGCGCCGCATTCGGTCTGGGCCGCGCTCGCCTGGCTGCTGTCGATCATGGCGGGCCTCGGCATCGTCACCGGCGCGCTGTTCCTGATGCCGGCGGTATCGGCTTTCGTCGGCAGCTTTTTCGTCGACGAGGTCGCCGAAGCAGTCGAGCGCGAGCATTACCCTGCCGAGCCGGCCGGTCAGGCGCTGCCGCTGATGGTCGCTGTCATCGAGGGCACCAAGATCGCGCTGTTGTCGCTCGTCGTCTATCTGGTGGCCTTGCCGTTCGTGCTGTTCGCCGGCTTCGGCTTCCTCATTCTGTACGTGGCCAACGCCTACCTTCTCAGCCGCGAATATTTCGATCTTGCCGCGATGCGTTTCCGCACGCCGGCGGAGGCTGTCGCCATGCGCAAGGCCAACTCGGCCTATATCTTCATGGCTGGGCTGGTGATCGCGCTGTTCGTCTCGATCCCGATTCTCAATTTCGCCACGCCGATCTTCGCCATGGCCTTCATGGTGCATGTCCACAAGAAGCTGGCGGGCCGCCGTGTCGGAGTGGTCGAGACGGTACGCTGATTTTCCGTCATTACTGGTTCGCGGCCTAAAGGCCGCACGCCGGAATGACTAATGCGTCGTCTTCCCCGGCCACTGGCACAAATCCGCGATGATGCAGCGCTCGCACAGCGGCTTGCGCGCGATGCATGTATAGCGGCCGTGCAGGATCAACCAGTGATGCGCATGGCGCTTGAACTGCGGCGGGATCACCTGCTCGAGTTTCATTTCGACATCGAACGGCGTCTTGCCCGGCGCCATGCCGGTGCGGTTGCCGACGCGGAAGATGTGCGTATCGACCGCGATGGTGTGTTCACCGAAGGCGGTGTTGAGCACGACATTCGCGGTCTTGCGGCCGACGCCGGGTAACGCCTCCAGCGCCTCGCGCGTGCGCGGCACCTCGCCGCCGTGTTCCGTCACCAGCTTATGCGCCAGCATCGCGACGTTCCTGGCCTTGGTGCGGAACAGGCCGATGGTCTTGATCAGGTCGCGGATGCGGTCCTCACCGAGCGCCGCCATCTTCGCGGGCGTGTCGGCGAGCGCGAACAAAGCCGGCGTCGCCTTGTTGACGCCGGCGTCGGTCGCCTGCGCCGACAGCACGACGGCAACCAGCAGCGTGAACGGGTTGGCGTAGTGCAGCTCCGTGGTCGGCTCCGGACTGGCGGCCTGCCAGCGGCGGAATGCTTCCGCGATCTGTGCCGGAGTCATCGGCTTGGAGGCGCCTTCGGCGGCCTGGACGTCGGCCGTCAGGCGCTGCGGCGACGGCTTCACCTTGGCCGCGCGGCCTTTACCGGCCTTGACCAAAGCCTTCTTCACCGAAGGCTTTTTTGCCTTCGGCGCGGACTTCGCCGGCACCTTGCCGGAAACCTTTTTGCGGACCGATTTTTTCGCCATGATTTCCGGTATAGTGAAGCCCATGGCAGCCGACAATCGCGACACGCTCGAGCCCAACCTGTTTTCCGCGGTGATCACACCGCACCGCTCGCTGGGCAATACCGGCTTCGCGGTGCTGATGATCGTATTCGGCGCGGCGAGCTTTTTTTCAGGCATTGCCTTTTTGATGATGGGCGCCTGGCCGGTGTTCGGCTTCTTCGGCCTCGACGTGCTGCTGCTCTATCTCGCCTTCCGGATCAACTACCGCCGCGCCGCCGCCTTCGAGGAAATCACGGTGACGCCGTCGGCCCTCACGGTGCGCAAGGTCAGCCATAACGGCCGCGTGAACGAGTGGTCGCTCAATCCGCTGTGGGCGCGGCTGGAAAAAGACGAGTACGAAGAATACGGCATCGCGCGCCTGTTTCTGGTGAGCCGCGGCCGGCAGCTCACCATCGCAAGTTTTCTGGGTCCCGACGAGAAGGCGGGCTTTGCCGAGCAACTTGGCCGCGCGCTCGGCGAAGCCCGGCGCGGGCCCGTCCGCACCGTGATCTCCTGATGTCAGAAACCGGGTGGTTCGCAGAACTGCACCCTCCTAAATAGCTGACATGAGCACAGCACAACAAAATCGGCCGCTCGAAAGTCGCCCATTGAAAAGCGCCATCGAAAAGCGTTTCGGCGAGTTCGCGCCGCTGGCCACCGCCGCGGCGGATTACGACGTTGTCCGCCGCGCCGTGGCGCATATTCGTGGCACCTGGCGCACCCAGCCGGATATCGACCAGATCGCCGATGCCGCCGGTGTTTCATCGACCGAACTCCACCATTTATTCCGCCGCTGGTGCGGCTTGCCGCCCAAGGCCTTCCTGCAAGCGCTCACGCTCGACAGCGCCCGCGCGCTGCTGCGCTCGTCCGTGAGCGTGCTCGATACGGCCTATGAGGTCGGACTTTCCGGGCCCGGCCGATTGCACGATCTGTTCGTCACGCATGAATCGATGTCGCCGGGCGAATGGAAAGCCGGCGGCGAAGGCCTGGTGATGACCTATGGCTATCACCCGTCGCCGTTCGGCATGGCGCTGGTCATGATGGCGCCGCGCGGACTGGCGGGGCTCGCCTTCGCCGATCCGGGCGAGGAGCGTGCGGCATTGGAAGACATGCGCGCGCGCTGGCCGAGCGCGAAGTATGTCGAGGACTACGCCGCGACTGCGCCGACCGCGCGTCGTATTTTCGATTCCGCGATGTGGAAAGAAGATCAGCCGCTGCGCGTCGTGCTCATCGGCACCGATTTCGAAGTCCGCGTCTGGGAGCGGCTGCTCTCCATTCCGCTCGGCAAGCTCACAACCTATTCAGACCTCGCCGCCCACGCCGGCGCGCCGAAGGCTGCGCGTGCGGTCGGTTCCGCAGTCGGCAAGAACCCGATCAGCTTCGTCGTGCCGTGCCACCGCGTCGTCGGCAAGAGCGGCGATCTCACCGGCTATCACTGGGGCATCACGCGCAAGCGCGCCATGCTCGGTTGGGAAGCCGGGATGACCGCGGGCGGCTGAGCCGAAGCTTTACGGCCAGCGCGGCGGGCTCGTCCCAAGCGGCACGGACGGCCGCAACCAGCGCGGCGGCGTCTCGCTCATCGTCGCGGGATGACGAACGGCTGACAGCCTTCCAAAACCGGATGGGCTTTCTTCCAGCGCATCAAGCACGTCGTCGCGCGCCGGGTCTTTCGCATCGAGACCATCGATACGGCCAAGCGAGCGCAGCCAGTATCCAGCCTGCGCCAGCGAGGCGCGCACATGCCACGAGCCGCCCCCTTGGCGCTGGCGCCGGAGCGCCGTCATGGCGCCATAGGCCAGCAGATAACCGGTCGCATGATCGAGCACCTGTGCCGGCAGCGGCTTCGGCCCTTCGATGCCGGCCGCTTCCGCTTCGGCGGCGTTAAAGCCGCTCGCCGTCTGCACCAGCGAGTCAAAGCCGCGACGGCCGGCCCACGGGCCGTTGTGTGAGTAGGCGCACAGCGACACATAGACGATGCCGGGGCGGATGCGCGCCGCCTCGTCAGGACCGAAGCCTAGCGCCGCCAGTCCACCCGGACGATAGCCCTGCACGACAACATCGGCATCACGCAGCAGCGCTTTGAAGGTTTCGCGGCCGGCGGCATCGCGCAGATCGAGCTGCGCCGACAATTTGCCGCGTCCGGTGTCGATGATGAGCGGCGCCACCGACGGGAGGTTGGGCGACGTCACCAGCATGACGTCGGCACCATGGGCGGCCAGTGTCAGCGTGCCGACCGGACCGGCGATGATACGGGTGAGATCGAGCACCTTGATGCCCGACAGAGGCCGCTCGCCCCGCGGCCACGTGAGCGGCGCGGCGTCGCCGATGCGTTCGACCGACATCAGCGGCAACGATGCGATAGCCTGCGCCTGCGGATGCGCGTCCCATTCGTCAAAGCTCCGCATCGCGGCGACGACGAGGTTGGCCTTCGCCGCGGCGTCTTCGAAATCAAACGCGGCCCAGCCGAGCAGCGCCTCCGCGACGGCGGCCTTGTCGTAAGCGCAGCCGAGCAGCTTGAGCACGCCGTCGCGATGATGCGGAAAATTCGTGTGCAGCCGCACATAGCGGCCGTCGCCGCAGCGATAGGCGCCGGCGATCTTGTCCCACAATTCGGGCGCGGGCTTGCCCTCGATGGTGAGGTAACGCTCGCTGCGCGCCGCGATCGCGGCCGCGCGCATGTCGACGGCGACGCGTTGCGTTTTGCCGGTGCGGTCTTGCCAGATGGCAGCCGCGGCCAGCGCGGAGGCCGCCACGCTCGCCTGCATCGCGGTGCCGACGGCGAAGGACGACGGCAGCACCGGCTCATGTCCGGTGAGATCGATGCGCTCCAGCGCGACCGGATCGTGGCCGAGGCCGGTCCAGAGCTTTTCGAGAACCGTGCGCGCCTCGATCATGCGCGTCAGGCAGCGAGGTCGAGCTTCGTCTTCACCGTCGCATCGGCGTCAAGCTTGTAAATGATCGGCACGCCGGTCGCGATTTCGCGCTTGAGGATGCTCTCCTTGTTGAGCTTCTCCAGCACCATGATCAGCGCGCGCAGCGAATTGCCATGCGCCACGACCAGCACGCGCTCGCCGCGCAGCACGCGCGGCAGGATATCGGTGACGTAATAAGGCAGCGTGCGCGCCAGCGTATCCTTGAGGCTCTCGCCGCCCGGCGGCGCAACGTCGTAGGAACGGCGCCAGATCAATACCTGCTCCTCGCCCCACTTCTTGCGCGCGTCGTC
>JBAZSM010000022.1:0-48240 GCA_041662425.1 Pseudolabrys sp.
CGGAACGAGACGATCGGCTCCGAAGTGCGCTGGTCGAAGCCCGGCTGGGCGTCGGTCAGATCGCCGCCCGACACCAGAACGCGCTTCTCGACGAGATATGGCGTTTTCGGCGCGCTGGCGCTGTAGAGCAGATCGTCTTCCGCCGGCACGCGGCCCTGGGTCGCCTGCTCAACCGGATTGTTGACGTCGACCATGCGGAAGTCGAGCTTGGCGGTCTTGCCGAGCAATTCCTTCAGCCGCGACGGATCCTGCAAACCCGGCACCTGCACCAGAATGCGGTCGGTACCCTGACGCTGGATCAACGGCTCGACGGTGCCGAGTTCGTTGACGCGGCGCTCGATGATCTGGATCGATTGTTCGACCGACTGGCGGATGCGCTCGAGCATCGCCGCGTCGGTCACGGTCAGGCGGATCAGGTTGCCGTCGGTGGTAACGTCGAGGCTGCGCTGGCCGCTGCCGCCGAGAAGGCCGCCAAGCGGCACCGACAGTTCACGCAACTTGGTCAGCGCCGGATCGACACCGGCGGTGTCGCGCACCCGCACTTCGACGCTGTTGCCGCGCACCGCCAGCCCGGTATAGCCGATGCGGGCGTCGCGCAGCACGCGGCGTACGTCATCGCGCGTCGTCTCGAGCTTCTCCTTGCGCACCGCGTTGGAGTCGACTTCGAGCAGGATGTGCGAACCGCCCTGCAGATCGAGGCCGAGCACGAGATGGCGCTGCGCCCATTTCGGCCAGGTCGCCACGACATGGGCGGGAATGAAGTTGGGGACGGCGAACAAGCAGATGACGAGCGCTACGAGAACAATCGCCGCCGCCTTCCACCGCGTAAAATAAAGCATGAGATCCTGACCAGGTATCGCGCAGGCGGGATCGGCCGGAACGGCGCGATCAGCTTGCGGCGTCGTCCTTCACCGGCTCACCCTTGGCGCGCACATCGCTGATCATGCCGCGCACCTGACGGATGCGGACATTGTCGGCGATTTCGATTTCGATCTGGTCTTCGTCGACGACCTTGGTGACCTTGCCGACCAGGCCGCCATTGGTGATGACGGTGTCGCCGCGGCGCACATTCTTGACCAGTTCCTGATGCGCCTTCACCCGCTTCTGCTGCGGGCGCAGGATGAGGAAGTACATGATGACGAAGATCAAAACGAAAGGCAGCAGCGACATCAGCATGCCGCCGTCGCCTCCGGCTCCGCCAAACAAAGAACCCTGCGCGAAAGCGGGCGTAGTGAACATCGCGGTACCCCTGCGTGGTTATCGGTCGCGGCCGCGCTTGGCCCCGGCTCAAATCCCCTGAATTTCGCGCGGACTATAGCGGCCGCGCGCCCAATTGCAACGCTGGCAGAACGCAGAATCAAAGGCGTTTTCTTGGCCGTTTTCAGTCGTTTCCACCCCATTCGGGTTGCGGGCAAGGCCCCCGCCCGCTAAGAGCAGCCCGACTTTCGTGAAAGCTCCGACCGGGCCAAAATCCATGGCGAAAAAGAAGCCGTCCAAACCCGCCGCCAAAGGCAAGGCAAAGAGCAAAGCCGCCGCCGTAACGATGCCCGCCAATGGCGCCGGCATCGCCGACCCGGCCGTGCTCAACCGCATCGCCGACGCGCTGGAGCGGCTCGCGCCGGCGGCCAGGCGCAAGGTCGACCTCGACGCCGCCGACGCCTTCGTCTGGCAACCCGACGGCCAGCTATCGCCGGTGCCGCACGTCAACCGCGTCGGTATGTCGCTGCTCAAGGGCATCGACCGCGTGCGCGACACTTTGATCGAGAACACCGAACGCTTCGCCAAGGGCCTGCCGGCCAACAACGCGCTGCTATGGGGCGCGCGCGGCATGGGCAAGTCGTCGCTGGTGAAGGCCGCGCATGCCTCGATCAACGCCATGCTGGCGAAAGGCAAAAGCCGGCCGCTCAAGCTGATCGAAATCCATCGCGAGGATATCGAGACGCTGCCGAACCTGATGGCGATCACGCGCTCGTCGCCCTATCGCTTCGTGCTGTTCTGCGACGACCTGTCGTTCGACAATGACGACACCAGCTACAAGTCGCTCAAGGCCGTGCTCGACGGCGGCATCGAAGGCCGGCCGGAGAACGTCATCTTCTATGCGACGTCGAACCGCCGCCATCTTTTGTCACGCGACATGATCGAGAATGAGCGCTCGACCGGCATCAATCCCGGCGAGGCGGTCGAGGAGAAGGTGTCGCTGTCGGATCGCTTCGGCCTGTGGCTCGGCTTCCACCGCTGCAGCCAGGACGAATTCCTCGCCATGGTGCAGGGTTACGTCGCGCATTACGGCATCGCCATGCCGGCCGACGAGCTACGCCGCGAAGCGCTGGAATGGGCAACGACGCGCGGCTCGCGCTCGGGCCGCGTGGCGTGGCAGTTCATTCAGGAAATCGCCGGACGCCAGGGCGTCCAGCTGAAGGACTGAGTTCGGACGACCTAGCCGCCGAGGAACTTGGTCGGGTCGACCGGCGTCGAGCCCTTGCGGATTTCGAAGTGCAGTTGCGGCGACGTCACGTTGCCGGTCTGGCCCGAATGGGCGATGATCTGGCCGCGCCGGATGGTGTCGCCGCGCTTGACCAGCAGTTCGCTGGCATTGGCGTAAGCCGACACATAGCCGTTGGCGTGGCGGATCAGCACGAGATTGCCGTAGCCTTTGAGTTCGTTGCCGGCATAGGCGACGACACCGTCATCGGCCGCCTTGATCTGCGTTCCCTCCGGCACGGCGATGTTGATGCCATCGTTCTGGGTGCCATTGGGACGCGAGCCGAAAGAGGCGATGACGCGGCCCTGAACCGGCCAGCGGAATGACGGCATGGCGACGGTGGTATCGGCCTTCTCGGGCGAAGGCACGGCCTTGGGCATTTCGGGAGACACGACGCGAACGCTCTGCGTCGGCTCGGGCGAACGATCGACCGAAACGGTGCGCGGCTGCGTGATTTGCGGCCGCAGGAATTGCGGCGCGGCGGCTTGCGGCCTGGTGGCCTGCGGCATCGGCGCAGCGGTCGCAACACGTTGCGGCTGCGGCGCGACATTGCGCGCGGCATGAACCGCGGGCTGACGCCCGCCCGGGACCTTGATGCGGTCGCCGACATTGACACGGGTATAGGGCGAGATGCCGTTGGCACGCGCCAGCGTCTCCAGCGTCGTGCCGTAGCGGCGCGACAGGCCGATGAGGCTTTCGCCGGGCGCGACGACGTGGACGTTTTCAGCGGCCGATGCCGGGGCCGAGACGGGCGTCGGCGCGGGCGTATAGGCGGGCGCGGCGACATGCGGTGCCGGCGCGGCAACAGCCGGAGCCGACGTGATGTAACGCGGAATGACGAGACGCTGGCCGGGGCGGATCTGCGACGGATCGGCGATGCCGTTGGTCTGGAGGATCGCGGTTGCCGGCACGCCGTGACGGCGCGCGATGGTCTCGACGGATTCACCGGCGCCGACGGTGACCGGCTGGCCGCCATCCCAGGTCCAGTGACCCGAAGGCGGCGCCGGCGCTACAATGCTGCCGGTGACGTCTGAATTATACGGGCGCGCCGTCGTTGCCGGGCGATAGGCGCCGAGCCCCTGCGATCCGCTGGAATAGCCCCCACCCGACGCCACCGTCTGCGGCGGCGACGGCAAAGGCTGCGACACGACGCGCGAGGTCGGCGCCGGACGCGGCGCGATGGAACCGGTGACGTCGCCGCGCGGCGCGGCCTGCCGGGTGTTGGACGCATAAGGGGAGTCGAAACGGCTCGAATTCGAGCAACCGGCGAGCGCCACGCCCATCACAGCGAGGGCGGCGACGCGCGGCCATGCGTGCGATGAAGTAGACACGGTGGGGCGTGACATAAGGTTACTCACTCGGACACAAAATCGCTTGATGTTTAAATAAAGCAGCCGCGAGTAAATAAGGCTTTAAGACCTGCGCAATAAAACTTCGCGCGCTCGCCGGACTCGGCAAATTTGTCACAGCGCGCGTTAACGCCCAGATTGCGGCGGCTTCTCTACAGCTCGCGCGCCTTACCTGGCAGCAGCGGCACGAAACGCACCGCGATCAGCTTCTCTTCATGAACGCCCGGCCCTTGCGGCGTTTGCGATTTGGTAAGCTTGACGATGTGTTGCGGTCCGTTATGCGGCCCGAGCGGCAGAACCATCACGCCGTCCTCGGCCAGTTGCTCGACCAAAGCCGCCGGCACCTCCTCCGCCGCCGCGGTGACGATAATGCGGTCGAACGGCGCGCGCGCCTCGCAGCCGAGCAATCCATCGCCGGCGATAACCTCGACATTGTCGTAGCCCGCCGCCTTGAGCCGCTCGCGCGCCTGATCGGCAAGCGTCCGGTAGCGCTCGATGCTGACCACCTCGCGCGCCAGCCGCGACAGAACGGCGGCCTGGTAGCCCGATCCGGTGCCGATCTCGAGCACCCGATGATGTGGCTTGAGCGCCAGTTGCGTCGTCATATAGGCGACGACGTAAGGCTGGCTGATGGTCTGCCCGCATTCGATCGGCAGCGCCTGGTCGGCATAGGCATCGGCGGCCGCTTCCGGCCCGACGAAAGCGGCGCGCGGGACCTGCTCCATGGCCCGCAGCACCGCCTGATCGACGATGCCGCGCCGCCTCAACGTGAGCAGGAAACCCACCCGGTCGATATCGTCTTTTTGTCCGGCCTGGTCTGTCACGGCGCCGCCTTTTGGCCTCTTTTGGCCCAAGCTAGCATGGCAGGAATTCGGCCACGATTGGGCGGCAGAGTACAGGACGGATTTCGATGGAACCGGCGTCCTGCCGTCGGTATGAGCGTCGAGGGGGTACTCTGCGCATGCCTGAAACTGCAAAAGCGGCCGAAAGCCCGAAACCGCCGGCCCGTATTCTCGTGGTCGAGGACGAGTATCTGATCCGCATGCTGCTCGAGGACATGCTGAGCGATATCGGCCATGAGGTGACGGCGACCTGCGGCAACCTCGAGACGGCCAGGGAGGCCGCCCTCGCCGGCGGCTTCGATGTCGCCATCCTCGACGTCAATCTCGAAGGCCAGGTTGTGTTCCCGGTGGCTGAGATTCTGGCGCAGCAGAACCTGCCCTTCGTCTTCGTCACCGGCTATGGCGAGGGCGCGCTGCCGGAAGGCCTGCGTGACCGGCCGACTTTGCAAAAACCGTTTCAATCCGAAAAGCTCGAAGCCACGCTGAAAAGCCTGCTGGCGTCGGCGGCTAACCCAGAAGCGCCGCAAGCCGCGTCATAAACGGCTCGTCGGTCATGTCGAGACGCAGCGGCGTCACCGAAATGCGCTGGCCGTCGAGCGCCGCCAGATCGCTGCCCGGCGGCGAATCCGCCTTGGCGCCGCGCGCAAACGCGATCCAGTAATAGGGATTGCCGCGGCCGTCATGGCGCGGCTCGATGTGCAGCAGATCCTGATTGCGCTTGCCCTGCACCGACACGGCGACGCCCTGGACTTCGTCGGGCGGACAATCCGGAAAATTGACGTTGACGAGAATGTCCTTCGGCACGCCCTCTTTCAGCACCTTGCCGATGAGGCCGGGCGCATGCGCGATCGCGGTTTCCCAATAAGGCGCGTGCTTGGTGGTGAAGGCATAAGCCTGCGACAGCGCGAAAGACGGCACGCCGAGAATGGTGCCTTCGACCGCGGCGGCGACGGTGCCGGAATAGATCACGTCTTCGGCCGCGTTGCGGCCGCGATTGACGCCGGAGATGATGAGGTCCGGTTTGTCCGGCATGATGTTGCGCAGGGCCATGATGACGCAATCGGTCGGCGTGCCCTTGACCGCGAAACGCCGTTCGTCGACCTGGCGCAGCCGCAGCGGATCGTTCAGCGACAATGAATGCGACACGCCCGACTGATCGGACTCGGGCGCGACGATCCAGACATCGTCGGACATCGCCCGCGCGATCTTCTCGCAGGCGATAAGGCCCGGCGCGTGAATGCCGTCGTCATTGGTGATGAGAATGCGCATGGAGTGTCTGGTCGCCTTTGTCGGTGTGGGAAGAGGCGAATAGTGAGTGGCGAATAGCGAATAGAAAAGGCGCCGTCACTATTCGCTATTTCGCTATTCGCTCAATTCCGCCCATATAGGGCTTGAGCACGTCCGGCACGAGGATCGAGCCGTCTTCCTGCTGATAGGTTTCCATCACCGCGATCAGCGCGCGGCCGACGGCGACGCCGGAGCCGTTGAGCGTGTGGACGAATTGCGGCTTGTTGTTCTTGTCGCGATAGCGCGCGTTCATGCGGCGCGCCTGGAAATCGCCGCACACCGAGCACGACGAAATCTCGCGATACATGTTCTGGCCCGGCAGCCAGACCTCGATGTCGTAGGTCTTCTGCGAGGCAAAGCCCATGTCGCCGGTGCAGAGCGTGATGACGCGATAATGCAGGTCGAGCTTCCTGAGCACTTCCTCGGCGCAAGACAGCATGCGCTCGTGTTCGGCCGCTGAATCTTCCGGCTTGGTGATCGAGACCAGTTCGACCTTGGTGAACTGGTGCTGGCGGATCATGCCGCGCGTGTCGCGTCCGGCCGCGCCCGCTTCGGCGCGGAAGCACGGCGTGCAGGCGGTGTAACGGCGCGGCAATGTGTTTTCGTCGACGATGGATTCGCGGACGAGATTGGTCAGCGGCACTTCGGCGGTGGGGATGAGCCAGAAATTGCCCCCAATCCCTTCAACGTCAGGAACTGGCACACCATTTTTAAAATTCTCGAATAACTCTTTGCCTGCCAACCCCGCGTATGCTGCGAATTGATCGTCTTGAAACTTTGGCAACTGCGCCGTGCCAAACATCGTGTCGTCTTTGACCAGCAACGGCGGATTGACTTCCGTATAGCCGCCCTTCTCGCTCGTGTGCGTGTCGAGGAAGAATTGTCCGAGCGCGCGTTCGAGCCGCGCCAGCCCCTTCTGCAAAACAACGAAGCGCGCGCCGGAGAGTTTGGCGGCGAGTTCGAAATCCATCATCCCCAGATCGGCGCCGAGATCGAAATGCTCCTTCGGCTTGAAGGCGTAGTCGCGCTTCGTGCCGTAGACGCTCTTCTCGACGTTGTCGTGCTCGTCCTTGCTGTCCGGCACATCGGCGTTCGGCAGGTTCGGGATCTGCGCCAGTTCCTTGTCGAGCGCCTCGGCGAACTGCTTGGCCTCGGCGTCGAGCGCCGGCATGGTCTCCTTCAGCGTCGCGACTTCGGCCATCAGCGCGGCGGCGGCGGCCTCGTCCTTCTTCGCTTTGGCCTGACCGATTTCCTTGGAGGCGGCGTTGCGGCGCGCCTGCGCCTGCTCCGATTTGGCGATGGCCGCGCGGCGCTTCTCGTCGAGCGCCAGCAGCGAGCCCGACAGCGGCGGCAGATTGCGCCGTTTCAGGCCGGCGTCGAAAGCCTCGGGGTTCTCACGAATCCATCGAATGTCATACATGGCGGCGTTCTAGTCGGATTTTCGGGGTGGGGAAAGACGGGCTTCCCTTGTCCCTCCCCGTCTTCGGGGAGGGTGGACGCGAGCGGTAGCGAGCGGACGGGTGGGGTCTACCAAACGGTGAAGTTGGCCCCACCCGGTCGGCTTCGCCGACCACCCTCCCCCTTCGGGGGAGGGATAAGAAAACTCAATCCGGGCCGGCGCCGGTATCGGCGGCGGGAGCCGCCTCGGCCGCTTCCTTGGCGTCGGCGTCGGCCTTGGCCCTCTTTTCGACCACGCGCACCGAAATGATCGAACCCTCATAGAGGATGAGCAGCGGCACCGCGAGCGAGAGCTGGCTGATCACATCCGGCGGCGTCAGCACCGCGGCCAGGATGAAGGCGCCGACGATGAAATAGCGCCGCTTCTCCTTGAGCTGCTGCGACGTGATGACGCCGATGCGGCCGAGCAGCGTCAGCACCACCGGCAACTGGAACGCGGCGCCGAAGGCGAGCACCAACGTCATCATCAGCGACAGGTATTCGCCGACCTTGGGCAACAGCGCGATCGAGGCTTCGCTCTCCGAGCCCGGCTGCTGCATGTGCAGCGAGAAGCGGATCAGCATCGGCAGGACGAGGAAGTAGACCACCGCCGTGCCGAGCGCGAAGAAGAACGGCGTCGCCACCAGATAAGGCAGGAAGGCGTTGCGCTCGTGCTTGTAGAGGCCCGGCGCGACGAACATGTAGATCTGCCCGGCCACCACCGGAAACGACAGGAAGGCCGCGCCGAACATCGCCAGCTTGAGCTGGGTGATGAAGTATTCGAGCAGCGCCGTGTAGATGAACTTCGAATTCTCCGCGCCGGCGACCCAGACGAACGGCCACACCAGGATGTTGTAAATGTCCCTGGCAAAGAAAAAGCACAGCGCGAACATCACGCCGAACGCCAGCAGCGCCTTGATGAGCCGCGAGCGCAGCTCGATCAGGTGATCCATCAGCGGCGCTTTGGTCGCTTCGATGTCGTCGTGACTCACGCCGCGCCTCCGGCCTTCTTGTCGGGCGGCGGCGGCTCAGCGGCGGCGGTTGCGGTGTCGGCTTGCGGCGCGAAATCCGCCGACGTCAGCGGCGGCAAGGGCTCCAGCGCCGGCACGTCGATCTTGCCGAGATCGACGCTGGACGGTTCGGCCTGTGGTGCGGCCGGGGCCGGCAAAGCCCCGGCGGTTTCGACCGACGTCACCGGCGCGGCCGGCGCATAGTCGGTCGAGGTCGCGGTCGGCAAACCGGCCGGCTCCTCGAAAGCCTTTTCGATGTCGTTGCGCGTCTCGGCCAGCGGATCGAGCTTGGTGAAGTCGGTGACCTGCGACTTCACCGACGCGGTCAATTCCTCGGCGTGCTTTTTCAGGTCGGCGATATCGGCCTCGCGCAGCGCTTCCTGGAACTGGCCCTGGAATTCATTGGCCATACGCCGGACCTTGCCGATCATCTGGCCGACGGTGCGCAAAACGGTCGGCAGTTCCTTCGGACCGATCGCGATCAGCGCGACGATGCCGATAAGGACGATTTCGCCCCAACCGAAATTGAACATGACTCAACGGTCCCGAATTCGCGCCGGCAACTTGTATCAGCAAACCGGACGCGCGGCGGCTGGCCTTAGGAGTGCGCGCTTTCGGCCCGCCGCTCGGCTTCGGTCTTCTGCGCGGCGCTCGGCTCGATCGACTTGACCGGCTCGGCGGGCTTGGCATCCGCCGTCTTGTCGTCCTCGGCCATGCCCTTTTTGAAGGCCTTGATGCCCTGGGCGAAGTCGCCCATCAGGCCCGAAATCTTGCCGCGGCCGCCGAACAGCAGCATCACCACGACAATGACGATGAGCCAGTGCCAGATACTAAAGGAACCCATAACTCTATCCCTCCGCGGCGACGGGCTTTGGCCCCCAGGCTCGTCCCGCCTCATGATTTGACGGAGAAACTAGGCTGCGGAGGCGGCAAAAACAAGGAGTTAACCGGGCTTGGTTAAGGGCCAAATGGCGCGGGGGTGGCGCCGGTTTTTCCGGTCATTCCCGGGCGGCCCATCGGGCCGAACCCGGAATCCGGACTCGCCTTCATCCGTATCCGGATTCCGGGTTCGCTCACTGCGTTCGCGCCCCGGAATGACGGAGGATTGTTACTTTTCACCCTCGCCGCCCGACCGCTCCGGCGCTTCCGAACTCGCCTCCGGCGCGGGCGCCAGGCCGAGGTCGAGATCGCCCGGCTCGAGCGGGTCTTCGTCGTCGCGCAAGGCGGCGTCGTCGGACGGCATCGGCACCGAGAAGCCCGACGGCATGTTGCCTTCGAGCAGGCCGGAGCCCTTGAGCTCGTCGAGGCCCGGCAGATCGCCGACCTCCTCCAGCCCGAAATGCGACAGGAAGGCCTCGTTGGTGCCGTAGGTGATCGGACGGCCGGGAACCTTGCGGCGGCCGCGCGGGCGGATCCAGCCGGTCTTGAGCAGCACATCGAGCGTGCCGGCGGCGGTGGCGACGCCGCGAATGTCCTCGATCTCGGCGCGCGTCACCGGCTGGTGATAGGCGATGATGGCCAGCGTCTCGACCGCGGCGCGCGACAGCTTGCGCTGTTCGACGGTTTCCTTGGTCAGCAGCCACGACAGATCGTTGGCCGTGCGGAACGCCCACTTCTTGCCGATGCGCACCAGGTTGACGCCGCGCGTGGAATATTCGGCCTGCAGAGCGGTGAGCGCGGCCTTGACGTCGACGCCGTCGGGCAGCGCGCGCAGCAGCGTCGGCTCGTCGAGCGGTTCGGAGGCGGCAAACAGCAGCGCCTCGAGCAGACGCAGCTCGTCGGGGCGCGACACGGCTTCGCTCTCGACGACCTCGACGGTGAGCGTCTCTTCGATCATTTCGACGGAAGCGGTTGCCGGCTCGTCGTTCTGCACGATCACGAGCTTCTTGGCCACGCTGGGCATGGTGTCCGTCTCCTTATGCGGTTTCTTGTGCGTCATGCGAGGATGCTGTCCCGTTCGCGCTCACACGCTTGCGCATGTAGATCGGCGCGAAGGTATCCTTCTGATGAATTTCGGCATGGCCCTCGCGCACCATTTCGAGCGCCGAGGCAAAGGACGACGCGAACACGGTGGCCGCGAGCGCCGGCTCGACCACGTACTGGATCAGGAAGCTGTCGATGCGCGACCAGTCCGACGACTGGCCGATCAGGCGCTCCAAAGTCTGCCGCGCTTCGGCGAGCGACCACACGGTGCGCTTCTTGAAACGCACGCGGGACAACGTCGTGCGCTGGCGCTGCACGGCATAGGCCGACAGCAGGTCGTAAAGGGTCGCGGTCCATTCCGGCTTCTTGATCTCGGCGATCGGTTCGGGGAGACCGCGCTCGAACACGTCGCGGCCGAGCTGCGGACGCTCCATCATGCGGTTGGCGAATTCGCGGATGGCTTCGAGACGGCGCAGGCGATTGGCGAGCGCCATCGCCATGTCCTCGGCCGACGGCCCCTCGCCCGGCGCGGCCTCCGGCAGCAGCAGACGCGACTTGAGATAAGCCAGCCACGCCGCCATCACCAGATAATCGGCGGCGAGTTCGAGCCGCACTTTGCGCGCCTGCTCGATGAAGATGAGATACTGGTCGGCGAGCGCGAGAATGGAAATCTTGTGCAGGTCGACCTTCTGCTGGCGCGCGAGCGTCAGCAGCAGATCGAGCGGCCCCTCGAAGCCCTCGACGTCGACGATCATCGCCGGATCGGTGACGCCGCGATCCAGTTCCATCGCCGCCGCGAGTTTGTTGTCGAAGTCGTCAGGCGTCATAGCCTGTTTTTCCCTCACACTCGGCGTGGCGGATCACGCCACCATCGCTTCAGCGGTGGCTACGCCACCATGGTATTGTCGGTGGCTACGCCACCATGGCATTGTCGGTGGCTACGCCACCATGGCATTGAAAATGTCACGCGCCGCCGCGACATCGAACTCTTCGCGCTGCGACCGCATCGACAGCGCGCGTTCCGCGCGCCCGGCCGCGGCGCCCGACAGTTCGGGCGCGACGCCCGCGACCTCACGCATCTCGGCGAGATCGCCGTTGCAATGAAGCACGACATCGCAGCCCGCCGCGAGCGCTTGCTGGCTGCGCTCGGCAATTGTCCCCGACAAAGCGCCCATCGAGACGTCGTCGCTCATCAGCAAACCTGTGAATCCGATCGATCCGCGAATCACATCGCGCACCATTGTGACCGAAGTAGTGGCCGGCGCGAGCGCATCGAAGGCCGTGAACACCACATGGGCGGTCATGCCGAGGGGAAGTTCCGCCAGCGGCCTGAAGGCGGCGAAGTCGGTTGTCTCGAGCGTGGCGCGGTCGGTGTCGACCACGGGAAGTTCCTTGTGGCTGTCGGCGCGGGCCCGGCCATGGCCCGGCAGGTGCTTGAGCACCGGCAACACGCCACCCGCCAGCAGGCCCTCGGCAATGGCGCCGGCGATCGCCGCGACCTTGGCCGGCTCGGTGCCATAGGCGCGGTCGCCGATCACGTCATCGCCGCCCCGGACGGGCACGTCGGCCAGCGGCAGGCAATCGACGTCGATGCCCAGCGCGGCCAGGTCGGCGGCGATCAGATGGGCGCCCAGGCGCGCGGCGGCGAGGCCCGACGTCGGGTCGCGGTCATAGAGGTCGGCATAGGCCTTTCCCGGCGGATATTTGGGCCATTGCGGCGGCCCGAGGCGCTGGACCCGTCCGCCTTCCTGGTCGACCAGAACGGGCGCTTCCCAGCCGAGCACATCGCGGAAATCACGCACCAGATCAGCGACTTGCTGTGGCGTGCTGATGTTGCGCTTGAAGACGATCAGCCCCCACGGCCGGGTGTCGCGCAGAAAGGCGCGCTCGGCGCTGGTGATCGTCAGCCCCGACAGGCCGGTAATGAAAGCACGGGAAACCATTGCGCCGGAAACCATGGCGGCGGCTTAACCCGCGTCATCCGCCCGGGCAAGCAAGCCTGTTGATGGCTTGCGGGCGCTTTCCGGCAGTTCAGGCGGTCAGTTGCGCTGGACGATGCACTGGCCGCCGGCGGCCTTCAGACTCGAGCACAGTTCACTTGCCTCGCCGGACGAGCCGACCGCCACCATAGCCCGGTAGTAGACGCCCTTCGCGCCGAGATCGACGCGCTTGATAAAGGGCTGCCGGCTGCCGAGCTGGCTCGGATATTTGCCCCGCAGCGTCTGGAAGGCGGCCTGAGCGTCCGCCTCGCTCCGCTGCGCCGAGACTTGAACCGCATATCCGCCGCCGGACGAGGCGGCCGCAGGCGCGGCTTGCACCGGCGCGCTGGCGACACGTTCCGCCCGGGCCGGCGCGGCATTCGGATTGAGCGACAGCGGCGCGTTGGACGGAGCCGCGGCCTGCCGCGGCGTCGGAGCGGCCGCCTGAGACGCAGGGTTGCGGGCCGGCGCCGAACGGGAGGGCTCGGCGATCGCCGGACGCGGCGGCGGCTCGACGACAGGTGTCGTGTTCACGACGCGGACCGGCGCCTGAGCGGGCGCTGACGGCTCGGCGGCGACAGGTGTGCCGTCCGGTTGATCCGGCCGGATCGCGATGGTCCTGATCTTCTTCGGGTCGCCGACGATGCCGCTGCCGGCGGCCGGCGCGTTGCTGGCCGGGTTCGGCGGGAATACGGAGCTGCCCGGCTGGTTCGGGGTGGTCGTCACCGCCACCGGCTGCTCTTCGCGCGACAACAGTTTCTCGATCTGGCCATTGTTGCCGACGCGGTCGGTAATGGCTTTGCCGGAATCCTTGTTCGTCTGCGCCGCGACGATCTTGCTGGGCGTGCCGTCGGCCTTGATCACCGGCGGCGTGCCCGGCGCCGACGACGGCCCGAACATCGCGCGATAGCCGAACGCGCCGGCTGTGCCGAGAACGGCGAGCGCGAACACCCCGGCAATCGCCGCGATGCTGATGCGGCGGCGGCTCGGCGCCACGTCGTCGTAATAGTCATCCGATGTGGCCGGACCGAATTGCTGATGGACGTCGTGCAGCGGTTCCTGCGACGGCGGAAAAGCGCTGTCGTAGCCGGGCGCCGCGGCGCCCGGGACGTAGCCCTGCGCTTCGTAAGCCTGTGCGTCATAAGCCTGCGCGTCGTAGCCCTGCGTCTGGTAGCCGGGCGCGTGGGCATCGTCGACCTGATAAAGATCGCCGCCATTGGCCGCGAGCGGCGCGCTGCCGAAGGCCTGACGGCCATATCCGGGGCCGCTATACGGCTCGTCGACATAAGGCGCGCGATCCGCCGTGACGGCCTGCACCGTCGGTTCGGCGACCTGAGGTGCCGCGCGGCCCGCATTGTTGCGGCCATATTCAGCGAAGGGATCGTTCTGGCCGATCAGACGCGCCAATTCGGCGAGCGGATCGTTGCCCGAGGTGCCGCCGTTACCGCGCGTAGCCGCGTCGTTGCGATAAGGCCGCTGATTTTGGTCGTCCGCCATGGCGTCCCCGGTACAGAGTTACGATCTGCGCATATCCCCTGCGCGAGCCCCCTGCCAAACAGGGGTTCGCGTCATGCGCTTTCCGGCGGCTTTCAGCCTACCGCATTTCGTCAGGCGCATCGACCCCAAGCAGATCGAGGCCGGACGCCAGCACGGTCACGATGCCCTGCACCAGCGCGAGGCGTGCCAGGGTTGTTTGTGGATCATCGAGGATAATGAACCGTAAATGCGGCGATTCCTTGCCTCCACGGGACCATTGGGCGTGGAATTCGCTCGCCAATTCATAGAGATAGAAGGCAATCCGGTGCGGCTCATGGGCTGCCGCCGCAGCCTCCACCGTACGCGGGTAAAGCGCCAGCTTGCGGATGATCGAGAGCTCGCCGGTATCGGTCAGGCGCGCCAGATCGGCCTTTTGCAGGTCCGCCAGGTCATTCGGCAGCATCCCCTGCTCGGCCGCCGTGCGGAAGATCGACCGGCCGCGGGCGTGGCCATATTGCACGTAGAACACCGGGTTCTCGCGGCTCTGCTCGATGACCTTGGCGAGGTCGAAGTCGAGCACCGCGTCGTTCTTGCGATAGAGCATATCGAAGCGGACGGCATCCTTGCCGACCTCGTCGACGACTTCGCGCAGCGTGATGTAATCGCCGGCGCGCTTCGACATCTTCACCGGCTCGCCGTTGCGCAACAGGCGCACGAGCTGCACCAGCTTGACGTCGAGCACGGCCGCACCGCCGCTCACCGCCTTCACCGCCGCCTGCATCCGCTTGACGTAACCGCCGTGGTCGGCGCCCCAAACGTCGATCATCTCGGCGAAGCCGCGGTCGAACTTGGATTTGTGATAGGCGATGTCGGTGGCGAAGTAGGTGTAGCTGCCGTCGGACTTCAACAGCGGACGATCGACGTCGTCGCCAAAATCGGTAGAGCGGAACAGCGTCTGCTCGCGGTCTTCCCAGTCTTCGAGATTGCCGCTCTTCGGCGGCGGCAGACGGCCTTCGTAGACATTGCCCTGCCCGCGCAATGCGTCGATGGTCTGCGCCACCACATCGACCCGCGGCTTGGGCGGCTCGTTTGAAAACGGATCGGGCTCCTCGCCTTCGATCAGCGAGCGCTCCGAGAAGAACACTTCAGGCACGATGCGAAGCCGCGCCAGATCGTTGCGGATCTCGGCCATCATCATGTCGGTGGCGCGAAGGCGCACGATCGGCAGCCATTCGGCTTCCGGCATCGCCTTCAGTTTATCGCCGTAATCGGCGGCGAGTTCGGCGCCGCACTCCTGAAGATAATCGCCGGGGTAAAGCCCTTCCGGGATTTCACCAATGTCCTCGCCGAGCGCTTCGCGGTAACGCAGGAACGCCGAGCGCGCGAGCACATCGACCTGGGCGCCGGCATCGTTGATGTAATATTCGCGCGTGACGTCATAGCCGGCGGCGGCGAGCAGGCTCGCCAGCGCATCGCCGAACACCGCGCCCCGGCCATGACCGACGTGCAGCGGGCCGGTCGGGTTGGCCGAAACATATTCGACATTGACCTTGTGGCCAGCGCCCATGGTGCTTTTGCCATAGGCCTTGCCCTGCTCCAGCACGGCGCGCAGCGCATCCGGCCAGACATCCGGTTTCAGCGTGAGATTGATGAAGCCCGGGCCGGCGATATCGACCTTCTCGATCTTGGTATCGGCGCGCAGCTTTTCGGCTACAGCCTCGGCGAGATCGCGCGGCTTCTTGCCGGCCTCTTTCGCCAGCACCATCGCGACATTGGTCGCCATGTCGCCGTGCGAGGCCTCGCGCGGCGGTTCGACGACGATGCGCGACAGATCGGCATCCGGACCGAGCACGGCCGCGGTGGCGGCGCGGACGCGGGCGAGCATGTCGGCGAAAAGATGCTGTGGGACCGGTGCGGCACCGATGCCGAGGACTGACGTTGCCACAGCGCGCACGGTTTCGATCACAGTGCCGATAATGCCCAGCGCCGGCTGCGCCGTGGAGGCGGCAGCACGGCGCGGCTTTGGCGCTGGACGAATGGGCTCGCCGGTCTTGACCGACGTCTTCTTGACTGACGTCGTCTTGGCCGAATTCTTGTTGGCCGAATTCTTCTTGGCCAACGTCTTCTTGCCCGCTGCACGCTGAACCGAGACTGTCTTGCCGGCGGCTTTTTTCGCGGCGGTCGTCTTGGCGGCGGCCTTTCCGGCGGCGGTTTTCTTCGCGGCCGTTTTCGTCGCAGACTTTTGGGCCGCAGCTTTTTGGGCCACAGTTTTTTGGGCCAAAGACTTTTGGGCCAAAGACTTATGGGCCGAAGACTTATGGGCCGAAGACTTGCCCTTCAATTTGCCCTTCACCTTGCCGGTGCGCTTTGCCGACGGCTTCGCGGATTTCGTCGCCGAACCCTTGCGGTCCTTCGTCTGCGATTCGCTCCTGGCCTTGGACGCAACCTTGGACGTGCCCCTGGATTTGGCTTTGGCCTTCGTCTCAGCCGCCGTCTTGGCTACCGTCTTGGCCGCCGAACGGGCTTTCGATTTCGTTTTGGTTTTGCGCATGCGGATTCATTGGCTCGCGGGGGCAATAATAATGCATTTGCGGGTAAGGGATTTTAGAGGGGGAGTCAAAGCCAAGCCGTGGTATAGGCAGGTATTTACAGGATTTAGAAGATTCGGCCGCTCCCTCGCCACTGAAATTGGAATGCAACATCATGACCGCGGGTCTGCCTCACTTCCCCCGCCGCCAAGCCGGAGTTGGCTTGTCCCGCCGCCAGACGATCTCCGGGTTAAGTGCACTGACGCTGCTGGGCCTGACCGGCCGTGCGCGCGCCATCGATCCACCGGCGCAGCAGGTCGCCACGATCGAGAAAAAGATCGGCGGGCGCGCCGGCGTTTATGTCCGCGACGCCACCGGACGGGTGCTGATCGCCCATAACGCCGACGAACGCTTCCCGATGTGCAGCACGCACAAATTCCTTGCCGCCGCGGCCGCTCTCAAACGCGTCGATCAAGGCTCGATGACGCTCGAGCAAATCGTGCCCTATGGCGAGGCCGATCTTTTGAGCTACGCGCCGGTCGCGAAGGCGAATGTCGCCAAGGGAGGCCTTGCGTTGGGCAAGCTTTGCGAAGCGGCCGTGACGGTCAGCGACAACACCGCAGCCAATCTCATTCTGCGCATGCTCGGAGGACCGCAAGGCCTTACCGCCTACGCCCATTCGCTCGGCGACAACGATACGCGGCTCGACCGCTTAGAGCCCGATCTCAATTCCGCGATTCCAGGCGACCCGCGCGACACCACGACGCCGCATGCGATCGGCGAGGACCTGTGGCGCATTCTCGTCGGCAACGCGCTGACGACGGCCTCGCAGCAACTGCTGGAAAACTGGATGATCGCGTCGAAGACCGGACTCAAGCGGCTGCGCGCCGGTCTACCCGGCGACTGGCTCATCGGCGACAAGACCGGCTCAGGCGCCAATGCAACGGCGAACACGATCGCGATCATTCGCCCGCCCGGCCGCGCGCCGCTGTTTGCCGCGGTTTATCTCACCGGCTCTCAGGCCGATGCGGACGATCTCGATCACGCCCATGTGGACGTCGCGCGCATCATCGTCGATGTCGTACTGAAGTCGTGAGCAGCCGGTTTCGGAATAAACAATTTGCCGCGGCAACGCGCCACGCAGCCGCCGCACCGCATCAAAATGCACCATAAACATGTGTTAACCATGCTTTAGTAGGTTCGCCCGGCGCTTCATGATTGTTCCGGGCGATCCGATGCCAGCACGTATTCTGCGACTGCCTCTGCGGAATGGGAACGGCCGGCCATCGTCGGGGCCGGATATCGGCGATCGCGCCGGGAAACTCAGCGTCGAGATCGCCGACGCCGCCGGCCTGATCGGCGACCTCACCGCCCTCGGCAAAACCCAGTCGGAACGCGCCCAGGGCGCCATGACCGCCGCGCGGCAGATGGCCGCGACCAACGCCGTCCTGTCCTCGGCGATGAGCGCCGCGAGTGCGTCCGCCGATGTCGCCGAAGCCACGCTGCGCGAAAGCTCCGAGCACGTCTCGACCGCGCTGACCCGCTCGATCGAAAAGATCGAAGCGCTTGGCGACGGCGCCATCGCGCTCAAAGCGTCGATCGAAAAGGTGTCCGCAACGATCCATCGCGTTCAGGAAACCAGCGCCGCGGTGCGCCGCATCGCCGACGAGACCGAACTCCTGGCGCTGAACGCCTCCATCGAAGCCGTGCATGCCGGCGCCGCGGGCGCCGGCTTCGCCGTCATCGCTGCCGCCGTCAAACGCCTCGCCGAACAATCGCGCCAATCGACCAAGGACGCGCAATCGCAACTGGAAACACTGACGCACATCCTGTCCGAACTGGTCGCCCGGGCCGAGAGCAACAACCAGACCGCGCTCGCCGCCAAGGCGGAATCGAGCGGCGCGCAGGCCTCGATCGCCGAGCTGCAGGCGCTGGTCGAGACGGTGCAAGGCGTGACGCAGGAGATCGGCACCATGTCGGCGCAGGTCGACAACAACACCGCCAGTTTCGAGGTTCTCAAGGAGGAACTGGGCGGGCTGGTCGGCGCGGTTGAAGCCGGCACCGGCAAGCTGACGCAGGCCAAGGCGCGGACCGACTCGATCCTGACCATCAGCGAAGACTTTCTGCTGTTCATCGCCGAGAGCGGCATCAAGACGCCGGATACGCCCATCGTCGCGCTCTGTCAGAAAACGGCAGCGTCGATCGGCGCGCTATTCGAACGCGCCATTGCCAAAGGCACGATCGGCCTCGACGCCCTGTTCGACGAGCGCTATGTGCCGGTCGCCGGCACCGATCCGCAGCAGGTGATGGCGAAATTCGTCGGCTTCACCGACAAGGCGTTGCCTGACATCCAGGAGCCGCTGCTCGATGCCGATCCGCGCATCGTGTTTTGCGCGGCGATCGACCGCAACGGCTTCCTGCCGACGCATAACCTGAAGTATTCGCAGCCGCAGGGCCCCGATCCGGCGTGGAATGCCGCCAACTGCCGCAACCGCCGCATCTTCAACGACCGCACCGGCCTGTCGGCCGGCCGCAGCCAGCGCGCGTTCCTGCTGCAGACTTACCGGCGCGACATGGGCGGCGGCGCTTTCGTGCTGATGAAAGACGTCTCCGCGCCGATCACGGTCAACGGCCGGCACTGGGGCGGCTTCCGCATCGGCTTCAAAGTGTAGCGCGATACCGGAATGCGCAGAAAAAGCCCGCCGGCGTTGCGCCAGATCAAAGCCGCGCCTGCATTCGCGATCCTGAATGTCACAACGATTCAGGAGGTCGCCATGTTCAAGATCGCAGCACCGGTGTGGATCATTCTCGGCGGAACGCTGGCCGGTATCGGTATCATGACTGTTCTGAGCGTGCCGTCGCTCGCCGCGCACGATCGCGAATATATCCCCTACGCAGCGCTGGCCGGTTTCATCGTAGCAATCCCGCTCGCCTACGCGATCGCAACCCGGATGCGCGATGCGTTCTCGCACTGAGGGGGGCTGGGGTTTTCGCCTCGCGCGATCCTGAGACTCAGCGCAATTCCGGCGTTGCCTTGAAGAAGCGCGCATGCTCGGCGAGCGCGAAGCGGTCGGTCATGCCGGCGATGTAATCGGCGATGCGGCGGGCCTGGCCGGTCTCGTCAAGCGCGTCGAAACCTTCGCGCCATTCATCGGACAGATCGGCCGGCGATCTGGCGAAATGCGCAAACAGCTCGGTCACGACCGCCTCGGCATCGTGCATGACGCGCATGATGCGGCTGTGACGATACATGCGCGGATAGAGGAAGCCCTTGATCGCGGCATCGACGCCGGTCATCGCCTCCGACAGACAGACGACCGGCCCCTCGGCATTGCGGATATCGGCGGCGCTCTGCGGCTTGAGCCTTGCGATGCGCCGTTCGCTCTCGGCGATCACATCCTCGATCATCCTGGTAATGACGCGGCGCACGACTTCATGGACGCGGCGCGCCGGATCGAGGCTGCGGTAGCGATCGCCGATCTCGCGAACGATGTCGCTGAGAAACGGCACGGACGCGATATCGCCGAGCGTGAACAGATCGGCGCGCAGGCCGTCGTCGATGTCGTGGGCGTCGTAGGCGATGTCGTCGGCGACCGCGGCGATCTGCGCCTCGGCGGACGCCTGCGACCACAGCTCGAGATCCTGCATCCGGTTATAGGCGAGGATCGGCTTGGGCACGCCGTGCTCGGCGTAACGCTGCGTCGGCACGCCGTCGCGCATCATCAGCGGGCCATTGTGCTTGACCAGACCTTCGAGCGTTTCCCAGGTCAGATTGAGGCCGTCGAAATCGGCGTAGCGGCGTTCCAGATCGGTGACGATGCGCAGCGCCTGCGCATTGTGATCGAAGCCGCCGGCGTGGCTCAGAACACGGTCCAGCGCCCGCTCGCCGGCATGGCCGAACGGCGTGTGACCAAGGTCATGCGTCAGCGCCACGACCTCGGCCAGATCCTCGTCGCAACCCAGCGCGCGCGCGAGCGAGCGGGCGATCTGGGCCACCTCCAGGGTGTGCGTCAGCCGTGTCCGGTAGTGATCGCCCTCGTGGTAGACGAAGACCTGCGTCTTGTAGGCCAGCCGCCGAAACGCGGCCGAATGGATGGTGCGGTCGCAATCGCGCCGGAAGTCGTTGCGGGTCGGGCTTACCGGCTCGGCCACCAGCCGGCCGCGGCTTTGCCCGGGATCGGCGGCGTAAATGGCACGAGGGCGGCCGCTATCAATGGCCATAAGGGCATTTTCCGGCGAATCGGGCCGCATTGACGTTGCTGCCCGGCGCACTTAACTATCGGGCAAGGCGTAACGCAACGCCGCAGAGGACCTGATATGGACGCGGTTTCCGAGAGCGCCAGCCATCCGGGCGTCACGGTCAGTGAGCGGGCCGCCCGCCGCATCGGCGAAATCCTGAAAAAAGAGCCCGCCGGCACCATGCTGCGCGTCAGCGTGGAAGGCGGCGGCTGTTCCGGCTTCCAGTACAAATTCGACATGGACCGCGAGCAGACCGGCGACGATCTCGTCATCAACCGCGACGGCGCAACCGTGCTCATCGACCCGCTGTCGGTGAACTATATGGCCGGCTCGGAGATCGATTTCGTCGACGACCTAATCGGCGCCTCGTTCAAGATCAAGAACCCGAACGCGACGGCCTCCTGCGGCTGCGGCACCAGCTTCTCGCTTTAGCGGCCCGCGCGCCCTAGTCGATCTTCATCCCCGTCTTCTTGGCGAACTCGGCATAGGTGCCGAGTTCGGCCTTGACCTGTTTGTCGAAAGCATCGGCCGACATGGTCGCGGTCTGCACGCCGATCGCTTCCAGCTTGGCCTTCACCGCCGGCGTCTCGACCGACTTGGCGATCGCGGCGTTGAGCTTCTCGATGATGGCCTTGTCGGTTTTCGCCGGTGCGAACACGCCGATCCAGAACGTGTAATCGCTGTTGGGGAAACCCGCTTCAAGCGTCGTCGGCACATCCGGCAGCGCGGCCGCGCGCGTCGGGCTCGAGACGGCGAGTGCCAGCAGCTTGCCGTCCTTGATGTAAGGCAGCGCGGTGGCGATCGGGCAGAAATAGTAATCGACGCGACCGGCGATGACCTCGGTCAGCGCTTCCGCCCCGCCCTTGAAGGGCACGTTCAACGCATCGTAACCGGCGCTGAAACGGAAGCGCTCGGCGCTCATGTGGACGGCCGAGCCGACCCCCAGCGAGGCAAAGGTGAACTTGCCCGGATTGGCTTTCGCTTCCTTGACGAAATCCTGGATGGTCTTAATGCCCCGCGACGGCGAGATGATGAGCACATTCGGCACGCTGCCGATAACGCCGACGGTCGCAAAATCACTTGCCGTCGAATAGGGCAGCTTCGAGTAAAGCGCCGGCGCGATGGTGTGCGCCGACGAGGTGGTGAGAAACGTGTAGCCATCGGGATCGGCCTTCGCCACCGCGGTCTCGCCGATGGTGCCGCCCGCCCCGCCGCGATTTTCGATGAAAACCTGCTGGCCGAGTTCCTTGCCGACCTGGTCGAACACGATGCGGGGGACGACGTCCGTGGCGCTCCCGGCACCGAACGGAATGATCGTGCGCACCGGCCGCGTCGGCCAATCGGCGGCCTGGGCCGGCGAATGGACATTGGCGGACACAACGACAAGCAGAGTGGCGAAGAAAGCGGCGCGGCGCATGGATTTGTCTCCCGTCAGATGAACAGGAGCACAGCGCAGCAAGGACCATGCCACAAGCCCGCGGCGACAGTGCGGGCAGCCGCAAGTCGCGCGGTCAGGAAATTCCCGGTTTACGCACGACGACGAGACTGGTGCCGTGCACCGCCGTCACCACGAGCGGCGTTCCCGCGGCGACCGGCTCGTCGCTTTGCGCAAGCCAGATGGTGTCGTTAAGCCGGATGCGGCCCTGTCCGTTGACGAAGGCTTCGCTCGACATGCCCGATTGACCGACCAGATCGAGATCGCGGCGGTTCATCGGCTCGGCGTCCTTGCCGCGCCGGTCGAGGCTGCGATAAACGAAGTAGCCCGCGACGCAGGCGCCGATGCAGGCGACGACGAAGAATATCAACTGCGCCGACAGCGACCAGCCGATCGCGAAGCTGGCAAGCGCCGTCAGCGCGGCGGCGCAGGCGATCCAGATCAGATAGCTGCCCGGCACCGGCAATTCGAGAAACGCGATCACGACCGCCGCGACGGCCCAGACCCAGGGCGATAAGGTCGCCGGGATCATTTGCCGTCGCCCAGTTTAGCGCCCTTGGTGAGTTCGGCGATGCCGGATATGGCGCTCACCACGCTCGACATTTCCATCGGCATCAGCAGCAGCTTGACGTTCGGCGACTGGCCGATTTGGCTGAGCGCATCGACGTATTTCTGGGCAACGAAGTAATTCAGCGCCTGGACGTTGCCGTCCTCGACCGCCTTTGACACCGAGCGCGTGGCTTCCGCCTCGGCGACGGCGAGACGCTCGCGGGCTTCGGCATCGCGGTTGGCCGCGGACAAGCGGCCTTCGGCTGCGAGAATCTGCGACTGCTTTTCGCCTTCGGCTTTCAGGATCGCCGCCTGCTTGACGCCTTCGGCGACGAGGATGGCGGCGCGCTTCTCGCGCTCAGCCGTGAGCTGCAGCGCCATCGAGGCGACGACGCCATCGGGCGGGCTGATATCCTTGAGCTCGACGCGCGTGATCTTGGTGCCCCAGGACTGGGTCGCCGCATCCAGCACATGCAGCAGCCGGTCATTGATCTCGTCACGCTTCGACAGCGTCTCGTCGAGATCGAGCGCGCCGATGGCGGTGCGGATGTTGGTCATCGCCATGTTGGCGACCGCCCCTTGCAGGTTCTGCACCTCATAGGCGGCCCTCGCCGCCTGCAGCACCTGATAGAACACGATGCCGTCCACCGTCACCGAGGCGTTGTCCTTGGTGATGACGGATTGGCTCGGAATCTCAAGCACCGTTTCCTGGACGTTGATCTTGTGACCGATCGCGTCGATGAAGGGAACGATCAGGTTGAGCCCCGGCATCAAGGTCGTGCGGTAGCGGCCGAAGCGCTCCACCGTCCACTGCGAACCCTGCGGCACGGTTTTGACACCCGCGGCGACGACGGCGAGCGTGAGGACGACGAGCAAAGCCAGAAAAACCAGCGATTCCATGACGCCTCCCGACACCACATTGGGCACGTAATCCCGTGCCCGGGCATCATAGCATCAAAACGGCGGAAGCAATGACCGCCTCGCCCCGTCCGGCCGCGCCTTATTCCGCTGCAATCTGCGCCGGCGCTTCGGCGACCTCTTCGAGCTGTGGCTCGAGGCGGCCCTTGATAAGACGATCGACCCGGTCGAGATAGAGATAGATCACGGGCGTGATGTAGAGCGTCAGCAGCTGCGACAGACAGAGGCCTCCGACCACCGCAACGCCGAGCGGCTGACGCAGTTCTGCGCCGGCGCCGGTGCCGAGCGCGATCGGCAGCGTGCCGAAGATCGCGGCGAAGGTCGTCATCATGATCGGGCGGAATCGCAATGAGGCTGCTTCGCGGATCGCGGCCTCCGCCGGCAGGCCGACGCGGCGGCGCTCGATGGCGAAGTCAATCATCATGATGGCGTTCTTTTTGACGATGCCGACCAACATCACGATGCCGATCATCGCAATAACCGACAGGTCCATTTTGAACAGCATCAGCGTCAGGATCGCGCCGATGCCGGCCGACGGCAATCCGGAAATGATGGTGATCGGGTGGATGAAGCTTTCGTACAGAATGCCGAGCACGACGTAGGCTGCAAAAATCGCCGCCATGATCAGGACGCCCTGCCCGCGCAACGAATCCTGGAACACCTGCGCGGTACCCTGGAAGCCGGTGTTGATCGAGGCCGGCAGGCGCTCGTCACGTTCGAGCTTCTGAACCGCATCGACAGCCTGACCGAGCGAGGTGCCGGGCGCCAGGTTGAACGAGATCGTCACCGCCGGCTGCTGGCCCTGATGATTGATCTGCAACGGACCGACCGAGGGCACGAAGCGCGTCACCGCCGACAAAGGCACCGAGGTGCCGTTCCCGGTCTTCAGGAACATGCGGTCAAGATCGTTCGGACCGGTCTGGTACTCGGGCAAGCTTTCGAGGATCACCTGATAGTCGTTGGCCGGTGTGTAAATGGTAGCGACCTGACGCGTGCCGAAAGCGTTATAAAGCTCCTGGCGCACCTGATCGATGGTCAAGCCGTAGACGCCGGCCTTCTCGCGGTCGACCTCAACGGTCACCTGCGGATTTTTGATGTAAAGATCCGTGGTGACGTCCAGCAGGCCCGGCAGCTTCGAAATCTTGTCACGCATTTCCGGCGCCAGTTTGTACAGCGTGTCGGTGTCGTTCGACTGCATCGTGTACTGATACTGGCTCTTGGCCGGACGGCCGCCGAGATTGATGTTCTGGATCGGCTGCAGGAACAGCTGCATACCGACGACGCTGCCGGTGTTGCGCCGCAGACGGCTGATGATGGTCTGCACGTTGTCGCGCACGGCGCGCGGCTTGAGGGCGACCAACATGCGGCCACTGTTGGTCAGCGAATTGGGGCCGCCATTGCCGACGGTCGAGTTGACGTAATCGACCGCCGGATCCTTGCGGATGATGTCGGCGACCTTGCGTTGATGCTCGACCATCGCGGCGTATGAAATATCGCTGTTGGCCTCGGTGATGCCGCTGAGATAGCCCGTATCCTCGATCGGAAAGAAGCCCTTGGGCACGATGATGTAAAGCCAGATGGTGGCACCGATGGTGAGCAGCGTCACGCCCAGCATGATCGCCTTGTGGGCGAGCACCCGGTCGAGCGTCCATTCATAGGTGTGCAGCACCGCATCGAAGGCGCGTTCGAAGCCGCGCAGCACGAAATTAAATTTCTCTTCCTCGCCCGGACGGTGCCCTTTGAGCACGCGGGCGCACAGCATCGGCGTCAGCGTCAGCGACACGAATCCCGACACCACGATCGCGACCGACACCGTCACGGCGAATTCACGGAAGATGCGTCCGACCATGCCGCCCATCAGCAGCACCGGGATGAACACCGCGATCAGCGAGAACGTGATCGACACGATCGTGAAGCCGATTTCGCGAGAGCCTTTCAGCGCCGCCTCGAACGGCCGCATGCCGCCTTCGATGTGGCGGACGATGTTCTCGAGCATCACGATGGCATCGTCGACGACGAAACCAACCGACAACGTCAGCGCCAAGAGGGTCATGTTGTTGATGGAGAAGCCAAACAGATACATCGCCGCGCAGGTGCCGACCAGCGACACCGGCACCGCGAGCGCCGGAATGATGGTGGCGGAAACCTTGCGCAGAAAAAGGAAGATCACCATGATGACGAGGCAGATCGCGATCGCCAATGTTTCCTGCACGTCGGTGACGGCGTCCCGGATCGATGTCGAGCGGTCGAACAACGGCGCCATTTCGATCGACGGCGGAATTTGCGCCCGCGCGGCCACCAGCGCGCTGCGCACGAGATCGACCACTTCCACGGTATTGGCGTCGGGCTGGCGCTGGATCGCCAGCACGATGGCGCGCGAATCGTTGAACCAGGTCGCGATTTTGTCGTTCTCGACGCTGTCGACGACGCGGGCAACTTCGCTGAGCTTGATCGGCGCGCCGTTGACATATTTGACGACAACGTCGCGGTAATCGGATGCGTGACGCATCGCGCTGGTCGCCAGCAGCGTTACCGCCTGCTTCGGTCCGTCAAGCGTGCCGACGGGTGCGGCCGAATTGGCCTTGGCAACCACGGTACGGATGTCGTCGAGCGAGATATTGCGGGCCGCCGCGGCGGCAGGATCGACCTGAACGCGGACGGCGAATTTCTGAGCGCCGTAAACCGAAACCTGCGCAACGCCGCTCAATTGCGACAATTGCGGCGCCAGCACCGTCTCGGCGTAATCGTCGATCGTCGACAGCGGCATCGTATCCGAGCGCATCGACACGTAGAGCACGGGGAAGTCGCCGGGATTGACCTTGCGGAAGAAGGGCGGCGTTGTCATTTCGACAGGCAGCTTGCGCTGCGCCGTCGTCAGCGCGGTCTGCACGTCGAGCGAGGCGCCGTCGATGTTGCGGCCGAGATCGAACTGAACGGTAATCGCGGTATTGCCCGATGACGAGGACGACGTCATCGACGAGATGCCGGCGATGGTGGACAACTGTCGTTCGATCGGCGATGCGACCGACGCCGCCATGGTCTCCGGGCTGGCGCCCGGCAATGTCGCGACGATACGGATGGTGGGGAAGTCGACCGCCGGCAGCGCCGCCACCGCCAGGAGCCGGTATCCGAAAATGCCGAGCACGATGACCGATGCGATCATCAACGTCGTGAACACGGGGCGGCGAATGCTGATTTCCGAGATGTTCATGCCTGGTCCAGCCCCGATCGATCTGCCTGATCCGTCAGCGCCCTGCGCCCACGGCGATGACGCCCGCGCCGTCTATTAGCTTCCCGCCTGCTTGGGCTGCTTGTCGGCCGGATTTCCGCCACGCGGGTTGACCCGCGTTCCGTTCGACAGTTGCAACTGCCCGTCGGTCACCACGGTTTCGCCGCCGTTGAGTCCGTCGGTGATCACCGATTGATCGCCGACCTGACGCTCGACCTTGACATGCTGAACCTTGGCTTTGTCGCCGTCCACCACGAAGACGAAATTTCCTGTCTGGCTGACCTGCACGGCAGTCGACGGCACTGTCACCGCTTCTTCGGTACGTAGAGTCATCTCGGCGGTCACCAGCGTGCCCGGCCACAGCATTTCATCGGCGTTCGGCATGGTGGCGCGAATCATCGCCATGCCGGTCGCGGGATCGACGGTGTTCTCGATCATGGACACCTCGCCCTGGGCACGCTTGGTTTGGCCCGGCACCATGGCCTGCACGGTCGCGGTCTTGGCGGCGATTGCGTTGCGGATAGACGGCAGGTTTTTCTGCGGAATGGCGAAGGACACATAGACCGGCGCCATCTGATTGATGGTCGCCATCGGCTGGGTGTCGGCCTGGCGCACGAAATTGCCGACCTTGACGTTGGCGGCGCTGATGAGGCCGGAGATCGGCGCCGTCACATCGCAAAACGAGCGCTGCACTTTCAGATTGTTGAGGATGCCGGTGTCGGATTGGATGGCCGCCTTGTAGACGTCGGCCTGGGTCTTGGCGTTGTCGAGGTTGGTCACAGGCGTGGCGTTTTTGCCGACCAGGTCCGTATAGCGCGTCACGTCGCGCTGTGCGCCGTCGAGTTGAGCCTTGTCGCGGGCGATGGCGCCTTCGGTCGTCGTGATCTGGGCATCCATGACGCGGCAATCGAGCGTGAACAGCGGATCGCCTTTGGTCACATGGGCGCCGTCGGTGAAATGCACGGCGGTAATGGTGGTGTCGACCCGGGCTTTGAGGGCGACGCTGGCGATCGGCGTCACGGTGCCGAGCGCGTCGAGTCGCACCGGAACCTGTTTGCGTTCAGCCTTGCCGATTTCGACCGGAACGATGCGGCCGCCGGCCGCGGCGCCGCCTTGGGCGCGGGCGTCACCTTTTTCCGCCGCCCAGAACCCGCGGGCTATAACTGCAACGCCGATCAGGGCGAGCACCGCTACCCCAAATAGCCACTTTCGTTTTGTCATATGCTGTCTTCTGCCGTCAGTCCGGGTTTCAAAAGCCCCCACCCCGGATGCGCCCCCTGCCGCGGTTTTTCCCGGCCAATAAAAGGCCTTCGGGCCGCGCTGGCGACCTGTCTATCATATAAACGGGGCTTATGGCACTTCCCTGCGGCCCTCTGGTAAAGACCGCAGACGAATTATTTGACCGTCGTTATATTTTCTTTACGTGCCGGGGCCCCCTCGACACCACCGCCGGAACCCCAGCCCATGCGCATTGCCACCTGGAACGTCAACTCGATCCGCCAGCGCCTCGACAGTTTGCAAGCCTGGCTCAAAGAACGGGCACCGGACATCGTCTGCCTGCAGGAGATCAAGTGCCAGGACGAGGCTTTCCCGCGAGAGCCATTAGAGGCGCTCGGCTACAACGTAGCGGTGCACGGCCAGAAAACTTTTAACGGTGTCGCGCTTTTGTCGAAGCTGCCGTTCGACGAGGTGGCGCCCGGCCTGATCGGCGACGACGGCGACGTGCAGGCGCGATTCCTCGAAGCCCTGGTATCGACCAAGTCAGGCGTCGTCCGGGTCGTCAGTCTTTATCTGCCCAACGGCAATCCGGCGCCCGGCGACAAGTATGACTACAAGCTGCGCTGGATGGAGCGCCTCACCAGCTTCGCGCGCGACCGGTTGCGGCTGGAAGAACCGCTGGTGCTCGCCGGCGACTATAACGTCATCCCGACGCCGCTTGATGCCAAGCGGCCGGAGGTGTGGCTCAACGACGCACTGTTTCTTCCGCAGACCCGCGAAAAATTCCGCGCGCTGGTCAATCTCGGGTTCACCGATGCCATCCGCGCCGTCAGCGACGATGGCGGCCTCTACAGCTTCTGGGATTATCAGGCCGGTGCCTGGCAGAAGAACGACGGCATCCGCATCGATCATCTGCTCCTGTCGTCGCAGGCGGCCGACAAGCTCAAGGATGCGGGCATCGACAAGCACGTCCGCTCCTGGGACAAGCCTTCCGACCACGTGCCGGTCTGGATCGATCTCGATATTGACGGACACTGATACGCAGGCGGCCGCTCGTTCAATCCGGCCTAGAATTCCTGCATCGGCAACTTGAAGGGCCCGCGCTACTCGCGCCGGGTTTCCATCCAGCGCTTGAGATAGACCAGCGCCAGAGCGCGCTCGTCTTCGGTCGACTGCTCGTAGGCGCTGTCGTAAAGTTTGGCGACCCAGGTTTCATCCGTGCTCGCGCGCGAGGCATCGCGCGCCAAAGTCAGCCACATCAGCCCGCGCGCCGCCTGCCGCGGCACATGATCGCCGGTAAACAGCATGGCCCCCAGCATCGCCTGTGCCTGGCACAAGCCCTTCTGCGCCGAGAGGCCGAACCAGCGCGCCGCGGTGCGCGGATCGTGCGGCGCGCCGTTGCCGTTCAGATAAAGCTTGGCCAGATAATATTGCGCCTCGGCATCGCGGAAATACGACGCGGCGTAATCGAACATCTGCCGCGCCCGCTCCGGCTCGGCCTTGATCTTGGTGTTCGGGATACCGTCGAGATAATAGTGGCCGAGCGCGACGAAAGCGTTGGCGACGAAGCGCGACTGCGGCCCGTCCGGATTATCATCGGCGTGGTTCGACGCGATGTTGCGGAAATATTCGAACGCCTTGAGATCGTCCTGCGTGACGCCGTCGCCGGACTGATACATGCGGCCGAGCTTCCACTGCGCCACGGCATGGCCGCGCTCGGCGGCGTATTCGAGCGACTGCAGCGCCTTTTCCTTGTTGCCGGTCTTGAGCCAATGCGCGCCCGACCGGAACGCCTCGTCCATCGACTTGAGCGCCGGCGGCGCCGCCGCCACCATGTTGTCGGATTTCGAGCCGTCGAACGCGAGCGCCGGCGCGGCCAAGACCGTCGCGAGTCCCGCGAGGGTCAGGCCGGCGCCCAGCGTTGCCAAACGCAAGAGTGCGTCAGCTGTCGGCATAGCACTCCTTCTCGGCCGCGCCGCCGGGATGAGTCACTGCGCCGTTGACGGCCGCCCCCACCTGCTGCGCGTACTTCCAGAGATAACCGGAGGTCGCGTGCGTTTCGCGCGGCTTCCAGAGCTTCCTGCGTTCGGCAAGTTCGGCGTCCGTCAGCTTGACGGTCAGCGTGCCGTTCACGCCATCCAGTGTGATGATGTCGCCGTCGCGCAGCAGAGCGATCGGTCCGCCGACTGCCGCTTCCGGACCGACATGACCGACGCAGAAACCGCGCGTCGCGCCGGAGAAGCGGCCATCGGTGATGAGCGCGACCTTGCCGCCCATGCCCTGACCGTACAGTGCCGCGGTGGTGGAGAGCATCTCGCGCATGCCGGGACCGCCGCGCGGTCCCTCGTACCGGATGACGAGCACTTCGCCTTCCTTGTACGTCTTGTTCTTCACGGCCTCGAAGCAGGCTTCCTCGCCGTCGAAGCAGCGCGCCGGACCGGTGAATGTCAGGTGATCCCGTTCCATGCCGGCGACCTTGGTGATGGCACCTTCGGGCGCGAGATTACCCTTGAGCCCCACCACGCCGCCGGTCGCCATCAAAGGCTTGTCGGCGGGAAGCACGACATCCTGATTCGGATTCCATTTCACCGACTTCAGGTTCTCGGCAATGGTACGCCCGGTTACAGTCATGCAATCGCCATGCAGGTAGCCGTTGTCGAGCAGTGTCTTCATCAACAACGGGATGCCGCCAACCTCGAACATGTCTTTGGCGACATAACGGCCACCCGGTTTCAAATCCGCGATATATGGTGTCTTTTTGAAGATTTCGGCGACGTCGAACAAGGTGAACTCGATGCCGCATTCATGCGCGATCGCCGGCAAATGCAGCGCCGCGTTGGTCGAGCCGCCGCTCGCCGCGACCACCGCCGCCGCGTTTTCGAGCGCCTTGCGCGTCACGATATCGCGCGGGCGGATGTTCTTGGCGATCAGTTCCATGATCTTTTCGCCGGCCAGCATGCAGAACTTGTCGCGGAGTTCATAAGGGGCCGGCGCGCCGGCCGAATAGGGCAGCGCAAGGCCGATGGCCTCGGAAACAGTCGCCATGGTGTTGGCGGTGAACTGGGCGCCGCAGGCGCCCGCCGACGGGCAGGCAACCTGTTCCATCGCGTCGAGGTCTTCATCCGACAGCGCGCCGACCGAGTTCTTGCCGACGGCTTCGAACATATCCTGCACGGTGATCGGCTGGCCCTTCCAGGAACCCGGGAGGATGGAACCGCCATAGATGAAGATCGACGGCACGTTGAGGCGGACCATCGCCATCATCATGCCCGGCAGCGACTTGTCGCAGCCGGCGAGACCGACAATGGCGTCATAGCCATGGCCGCGCATGGTCAGTTCGACGGAATCGGCGATGACCTCGCGCGACGGCAGCGAGGCGTACATGCCGGCATGGCCCATGGCGATGCCATCGGTCACGGTGATGGTGCAGAATTCCCGCGGGGTGCCCTGGGCCGACGCCACGCCCTTCTTCACCGCCTGCGCCTGGCGCATCAGCGAAATGTTGCAGGGGGCCGCCTCGTTCCAGCAGCTCGCCACGCCGACGAAGGGCTGGTGAATCTGTTCCTTGGTCAGCCCCATCGCGTAATAGTACGAACGATGCGGCGCGCGGGCCGGACCTTCGGTCACATGCCGGCTCGGAAGTCTCGATTTCAGACTGGTCTTGGCGTCCATAGTACCTTCGGGCCCCCGCCCCTTTCAGCGCCGCCGGTTTCTTGTCCGGCCGGCTTTGTCGACAAAAGCAAAGGCCCCCGATTCCGGCGCCGAAGGCCCTCGGAAAGGCCATCCGGCTCAATCGAAATCCAGAACTTCCGCAACGGCTTGCGCCGCAACCTGGAAGCCTTCGATGTCGTTGAAGGGTATGGCCAAATCGCGGCGTAGCGAGCCATGATGTGCCGCCAGAACTTAATTGTTCCTCAAGTGTTGCAAGCCGGTCACAGATTACCCGGCCACGGCCGGGCATGAGAGGGACCATGCGCCCGCCCCCTCGCCTGACCCGCCGCTTCTTCGACCGCTCGGTCCACGACGTCGCGCCCGAACTGATCGGGGCGACGCTGACAGTGGGCAGCGCCGGCGGCGTCATCGTCGAGGTCGAGGCCTATCACCACACCGATCCGGCCGCGCACAGCTACCGCGGCCAGACGCCCCGGAACGCCGTGATGTTCGGGCCACCCGGGTTCGTCTACGTCTACCGGTCCTACGGCATCCATTGGTGCCTGAATTTCGTCTGCGAGGCCGCAGGCTCGGCCAGCGCGGTGCTGATCCGGGCTCTGGAGCCGACCGAGGGCGTGGCCGCCATGCGGCGGCGGCGCGGCGTGGCGGAAGTTCGGGCCCTGTGTTCCGGGCCAGGCAAGCTGTGCGAGGCGATGGGCGTGACCATCAAGCACAACGGCCTGCCGCTCGACCGCGCGCCTTTCGAGCTACGCGCGCGGACGGGCGAGCCGGAGATCGTGGTGGGGCCCCGGATCGGCATCACCAAGGCGGTCGACGCACCATGGCGTTACGGGCTCAAGGGCTCGCGGTTTCTGAGCAAGCCGTTCGGCTAGGCGGCGGTGACTTGCCGGACTAAGCCACCTTCTCCAACAGTTCCGCCGTCTCCTGCGGCTTGGCGAGCATCAGGTCGTGGCCGCAGTCGATGGTGAAGGTCTGCCAGTCCGGCTGCTGCTTGAACGCTTCGTAAGTCGCCTGCATCCCCGGATTGTCGAAGCGCAGCGTACGAACAAAAGTCTTCTTGGCGATTTTCTTGTAGGCGCCGGTCAGTATCATCTTCTGGTTATAGGTGTTGACCGGCTGCGGCGTCAGCTTGGAGTCGGCCCAGGCGGCGTCCGCCTCAAGAACGCCCATCGCCGCGGCCGGATAAGACGGCGTAAAGCCGGTCTTCGGCATCTCACGCTTGACGATGTCAGCCATCGACTGACCGTTTTCCGGCATGAAGGCGTCGAGATAAACGATCGACGACACCTTCGCGGCGATCGTCTCGGCGGCGCCGGTCACGACCAGACCGCCATAGGAGTGGCCGACCAGGACGAAATTATTGAGGTCTTCCCACTTCACGAAATTCACGACATCGGCGATGTGGGTGTCCATATTGACGGCGTCGCTCGCCAGATGCGACCGGTCAGCCAGACCGGTGAGCGTGAGCGCGTAAACCTTGTGACCCTTGGCGATCAGCAAGTCCTGAACGCGGCGATAGCACCATGCGCCGTGCCACGCGCCGGGCACGAGCAAGAACGTCGAGCCTCCCGTAGGCTGCCTGGACATATCAATCTCCCTGGTCAATCTTGCCGGCGCGGTCGCCACCGTGTCGCGCCGCTCATAAAATAATATGACAGGCGCTCGTGCCCCCGACCTTGACCTGGCGCAAACCTGGTCAGATGGGGCTCTGCTTCCAAAGGCCGGCCGGCGTCGGCCTCGATCAGACCGCGCCCTTGAGCCGCTCCAGGGCCTCGGTCAATTTGCCCAGGCGATCCGCGGCCTCGGCGCGCTTTTCCTTTTCGCCGTCGATGATCTCTTCCGGCGCGTTGGCGACGAACTTCTCGTTGCCCAGCTTGGCATCGACACGCTTGATGTCGTCCTCCGCCTTCTTCATTTCCTTGGCGAGGCGCGTGCGCTCTGCGGCGATATCGATGACGCCGACCAGCGGCAACGCGACAAGATCGCCGCGCACCACGATCTGCGCCGAACCCTGCGGCGGCGTTGCCGCCGACGACAATTCCGACACGCGGGCCAGCCGCTTGATGAACTCGGCCCAGCGATCCGCCCTCGCCTGCGTTTCCGCCGGCACCCCGGCGAGCACCAGCGGGATGTTGACGTTGATGTTCATCTCGGCGCGGAGCGAGCGCACCGCGGTGATGAGATCGATCACCCAACCGATTTCGGTTTCCGCATTGTCGTCCGTCAGCCCCTCGAGCTTCGACCACGGCGCCAGCGCCAGCAACGTCTCGCGTTTGGGGCCCTGCTCGGCCGTCACCCGCCACAGCTCTTCGGTGATGAAGGGCATGAACGGATGCAGCATCTTCAATATTTCGTCGAGCGCCCAGGCGGCCATGGCGCGGGTTTCGTCCTTGGAGACACCGTCGGGACCGGTGAGCAGCGGCTTCGACAGTTCGACATACCAGTCGCAATAGACATTCCAGACGAAGCGATAGGCAGCATTCGCGGCCTCGGCGAATTTGTATTCGCCGATCGCGGCGGCGACCTCGTGCAGCGCCTTCTGCGTTTCGTGCGCGATCCAGCGGTTGAGCGTTTCCTTCGCGCTCTTGGGATCGAAGCCTTCGACGCGCGCGGCACCGTTGAACTCGACGAAGCGCGCGGCATTCCAAAGCTTGGTCGCGAAGTTGCGGTTGTTCTCCACATCCTGCGGCCCAAGACGAATATCGTGCGACGGCGCGACGTTACGCATCAGAGTGAAGCGCAGCGCGTCGGCGCCGAACTCGTCGATGATGCCGAGCGGGTCGACGACGTTACCCTTGGACTTCGACATCTTGGCGCCGGAGGCATCGCGCACCAGACGGTGGATGTAGACATCCTTGAACGGGATTTGCGGCGCGCCCTTGTCGTCCTTCATGAAATGAAGGCCCATCATCATCATGCGGGCGACCCAGAAGAAGATGATGTCGAAGCCGGTGACCAGCGCGCTGGTCGGATAGAAGCGCTTCAGTTCTTGCGTATTCTCCGGCCAGCCGAGCGTCGAGAACGGCCACAGCGCCGAGGAGAACCAGGTGTCGAGGACGTCCTCGTCGCGCTTGAGTGCGGTGTTCGTGCCGTAATGCCTGTCGGCCTCTGTTTGCGCTTCAGATTCACTAGTAGCGACAAACACCTTGCCGTCCGGCCCGTACCACGCCGGAATCTGATGGCCCCACCACAGCTGGCGCGAGATGCACCACGGCTGGATGTTTTCCATCCAGTTGAAATAGGTCGCTTCCCAGTTCTTCGGCACAAACGTCGTGCGGCCATCACGCACCGCGGTAATCGCCGGCTTCGCCAGTTCGTGCGCGTTGACATACCACTGGTCGGTCAGAAACGGTTCAATGACGACGTTGGAGCGATCACCATGCGGCACCGCGAGTCCGTGCGGCTCGATCTTCTCGACGAGGCCTTTCTCTTCCAGACGCGCGACGATGGTCTTGCGGGCGGCAAAACGGTCCGCGCCGTGCATCGCCAGCGTTGCATCGAGATCGGCGGACGCCGGCAGGCCGGCCGCGAACGCCTCATTGCCTTGCAGCGCGAGTTTCGCTTCGACGCTGAAGATATTGATCTGCGCGAGGTTGTGCCTTTTCCCGACCTCGAAATCGTTGAAGTCGTGCGCCGGCGTGATCTTCACCGCGCCCGAGCCTTTCTCCGGATCGGAATATTCATCGGCGATGATCGGAATCCTGCGGCCGACCAAAGGCAGAATGACGTGTTTGCCGACCAGCACCTTGTAACGCTCGTCGTCGGGATGCACGGCAACGCCTGAATCGCCCAGCATCGTCTCCGGTCGCGTCGTCGCGACGACGATGTAGGTCGACTTGTCGTCGGGATCGAAGGTCTTGCCCTCGATCGGATAGCGCAGATGCCAGAGCGAGCCCTTGGTCTCGACCGGCACGACTTCCAGATCGGAAATCGCGGTCAGAAGCTTCGGGTCCCAATTGACCAGCCGCTTGTCCTTGTAGATCAGGCCCTCGCGATAGAGTTCGACAAACACCTTGACCACGGCCTGCGACAAGCCCTCGTCCATGGTGAAGCGCTCGCGCGACCAGTCGCACGACGCGCCAAGGCGCTTGAGCTGGTTGACGATGGTGCCGCCGCTCTCGGCCTTCCACGCCCAGACCTTTTCCAGGAATTTCTCGCGGCCGATGTCGCGGCGCGACGGCTCCTGCCGCTCCATCATCTGGCGCTCGACCACCATCTGCGTCGCGATGCCGGCATGGTCGGTGCCCGGCTGCCACAGCACGTCCTTGCCGCGCATGCGTTCAAAACGGCACAGCACATCCTGCAACGTGTTGTTGAGCGCGTGGCCCATATGCAGCGAGCCGGTGACATTCGGCGGCGGGATGACGATGGCATAGGTCTCGGCGCTCGCGCGCTCCGGCCGGCCGGCCTTGAAGGCGCCGGCCTGCTCCCAGGTCTGGTAAATGCGGCCCTCGACGTCGGAGGGTTGGTATGTCTTGTCGATCATGCGTTTTTAGGGGTCTGAATTCGTTCGTTGGGAGCGATTTGGTGGGGTAGAAAGCCTGCCACGCCACCGGGTGTCAACTTTGACGGATAATTCCCTGCCTCCGGCGCCGCGGCCACGCGGCAGCGCCACCACAGCCATCGTTTTACTCGCCACCGCGGCCTTCGCCGCGCAGGCCATGGTGCGTTCGACCGACTCGCTCTTGCCGCAGATCGCCAGCGATCTCGGCGCCACGGTGGGCGCCACATCGATGATCGTGACGCTCTATCTGCTGGCGCACGGCTCGGTGCAACTCGTCGTCGGTCCGATCGGCGATCGTTACGGCAAATACCTCTGCGTCACCGTGGCCGCCGGCTTCGCGACCTTGATGGTGATCGCCTGCGGACTGGCGACCAGCCTGCCGACTCTGATCGCGGCGCGGCTTGCCTGCGGGCTCGCCACCGGCTGGATCATTCCGCTGGCGATGGCTTTCATCGGCGACGTCATTCCGATCGAGCGCCGCCAGCAGGTGCTCGGCACCTTCCTGTCAGGCCAGATCCTCGGACAGATGTTCGGCCAGGCGGCGAGCGGCGTGCTTGGCGATTATTTCGGCTGGCGCAACGTGTTCTTCATCCTGGCGGTGCTGCTGGCGATCGCGACGGCCGGCCTTGTCTTTGAGCTGGCGCGCAATCCGTTGACCCGCTCCCACGGTGCGGCGGGCAAAAGCGGTCCCGGCTTTGTCGAGGGCTACAGGATCGTGCTGCGGTCGCGCTGGGCACGCATGGTCATCTTCTCGGCTTTCGTCGAGAGCGCCGCCATGTTCGGCGCACTCACTTATGTCGGCGCCTATCTGCACAGCCGCTTCGATGTCAGCTTCACGCTGATCGGGTTGTTTGTCGGCGCCTTCGCCATCGGCGGGCTCGCCTATAGCCTGTCGGTGCGCGTTCTGGTGCGCTGGCTCGGACAGGTCGGTTTGACGCGCACCGGCGGTTTGTTGCTCTGCGCGTCGTTCCTATTGCTGGCGTTTTCGCCCTATTACACGTTGGCGCCGCTCGCCACCGCAGGCATCGGTCTCGGCTTCTACATGCTGCACAATACGTTGCAGGTGAATGCGACGCAGATGTCGCCGCAGGCGCGTGGCACCGCGGTCGCGGTGTTCTCGTCGGCACTCTATCTCGGACAGACCGCCGGCGTCGCCGTGTTCGCGGTGATCTACGACCGCTTTACCGCCGTGCCGGCTTTCGTGATCGCAGCGGCGATGCTGGCATGGCTGGGCTTATGGATTTCGCGGCATTTGCGCCGCCGCGCCGCCGAAGGCCTCTAGATCCGAGCGCCCTGGACCGAAGCCGCCCAAACTCAGCCCCGGCCGCCCCGCGAAACGCGCTCGATCTCCGCGCGCACGATGCGCTCGACCAGGTTCGGCAGATTGTCGTCAAGCCAGCTCTTGAGCATCGGACGGAGCATTTCCTTGACGAGGTCTTCGAGCGTCCGTGCATTGTTGCCAAGCACCGTATTGGCCAGCGAATTGAACGCGTGATCGACAGCCGAGCGCGTCGAGTTCGACATCAGCCCGCGATCGAAAACCGGCGGCGTTGACGGACGCGGCGGTTCAGGCTGCGGTTCCGATCCGCCTTCGGCGAAAAAGACATCGGACGCGGCATCGATGGTGCGGAAGCTCTGTGCCGGAGGCGCTGGCGCGGCCATCGCCTCGGTCAGGTCAAGAACGTCGACGGCCGGCGGAGCCACCGGCTTCGGTGGTGCCGGCGGCGGAGCGGGCGGCGGCGCAACCGCTTCGGGCGGCTTCGGCGCAGCGTCCATGCTCGCCAGCATGGCGTCGATATCCGCCTGATTATTGGCAGCCGCAGGTGGCTTCGGAGGAGAAGGCGGCGGCGGCGGCTTGGCGACGACCGGCGGAGGCACGGGCATCGGCTTCGGTGGCGGCGGGGCCGGAGCGGCGGCGGGTTTGGCCGCCTTGCCGCTGTCCTCATCCGCAATGATGCGCCGGATGGAGGCGAGAATCTCCTCCATCGAAGGCTCCTGAGCCTTGGCCGGTTGGTTCATTGCTTAACCCCGAACGCCGTCACACGAGACGACAGATGCCGACAACTCACCATCAGGCCGCGGCCACGGAAGCGAATCGTCAGTTGGAGTCTTTTATACGACACCGGGATGGAGCTAGGCAGCCGGAAAAGTCCGACAGGACAATGAACTGTGGACACCCGGCGGGCCATCTCGCGCGATGTTCCACAAAACAGGGCGCCGCCGACACGCGGCGCCTCGAGAGCGTCGGGCTTCCGACTCTAGCGGCCGTCCGGGGTACGCACGCCAGCCCAGCTGTCGCGCACCTGCTTGTAGTGGACCTCGGCGTTATAGACCGGGGCCCGCAGGCCGAGCACCTGAGCCGACAGCCGGCCAACCGAGGCCAACAGGCTGTACGAGGCCACCACGCGGTCGCGCTGCGCCGACACCAGCGACACGCGCGCGTTCACCAGAGCCTGCTGCGCGTTCAAGACGTCGAGCGTCGTGCGCTGGCCAACGCGGGCTTCCTCACGCACGCCGTTGAGGGCGATCTCCGACGACTGAACCTGGGCCTGCGTCGCTTCGATATTGCCTTTGGCCGCGTCAAGCTGGCCCCAGGACTGCACGACGCTCTGGCGCACCTGGTCGCGCGCCGTGTCCATATCGATGCGGCGCTGGCCGAGCGTCTCTTTCGTCTGGCGGATGAGGGAGTATTCCGAACCGCCCTGATAGATCGGCACGCTGAGGGTGCCGAGCACGGAAGCGTTGTAAGCTTCCATGGTCGTGAGCGACTGGCTCGACAGATAGTTCTTCTGGAAGCTGCCCTGCACCGACAAGGTCGGATAGAGCGCGCCTTCCGCGACCTTCACCGCCTGCTGGGCGACGTCGATGTTGAACTGCGCGCTGGTGATCGAAGGATGCACCGCGCTGCTGGTCGAGAGCGCGCCAGCCAGCGTCGTCGGCGAGAAGCGATCGACCGGAGAAGCCGGCGTCAGCGTGCCGGGATTGACGCCAATCACCTGACGATAAACGGCTACCGACGTCTTGTAGTTCGATTCAGCCGTCAGCACCGACGAACGGCCCGCGGCCAGGCTCGATTCAGACTGCGCCACGTCGGTGCGGGTTACCTCGCCGACGTTGAAACGATCGCGCGTCTGGCGCAGCTGTTCCTGCAACACTTCGACGTTGCGGCGCTGCAGATCGAGAATGGCGGTGTCGCGTAGCAGGTTCATATAAGCGGTCGCGGCGTTGAGCAGCACGCTCTGCTCGGTCGTCCGCAACGCCTCGCGCGCGGCCAGCACCTGCGCTTCCGCCTGACGCGTGCGGTTGGCGGTCTGGAAGCCGTTGAACAATGTCTGCGACACGGTGGCGCCGAGCGCGACCGGCGAGTTGTAGCCGCTCAGTGTCGCGTAAGTCGACGGCGTGGTCGACGTGACCTTGGTCGTTGTGCTCGACGACTGCTCGCCGCCCGTGGCCGTCACCGAGATCTTCGGCCGGTAACCGGCCAAAGCCTGCGGCACGTTTTCGTCGGTCGCGCGCACCAAGGCGCGCTGCGAATTCAAAGTCGGGTTGTTCACATAGGTCTGAACGAGAGCCGATTCCAGCGTATCGGCAAGCGCACGGTCAACGGCGACCGGCAAAGCCGCTACGGCTACACCAACAACAAGAGCGGTGGCCAGGCCACCTCCAAAACGACGACGCATTAAAAAACCCAAACCTTGCCCCAACGACCTGTATCACCCCGGCACGAATCGTTTTTATCCCAGTGCCTTACGGGTAGTTTCAGCAACAATAGGCACTGCAGCAAGCAGTGGAAACCCCTTGCTCCCAACCTCCCACAGAATGACGCGGTGCTGGGGTATTTCCGCCACGCTTTTGTAATGGCTTGGAATTAAAAGGCGAATGCCGCCGACTTGGCAAATCCGGGCAGCAGCGCCGCCGATGCGCCGAAAATAGACCGCCCACCGAGCTCGCCGCCACTGCGACGGTAGTACATGGCGCTGGCCGCCGGCCCCGCCCCGAGGACGCAAACCAGCCTGCCGCCGTCCTTGAGTTGCGCCCGGAAGGCGTCCGGCAATTCCTCGACGGCGCCTTCGATCAGGACGGCGTCATAGGGCGCGCCGGCGGCATGGCCCTGATTGAGCGGCCCACTGACCACCTTCGTATTCGCAAGTCCGGACAGGGTCGCCTTTGCCGCCTGAGCCAGGCCCTCGTCCTGCTCGAGCGCGACCACCTCGCCCGCCATGCGGGCGACGACGGCGGCCGAATAGCCGGTGGCGGCGCCAACGATGAGAATCCTGTCGCTCGCTTCGATGTCGAGCGCCTGGAGGAGCTTCGAGAGCACCATCGGCTTCATCAGACTGCGCGTTGCCGCGCCCGCGGCGCCGAGCCCCAGATCGAGATCGAGATAAGCAAGGCCCTGCGATTTGGCGGGCACGAAGCGCTCGCGCGGCACCTCGAGCATGGCCGTGATGATTCGCAGATCGGTGACGTCGGCGGGGCGGACCTGGCCGTCAACCATGTGACGGCGCGCGGTGGCAAAATCGGTCATCGCAAACCTCGACGCACGGGCAAAAGTCGCAGCTTTTGTGCGGCAAGGCTCACCAAAAGGCAAGCCAAGGGGGATGTCATACGGGCGTTGTCGACTGCGTTGTGGTCCTATATAGGCTGGGGCCCGCGGGAGGCGCCGTGACAAACGGTACTTGCCTCCACTTCATGGCCTCGTGGCGGAGTGGTTACGCAGAGGACTGCAAATCCTTGCACCCCGGTTCGATTCCGGGCGAGGCCTCCACTATCAATCCAGGCCGCACATAAACCGAGATCGGCGCCCACAGCCGGAACCGGCATGCGCGGCCTTGATGCTTGCAAATCGGGGCGGCTTTGTTATAGCCCCACCCCACGCGAGGCACGCAGCCTTGTTCCCGAGTAGCTCAGCGGTAGAGCATTCGACTGTTAATCGAATGGTCGCAGGTTCGATCCCTGCCTCGGGAGCCATTATCCTAGTAAAATCAATATCTTAAGAATGAGAAGCGGCCCGATCTGGTGAGATCGAGCCATCCGGAGCGACGCGGGATATACGTACCGCCACCGGCGTGGTGACAGATCCTAGACCGGCGCGCCGAACACGGCGCGCATTTTGCCCCTGACGCCTTTGGCCCGCACCGCCTCCACGAAGAGGCCCGCCCAGACACCCCACATGATGCGGAATGGATTCGCGGTCGCGGCGCCACGCGCCAGACCGTAACGCAGCGGTTCATCGCGCGGCGCTTCAGCAAAGGTGCCGAACAGGCGATCGAACACGATCAACACGCCGCCGAAATTGCGGTCGAGGCACGCCTCGTTCGACGCGTGATGCACCTGGTGGTGGCGCGGCGTGTTGAGCAGCCACTCCAGCGGTCCCAGGTGGGGTGCCTGCGCGAGATGCAGGAAGAACTGGTAGAACAGCCCAAGCCCCAACATGCCGAACACCGCGGCCGGCGGAAATCCGAGCGCGACGAGTGGCAGGTAAAACACGAAACCGCCGGTGAGATGGCCGCCCCAGCCGAGGCGCACCGCCGCGCTCAGATTGAGCCTGGTCGGCGAGTGATGCACCGAATGCGTCGCCCAGAACCATCGGATCCGGTGCATCGCAACGTGATGGACGTAATACGAAAAATCCACACCGACAAAGAGCGCGGTCCATACCCACACTTTGTCGAGCGGAATGTCGTAGAGACGGTGCTGGTAGACATACATCGCCGGTATCACCACGGCGCCGGCCGTCAGCAGGCCGACAAGCTTGCCGCCGACCGCTATGAACAGCGACACGGCGGTCTCGCGCGCATCGTGACTGTCGATGTGATTGACCTTGTGAAACAGATACTCGACCAGCATCAGGCCGAGCGCGAGCAGCGGCAGGATAACTTTGCCTTCATGACCCAGCACTGACAGGGCGTTCATGATCGATCACTTCGTTCCCGTGCCATTGGCTTTCGCATTCCCGTTCATGGCGCGAGCGTCCTGCATGGCGCTCTTGCAGCCGGGCGAAACCTGATCCTGCTTTTCGGCGAAACATTTCTGGATGCGGCCGCCTCCCGGCATCACGCCGGGGCAAAGCCGCCGCACGTCGTCGCCGCATGCCTGCCGCAAAACGTCGCGCGGCGTTGCCTGTGCGGCGGCCGGTGACGCGCCGACGATCGACGCCAGCGCCGCGCAAAAGGCGGCGACAGCGAATATCGCCAGCATCACATCGCGGACGAGTTTCACCATGAGCACACCCGCTCCGTGGCATAGCCCCGATCCACCCACCAGCAACGCCGCGGCGGTCGCGGCGCCGGCGGCAGCGGCCCGTAATAGGCGTAAGGTCCGTAGACATAGGGCGCGCCGTTCGGCCGGCAGACGCCGTAAGGCCCGCGATGCCAGCCGAGGCCGCACGCATTGCGCACGGCGACAATGTCCGATGCCGGAGCCGCGGGCGGTGCCAAAGGCATGGCCGTCGCCGCGCCGGCACTCACGCCGGCGACGACCGCAGCCAGCGCCACCGATTTGATCGCAAGCGACCTGATCATGATCATCGTCCTTCAACTGATTCGAATTGTGTGAAACGAAATGCGCGGCCGCCGCGCCTACGCGACAGGGGGCTGAGCCTGACGAGGCGGCCGCGCCGTCGCGATCAATAGGCGTAGTAATATCCGTAGTGGGGACCATACGGATAAGACACGACACGACCGCTTCTCGTCACCGAGCCGCCATTTGGCCCGGTGGTGGTTCGCGTGTAACGATAGCGATAAGGACCCGTGCGCGTCGCGCTGCCGGTCCGCGACACGGTCTTGCCGTTCGGTCCGGTCACCGAGCGCGAACGCGTACAGGTGCCGCCGGCGCAACTGCCCGACGCCTGTCCGGTATAGGTGCCGCGCGCGGTGGTAACACTGCCGCTGCGGGTCCAGGCGCCGGCTTCGGAGACGAACGCCGTACCGACGGCCGCGGCGAACAGCGTGGTAAGCAACAGTCTCATTCTACCCTCCTTCGGTCTGAGGCCGGCGCTCGATCTCGCCAGCCTCATTGCATGAGGAGGACATTGCGCGACGCGGTTTGCGCGAAGATTTCAGCCAAGGCCGTTTTTGTAACGTTTTGTAACCCCGGCAAGCGCCCTCTTGCCGCCTTGTCGCGGTCTCATAAAGTGCCGCCATGTCCGGCCAGACCATCATGATCGTCGAGGACGACCACGAAATCCGCTCGCTACTGGCGGATTTTCTCGGCCGCGAAGGCTATGTCGCCGTGTGCGCCGAGGATGGCGTGGCGATGGACCGGGCGCTTGCCGGGCAGCGTCCCGATCTCGTCGTGCTCGACATCATGCTTCCCGGCGAGGACGGTCTTTCGATCTGCCGGCGGCTGCGCGCCAGGACCGATCTGCCGATCCTGATGCTGACGGCGAAGTCCGACGACATCGACCGCATCGTCGGACTCGAACTCGGCGCCGACGATTATTTGCCGAAGCCTTTCAATCCGCGCGAACTGCTGGCACGCATCCGCGCGATCCTGCGCCGCGCCGATCGCCCGGCCGGGATCGCCGCCGCAACGCGACGTCTGTGCTTCGACAAATTTACCGCCGATCTCGATTCCCGAACCCTTGTCATCGAAGGCGCCCCTGTCGATCTGACCGCCGCCGAATTTGAATTGCTCACCTGTTTCCTTGAACGGCCCAAACGCGTGCTCTCGCGCGACCAATTGCTTGACTGGACCCGGGGCCGAAGTGCCGACCCGTTCGACCGCACCATCGACGTATCGATCAGCCGGCTGCGCCGGAAGCTGACCACCGCCGACGGCGGTGCGGCGCAGTTGATCAAGACCGTGCGCAATGGCGGCTATCTTTTTGCCGTCGACGTCGAACCGGCCTGACGGCGGACATCATGGGCCGCATTCGCATCGCCAGCCGCCTCGTGCTCATCATCGTCGGCGCCATCGTCGTGGTGCAGCTTTTGATGGCCGCGGTCTATCTTGCGGAATATCGGCGCACATCGGGTCGCGAATCCGTGATCCCGATGCTCGGGCAGATCGCGGCCCTGACGCAAGCGCTGGAGCGCGTGCCGGTGAGCGAACGTGAACTGGTCGCGCGCGCCGCGACCGGCTCACGCTTCGTGGCCGAAGTCCATACCGAGGCGCCCACCGATATCGTCCGCAGTGATGTGCTTGTACTCAGGGAACGCCGACTGCGCGCGCTCATCGGACCGCCGGATGACCGGCTCGTGGCACTGTCGCTGGTCACCAGCCCGCAACGCGGCGGCCAGAAGGTGACGCGGCTGCGCGATCTGGTCGGCTCGCGCATGCGCGCCGTGATCGGGTTGTCGGGCGGCGGCTATCTCGAAGTCGAGGCCGGCGGCGAACTGACCATGCGGCTGTTCGGCATCCCGGCCGGCCTCATTGCCGGCATTCTCGGCTTTGCCGTTGCGCTCATTGCCGTCGTCGCGGTCCGGCGCGAAACCCGGCCGCTCGAGGAACTGACCGGCGCCGTCGCGCGTTTCGGCGCGGCCATCGAACCGCAACCTTTGGCGGAGCGTGGCGCCCCCGATCTGCGCGCCCTGATCCGCGCAGTCAACGCCATGCAATTGCGCATCGCCGAACTGGTGCGCAACCGAACCATCGTGCTCGGCGCCGTCAGCCATGACCTGCGCACTTACGTGACGCGGCTGCGGCTGAGACTTGAGCTGCTGCCGGACTCCGACCAGCGCCGCAAAGCTGAAGGCGATCTCGATGACATGCAGGCGCTGATGGACGACGCGCTGGCCTATGCCCGCGCCTCTTTCACCAATGCGCCGCCGGAGCCCGTCGACATCGTCGCGATTGTTCGCACCGAATGCGACAAACAGCGCGCCGCCGGACGCGCAGTGTCCTGCGACAGCGGGACGCCTTCCCTGATGGTGCGCGGGTCGGCCGCCGGGCTGGCGCGCGTCGTCGCCAATCTTGTGAACAATGCGGTGGCTTATGGCGGCGGCGCCGAAGTCTCGACGCATGCCGGCGAACAGGTCTTCGAGCTTTGGGTCGACGACCGTGGCGCCGGCATTCCCGAGGCCGAACGTGAGCGCGTGTTCGAGCCCTTCCACCGTCTGGAAGCGTCGCGCAATCGCGATAAAGGCGGCGCGGGGCTCGGACTGACGATCGTGCGCCAGATCGTCGAAAGCATAGGCGGAAACGTGACGATCGAGGACCGTCCCGGCGGCGGCACGCGCGTCCGCGTCACCCTGCCCCGCACCGTCAACGCCGCCGGCTAGAGAGCCGTGAACCAAACCGCGCGGTCGCAACCGCGCGTATTCTGTGCAAATGTTCGGGGGCCCGCTCCCTTACGCAATGTGACTCACTGATGACAGCACCGGAACAGCCTGCGGTCAGCCCCCTGCTCACCGATCTCTATGAGCTCAACATGGTCCAGGCCTATCTCGACAAGGGCGAGGCCGGCGAGGCCGTGTTCGAATTCTTCGTGCGCCGGCTGCCGCAGCGGCGTGGTTTTCTGCTGGCGGCCGGCCTGGACGACGCGCTCAATTATCTGGAAACGATGCGCTATTCGCCCGAGGAGATCGACTGGCTGAAATCGACCGGGCGTTTCCGCGACAATCTCATCGAGTATCTCAAAAACTTCCGCTTCACCGGCGACGTTCACGCCATTCCCGAAGGCTCCGTGTGTTTCCCGAGCGAACCGCTGCTGCGGATCACCGCCCCGTTGCCGCAAGCGCAACTTGTCGAATCGCGGCTCATCAACATTCTGCATTTCCAGACGCTGATCGCGTCGAAGGCCGCGCGTATGGTGCTCGCCGCGCCCGGCAAGATCCTGTCCGACTTCGGCCTGCGCACCGCGCATGGCGCCGAGGCTGGGCTCTATTCGGCGCGCGCCAGCTATATCGCCGGCTTCGCCGGCGCCGCCAACGTGCTGGCCGGCGAACGTTATGGCATTCCGATCGTCGGCACGATGGCGCATTCCTTCATCCAGGTGCATGACGACGAGGCCATTGCCTTCGAGACCTTCGCGCGGGCGCGCCCGAACGACGTGATCCTGCTGATCGACACTTACGACACTGAAGCCGGCGCGCGCAAAGTCGTCGAGCTAGCGCCTAGGCTCAAGGCCGACGGGATATCGATCCGCGGCGTGCGCATCGATTCCGGCGACCTCACCGCGATGGCGCGCAAGGTGCGCGCGATCTTCGACCAGGGCGGCCTGAAGGACGTCATCATTCTGGTGAGCGGCGGCATCAACGAAGACGTGCTGCAATCCATGATGAAGGAGCACGCGCCGATCGACGGCTTCGGCATCGGCGTCAATCTCGCCGCATCGATCGACGTGCCGGCGCTCGATTGCGCCTACAAGCTGCAGGAATATAACGGAACGCCGAAACGCAAACTGTCCGAGGGCAAGCAGACCTGGCCCGGCCGCAAGCAGGTCTGGCGCACCTATGGCAGCCACGGGCGCATGAGCGGCGACGTGCTGTCCATCGACAGCGATAGGCAGCCGGGCGAGACCTTGATCGAACAGGTGATGCACGGCGGCAAGCGCCTCAAGCCGGCGCCGAGGCTTGCCGACATCCGCGAGCGCGCCCGGCGCAATCTGGCGCGTTTGCCGGAGCCGTTGCAGCAACTGCAGGACGGCGCTGCGTATCCGGTCAAGGTCGCCGACAAGCTCGTGGCACTCGCGCGCGACGCCGATGCCGCGATGAAGCGCTGATCAGGCCCTCGTCCCTGCCCGGTTCCAGCCGCGCAAGCCCTCGCCATAAATCTCAAAGCCCGCGTCGGTGACGACCACGGTGTCTTCGAGCTTGATGAATCCCCGCTTGGCGTGCGGCAGCGTCGTCTCGACCGAGATGACCGTGCCGGCTTCGAGCGGCAGATCGGCGTCGGTCGCCGGATAAGGGATTGGCCCGGTCGCCGTCAGATGCGGCGCTTCGTGGCTGACCAGCCCCATGCCGTGGGCGAGAAAATCGAGCGGCTGATATTTCGATCGCGCACGCAGCGGCTCGGCGGCGTCATAAATGACGCGGCCCGGTGCGCCAGCCTTGATCGGTTTCATCGCCGCGCGCTGGATGGCTTCGATCTCGGCCAGCATGTCGGCAAGTTCGGCATCCGGTTCGCCCTGGATCGCCATGCGGCAGATATCGCCGAAATAGCCGTGGTAATTGCCGCCGGAGTCGAGCGACATGATCTCGCCCTTCTCCCAGCGCTGGCTGGATGGCGCGCGGTTGAGGTTGGTGCCCGCGGTGATGAGGCAATATTCAAACGTCAGCCCGCGATTGACCTCCTCTCGGCGCAAGGCTTCGGCGACGTCCGCTTTTGTCGTGCCGGGCACGGTGCTTTCGATAACAGCCTGCATCGACGCAAGAACGCGTTCGGATGCATCTTTCAGCAACGCAAGTTCCGCCGGCGATTTCTTGAGACGCTGGCGCTCCAGGACGTGAACGGCATCGACCCAATCGGCGTCGGGATAGGCGGCGCGCAGGACCTTGGCAGCATCGTAAGGCAGGAAGCCGAACTCGGCCGCGATACGTTTCGGCTTAAAGCCGGCCTTGGCCATGTAATCGAGCGCCTTCTGCATCGCATCGATGGAGGTGCCTGAATTGGTCTGCGTTTCCGGCACCCACAGAGGCTGCGCGCGCACCTGGAAGCCTTCAAGGCGGTGCCCGATATAGGCGGCCTTTTCCGGCGCGCCTTTCGGATAGACGAAGACCGGCAGATAACGGCTCAGCCCCGACGCATCCATGTAATCGAAGAAATTGGCGCGATGGCCGCCGGCCAAATACTGCGCGTTGTGCTTCGAGGTGGCGACGATCACGTCGATGCCGGCCTGATCCATCAGGCGGTCGAGCCGGTGGTGATCGAACGGAATGGCGAGGCCGGCAGCAGATTGCGCGTTGACGTTCATCGGCGTGACTCCCGGGGTTCCGGCGTTATAACGGCCTTTACGCCCAGACTAACGCCAGAAGCGACACTTCGGCCATCCCGCCCGGATCACTTCTTCAACCGGGAAACCGCGCGGCTTACGCCGCCGCCCGGCCCCACAGCTCCTGGCTCGCCAGCCGCGCGCCGGCGACCAAAGCCTCGAGTTTGGCCCACATGACCGTCGGGTGGACGCGGCGATAGAACGGACCTTGCGCGAAGCCGCAATCGGTGCCGGCAATCACGTTCTCGCGGCCGACAACGTTACCAAGACGCCCGATCCGCTCGGCCA
>JBAZSM010000023.1:0-46470 GCA_041662425.1 Pseudolabrys sp.
TTTATATTGAAGCGGTCGGCCCGTCTCGGAGGACGCCGGAAGTGTGCCGCGGGCGGCAATGAGGGTCGGCATCTGTCATTCGCGGAGCTCGGGTGTTGGCGTGACGTCATTGTAGCCTCGACGCACCACTTAAATGCTTTGCGGTGGTCATTTTAAGCTGGCGGCTTTCGATAACTCGCTTGCCGTATCGCTCATTGTGGGCCGGTTGACGTAAATCGACGGATTGATCAGGTTGAACTGTGTTGGAGCAGGAAAGTTCGAGTGAAGCAGACCGCATCGAAAAAGAGCGCGGCTACGTTCGCGAACGCCGACCCCGATGCGCTCATCGTTGAGGTCCTCGCCGAACAGATTCGTCAACTGATCAGCAAACGGATCGATCTTCCCGTCAACGTCATCCTTGCGGCTATTCTCAGTGTCAGTCTTTGGCGCGAATTCGCGACATGGGTCATTATACCTTGGCTTGCGCTATTCGTTTTCGTGATTCTGTGCCGATACCTCCTTCGGCGCCGCTACGTAACAACTGCGCCGCCCGCCAGCGCGGCGCGGCTCTGGGCGCGACGCGCCACCTGGGGCGCCTTTGTCACAGCCTGCATGTGGGGCGTGACCGGCCTGGTCGTTGTTGTGACGTCAAACCCGATCTACCAAGTCTTCATCGTATTCATGCTCGGTGGTATGGCCGCTGGCGGCGTGGTCAGCCACGCGGCCTATCTGCCAACCATGCTGGCTTTCGCCTTGCCGACAATCCTACCTGTGGCCGTCGCGCTGCTGACGCTCGGTAGTGCGATGCAGATCGAAATGGGCGTGATGTTGCTGATCTTCACTGTCACGCTCGTCGTATCCGGCTTCGATATCAATCGGACAATTATCGAGAATTTGCGGACCAGGGTTGGGCAAGGCCTTTTGCTGGCCAAGTTGCGAACCAGCGAAGCGGCAATGGCCGATGCCCAGCGGCTTGGAAAAATCGGAAGCTGGGAGACGGATCTGGAGGGCCATTTCGGCACGTGTTCGGCGGAAGCCTACCGCATCATTGGTGTCGATCCGGCGACATTCAAGCCGTCCTTCGAGGCCATCTTGGCGCGCGTGCATCCTGACGATAGAGATGTGGTCTCGTTGGAAACCGCTAAGCAGAACGCGGCCGGAATGAACCAAGGCGTGGACTTCCGGCTTGTGATGGATGACGGCTCGATCAAGTACGTTCATGGCTTCGCCCAGGCAATCGCTGACACGGACGGGCAGCCAGAGAGGATTTATGGGATCCTGCAGGATGTTACAGAACGCAAGCTCGTCGAAAACGCACTGCAGTTCGCAAACACCCTTCTCATGTCGGAGATGGAAGCGTCTCCTGATGGCATTTTGGTAGTCGATTCGAATCGAAAGATCGTTTCGTTCAACCAGCGATTTGCAGCGATGTGGAATGTGCCGTTAAGCGACCTCACAGCTGGATACGATCCTCGGGTGCTGGACCGGGTGGTGTCCCTTATCAAAGACGGCGATGCCTTTCGGGCGCGTGTTGAGTACCTTTTCAAACACCCGGAGGAGCAGGCCTTCGAGGAGTATGAAACGACCGACGGACGGTTTATCGAGCGCCATACAGCATCGCTCAGCAGCCCGAATGATCCAAACCTGGGGCGTGTCTGGTATTTCCGCGATATCACCGAGCGCAAGCGGGCGGCGATGTCGTTGGCTTATCGCGACAATGTCCTCCACGCCATGACACTCTGCACCGCTCGACTTGTGGCGGGGCAGACACTTGAAGGCTCGTTGCCGGGCGCATTGAAGACGCTCGCGGAGGCACTGCAAGTCGATAGGACAGTTGTTTTCAAGCGGCCCCGCGCGGAGCGCGACATGACCATAGTCGCTTCGTGGCAACGCGACGATGTGCCCGAACTGGGCCCCGGCGTGCTGCCCATCGTTGCAGGCAATTCCCGTGAGATCGATGCCTGGTTTGCGCCCTTGACGGAGGGCAAGCCGGTGGTGACGTTCACCGACAACGCCACCGGGGTCGTCGCGCGGATTCTGCGCAGTATGAATGTTCGTTCGAATTTGTTGGTGCCGATTGCGGTCGCCGGCGATTACTGGGGCCATATCGGCATCGACGATTGCCGGACGGCGCGCCAATGGTCGCCGGTTGAAATCGATTCTCTCGCCACATTGGCCGAGATTATCGGGACGCTGCTGCTGCGGGAGCAGATGAACACGTTGATTGAGACGAACGAGAAGCGGTTCCGGGCCGTCACCGAAACGGCGCAGGACGGCATCATCACAATGGATGCCGCTGCCAAGGTGACCTACTGGAATCCCGCCGCCGAGCGAATCATTGGCTACACCGCCGACGAGGCGATCGGAAAAGACGTGCACCAATGGCTCGCGCCAGAGCGGTATCGCGAGAGGGCGGCTGTCGGAATGAAGGAGTTTGCCGCCACCGGCCGCGGCGAGGTGCTGGGCAAGACGTTGGAGTTTGCCGCCATTCGCAAGGACGGCACGGAATTCCCGATCGAACTGTCCGTGTCCGCAATCCAGAAGGGCACGGGGTGGGGCGCGGTAGCGATCCTGCGGGACATCACCGAGCGTAAACATGCCGAGGAACAACTGGTGCGCATGGCGCGTCACGATACGCTGACCGGCCTTGCCAATCGCGGCGTCTTCGTCGAAGCCTTGCAGCAGGGAATTGCGCGGGCGCATCGTGGCGGCAAGAATTTCGCCGTGCTCTATCTGGATCTCGATCATTTCAAGGACGTCAACGACACGTTGGGGCACCCGGTCGGAGACCTCTTGCTTCAATCGGTCGCGCAGCGTCTGGAAAAGACCCTTCGCGAGGCCGATACCGTGGCCAGGTTCGGCGGCGACGAATTCGCGTTGATCGCAATTGATATTGACGAGCCCTCGGACGCCGCCGTTCTGGCCGATAAGGTGCTGAAATCAATCGCCGAGCCCTACTCGATTCAAGGCAATGAGATCCGCACCGGGGCCAGTGTCGGCATCGCTCTCTATGGACCGGATTCGCCGGATGCCGAGTTGCTTCTGTCGCACGCCGACGTCGCCCTTTACCGGGCCAAGGCGGAAGGACGGGGCACCTACCGGTTCTTTACCGACGCGATGGATGCCGAGGTGCGTGCACGCGTCACCCTCGGTGTCGAGTTGCGCACGGCGATCAGCTCCGGGCAGCTCTTTCTCGAGTACCAGCCCCAAGTCAACGCCGACACCAACGGGATTATCGGCTTGGAGGCTCTGGTTCGCTGGAACCACCCGATACGGGGTCTGGTCCCGCCGACCGAACTCATCCCCGTCGCGGAGAAAATCGGGTTGATCGTCGAGCTCGGGAGTTGGGTGCTTCGCGAGGCCTGCCGGCAGATGAAGGCGTGGCTCGACGATGGAATCGCGCCGCCGCTGATTGCGGTGAATGTGTCGGCGCTCCAGTTCAAGAAGCAATTCGAGTTGGAGGAGGATATCTCTGAAATTCTCGCGGCGACCGGCTTGCCGGCGAAATTGCTTGAGCTCGAATTGACGGAAAGTGTGCTGATGGGAGCGTCGCGCGAACATAACGATGTCCTGCTTCGCCTGCACGAGGCCGGTCTGCGTATCGCCATTGACGATTTCGGAACCGGATATTCATCGCTTGAATACCTCGGCCGCTTCCCGGTCGACCGGATAAAAATCGCCCAGAACTTCATGCTCGATCTGACGCCGGGTTCGGCTAACGCGAAGATCGTGAAGGCCGCCATTAGCCTGGCGCACGATCTCGGCCTCGACGTCATCGTCGAAGGCGTCGAAAGAAAAGATCAACTGGAGCTGATCCGATCCTGGAGAGGACACAAAGTGCAGGGCTACTATTACTCCAGGGCATTGTCGGCGGATGATACGCCGCGCGTCCTGGCGGTCGGCAAGATCAAGCCCGCGCGGCAATCCGGGACGCATTTCACACTCAATGCGTCCGATGGCGGCTAAGGCTCGACGACAATCCCGGCGGCTCCTGCCGTGACCCGGCCGATGATGCGCGCGGCCGGATAGCCGTCCGCGATAATTTCCATTGCGAGATCATCGGCTTTGTCTGGCGCGCAGGAGATGAGAAGTCCGCCCGAGGTTTGCGGATCGCACAGGATTTGCCGTTGCCAGTCGGGGGTGCCGTCCGGCAGCGTGACGCTGGTATCGTAGCTTTTCCAGTTGCGCCCGGAGGCGCCGGTCACGAAGCCTTGCTGGGCAAGTTCGGCCGCGTCCTTGAGCAGCGGCAATTGCGAGGCCTTCACCGTAACCGTCAGTCCCGAGCCGCGCGCCAGTTCGAGCGCATGGCCAAGCAGGCCGAAGCCGGTGACGTCGGTGATGGCGTGAACCTCCGGCCTCTGGCCGAGCCTGGCGCCGATCTTGTTGAGCAGCGTCGTCGAGGCGATGAATTCATCATAAGCTGGACGCGACAATGTGTTCTTCTTGAACGCCGCCGAATAGATGCCGACACCGAGCGCCTTGGTGAGGATCAAGGCGTCGCCCGGCTTGGCATCGCTGTTGCGGCGGATATTCTGTTTCGGCACGGTGCCGATCACGGCAAGGCCGTAGATCGGTTCGGGCGAATCGATGGAATGCCCGCCGGCAATGGGGATACCGGCGCTCTCGCAGACCGACGCGCCGCCTTCCAGAATCTGCCGCACCATCTCCGGCGGAATCTTGTCGACCGGCATGCCGAGAATGGCGAGTGCAAAAATGGGGGTGCCGCTCATCGCATAGACATCCGAGATCGCATTGGTTGCGGCGATGCGGCCAAAATCGCGCGGCTCGTCGACCATCGGCATGAAGAAATCGGTGGTGGCGATGATGCAGGTGCCATTCGCGTTGCCAGGGTCGAGCTCCCACACTGCGGCGTCGTCGCCGGTCTCGACGCCGACGAGCAGTTGTTTGTAAGGCGTGGCGACCGGGTGGCTCGACAGAAGCTGTTGCAGCACCGACGGCGCGAGCTTGCAGCCGCAGCCGCCGCCATGCGACAGGTGGCTCAGCCTGATCGGTTGCATGAAATTCATCGGCGTTGCTCGTTCAGCCTGTTTTCCGGCGCAGGGTTTGTTCGGGGCCTTGCGCGCCAAGTGTGCGCCAGGTGTCCGCGAGATGATCGGCGGCCCGATCGACGTCATTTTCGGTGGTATGGCGGCCGAGCGACAGGCGCACGGTGCCGAGCGCGGCGTCGCGCGGGATTCCCAGCGCGAGCAGAACCGCCGATGGCTCCTCGCTGTCGGCATGACAGGCCGAGCCATTGGAGGCAAAAACGGCGGGACAGGCGGCGAGCAGCTGGCGGCCTGAAACGCCCGGAAACAGCACGTTCAGCGTGTTCGGCAGCCGGCACTTACGGTCGCCGACCAACGTCAGCCCCGGCACATTATATGTCAGGCGCTCCAGCAGCCGGCCGGCCAGCGCGCGCAGCCGCGGTTCGGCGGCGGGCAACGCCTCGGCGGCAAGACGGCAGGCTTCGCCCAGCGCGACCATATAGGGCACGTTCTCGGTGCCCGGCCGGCGGCCCTGTTCCTGCCCCGCGCCGACGAGCAATGGCGGCAGCGCGACGCCGCGCTTTATATAAAGAACGCCGACGCCTTTCGGCGCATAGAGCTTGTGGCCGGCGATGGACAGGAGATCCGCGCCAAGCGTGCCGGCATCGAGCGGCACCTTGCCGACCGACTGCGCGGCATCGACATGCACCAGCGCGCCGGCCTGCCGCGCGATGGCCGCGATCTCCGCGACAGGCTGCAGCGTGCCGATCTCGTTCTGCGCATGGATGATCGTCACCAGCGCGGTGTCCCGATCGATGAGCGCGCGCGCATCGGCCGCGTCGACCAGTCCGTCCGGCGAACTCATCAGCCGCTTGATCGTAAAACCCTGGCGTTCGAGCAGGGCGCAGCAGGCATCCGTCGCCGGATGTTCGATGTTGGTCGTGACAATGGTGCGCCGGCCGGTCATCGCTGCCGCGCCACGGATCGCCATATTGCTGGCCTCGGTGCCGCCGCTTGTGAACACGATTTCGCCGGGCGTCGCGCCGATCAACGCCGCGACCTCTGCACGCGCCCGATCGGCTGCGCCATGCGCCTTGTGTCCGAGTGCGTGCGCCGAGGAGGGATTGCCGAAATGGTCCGTGAGATAAGGCAGCATGGCCGCGAGCACGGCCGGGTCGGTCGGCGTGGTGGCATTGCTGTCGAGGTAGACCGGCTGCAAATCTGTCGGCGGCATAACGGATTCAGCCATTCTTCTCGATGGTGAAGATGTAGAGGTCGCCGCGCTGCTCGCGCGCGAGCAGCCGGTGACCGGTCTGATTGCAGAAATGCGGGACGTCGATGACGGTGAGGGGATCGGTGCATTCGAGCACCAGATGCGCGCCGGCTTCCATCTTGCGCAACACTTTCTTGGCGCGCAGCACCGGTTGCGGGCAGCGCAGCCCGCGTAAATCAAGCGCGTTGACGGAGGACGCCGTCACGGCGCGCTCCGATCGGGGACAATTATTCCGGAGTCTTGCCGGCCGGGAAGCGGACGGCCGGACCTTTCAGGTCCTCCCCCGTCGCGGTGAGCGGCTGGTCCTTGGCGGCTTCCGAGTTGGCGTTGGTGCCCGAACCGTCGGTGAGCGAATTGCTGGTCCCGATATGCGATCCGCCGGTGCCGCCGGTCCAACCGGTCGAACCCATGTTCTCCGGTTTGGTGCCGTCGCTGTGGCTGTCCTGCTGCTGGGGCATGTTCTCGCGCGGCTGTGCCTGCTGCGCATAGGCCGCGCCGCCAAGAGATGACACGACGATGAACGTCGAAAGAATGAGAAATGGTGCGCTTTTGCGCATGGCCTGCTCCTGCACTGTCATGACAGGGCAACAGGTAGGCAGGCCTTTGGGTTCCGCCCGACACGGTTACGTGAACGCGGCGAATGCCAAAACACGGGGTGCCGCCTGTGCGGCACCCGCCATTTTTGTCGTCGATCCCAACAAACCGCGTCACGCCGCCGTCTGTTCCTTCGCCGTGATCGTGTACTTGAACGTATCCGGATCGAGACAGTCGAGGCGGTTCGGGCCGCATTCGGCCTGCGGATACATCAGGAAGCCCAGTTTCGGCCCCGTCGCGCCCGGCAGGGCGATGTCGTGGGCGAAATTGTAGGCCAGCCAGTTACCTTCCCATGCGCCGAACAAGGTCTTGCGCGCGTCTTCGACCTTCGGATCGGTCATCGCGAGGTTGGTCGGCGGCTCTTCAAGCACGACCTTGCGGACGTCGGCGGGATCGACCGGCACCCAGCCGAGACCGGCGAGATTGACTTCGGCGCGGCAGTGCTGGGCTTTGGTGATGACCTCCGAACCGGCGCCGAGGCTCTTGTAGCCGAACTTCGAGGGCGCGACGCGGATGCCATAGACATCGCGCGCCGGAACACCGGAGGCGCGGGCCAAGCCGACATAGAGCGCATTGAGATCGGCGCACTTGCCGGTGAGGTTACCGGTCTTGAGCATCGAGGCGATGTCGCCGATGCCGCAGCCGCGCGTCTTCGGATTGCGCTGCGTGTTCTCGACGATCCACTCGTAGATCGCGCGCGCCTTGTCGACGTCGGTTTTGGCGCCGGCGGTTATCTTGTCAGCGGTTTCCTTGACGATACCGCCGGTCGGGATCAAATCGGTGCCTTCGGTATAGTGTTTGAACTCGGCCGCGGAGAGCTGGGCATGACCGGATTTGCCGAGATCGACGGCGCGGTCGCGCGTCGCGACGCGGCTCGTCACGGTGATCGCCGGCGCGGTCTCGCCATTCTTCCATTCGACATGCACGAATTCGGCGCCGTATTTGCCGTCGCGCTGGAGCGTGGCGGCGCCGTTGGTGGTCCACTTGCTGCCGAGCGACTTGAACCAGTCCGCCTCGTTGACGGCCGGCACCGGCACCCAGGCCTGCGTCGTGGCTGCGGGCTTGGCGATTTGCAGCGTGGTAACGACTTCAAAGGTGCGCCAGTTGCCGGGCTGCGGGTTGAAATTGCCGGCAGCGGAAGCAAAGCGCGGCAGGCCCGCGCTCAGCGTCACGGCGGCGCCGGCTTTCAGAAGGGTACGGCGATCGAGAAACATTTCATTGTCCTCCTTGGGTGACGAGACTTTGTTGGGCGTGAAGGTCGTTTCGTGTCGAAGTGAGGCGGTCGGTCAGTTGCTTCGGTTCCAGCGCGTCCCAACCAAAATCGGATTCGACGATGAGCCAGGCGGTGTGGCGCGAATCGAGAATGACGGTTGAGGGCAGGGCGGAGATATCCCACGACCGGGCGACCGCGCGGTCGCGGTCCATGAGCACGGGAAAGGTGACGCCCGTCGCGTCCAGCAGACGCCGCAGCGGCGCGTCGACATCGGCGACCGATATCGCGAGAATTTTAATTCCAGGATGGCCGCGTTCGGCGAGGCGCTGGAGCGCCGGGAGCTCCTCGCGGCACGGCTCGCACCAACTCGCGAAGAAATGGACGAGAATCGCTTCGCCGCTTTCGCTCGCGAGCGCGATTGCTGAGCCTGGAGCGGCGCCGAACTGGGGAAGCGTGAAGCCGGGAGGGGCCGCGCCGGTCCAGGGGACCAACTCGGCCGCACGGGCCAAATCAATAGACGACACAACGGCGACCGCGACCATCGTCGCGCCAGCTGTTCTGGCGATGAAACGAATGAACGATGTGCCCCGATACTCGGGAGCCGCTTGGGCGATCACAATACAAAGTGTGCGCCACCGGGGGACGGCCGGTCAATCGGCAAAAGCGGCACCGCGGGGGCGTCCCGGATAATATTGCCGCCCGTAGCATTCAAAAGAATGTGTTTGCCGAACATTCCGTGACGATGTCGGTCCTGCGTCGAAAAGCGGCGACCCATCCCACGGTCGGTAAAGGCGTCCACGACCGCACAAACTGTTGCCGTCATGGAAAGAGGTGCGCACATATTGCACCGCACAACGTCGCGCGGCGTAGTGTGACATACTCACCAGTGGTTTGACTTTGTTACAGTTCAAAAATAGCGTGACGATGCGCGTGGTCGCGCGCCGCAAGCAGACCGAAGGGCCGTGGTTGCGATAGTCGTCCCCCGGCGGGGGCTAAGCTCTCAAGGGAGGGCAAAGACGATGAATATGGAGCTCTCGCGGCGCCAGTTTTTGAAGGGTGCCAGCGCGGGTATAGCGGGAACAACACTCGGTGCACTTGGCTTCGGAGATATCGAAGCCGCCTACGCGACGTCCATTCGTCCCTGGAAGCTCGCGAATCTGACCGAGACCCGGAATACCTGCACATATTGCTCGGTCGCTTGCGGAATCATCATGTATTCCAAGGGCGATCTGAAAAAGGGCGAAAAAGCCGACATCATTCACATCGAGGGCGATCCGGATCATCCGACCAATCGCGGCACGCTGTGCCCGAAGGGCGCCGGCCTCCTCGACATGGTGCACGCCAAGACGCGCACCATGTATCCGCAGGTTCGCAAGCCCGGCTCCGACAAGTGGGAACGCGTGTCGTGGGATGCCGCGCTCGATCGTATCGCGCGGCTGATGAAAGACGATCGCGATAAAAACTTCGTCGCCAAGAACGCTGAAGGCGTCACCGTGAACCGGTGGCTGACCACGGGCTTCCTGGCGGCTTCTGCAACGACGAACGAAACCGCGTGGGCGACCTACAAGGTCGTTCGTAGCGCGGGCATGTTGGCATTCGATAACCAGGCAAGAGTTTGACACGGACCGACGGTGGCCAGTCTGGCCCCAACATTCGGTCGCGGTGCAATGACGAACTCCTGGACGGATATCAAGAATACCGACCTCGTCGTTATTATGGGTGGCAACGCCGCTGAGGCGCACCCTTGCGGCTTTAAATGGGTCACGGAGGCGAAAGCCAACCGCGGCGCCAAGCTTGTCGTCGTCGACCCGCGTTTTACGCGCTCGGCCGCGGTTGCGGACTACTATGCGCCGATCCGCCAGGGCACGGACATCGCGTTCCTGATGGGCGTGATCAATTACTGCATCGCCAACGACAAGGTGCAGTGGGAATACGTGAAGGCGTTCACCAATGCGCCTTACATCATCAAGGAAGGCTTCCAGTACGCCGACGGCCTTTTCACCGGCTACGACGAACAGCGCCGCGACTACAATCGCTCCACCTGGGACTACGAGCTGGGTGACGATGGCTATGTCAAATCTGACTTGAGCCACCCGCGCAGCGTCTGGAGCCTGCTGAAGCAGCACGTCGCGGTCTACACGCCCGAGATGGTCGAGCGCATTTGCGGCACACCCAAGGACAAGTTCCTTAAAGTCGCGCAGATGATCTCGGAATGCTCGACGCCGACCAAGACGATGACGTCGATGTATGCGCTCGGCTGGACCCAGCACTCCAAGGGTTCGCAGAACATCCGCGGCATGGCGATGCTCCAGCTCATCCTGGGCAATATCGGCGTGCGTGGTGGCGGCATGAACGCCTTGCGCGGTCATTCCAACATTCAGGGCCTGACCGACCTCGGCCTGATGTCGAACCTGATTCCCGGGTATCTCGCGATCCCGACGGAAAAGGAAGCGACCTTCGACCAGTATATGTCGACGCGCGGCTTCAAGCCGTTGCGGCCGAACCAGATGAGCTACTGGCAGAACTACAGGAAGTTCATGGTGAGCTTCCTGAAGTCGATGTGGGGCGACGCCGCGACGGCCCAGAATAACTGGGCGTACGATTATCTGCCCAAGCTCGATGTGCCGTCCTACGACGTCCTGCGCGCTTTCGAGCTGATGCACGAAGGCAAGATGAACGGCTACTTCTGCCAGGGCTTCAATCCCCTGCTGTCGTTCCCGAACCGCAAGAAGCTGACCGCGGCGCTCTCCAAACTGAAGTTCCTCGTCGTCATGGATCCGTTGCAGACGGAGACGGCGCGGTTCTGGGAGAATCACGGCGAATACAACGATGTGAACTCGGGTTCGATCCAGACCGAGGTCTACGAGCTGCCGACCACGTGCTTTGCCGAGGACGAAGGCTCGCTGACCAATTCGGGCCGCTGGCTGCAATGGCACTGGGCGGGCGCTACCCCGCCGGGCGAGGCCAAGCACGACACCTGGATCATGGGGCAGATCTACCAGCGCCTGAAGAAGCTCTATGAGAAGGAAGGCGGTGCTGTTCCCGAGCCGATCGTCCAGCTCGACTGGCGCTACAAGGATCCGAACCAGCCGACGCCGGAAGAACTGGCGAAGGAAATGAACGGCTCGGTGCTGGCCGACGTGCCGGACCCGAACGACCCGACCAAGCTCGTGCTGCAGAAGGGCAAGCAGGTCGTCTCCTTCGCCGCCTTGCGCGACGACGGGACGACCGCCTGCGGCTGCTGGATTTATTCGGGCTGCTGGAACGAAGCGGGCAACAACATGGCCCGCCGCGATAACAGCGATCCACTCGATCTCGGCACCTTCGGCAAGTGGTCATGGTCGTGGCCGGTCAACCGGCGCATCATCTACAATCGCGCTTCGGCCGACATCAACGGCAAGCCGTGGGATCCGACGCGCCCGCTGCTCGCCTGGAACGGCACCGCCTGGACCGGCGACGACGTGCCCGATATCGCGCCGGCCGCGAAGCCGGACGTGGTCGGACCGTTCATCATGAACCCGGAAGGCACCGCTCGCCTGTTCACCCGCGGCATGATGCGGGACGGGCCGTTCCCGGTCCACTACGAGCCGTTTGAATCGCCGATCGCCAACGTGATCGCGCCGAAGATCAGGGGTAACCCCGCTTCACGCGTGTTCAAGGGCGACATGGAACAGTTCGGCGACGCCAAGGACTTCCCCTACGCGGCGACGTCCTATCGTCTCACCGAGCACTTCCACTTCTGGTCCAAGCATGCGCAGCTGAATGCGTCGATGCAGCCGGAGTTCTTTGTCGAGATCAGCGAACAGCTGGCCAAGGAAAAGAACATCACCTCCGGTGGCTGGGTGAGGGTGTGGTCGAAGCGCGGATCGGTGAAGGCGAAAGCCGTCGTCACCAAGCGTATTCAGCCGCTCATCTGCGACGGCAAGACGGTGCATATCGTCGGCATTCCGCTGCACTGGGGCTTCATGGGCGAAACGAAGAAGGGCTTCGGCCCGAATTCGCTGACGCCTTATGTCGGAGACGCAAACATCGAAACGCCTGAATACAAGGCGTTCCTCGTCGATATTGAGTCCATCCCCAACGGCCCAGTGGCTTAAAGGAGGCGAACATGGCGAATTTCGAATACGTCCTGCCTCCGACCCCGACGAAGCCTGGACCGCCGACTTACGGCCAGGAAGACCTGATCAAGCGCTCGGCGTCGAATATCTCGGCGCCGGCGCGGCAGCTCACGCCGGTGGCGAAGCTGATCGATGTGTCGAAGTGCATCGGTTGCAAGGCCTGCGAGGTGGCTTGCCTCGAGTGGAACGACATGCGCACGCCCGTTGGCGACAATGTCGGGTCTTACAACTTCCCACCCGACCTGACGCCGGAGATGTTCACGGTGATGCGCTTCACCGAATGGGTCAATCCGGAGTCGCAGAACCTCGAATGGCTCATCCGCAAGGATGGCTGCATGCATTGCGCCGATCCGGGCTGCCTCAAGGCTTGCCCGGCGCCCGGCGCCATCGTGCAGTACTCCAACGGCATCGTCGACTTCGACCACGACAAGTGCATCGGCTGCGGCTATTGCGTGAAGGGCTGTCCCTTCAACATTCCACGCATCAGCCAGGTCGATCACAAGGCCTACAAGTGCACGCTGTGCTCGGACCGCGTGGCCGTCGGCCAGGGTCCGGCCTGCGCGCGGGCTTGTCCGACGCATGCCATCGTCTTCGGCAGCAAGGACGAGATGAAGAAGCATGCCGAAGGCCGCATCAAGGATCTGAAGTCGCGCGGTTTTGCCAATGCCGGGCTCTACGATCCGCCGGGCGTGGGCGGCACGCACGTCATGTACGTGCTGCAGCACGCCGACCAGCCGCAGATCTACGCCAACCTGCCGAAGAATCCGCATATCAGCCAGGTGGTCGAACTGTGGAAGGGCGTCACCAAATATGCCGGCCTCACGGCGATGGCCGCGTTCGCGGCGATCGGCGTCATCCATCACCTCGTCAAGGGACCTAACACGGTGCCGCCCGAGGATGAACGGAAGGCCGAGGAACTGGTCGGAAAGGGGAACGCGTCATGACGGCTTATGACGTCGAACGGGGCGATAGCGTTCATCCCGGTCATCCGGTCAAGGTCGACCGCTATACGGGGGGAGCGCGCGCCAATCACTGGGTCACGGCAATCTGCCTGGTCCTGCTCGCGCTCTCCGGGCTCGCTCTGTTTCACCCCAGCCTGTTCTTCCTGACCGGGCTGTTCGGCGGCGGGCAATGGACGCGCACGATTCATCCGTGGATCGGCGTCGTGCTGTTCTTCTCGTTCGCCGGCCTGTTCTTCCGCTTCTGGCGGGCGAACCTGTGGGCGGCCGAGGACGGCACCTGGATGGCGCGGCTCGCCGACGTGCTCGGCGGCCACGAAGAGCGTCTGCCCGAGATCGGCAAGTACAATGCCGGCCAGAAGGTCGTTTTCTGGTCGATGTCGATCCTGATCCTGACACTGATCGTGAGCGGCGTTCTGATCTGGGACCAGTATTTCGCGGCCTATTCGACGGTCGAGACCAAGCGTTTTGCCGTGCTGATCCACGCGATGGCGGCGGTGGCGATCATCTGCGTCTGGATCGTCCATGTTTACGCGGCGATCTGGGTGCGCGGCACCATCGGCGCCATGACCCGCGGTCAGGTTTCCGGCGGCTGGGCGTGGCGGCACCACCGCAAATGGCTGCGCGAATTGGTCAGCGGCGGCCGAAAGTAGTATAATGTTCGGCGTGGCGCACACGGGGCGCCACGCCCAATTAAGGCACGTGGCCCGGAGGGTTCGTGAATTATGAGTGGTAGCGTTGGTGCGCCTCGGCATGAGCCGATCCCGATCGGTCAAATCGCCGAGCCGCCTTTTGTCAGACTCCCCGATCCGACAACTTTGTTCGCATTGCGCGCCCACCGTTTCCATTCGCTGGCGACGGAGCATCAGCTCGGCCCTTATCTGCATTTCCTTGGGCAACTGAGCGGCATCCAGCACAACGTCCAGGAAGGTCTCGCCGACCCGGACATGCCTTCCGGGGACGCCCTCAAACGCGCGCGCGAACACGCCATGCCGCCGCTCGACCGCGGCACATTCACCGCCGACATCGCCTTCGACACGACGCTCGACCGGTTGTTCGCGGAGGCGAAGGCGATGGAGATGCCGGATCCGGCGCGCGCCGCGCTGGAGCGCGCCGGCACGACGGATGCCGGACAGCGTGCCGCCATGGTTGTCGCCGTGCTGTCCGATACGGTTCCGGTCGAGGCGCTGGCCGATCATCTCTTCGTTGCCGCTGCGTTACAGGTGCATTTCGCGCGGATGGCCGCGCGGCTCGAGCCCAAGAGCCTGGTGCCGGTCGGCGATGGCGTCTGTCCGGCCTGCGGCGGCCCGCCGGTGGCCTCGCTCGTGGTCGGCTGGGAAGGCGCGCACAACACGCGCTTCTGCGTCTGCTCGCTCTGCGCCACCAGTTGGAATTACGTGCGCGTCAAATGCACTTTGTGCGGTGAGACCGGCGGCATCAGCTATCAGCATGTCGAGCATGACAAGCAGGTGCGCGCCGAGACCTGCGACAAATGCCACAGCTATGTAAAGATCATGCAGCAGGTCGCCAACCCGGCGCTCGATCCGGTGGCGGACGACGTCGCGACTCTCGCGCTCGATCTTCTGGTTCGCGATCTCGGTTACCGGCGCGGCGGCATCAATCCGTTCATGCTTGGCTATTGACGCGATGAAAGGACGCCGCCTTGCGCAAACTGCCGTCGGTCGACGAGGTGATGCGCCATGCGGTCGCGCTGGCGGCGAACGAAAAGTTCGGCCGCACGGCAACCGTCGCCGCGGTGCGCGAGGCGATCGCCGGTGCTCGCGCGCGCGGCGAAACGTCCGCCGACCCCGAAGCCTTTGCCACTGCCGCCCGCGAGCGGCTGCAGAGGCAGGCGCAACCCAATCTCAAGCCGGTGTTCAACCTCACCGGAACGGTGCTGCACACCAATCTCGGCCGCGCGTTGATTGCCGAGGCGGCCGTCGAAGCGGCAACCGTCGCCATGCGCAACGCGGTGGCGCTCGAATTCGATCTCGGCGGCGGCAGGCGCGGCGAGCGCGACGAACTGGTGCGCGATCTTCTCTGCGAACTCACCGGCGCCGAGGACGCTACCATCGTCAACAACAATGCCGCGGCCGTGCTGCTTGTGCTCAATACCTTCGCCAAGGGCCGCGAGGCCATCGTTTCTCGCGGCGAACTGATCGAGATCGGCGGCGCCTTCCGCATGCCGGAGATCATGAGCCGCGCCGGTGCCAGACTCGTCGAGATCGGCACCACCAACCGCACGCATATGAAAGATTATGCCGGCGCCTTGAACGACAAGAGCGGCCTGATCCTCAAGGTTCATACCTCGAACTACCGCATCGAAGGTTTCACCAAGGAAGTCGCCCCACGCGAACTGGCGGCGCTCGCGGCACAGCACAAGGTGCCGCTGGTCAACGATCTCGGCTCCGGCACATTGGTCGATCTGACGCGCTTTGGCCTCAAGCACGAGCCGACGGTGGCGGAAGCTATCGCCGAGGGCGCCGATCTGGTGACTTTCTCCGGCGACAAGCTGCTTGGCGGGCCGCAAACCGGATTCATCGTCGGCCGCAAGGCGCTGATCGAAAAGCTCAACAAGAACCCGATGAAACGCGCGCTGCGCGTCGACAAGATCCGTCTCGCCATGGTCGAGGCGACCTTGCGCCTCTATCGCGATCCCGACCGGCTCACCGAGACGCTGCCGACCTACCGGTTGCTGGCGCGGCCGGTGATGGAGATGCAGGAGGTCGCGCGCCGCGTCATCCCGGCCCTCCGGCAAAAGCTCGGCGATGGATTTTTGATCGCGACCGCGGCCTGTGCGAGCCAGGTTGGCTCGGGCGCCTTGCCGGTCGAGACCCTGCCGAGCCTCGCGGTGTCGATCGCGCCGGTCGCCCACAAGGGCGGCAAGGGCGGGACGAGCGGCAAGAGCGGCGGGCGCCTTAACGCGCTGTCCAATACGCTGCGTCGGCTGCCGGTGCCGGTGGTCGGCCGTATCGAAAAGGACTCGCTGCTGTTCGATCTGCGCTGCCTCGACAATGTCGATGCCTTTATCGCCAACCTCGCCACGCTGAAAGCGCCGGAGGGCGCATCATGAAGTGGTTTGGCGCCCAGCAAAGCGAAGAGGTTCCGGTCGCCGACCGCATGGCGGCGGCGTATGACGCCGCGGGCCAGGGCGATTACGCGAAGGCGCTCGACCTCTGGACGCCGCTGGCGCATGCCGGCGTGGCGCGCGCCGCCAATAATATCGGCGCCTGCTTTTCCGAAGGCATGGGTGTCGACCGCGACATCAAGCTGGCCGAGCGTTGGCTGATACTGGCCGCGCAAGGCGGCGATCCGATCGGCCAGCGCAATCTCGCGTCGCTCTATTTCAAAGGCGATGGCGTCGAACAGGACAATGTCCGCGCCGCCGAACTTTATCGCGCGGCGGCGGAGCAGGGCGATGCCCCGGCGCAAGACATGCTGAGCTGGATGCTGCTCGAGGGCGACAGCATCGCCGTCGATCATGCCGCATCGCGCGACTGGGCCGAACGTGCCGCCGCGCAAGGCGTGGCGGCCTCGATGACGCGCCTCGGCATGATCCACCACAACGCGTTTGGCGTGCCACGCGACCCTTCGGTTGCCGCATCGTGGTGGCGAAAGGCCGCCGACCGCGGTGACGCCGACGGCCAGGCGATGTTAGGGGCCGCCTGTCATCTCGGCTCCGGTGTCGAACGCGACGGTGTCGCGGCGATGGCGTGGCTGTTGCGCGCACGCAATGGCGGCAGCCCGCTGGCGATGCAGTTCTTCATGGCCGTGCGCGCCAGCCTGTCGCCCGACGAACTCGCGGAGGCCGAGCGCCGGGCCGCACAACCATTGGAGCCGTCCGCATGATCGTCGGCACCGCGGGCCATATCGACCACGGCAAGACTTCGCTGGTCCGCGCGCTCACCGGCGTCGATACCGACCGCCTCAAGGAAGAGAAAGCGCGCGGCATTTCCATCGATCTGGGCTTCGCCTATCTGCCGGCGCCGGATGGCTCGGTGCTGGGCTTCATCGACGTTCCGGGCCACGAGAAATTCGTTCACAACATGCTGGCCGGCGCGACCGGCATCGATTTCGTCCTGCTGGTGATCGCCGCCGACGATGGCGTGATGCCGCAAACGCGCGAGCATCTGGCGATCGTCGATCTGCTCGGCATTGAACGCGGCATTGTCGCGCTGACCAAGGTCGATCTGGTGTCGCCCGAGCGGCGCGCCGCCGTGTCGACCGAGATACAGAATGCGCTGGCGGCGACGTCGCTTGCCAATGCCGACATCGTGCCGGTCTCGACCGTCACCGGCGAGGGCATCGATGGCCTGCGCGAGCGGCTTTTTGGTGAAGCGCGGGAAAAAACGCGGAGCGGCGCGCAGGGCGGCTTCCGCCTCGCGGTCGATCGCTGCTTCACGTTGCAGGGAGCCGGCACCATCGTCACCGGAACGGTGCTGTCGGGGCAGATCGCGGTCGGCGATCATGTCGTTGTCAGCCCGGCGGGACTTGAGGCGCGCGTGCGCTCGATCCACGCGCAGGACAAGCCGACCGAGCGGGGCGTTGCCGGCCAGCGCTGCGCGCTCAATCTGGCGGGCGATGGCGTCACCAAGGACGCCATCTTGCGCGGCTCGATGGTGCTCGATCCGGCGCTGCATGCGCCGGCCGACCGCATCGACGCGACGTTCAAGCTGCTGCCGGCCGAAACGCGAGCCGTCGCGCAATGGACGCCAGTGCGTCTGCATCATGGCGCGTCCGAGGTTGGCGCCCGCATCGTCCTGCTAGGCGACACACCCATCGCGCCGGGCGCCGAAGCCATGATCCAGCTTGTGCTGGATCATCCGATCGCGGCCGCGTCCGGCGACCGCTTCGTGCTGCGCGACACCACCGCGCAACGCACCATCGGCGGCGGCAAATTCCTCGATCTGCGCGCGCCTGCGCGCAAGCGCCGCACGCCGGAGCGTCTGGCGCAGCTCGCCGCCTATGCGATCGCCGATCCGGAGGCCTCGCTCGCGGCGTTGCTCGACCGGCCGCCTTTCCATGTCGATCTTGCCGTTTTCGCGCGGGACCGCGCGCTGGGCGCGGACGAAGCCGCTGCGCTGGTCGAGCGCTGCGAGGCTGTGATCGTGCGGACGCCGAATGCGGCGCTCGCCTTGTCGGCGACGCGCTGGCTTGGCCTCAAACGCGCGGTGCTCGAGACGCTGACGCAATTTCACGCCGGCCACCCGGACCTGCCCGGCATCGGCCTTGAGCCGTTGCGGATGCAGATGCAGCCCCGCCTGCCGGCGCCGTCCTTCATCGTCTTCCTGCAGCAGCTCGTGAGAGCGGGCGAGGTCGCGCTCGACGGTGCGTGGGTACGGCTCAAGAGCCACGAAGTCCGGTTGATGCCGGACGACGAGAAATTGTGGCGCCGCACGACGCCGCTGATCGGCGGCGACGAGCGTTTTCGCCCGCCGCGCGTGCGCGATATCGCCGGGCTGCTCGATGTGCGCGAGCCGGATGTGCGCCGCCTGCTCAAGCTGCTCGGCCGCATGGGCAAAGTCGACGAGGTGGCGCATGATCATTTTTTCATGCGCAGTACCGTTGCCGAAATGGTTGATATCATTGTTGATTGTGGCGCGCAGGCGGAAGGTGGCCAGTTCACCGCGGCGCAGTTCCGCGACCGCGTCGATAACGGCCGCAAGGTCGCCATCCAGATTCTCGAGTTTTTCGATCGCCATGGCGTGACGCTGCGGCGCGGCGACCTGCGCCGCATCAATAAGCACCGCCTCGATCTGTTTCGCCGATCGGCGGACCCGCCTGGCGATGCGTTCATGACCGAAGGTCAGGTTTCTGGAAGAGAATCGTCCCCGGTGGGGCGTCCGGACTTCAAATCCGGGAGGGGCCGCGAGCCGGTCCTTGGTGGGTTCGACTCCCTCTCTCTTCCGCCACGTCCTAGTTCGCCCCGTTCAAGGAGCGCCTGATGACCCCGGGACCGTCATTCCTCGACACGCTCAAGCACGCCGCCGACCACGCCGGCGCCGCCGAGGAGGCCTTCCGCCGCGAGATTGCCGAGCGCACCAAGGCTTTGGCGAACGAGCGCGCCTTTGCTTTCCGGCGCTACAATCTGATGCGATCGGTCGCCGAAGCGGTGGCGAGCGCCGAGAGCGAGGAGATCGCGGTGGCCGCGGCGACCGCGATTCTGCGCGCCAAGCTCGACTGGGATACTGACAGCGAGGCGAGGATTGACGTGCTGTCGCGTTTTGCCATTGTCGCGCAGCAGATGTTCGCGGCGTTGACGCCGCCTGACGACGACGCTTCAGCCGCCGACGAGGTGCCGGCGGTGGAGGTGTTGGAGGTGCTCGCGGCGTTCGAGAAGTGGTACGCCGAGACGCATCCTAACGTGTTCTGGGTGCTGTTCGAGCACTACATGCCGGAGACGCCGCTTGTCGATTTCTGAGAACACCACCGATTTCGAGCACTGGCTCGCCGAGGAGTTCGCGGCGAATGGCGCGTTCACCGCGCTGATCGTGCTGGTCGACATCTCGGAGACGAAGGTGACGCCGCAGTGCTCGACTTATCTCAACATCATCGGCACCGAAGTCGATTGGGGCGAAATGACCGGGCTGTTCGCGGGCGCCGGTGTGCCATGGAATGGCGCGGCATTTTTTCCGGCCACTGGCCCTGATGGTGGCCCGCTCGATAATCCGACAGCGCGGCTCAGGCTCCGCACGCTGGAGGAGCGGCTCAGCCTCGACCGGTTGGTGCTCAATGACGGACGCTTCTTCGACCAGTGGGGCCGCAAGCTCAAGGTCGAGGAAGTGGACCTGCAATGACCGGGCAAGAGCCGCAAAAGTCGCAGGCGGCGCGTCGGCTTCTCGTCGTTCTCTTGAACACCGATCCGCGCAATCCGGAAGAGCTGGCGGCGCCGTTCTATTACGCTGCGGTCGCGGCGGCGATGGACTACGAAGTCGATGTGCTGTGCACGGCGACGTCCGGCAAATTGATGTTCAAGGGCGTCGCCGAGGCCATTCGGGTCAAGCCGAACGACCCGAGAACCGTATTAGACTGGATCAAGGAAGCGCACGAGCAGGGCGCGCGCTTCTGGGCGTGCCCAGCCAACCTAGAGCTGTTCGATAAGGACGAGATCGACCTGATCGCTGAATGCAACGGCATGATGGGCGCCGCCGCCATGATCCAGACGATCATGGAAGGCGAGGCTCGCGTGCTGACCTTCTAGGGCGCGCGGCATGGCTCAGGTGCAGGGATACGAGTTTCCCGAGGACCGGTTCTACGACGTCGAGAACCAGATCTGGTACTTGGCCGTTGCCGACGGCAATGTGGGTGCAGGCTTCACGACTTGGGCGACAACATTGATGGGCGACGTGCTGGTGTTCACGCCGAAGCGGATCGGACATTCATTCGAGCGCGGCAAATGGTTCGCCATGGTCGAGGGCGGGAAGTGGGTTGGCGCCGCCAAGGCCGCGTTCAACGGCGTCGTCGTCGTCCACAATGAAGCGTTGATCGACAAACCGGAGATCCTTTCGGCGGACGCGTTCGGCGCTGGCTGGATGATCGTGCTCAAGCCCGACGACGCGGGTTGGCGCGACACTCTCACCGCCGGCGACAAAATCGCGGCTGAGGTCGAGGCCTGGATTGGCGGCGGCAGCTTTCGGCAGCGATCGAGTTAACGCAGCCTGTTTATAAGCCGCCGCGCCGTTATTGCGCGCTTATATTGCGCTTCTTGATGATCTCCGCCCACAAGGCCGTTTCGCGCTCGATGCGACCGGCAAATACATCCGGCTTTTCGATCATCACCGTCAGCGCCTGCGTCAGCAGTTTCTGCTTCATCTCGGGCTGGTCGAGGATGTCCCCAGTCAGGCTGAAGATCGCGTCGCGCGTATCGTTCGGAATCGCCTTCGGCGCCAGCATGCCGTACCACGACGTCACATCGATGCCGGGAACGCCGGCCTCGGCCAAGGTCGGCACTTCGGGAACCAGCGGGCTGCGCTCGGCCGTCGTCATGGCCAGCGGCACGATGGTCTTTTCCTTGATCGACGGCAGGACCGAGGGAAGGTTTGTCGACAGAACGTCGATATGGCCGCCGAGCAGGTCGCTCAAGGCCTGCGGCGAACCGCGATAGGGTATGTGCGTGAGATCGGCTCCGGTCTTTTCCTTGAAAAGCTCCATGGCCAGATGAAGCTGGCTGCCGACGCCGGGGGTGCCGTAGGTCAGCTTGGAAGTTCTGGCCTTGTCGAGGAGCTGCTTGATCGTCGTAATGCCCGATTTCGGCGTCACGGCGAACAAATTCGGCGCGCTGGCAAGCAGCGTGATCGGCGCGAAGTCGCGCAGCACCACGAACGGCAGGTTCTTCATCAGCGTCGGGTTGATCGTGAGATTGCCCGCCGGAATGAGCAGCAAAGTCGTGCCATCGGGCGTCGCCTTCTGCACATACTCAATACCGATATTGCCGGCGCCGCCGGTCTTGTTCTCGACGATCGCCGACACGCCGGTGCGCACCTGATATTCCTGCGCCAGCAGCCGGCCGAGCACGTCGACCGGGCCGCCGGGGCTGAACGGCACGACCAGTTTCAGTTGCCCCTTGGGGAAAGCGGCGGGAGCCTGATCCGCCGCGTTGGCGAAGCGCGGCGCGATCGCCGCCGAAGCGATGAGACCGAGGGCGGTGCGGCGGGTCAGTCCCGCCGCGGCGTATGTCATCTTCATGCTCGTTACATCTTTCCTGCGGCGTAAAGGTCGACCAGTTGTTGACGGGCCTGCTGGGCCAGATAGCGGCGCAGACGGATTACGCCGGCGTCGTGCTGATACAGCATCTCGAATTTCTCCAGACCTGGCTTGAGCCCGTCGAGCATTTCGCGATCCTGCTCGAGCACATGCCAGTGGCGCTTCTCGAGGTTGGTCTTGTACAGGAAGCGCCATGCGTCGCGCTGCCAGCCCGACACCTTGCGCGTCCGCCAGAAGAACACGCACATGCGGTCTTCGTCGATCGGCGTGCCGAAACCGGTGATGCCGAAATTGCCGCCCGGGCCGCCCGACGGCGGATAGGGGATTTCGAGACGGACATAGAGCGCGCCGTTATCGACCAGTTCGCTCCAGTCGAAATTGACGTCGCGCTGGCCGATCTTCTCGAAGAAGAAGCCGTGTTCGGTGTCGCGTGTCGCGAACTGCGCCTGCGTGTCGCCCTGATACATCGTGTGGGAGTTGGCATGCAGGAACGTGCCGTGCATCGGGTCCATGAGATTGTCGAAGGCGTAACGCCACGGCATCTCCCAGTCGGCGTAGCACAGGAAGCTCGAATATTCCGGCGCGGTGATTTCCGGCGGCGGTTCGAAGGCGCCCGGCGCTTCGTGCAGCGCGTCGCCGAACCAGACGAAAATCGCGCCGGCGATCTCGCGGCTCGGATAAGTCTTCACCGCCTTCTTGCCTTCGAGCGGGCAGCCGGGCTGGCCGGGCACGCTCAGCACCTTGCCGTCGGGGCCGACCTCGACGCCGTGGTAATTGCAGCGGAGCCGGTCACCCTCGTTGATGCCGCGCGACAGCGGCACGGCGCGATGCGGACAGCGATCGACCTGAACGTGAATCTCGCCTTTGGAGTCGCGCCACAGCACCAGCTTGTCGCCGAGCCGGGTGATGCCGAGCGGCTTGCCGCCGGCGGTTACGAAGCGCGATGGCAGGATGGGCCACCAGCGATTGCGCAGGCCGGTGCGCAGATAGGCCTGCACTTGTTGATCGGTCGGGCCGGCCGCGGGCGTAGCCGTCTGGGCGGCGGGCTTTCGGGGTTCAAGCGTGGCGACTGACATGGCTCAGGCTCCCAGTTCGCGCATCAAGGTGGTGAAGTTTTCCGCGGTCCAGTTGCCGCCGTCGAGCGGGCGGACGCGCGTCTTGTTCATGCCGGCAACGACCTCATCGAGCTCGCGGGCGCCCTTGGCGAATACGCTCTCGACGGCATTGGCGAGTTCCTGCTGCCACACGGTCGGTTCCTGCGTGCGGCTCTGGTGTGGGTCTAAAGAGGGGTACTGATAGTCCATCGATGCCTCCTAGAGTTGGCTCTTGTCTGAAGTGGGGCTCTGGTCGCCGTCGGTCATGGTCGGCGCCTCTGCTAAATATCCAGCACGAGCCGCGGGCTTTTCGCCCGCGACACGCAGGTCATCATGGTCTGGTTGGCGGCGCGCTCGGCCGCGGACAGGATGCTGTCGCGGTGGTCGACGTCGCCGGCGATTACCCGGCACTCGCAGGTGCCGCAGATGCCCTGCTCGCAGGAGCGCGGCACCTCGATGCCGGCTTCGGTCAGGACCTCGAGAACGGATTTTTCCGGCGGAACGGTGAGCGTCACGCCGGAGGCTTCGCAGACCACGTCGAAGGCGCCGCTTACCTCATCGGCCGGGCGGCTGCGTGGTGCGAACCACTCGAAATGCACGGTGCCTTCGGGCCAGGCGGAAGTGACTTCCTCGACCGCCAGCATCAGCTTTTCGGGCCCGCAGCAATAGACGGCCGTATCCGGCTGCACCGAGGCCAGCCGCTGCGCGACATCGAGGCGCGTGCCCGCTTCGGTCGAATGCAGCGACACGGTGCCGCCGAGCGCCTCGATCTCCTTCAGGAACGGAGCGTCCTCATTGCGGCGATTGCAGTAGAGCAGGGTCCACGGGCTGTGCCTCGCGCTCAGTTCGCGCATCATCGGGATGAAAGGCGTGATGCCGATCCCGCCGGCGACGAAAATGTAGTTCTTCGCGTTGACCAGCGGGAAATTGTTGCGCGGCGTGCTGACCGTCAGCAGGTCGCCGGGCCGCAGCCTGCGATGCACGAAGCCCGACGACTGGCCGCCGGACACCGCGCGGATGCCGACCCGGTAATGCGAGGTGTCGTTCGGATCGCCGCACAACGAATACTGCCGCAACGTGCCGTCGGGCAGTTTGACGTCGATATGCGCGCCGGGCTCGAACGGTGGCAGCGGTTTGGCGTCGGGCGAACTCAGTTCAAGTGACAGCACGCCCGGCGCTTCCCAAATCATGGCGCGCAGACGAACTTCGAGCGTCTGCTCGCCGGGGCGCGGCGCGGCGACCGTCGCTGGGTTCGTCATTTCAGCAACCTCGGCCATCGGGTCATTTCCTCACAACGCGCTTTTGGCCCAGGGATGCGGCGCCTGGGACAGGTCGCAATAGAGCGACTTCTGCGCCATCCAGGCGCGAATGCCGTCGCGTCCCTTTTCGCCGCCGAGGCCGCTATCCTTGGTGCCGCCGAAAGGCGTCGAAATCGAGAATTGCTTGTAAGTGTTGATCCACACCGTGCCGGTATCAATGGCACGCGCGACGCGCCAGGCTTTCGGAAAGTCGGAGGTGTAGACGCCGCAGGCCAGCCCGTAGCTGTTGTCATTCGACTGGCGGATCAGATCGTCCTCGTGGTCGAACGGCAGCACGGCGAGCACAGGCCCGAACACCTCGTCGCGGCACAGCCGGCTGTCATTGCCAAGGCCGGCGATGATGGTCGGGCGGTAGAATGTGCCGTCTTTATATCCGCTCCCGGACGGCCGCTCGCCGCCGGTCAGCACCTTGCCGCCGTCTTCGCGGGCCTGAGCGACATGGCCTTCGACCTCGTCGCGATGCTTCGGGCGGATGAGCGGCGCGACTTGCGTCGTCGCGTCGAATGGATGGCCGACCCGCAGCCGCTCGGTTGCGGCGACCAGCTTGGCCACGAAAGCATCGTAGATGCTGCGCTCGACGAACAGCCGTGATCCGGCAATGCAGGATTGGCCCGTCGAAGAGAATATGCCGAACATCACGCCGGCGCAGGCGAGGTCGAGATCGGCGTCGGCGAAAACGATGGTCGGCGACTTGCCGCCCAGTTCAAGCGACACCGGCATCAGCTTGTCGGCCGCCTTGCGGGCGATGTCCCGGCCGGTCGCGGTGCCGCCGGTGAAGGAAACTTTGCGGATCGCCGGATGTGTGACGATGCGCTCGCCGACGATCGACCCGGCGCCGGGCAGCGTCGAAAACAGGCCTTTGGGCAGGCCGGCTTCCTCTATGATGCGCGCTAGTTCGAGGCAGACCAGCGGGCTCCACGACGACGGCTTGAGCAGGATGGCGTTGCCCGCGGCGAGCGCCGGCGCCACCTTCTGTGCGTCCGATGCGATCGGCGAATTCCACGGCGTGATCCCGGCAGTGACGCCGAGCGGCTCAAAGACCGACATCGTGAGATAATTGCCGCGCGCCGGCGTCAACGCGTCTTCCGCGGTCTCCAGCGCCGCCGCCATATAGCGGAAAGTGCCGGATGCGCTCATCGCCAGGGCGCGCGTTTCCGTCAGTGTCTTGCCGGTGTCGCGCGATTGTACGTGCGAGATGCGATCGGCGTGACGCGCGATGCCCTCGGCAATGCGATAGAGATAAGTCGCGCGCTCGTGCGGCAGGAGTTTGCGCCACGCCGGATCATTGGCGGCATCCTGCCCGCGTTCGATGGCGAGATCGACATCCTCGGTCGAGGCCCCGGGCAGCATGGCGTTGAGCGAGCTATCGGCCGGAAAGTTCGACGCGATTTCGGCGCCGCGGCCGCGGCGCCATTCGCCGCCGATATAGAGCTTGTCTTGCGGTATGACGGGCTGGTCCATCGGCGCTTCCTCAAATCACGACAGCGCCGGCGCGGTTCAAAAGCTCGCGCGCGACACTGTAGCCGGCCATCTGTGAGGTCTTCGGATTGGCCGCGGACGGGCGGCCCTCCAGCTTGACGGTGAAGTCGCCGCATCCCGAACGCACGGCGAATTCGTGCACATTACGGGTGACGCCGGGATCGGCCACGAGGCGCACCTGTGTCGCCTCGAAGCCGACGCCGGCCAGCGCCAAAGTCGCTGCAACATTGGCATTCAACGGGTAGGTCGTCGCTGCCGCACGCGCGCTGCCTTCAAAGAAGATCGAGGCTTCGGTCAGCGTGTCGAGATCGAGCAGCTTTTCGGCCGGCGTGCCGCGCCAGGCTTTCGGCGGTTTGCGGCCAGTGTAGATCACCTGTTCAAGGCCCGACAGCCGCGCCGCCGCCAGTGCATCGATGCCGCCGATCGCGCCGGCCGGCAGTACGAGGCGGCTGCCGCCTTGTTTCGCGGCGCCTTCGAGTTGCATGCGCAACGTGTCGTCAGCCAGCGAGCCGATCGAGATCACGATGAGATCGCAACCGCTTTCGAGGATAGTGGCGCCATAGTCGCGCACGGCGGCATGGCCGGCGCATTCGGCAACCACGTCCGGTTCGCCGGCGAGCAGCGCCTTAGGATCCGAATGGATCGCATTCGACGACGCCAATGCGGGCCCGCAACGGTCCAGGAGGGCCTGCGCCTGTGATGTGGCATTGGCCGGAACGAGAATGGCGACGTGCTCGAGCGGCGCGGTTAGCCCTTTCGCCAGCGACGTCAACGCCAGTTCGGCAATGCCGCCGGCGCCAATAATTCCAAGCCTTCTCAAGTCACGCCGTTTCATGCCAATCCGTTTCATGTCGGTTTGCCCGCGGCGCCCGCCGGCGGACCGGCGAAGCTCTGGCTGAAGGGACCGATGGCGATCATGTCGATCTCGATCATGCGGGGTCCGGGCGAGGCAAGCGCGCGGTCGAGGGCCGCGTCGAAGGCGGCGATGTCGGCGATGCGCTCGTGCGGCAGGCCGACCGACGCGCACACCAGCGAGAAATCCGGCGTCAGAATGTTGGAATAGACGTGGCGGCTGCCATATTGCGCGTCCTGGATGTTGCGGATGACGCCATAGCCTTTGTCGTTCATCAGAATAAAAACCATATCGGCCGCCATCTCGACCGCGGTCGCCAGTTCGCCGATCATCAGTTGCGCGCCGCCATCGCCGAGCAAGGTGATGGTCTTGGCGTTGACGCCGGCGTGCGCGGCGCCGATGCCCATGGCGATGCCTTGCCCGATGCCGCCGCCGAGCGCATGGACGCCGAGATGCGGCGCGGCGATGCGGACGTAACGGTTGCCGAAGGTGCTGTTGGAGACGGTGACGTCGCGAACCCAGGGGTGACCGTTCTTCGAGACGCGCGCGCTCAACGCGTCGGCGAGCGGCGTGTAAGGCCCGAGCGCCTTGCGCAGTGTCGCTTCGGAACGTCCGCGCGCCTGCGCGATATCCTTGATGAAGCCGGCGTCGACGTCGAGCGTCGCCGGCAGCCGGCTGAGCAGACCTTCGAGCGCCAGCTTCGCGTCCGCGGCGATGAACTGCTCGACCGGATAATTGCGCCCGCCTTGCGCCGCATCGGCGTCGATCTGCACCAGCGGCGGCAGCGGCATGCGGTTGTTCTGCGTTTCGTTGCCGCGCAACCGCGAACCGACCACGATCATCAGATCGGCGCGGGCATAGATTTCGACGGCATCGGGCGTCATGTTGAATGCGCCGAGGCTGTGCGCATGACCTTCCGGCACGACGGCGCGGCCATTGGTCGAGGTGACGATGCCGAAGCCGCGATCGGCAAGTGCGGTCGCCGCCTCCGCCGCGCCGCGTGCGCCACCGCCGAGCCAGAGCATCGGCCGTTTGGCCTTGCGGATGCGTTCGGCCAGCGTATCGAGCGCGCCGGCGTCCGGGACGGCACGCGCGACCTCGGGCCAGCCCTTCAGCGGACGCTGGGTCACGGGCAGGCGCTGCAAGTCGACCGGAATTTCGAGCGTGACCGGACCGGTCGGGGCGGTGAGCGCATCGCGGCTCGCCGCGATCAATGTCTCGATCGCCGCCGACGGCTCCCAGATGCGGTAATAGGATTTGCTGATCGCCTTGAGCATATCCGGCTGGCGCGGCACGTCGTGGATCGCGGCGCGATCGCGATCGACGAATTCGCGATCGACCTGGGTCGTGATGTGCAGCACCGGCGACCCGGCGGTCAGCGCCTCGACCTGCGAACCGGCGGCGTTGCCGGCCGCCGTCCCGGTCGAAGTGATGGCGACGCCGAGCGAACGCGAGACGCGCGCATAGGCGTCCGCCATGTTCATGGCGCCAGCTTCGCCACGCGCCGGCACGAAACGAATGCGGCCGTGGCGGCCAATGGCGTCGAGGATCGGCATGTTGTGGATCGAAATGACGCCGAAGACGGTGTTGACGCCCATGTCGGCAAGCGCCCGCGCGATGGCGTCGCCGACCGGCTCGGTCGTGGCCGCCGCTTGTGAGCTGGTTCGCTCGGTGACGACGATAGGTGCGTTCATTGTCTTATAACCCGGGCATTAGATGAAGCGTGAGACGCCGCCGGAAATCTCCAGGCTTGCGCCCGTGATGTAACTGGCGGCAGGCGATCCAAGAAAAACGATGGCGCGCGCCGGTTCGTCCGGCACGCCGAGGCGTTGCAGCGGAATGTGCTTGTCGCGCGCGAGCGCGGCGTACCACGCCTCGCGGGTCTGGCTCTTGTCGGCGCGGGCCTCGAAGCGGCGCTGCCATTGGCCTGAATCGACCAGGCCGAGCAGGATCGTGTTGACGCGAATGCGCGGCGCAAATTCGGTGGCGAGCGATTTCAAGAGGTTCTGCACGCCGGCGCGCGCAGCCGAGGTGCAGACCATATGTGGCTCGGGCTGCAGCGACAGCAGTGAATTCACGGCGACGATCGCGGGCGAGGGCGCGGCCTCGAGCAGCGGGCGGAAGGCGCGGATCGGCAGAATCTGGCTGAAGAATTTAAGTTCCAGTTCCTCGCGCCATTGCGCGTCGTTGGTGTCGGCGAAGGTCGATACGCGGCCCTGGCCGGCATTGTTGACCAGGAGATCGACCTTGCCGCCGCCCCAGTCTCGCACCTTGGCGGCGAAGGCGGCGACATCGGCATCGCGCAGAACGTCGCAACGCTCGGCGAGCACCGCGCCGGATTTCACGGTCTCGAGTTGGGCTTTCGCCGCGGCAAGCCGGTCGGTATCGCGGCCGCAAATCGCAACGCGCGCGCCTTCGCCGAGCAGCAGCCGCGCGGTGGCAAGGCCGATGCCCGAACTGCCACCGGTGACGACCGCAACACGATTGGTGAGACCGAGATCCATGGTCGCTTCTCAGCCGACGGCCGGCGCGGGGGGGCGCGACGGGTTTTGAATCTGACGGTCGACTTGCGTCGCGCTGCCTCCGCGCCAGCCGAGCCGCTCCGAAATCTCGGCGCCGGCGGCGGTGATGGCGGCCGCGACCTGATCGCGCCGCTCGGCGCCGGCGAAATCGGCCGGGTGACCGCTGACATTGATGGCCGCGACCGGCGTTCCGGTCGCGTCGAACACGGCGGCCGCGACCGAACTGATGCCGGCTTCGAAATTGCCGTCGCTCCAGGCAAGGCCGGCGGCGCGGTCGGCGGCCAGGCGCGCATGCAGTTGCGTCGGCGTGACCGGCGTGTGCGGCGTCACCGCTTTCAGCACCGCCCCGGCATACAGGCGATCGACGCGGTCCGGCGGCAGGTGGGCGAGAATGATACGGCCCATGTTCGCGGCATGCGCCGGCAGGCGGCTGCCGACGCGGATGTTGCTGGCGAAGGTGTGATTGGGAACGCGCCGGATCAGATAGACGATCTCCAGCCCGTCGAGCACGCCGAGATGCGACGACAGGTTGAGGTTCTCGGTCAGTCGCGTCAGAACCGGTACGGAAATCTGCACCAGATCCTCGGCGAAGAAGGCCTGCGCCGTCAGTCCGATCAATCCGACGCCGATGCGCCAGCCCTGGCCCTCGGGCCGCGGCTCGATGAACCGCTCGGCCTCCAGCGTATGCAGCAGGCGCAGCAGCGTCGTGCGGTTGATGCCGAGTTCACGCGCCGTGCGCGACATATTGGTGACGCGATCGCCCTCGGCGATATGGCGCAGCAGGCGCGCAGCGCGCTGCACCGGCGGCGAGACGTAAGCATCGCCGTCATGCGTCCCGCCATTGGCGAGGTCGCGTTCAAGCATCGGAGGCCTCGATCAGTTGCATCAGGAGCCGCGCCACGGCGGCCGGGTCTTCCTGCGGCAGCGCATGCCCGGCGTCGGGAATTTCGTGATAGCCGGCCTGCTGGGACAATGCGGCGTAAAGCATGCGCGCATTGGCGGGCGGCGTGACGACATCGTGCGCACCGACGGCGACCAGCGTCTGCGTATCGATCCGCGTCGCATCGGCGAGCAGGTCGCCGGCGCCGAGCGCATAAGCCGCTTGCGCGTAGCCGTCGCGATCGACGGCTGCCATGGCGTTGCGAACGGACGCAAGCAGCGCCGGCTTGGTCTGGGGCTGGTAAAGAAGACGCGCGGCGCGCTTGTCGGCGAACTCGGCGGTGCCGAGCGTGCGGATTTCATCGATGCGGCTCTGCACCATCGGCGGCAGGTCGCCTCCGGGCGCGACGTGGTAGCCGAGCGCGGGCGACAGCAGAGCAAGCGCGCTCACGCGCTGCGGATTTTGCACGGCAAAGCGAGCCGCGAACAGACAGCCCAGCGAATGCCCGGCCAGCACCACGCGATCGACATTGAGCGCGTCGAGCAAGCGGCTCAACGCGCCGGCATAGCCCGCCGGCGCCGGATGAGGATCGGCCAGCGGTTGCGACCCGCCATAGCCGGGCGCATGCCAGGCGATGACATCGAGCGAGGCCGGGAGCATGGCCATCATCGGCGCAAAGCTCGTCGCATTGCTGCCGATACCGTGCAGAAGCAGAACCGGCCGGGCGCCTTCTCGGCCGACCGTGCGCAGAAAGGCGATCCCGGCCGCACGGCCGGGCGCCGTTCCCGCGATGTCGGCATGCGCGGTCATGGCTGTGGCTGCGGGACGTTGCCCGCCTTTGGCACATAGTGCAGCACGCGGGTTTCAATCGTCGTGACCGCCCAGTACATGACGATGCCGATCAGCGTCAGCAGGCCGATGGCGTCGAACACCATCGCGGTATTGGCCTGGCCCTGGCCGAAGCTGATGAGATAGCCGAGACCGATCTCGCCGCCGACCAGTTCGCCGACGGTGATGCCGATCACGGCCAGCGTGGCGCCGATGCGCAGGCCCGCCAGCAGGTTGGGCATCGAGAACGGCAGCATGACCTTGAAGAAGATCTTGGACTTGCTCATGTTGTAGGCGCGCGCGAGGTTGACGAGATCGCGGTCCATCACGCGCATCGCCTGCAGCACGTTGACGAGGATCGGGAAGAACACCACCAGAATGGTGACGATCAGCTTGGGCCAGGCGTTGTAGCCGAACCAGAGAATGAACAGCGGCGCGAACGCCACCTTCGGCGCGATCTGCAGCGCCAGGATGTAAGGCGACAGCACCTTCTCCCAGGTCGGCAACAGGCCGAGGGCGTAACCGAACACGGCGCCGAGCAAACCGCCGAGCACGAAGCCGAGGATCGACATCGACGCGGTCGAGATGAAATGCTTGAGCAGGTTTTCCTGATACCACAAGCGAATCATCTCGAACCAAAGGTCGCTGACGCGGGGAATGATGTATTTCGGCACCCCCAGCATCGGCGGCAGGTATTGCCACGCCACCAGCACAACAATGGCGACCGCGATGCTGGCGAGCGGCGCATTCATGCCGCTGCGCCACAGACCGCGCCCCGAAGCGGGGGCGGCTGTTGCGCGCTGCGGCCTTACGGCGCCGTCCGCCTGTTTTTTCATCGCGGCATCCATCGTTGTCACGAAACAAACTGGTTGGTGTAGAGATCTTCGACCGGCACGGCGGACTGGATGATCTTGTTCGTGACGTAGAAGTCCTGAACCGTCTTCAGCCGCTTCGGATCGAAAGTGCCAAGTGCGGACGCCGGATTGGTGGCGTAGACGTTCTTCACATAGCGGGCGAGAATCTCCGCAATGATCTTTTCCTTACCCGCATGCTGCGGAACGGCGGCGACATAGTCCTTCACCGCGGCAGCTTGATCGGCCATGCTGTCACGCACCGCTTGCATCACCGACTTGACGAAGCCGCTAACGGCCGCCGGACGTTCCTTGATCATCTTGTCCGACGTGAGGATGGCCTGCGCCATCGCCGGGAAAATTCCTTCGATCGGGAAGTAGTCGAGCGCGATACCGGCATTCTCGATGTCGACCGCCCATTCCGGCGTCGCCATGATGCCATCGAGCGACTTGGCGATCATCAACTGCGTCACGCCGGCCGGGCCGACGGCCTGGATCTGCAGGTCGTCGCGCTTGATGCCCTTGGCGGCGAGCACCGCAAGCAAAGCGTAATAGCCGGTGTCCTGATAGCCGATGACGCCAAGCTTCTTGCCCTTGAGGTCGGCGAAATCCTTGACGCCGCTTTCCTTGCGCGCGACCAGCGTGAACAGCGGATGCGAGCCGAGTTGCGCCACCGCGCGCACCGGCAGTCCGTTCGGGCGAACGATCATCGAGGTTTCGCCGAGGCCGCCGCCGATATCGGCATTGCCGGCGCCCACCTGCTGGGCGACGTCGGCGCCGCCGCGGCCGGTCTGGAATGTCACTTCAACATTATTCTTGGCGAAGTAACCGCGCTTCAGCGCCAGTTGGAACGGCAGGAAGGCCGGCAGGAAGCCCGGCGCGGGAAACAGGTAGGTGACCTTCTCGGCGGCGAATGCGGGACGGACGACGGCGGCCGCGAGCAGGCCTCCGACAGCGGTACGACGTGTAATCTTCATATGACAGGCTCCCCTTGCTGAACTGAGTGGTGGACGTTGGTGGATGGCATGATGGGTTCGGCCATCCGGGCGTAGAAGTCGTTGACGTCTTGTTGTGCCGCGCTTCGCATGCGCTCGTTGCGCCGGATGGATGCGGCAGCGTCCTCGGTGGCGCCGGCCTCGCCGACGCGGCGTGAGGCATCCTGCACGAACTTGCAGCGCTCGAAGCGTTGCGCGCCGAAGGCTGTCAGCGCTGCCGGAATGTCGGTGGCCTCGCCGAGAATGGCGGCGAGCACGAGGGCGTCTTCCAGCGCCATGGCGCCGCCTTGCCCCATGAAGGGGGAGGACGAGTGCGCGGCGTCGCCGATCAGGACGGCGCGGCCGCGGCTCCACGGTAGCGGCAGATGCACTTCTTCGACCGAGGTATAGAACACCTGAGAGGCGTCGGTGATTTCGGCCAGCAGCGGCGCTGCCGGACCGGCAAAGCCCGAGAACTTGCGGCGCATTTCGGCGGCCCAGCGGTCGCGCGCATAGAACGGCTTGCCGGGCTCGCGCGTGGTGCCGAACATATAGAGTTCGTCATGGCTGATCGGCATAATGCCGAGCCGGGTGCCGACGCCCATCAGCATGATCTTCTGATCGATATTTTTCGGCTTGCGATGCGTCGAGCGCCAGACGCCGAAGCCGGTGTAGGCGGGCTCGATGGCGCCGAACAGGTGGGTGCGTGTCACGGAGCGGATGCCGTCGGCGCCAACCAGAACGTCGCAGGATAGCGACGTGCCGTCCGACAGCGTAACCGAAACCGGCCGCATCGCGTCACGGTCATCGATCTCGACCGGCGTGACGCCAAGACGGACCGTGACGCCCAGACGTTCGAGTTCGGTGGATAGCACGCGATGCAATTCGGCGCGCCACATGCCGACGATCGCCGGGATGCGCTCGCCGATCCGCGGATAGATCGTGCGCGTGATGTCTTTGCCGTCGGCGGTGAGATAGAGATTGCCGCCATCGGGGCTGACCCAGCCGTTGCCGCAGATCGCATCGAGCACGCCGAGCCGGTCAAGTGCCAACAGGCCGTTGCTGTAGATGAAGAGACCGGAGCTCAAAGGTGCCCAATGCGCCTCGCGTTCGACCAGTGTCGTCTTGATGCCGCGGCGTGTGAGCGCGATCGACAGCGCCGAGCCCGCAATACCGCCGCCGACAATGACGACGCCGTGTTTCATGCGTCGACCCGGTCTTCGATGTGAAGCGCGTGGAAGAGGTGCTTGACGATCTCACCGGCGCGCTGCGTCGCCACGCGCGCGATCGGATTGTCGCGATCAGGCAGGCCGACATCGATGGTTTCGATGATGCGGCCGGGCCCGTCGCTCATGACCAGGATGCGGTCGGACATCGCCACCGCCTCGGAGAGGTCGTGGGTGATGAGCAAAGTGGTGAGACCGGAGCCGGCAATGGTCTCGGCGAAGCTCTTCTGCAGCAGCAGCTTGGTCTGCGCATCGAGCGCCGAGAACGGCTCGTCCAGCAGCACGATGTCGGGGTCGATTGCCAGCGTGCGGGCCAGCGCCGCGCGTTGCCGCTGGCCGCCGGAGATCTGGTAGGGGAAACGTTCGGCGAAGTCGGTGAGGCGACAGCGCTTGAGTTCGCGCAGCGCGCGCTCGCGCCGCTCGGCAGCCGGCATATTGCGGGCCTCAAGGCCGAATTCGACGTTATGCAGCACGGTCCGCCACGGCAGCAGAAGGTCCTTCTGCAGCATGAAGCCGACGCTCGAGCTCGGCCCTTCGACCTCGCTGCCGTGCAGCGAGACGCTGCCTTCGCTCGGCCGGTCGAGGCCTGCGACGAGGTTGAGAAGGGTGCTCTTGCCGCAGCCGGACGGCCCGACGATGGAAACGAATTCCCCGGCGCCGACGTCAAACGACAGGTTCCTCACGGCGGTGAAGGGAGGCGCGCCAGCGGCCCGTCCGGGAAACCGCCGGGCAACATCGCGTAATTCCAGCACGGGCGATTGACTTGCCGTCACGCCGACTCTCCTGCGGAATTGTTCAAATATGAACTATAAGTTCGTACTATAGACAGTTCACACCTGAACGCGGATGGAGTCAATCTGCGCACTGAGCTAATTTTAACCACGCGTTGCACCATTTGTTCGCAAAAAGGCTGTTGCACTGCGTCATTTTGATTGCCGCCGAAACGGCGGCGACACGCGCCGGCGAGATCGGGCGCGTCTTAACTTTTCTGCTTTCCAAAAAAAGTTTTGTCTGGTATACTATGTTTAATTAGCGAAACAACGAGGGCGTCATGCCTGCTTCTCGCGGCCCGGCAGATACTCTATCGGCGCCTGGTCATGGGGTGACCGGGGAGGGCGACCAGCGTTATCTGGTGCCGGCGTTGATCCGCGGCCTCACGATCCTTCAGGGCCTGTCCGGCGAGCGCAGCCGCTTGACCTTGTCCGAGATTGCGGCGTCGCTCGGTGTGACGCGTTCCTCCGCCTATCGGCTGCTCATTACACTCGGACATCTCGGCTTCGTCGTCTTCGACGCGGAAACCAAGACCTATGCGCTGGGGCCCGAAGTTTTGCGCCTCGGCTATGGCTATCTGGCGTCCCGCGATCTCGTCGAAGTGGCGATGCCGCATCTGGTTCGCCTGCGCGACCGCACCGGCTGGTCGGCGCATCTCGGCGAACTGCATGGCCGCGACGTCGTCTATCTCGCCCGCGTCGCCACTCGCCGTTCCATCGCCAGCACCGTCCACGTCGGCACGCGCCTGCCGGCCCGCGCCACGACAATGGGGCGCGTGTTGCTCTCCGGAATTTCGCCGGACGACGTGCGCGAGCTCTATCGCGACGAACCTTATTCGGGCGCGGACGGCCGCGGCAGTCTGGGCGACCTTATCACGCAACTCGACGTCGACCGCGGCCATGGCGTCGTCGTACAGAATTCGGGCTACGAACCGGGCGTCGCCAGCATCGCCGCGCCGGTCCGCGACACCAGCGGCAAGATCGTCGCCGCAATCAACATTTCCGCCGTGGCACTTTTGACCAACGACGTCGAGCTGCAGGGGCCGCTCAAGGCGGAAGTGTTGGAGGCGGCGCAGGCGATTTCACGCGAGCTCGGTTTCAAGAACCCTGGCTTCAAGGATCCCGGCTTCAAGGAAGTCGGAGAGGTGGATGGCATCAAGGAGCCGCAGCCGCGGCACCTGGTGCGTTAAAGGCAATCGGAACGACAGGTTAAGACAACAAAGGAGTAAACCATGGACGACATTACGCAACAGAAGCGGTCCTGGGACCGGCCCGCCGGCGCCAGCTTCGAAGACTGGATGAAGAGCCGCGTCGCCCGCGTCTCGGACCGGCCCTATGACTGGAACGCGCTGAAATTCCAGGCCGACTTCGACCCGAAATATCGCCGCGCGCAGAAGCGCTTCATCGGCACCGGCGGCACCGGCGTCGCCAAGGACACCAACGTCATTCCGGCCGAACACTTCACGCTATCGAACATGATCATTCCGGCCGGCGGCGAAGGCCCGATGCATCTGCATGTCGATGCCGAAGAGGTGTTCTTCGTGCTGCGCGGCAAGATCAAGGTCATGGTCGAGAAGGACGGCGAGTATTTCGAGACCATCCTTAACGAGCGCGACTGCGTTTCGGTGCCGCCGGGCGTGTATCGCGGTGAGATCAATGTCGGCGAGGAAGACGCCATCATGATGGTGATGATCGGTGCGCCGAAGCCGGTGACGCCGACCTATCCGCCGGACCACCCGCTCGCCAAGGTCAAGCGCTAGCTCAAGCGCGAGGCTTTTTCCAAGATGAAGCGGCCGCCGTCTTGTTCGGCGCGGCGGCTGCTTCAAATAATGTGGCAGGATCCGGATCGATCAGGACCGGAACAGGGAGTTTCAAGACATGTCGCTGATGGGCATCGACGCCGTCGTCTTCGGCGTTCCGGACATGGCGGAAGCCAAGCGTTTCCTCGACGATTGGGGTGTCACTCAAGTGACCGCGACCGACGACAGGCTGGTCTATCGCACCCGCGACGGCGCCGAAGTCATCGTCCGGCCGATCGACGCGGCCGACCTGCCGCCGGCCATCGAGGGCGGCAAGACCGTCCGCGAGGTCATCTGGGGCGCCGCGAACCAGAACGAGCTGGACGAGACGCTGTCCCGGTTGACGTCGCTCGACAGCTACAAGGTCGGCGCCGACGGGTTGCCGCGGGTGAGCGATCCGAACGGCATGAGCCTCGCTTTCCGCGTCACCAGGCGGACGCCGATCACGGTCAAGCCGACGCTGCCGAACGCGCCGGGCGCGCACAGCCGCGTCAACCAGCGCTCGCCCATCTATTCGCAGGCGCAGCCGATCAATATCGGCCACGTCGTCCTGTTCGCCAACGACTTCGCGGCGATGCGTGCCTTCTACACCGAGAAGCTCGGCTTCTCGATCAGCGACGAATATCCCGGACACGGTGTCTTCATGCGCTGCCAAAAGGTCGGTGACCACCACAATACATTTGTCCTGAACCGCCCCGGCAAACCCGGCATCAATCACGTGGCCTTCACGGTCACCGACATTCACGAACTGATTGGCGGCGGCATCGCCATGGCCAAGAAGGGCTGGAAGACTGAAATCGGTCCGGGCCGACACCCGATTTCGTCGGCTTATTTCTGGTATTTCGAGAATCCGCTTGCGGCGCCGCTCGAATATTATGCCGACGAGGATTTCTGCACCGAGGAATGGAAGTCGAGCACCTTCGAGCGCAAGCCCGAACTTTTTGCCGAATGGGCTATCGTCGGCGGCATCGATGGCAACACGCGCCGTCAGGCCTCCGGCATCGACAAGAGCGGCCGCTGTCATGCGTGAGGCGCGTCATGCGGCCTGATCTGCGCCGCATCGTTGCGGTCGAAGCGCACCGGCGGCGCTCCGGGCGTTGTCCGGTCCGCGTGCATTCGCTCGGCACCGGCGAAACATTCGTCATCGAGCCGTCGCCCGATGGCTTCATTGACGTCGCGAGCGGCATGACGGTGCGAAGCCGCGGCAGCGAGATCGTCCTGCCCGATGGCTCTGGGCCGATCGAGCTGACGCTGATTGGCGACGTGCTGTTCGAAGGCAAGGAGTATCCCGGCGGCGAGCCGTTCTTCGGTCGCGCCGGCGGCGGATCGTCGGTCACGCTCTACGATCGCGCCCAGAATGACTTCTTTCAATACGCGCTTGGCACAGAGGACGACCGCATTTGAGTACGCCCATAACACAGCGCTTCGCCGGCAAACGTATCGTGATCACCGGCTCTGGCCGCGGCCTGGGCTTTGTCTTCGCCGAGCGCCTGGCGCGCGAAGGCGCGAGCGTGATTATCGCTGAGCTTGATGCCACGCTTGGTGCCGCTGCCGAGAAAAAGCTGTGCGCAGCCGGGCTCGACGCCCGCTTCGTCGAAACCGATATTTCCTCGGAAGGCTCTGCCGCCGCGATGGCGAAAGAGGCCGCGCGCGGCTCCGACGGCATTCACGGGCTCGTCGCCAATGCCGGCTGGGCCAACAATGTCGGCGGCAAAACCTATGACGAGATTTCGGTCGAAGCCTGGGATCGCATGATGGCGATCAATGTCCGCGGCACGTGGCTTACGGTGCGCGCCCTTGGTCCGCTGATGAAGAATGGCGGCTCCATCGTCACCGTGTCGTCCGACACGATCTATTGGGGCCCGCCGCGCCTGCTGCATTACGTCACCAGTAAATCGGCGCTGGTGGGCATGACGCGTTCGCTGGCGCGTGAATTCGGCGACCGCATGATCCGGGTCAATTGCCTGCTGCCGGGCCTCACCATGGGCGAGGCCACCAAGGAAATTCCGCAGGCGCGCTGGAACGATTATGCCGAACGCACCATCCTCAAACGCACGCAGCAGCCGGACGATCTGGACGGCGCTGTGGTGTTCCTGATGTCGGACGATTCCAAATTCATCACCGCCCAGACGCTCGCAGTCGACGGCGGATTTTCGATGCATTGAACGAGCGAAGGCAAGGCGTCATGAAATTCGGGATCAACGGCGGCGGTATCGGCGGATTGGCGGCAGCGATTGCGTTGCGCCAGGCCGGCCATGACGTCGAGGTTTACGAACAGTCAAGCGATTACAAGCGCGTCGGCGCGGACATCAATCTGACGCCGAACGCGGTCTCGGCGCTGAAGAGTCTCGGTGTGTTCGAGGACCTTCAGGAGACCGCGGCGCGCCCGACGCATCGCATCAGCCGCACGTGGGACACCGGCGAGGAAACCTCACGGCTGGAAATGGCCAATGCGGCTGAGGAAAAATACGGCGCGCCGCAGCTTACTATTCACCGTGCCGATCTGTTGCAGGCGCTGCGCCGGCAACTGCCCGAGGACGTGATCAAGCTCGGCTTTCGGATCGAGGCGATCGATCTGACCGGCGAACGTCCGCAAGTCCGCTTTGCCAATGGCGAGACGCGGGTGCTGGATGCCCTGATCGGCGCCGACGGCATTCACTCGCCGACGCGCACGGCGCTGTTCGGCCCCGAGCATCCGCAATTCACCGGGCTCGTGTCGTATCGCGCGGTCGTCGACCGCGCCAAGCTGAATGTGCCGAACCTCGATGCCTTCACCAAATGGTGGGGGCCGACGCCCGACCTGCAGATCGTCACGTTCCCACTTAACCGCGGGCGCGAGACCTTCGTATTCGCCACCACGGCGCAGGATGACTGGCGTCATGAGTCGTGGACCATGGCCGGCGACGTCAATGAGCTTCGCAGGGCCTATGCAGGCTTTCATGCTGAAGCGCGGGCGCTGCTCGATGCGTGCGACAGCGTCACAAAGTCGGCGCTTTATGTGCGCGATCCGCTGCCGGTGTGGTCGGTGGGCCGCGTGACGCTGCTCGGCGACGCCTGCCACCCGATGGTGCCGTTCATGGCGCAGGGCGCCTGCATGGCGATCGAAGACGCGGTCGTGCTCGGTCGCGTCATGCGCGGCGTTGCCGAGGCGGGTTTGACGGACGCCTTCCGGCATTACGAAAACGCGCGCAAGGATCGCACCGCCCGGGTGCAGATCGGCTCGCGCGGCAACGAATGGCTCAAGCAAGGCGGCAACGCGGACTGGGTCTATGCCTACTCGGCCGGTACCGTACCTCTCAATGCCGAGCCGGCGACGGCGGGCTGATCGACCGGTCGCCGAGGCCGCTCTTGCCGTCGGCGGGGCGGCCAACGCGCGATCGCGCCAGTGCGGCTTGCTCTATGAGCGGGCCTTCGCCGAAACGGCGGAGACCATGATCATCTCGACCTTCAATGCCGGGCTTGCGAGCGCCGCGTTGAAACAGGCCCGCGCCGGCGGCGCGATGTCGCTGACCCATTCGTCCCACACCGCGTTCATCGCGGCGTAGTCGGCCATATCGGCGAGAATGATTGCGACGAACAGAAGCCGGTCCTTTCCGCTGCCGATCTCGGCGAGACGGCCCTTCGCCTTGTCCAGCAATTGACGCGTCTGCTCGGCGATGCCGAGCGATCCGTCATAGGGGGCCTGCGGCGTTACCGCGAAGTAGCCGGTGCCGCTGTGGGTGACGGCGGTGCTTGAGCGCTTGCCGATGCCGTAGCGTTCGATCAGCGCCTCGGCACCCGATTCAAAAACTGATGAAACCATGAAAAACTCTCGTTCTCGATGTCGGGCGGCAGAATTAGAGGTCTCTCAGCCGGCGATCAGATAGACCGATTCCGGTAACCAACTGATGCTGCATTCGTCGCCTTCTTTTATGATGACGACATCCGCACCTAGCACGCGGACCCGCATCGATTGTCCGCCGACATTGCCGATAACCAACGCGTTATCGCCATAATTGACGATGGTCTCCACCTTCATGCGTGCGTTGCGGCGTCCGTCGATCGGTTTGCGCGACAGGCGGATATGTTCGGGGCGGATCATCAGCGTGACCGGCTTGCCCTGGATGGCCTTTTCCGTCGGCGCGAACTCGACGACGCCGAGCGCCGTACTCGCAGCGGTGCGGGTGGCGGGGTCGAGCACGACGGCGTCGATAAGGTTGCTTTCGCCGATAAAGCCCGCGACGAAGCGAGCTTCGGGCCGGTGGTAGATGTCGAGCGGCGTCGCGACCTGCTGGATGCGGCCGGCCTCGAACACGACGATGCGGTCCGACATCGACATCGCCTCGGTCTGGTCGTGGGTGACGAAGATCGTCGTCACGCCGAGCGTGCGCTGGATGCGCTTGATCTCGATCTGCATCTGCTCGCGCAGGTTCTTGTCGAGTGCGCCGAGCGGCTCGTCGAGCAGCAGCAGCGACGGCTCAAACACCAGCGCCCGCGCCAGCGCCACGCGCTGCTGTTGGCCGCCGGACATCTCCTTCGGATAGCGGTCGCCGAGATCCTTGAGGCCGACGAGGTCGAGCATTTCGGACGCCTTGCGCAGGCCCTGCACCTTGGCTTGGTCCCGCATCTGCAGCGGGAAATAGACGTTTTCGCGCGCGGTCTTGTGGGGAAACAGGCCGTAGTTCTGGAACACGATGCCGATATTGCGCTCGTGCGGCGCCATCGCGGCGATCGACTGGCCATCGACCAGGACGTCGCCCGTGGTGGCTTTCTCGAATCCGGCGATGATCATCAGCGTCGTCGTCTTGCCAGAACCGCTGGGGCCGAGGAAGGTGACGAACTCGCCCTTCTCAACGCCAAGGTCGACTTTCGACAGCGCGGTAAAGTCGCCGTAGATCTTTGAAATGCCGTTGAGTTGCAGATAGCTGGTCATGGGCGGTTTTCGATCGTTGAGAGGGCCGGCGCGGTCTTGATGGCGGCCATGCGGACGCGGATCGCTTTCCACAGCGGCGGCGCCACGATGCCGATGAGCACCAGGACAAAGAGCAGCGTCGATACTACGGCGATCACCGGGTCGGCCTCCTGGCGGATGCTGTCGAACATCTTGCGGGGCAAGGTCGCCGCGTCACGTCCGGAGATGAAGATCGCCACCACCGTCTCGTCGAACGACTGAATGAAGGCGAACAGTGCGCTGATGATCAGGCCGGGCTTGAGGATCGGCAGCGTGACGTGAATGAAGGTGCGGACAGGACTGGCGCCGAGGCTGATCGCGGCGCGCTCGAGGGTGCGGTCGAAGCCCTTGAGATTGGCCGACAACACCAGGAACGCGATCGGCACCGACAGGCACGTATGCGCCAGGATGACGCCCAGATGGGTCTGCACCAGGCCGAGCTTGCCGAGGTACGAATAGTAGCCGATGGCCATGACGATGTGCGGCACCGCCAGCGGCATCAGCAGCATGACGTCGGCGAAACTCTTGCCGGCGAAGCGATGGCGCACCAATGCAAAGGTCGCCGGCACCACCAGGATCATGGTCAGCACGGTGGTGCCGGCCGCGATGATGATGCTGTTAAATGTCGGCCGCAGCCAGCCCATGTCGGTGAAATAGGCCTGGTAGTAGCCGAGCCAGTAGCCCGGCGGCGGGAATTGCAGCGACCGCGCGTTGGAAAACGACATCGGCACGACGATGACGAGCGGCGCGACGACGAAGACGACCGCGATAATGCCGAGCGTGATCAGCAGCCGGTTCATTTCAACCCCACAATTTGTCGAGGCCGAAGCGGCGGTGATAGATTGTCAGGATCACCAGCGTGATCAGCAGCAGGATTATCGCCATCGCCGAGCCGCGGCCGAAAGCGAGGAATTCCTCGATCTCGGTGCCGATCAGGCCGGCGATCATCTGTTCGCGCGGGCTGCCGAGCAGCACCGGTGTTACGTAGAAGCCGAGGCAGATGACGAAGACCAGCACCGAGCCGTTGGCGATCCCGGGGGCGGTCAACGGCAGGTAGACGTGGCGGAACAGCGACGCGCCGCGCGCGCCCAGGCTTTGCGCCGAGCGGATCAGCACGGGGTCGATCTTCCGCATCACGGAATAGATGTTCATGATCATGTACGGCGCCAGGATGTGAACCATCGCCAGCGTGGAGGCGAACCGCGTGAACAGAAGATGCGGCGGATGCTCAAAGCCGACGGCTTTCAGGAAGCCGATAATCGGGCCGCTGTCGCCCAGCAACACCATCCAGGCGTAAGTCCGCACCAGAAAACTGGTCCAGAAACTCATCGTAACCAGTGCCAGGATCAGCATCGCCGTGCGTGGCGATGCGCGGCTCATCAGATAGGCCAGTGGATAGCCGACCAGCAGGCAGACGATCGTCACCAGCGCGGCCGTTGCGAACGTATTGATGAAAACCCGCTGGTACAAAGTCCCGGTCACCACATGCGCGTAGTTGCCGAGCGTCAGGCGCGGCTCAGTGAAGCTCATGACGACGACATCGATGAGCGGCACCAGAAAGAAGACGGCGAGATAGACTGCAAGCGGCGTCAGCAGCAGCCAGGGCCAGAGGTTCGGCCTTTCTGTGAGCCTGGAGATAGTCGCTTGCATCACCACTCCGTTGTCTTTGCCACAATCGTCGACATGGGCAGGCGGGTGGTCCGGCGCATGCGGCGCCGGACCTTGTTCGTGTCGCGCCACTTACGCCGCGAGCCACTCCTCGAAACGGCGCGAGATGTCCGCCGGATCGGCGCCAAGCTTGACGATGTCCTGGTCAAAGATCTGCGACCTGTTTTCTTTGGACGTCGGCATACGAGACGCTTTGGCCGCCGGGATGAACTCGTTCGCGGCCGGGTTCATCGGGCCGTAGGAAGCCTGCGTGACGAAACCAGCCAGCGGCTTGGCCGACACCGCGAACTCGATGAACTTGCGAGCGGCGGCGGCGTTCGGCGATCCCTTGGCAACGACCCAGTAGGCGACGTCGGTTTCGCCCTGGTTCCAGGTCATGCCGACCGGTGCGCCGGCATCCTGGGCGGTGAAGAACTGGCTGTGCCAGATGCCGATCATGTTGACTTCGCCGTCGCGCAGGATCTGCGCCGACTGATTGCCGGCGGTCCACCACACGCGAACATGCTGCTTGATCTTGTCGAGCGACTTGAAGGCACGATCGACGTCCAGCGGATAGAGTTTGTCGAGCGGCACGCCGTCGGCGAGGAGGGCGAGGGGCAAAACGCGCACTGGATAACGTTGCAGCGAGCGCGGGCCGGGGAACTTGGCGACGTCCCAGAAGTCCTTCCAATCCTTCGGGCCGCCGTTCGGATACTTGTCCTTGCGGTAGCCGATGATGGTGGCGAAGGCGTGCGAGGCAACGCCGTTCTGGAACACGGCGCCCTTGTAGGGCTCGGTCGTCCACGGCTCGATGAGCTTCACGTCGTTGGCGCGGACCAGTTCACCGCCGCCCAGCGTCGTGATGTCGAACTCATAGGTGCCGGTTTTCACCTGCGCCGCCAGTTTCGCGAACGACACCGGCGAGACGGTACGGATCTCGATGCCCGTCTCCTTGGTGAAAGGATCGAACAGGTTGGCGCGTGCCGCCGCCTCCCAGGGTCCGCCCCAGGTATTGATGTAGAGCACCTTGTCCGCCGCGCGCGCGATGTGCGGCATCACGAAAGCGGTGCCCAGCGCGGCGCTGCCGGTCTTGAGGAACGTGCGGCGGTTCGCAGTCATCTGCCCAGGCGTGCCTGGCCGGTCGTTTGTCATGTCGAATACTCCTCTCGGGGTGTTACGCGAAAGTCGCCTCATAGAGACGAAGCCAGTTGCCGTGGGTTATTTTGGCGACCTCTTCTTCCGAGAAGCCCACGCTTCGGAGGCCGTTGGGAATGATCTTCATGTCTTCGACTTTCTGGAACCAGTCGGGTGGCGGCTGCTTGCCGGGGCGGGTGGCGGAGCCGGCGCCGTAATCGACGCCGCGGGTCCAGCGGCCCTGGCGCATCCAGGCATAATCGGGTGGAGTGAAGTTGTGGCTGCGGTCAGTGCCGATGGCGACCGAATCGATGCCGGCGATCTCGACGGTCTTGGCGACCATGCTGCACCAGTTCTCGATGGTCTTGCAGAAGAAGTCGCCGGTGATGTTGCGATAGGTCGCGCAGCCGATCACGCCTTTGGTGTCGCGCAGCGCCTTGAGCACGTCGGTCGATTTGTTGCGCTTGTGATCGAACACAGCGCAGGCATTGGCATGCGTCACCGCGATCGGCTTTGACGAGGCCTCGATGGCGTCCAAGGTGGTGCGGTCGCCGACATGACTGCAATCGACGAGGATGCCGGCTTTGTTCATCTCGCGCACGACTTCCTTGCCAAAGCGGGCAAGGCCGGAATCGTTGGTTTCGTAGCAGCTGCCGCCGAGCTCGTTCTGGTTGTTGTAGGTGAGCTGCACGACGCGAACGCCGAGCTCGGCGAACATCTCGACAAAGCGAATGCGGCCTTCGAACAGGTTCGAGTTCTGGTAGCCGAGGATGACGGCGACCTTGCCGCTTTCGCCGATGCGCTTGGCGTCACCTGCCGTGATCGCGATTTCCGCGACATCCGCATTCTCACGCACCAGGTCGCGCCAGCGGCCGAGCGAGTCGAGCGATTCAACCGTGCCTTCCCAGAAGCCACATGTGACGACCACGCCGCCGACATTGCCGGCCTGCAAGGACTGAAACGCCGGACGGTCGAAATGTCCGCACTGCAAACCATCGATGATCATGGGCCGACGCTTTCCTTGTTGGGCTCGGTGGCAAGGGGCTTCAGGAGGAAGCTCAAATCCGTCTCATCGTCGCTGTCCTTGCGGCCGATGACGGTGCCGTCGTCATTGACGATGACCGGGCCGGCATGGCGGCGCGACACGACACTGTCGGGTGCGAGTGCCTTCTGCGCGAGGCTGTAGACGCGCCACCAAAGGTCGGCCTCGATCGGCAGGCCGTTCTCCAGCAAATCCCAATGCAGCGGTTCGTCTTTGGCAAGATTGCCGCTCATCACCGCCGGCTTGGCCGTCAGCGTCGGCTGCGCTCCGGCGGTGAAGGTTGCGGCAAGACCGCAGCGCGCGGCGAGATCGGACGCGACCCGCAGTTCGCCGGCATCGACGACATTGGTGACCGTGATGGTCGCGCGGCCGTGGTGTTGTGCGAGTTCGCCGAGCAGATCGACGAGCGCCGGAATGACAAACCAGGCGTGCTGGCCACCACCGTCAAGCGTGAGACGGTCGCCGTCTTCGTTCACGATCGAAACACGCGACGGATCGGCGCCCTTCAGGCCGGGCGAACGTTGTTCAAGCAGCGCGAAGCCGCCAAGGCCGAGACGCTGCGAGTACATCACGACATCCTGCACCATCAGGAAGAATCCCTTGGGCAGACCGGTCAGCGAGAAGACGCGCTCCGTCATCATGCGCATTTCGCGCGGCATGAGCCGAAGCATGACGTCGGAAGGCGCGCAATTCTCGGTCGAGGACGTCATAGGCGAGGCTCCGCGGGATAGGCCCAGACATCTGCTTTTCCGGCGCGGATCTCGTCCGGGCTCGGCGCTCCGTGAAAGAGCACGCCACGCAGATTGCGGCGCAGGAAGTCGCGGGTCTTGTCGATGCCGTGCAGGCCGGCATTCATCAGCCGCACAAGATCGATGGGTGTGAAGTTCTCGGCGTTGATGTTGGCGATCGGCGTGTGATAGCCGAGCTCCTTGAGCGCCTGTATTCGCGCGACCAGATAGCGATGGCCCGGATGCCGCATCAGGAAGCGTGCGACCGACAGTTTATTGTCCGGTTCGGCGCGCAGGTCGGCGAGCAGGGCCTGGATGCCACCGCAGATATCGAATCCGAGGTCGAGGGCTTCGGGAGCCTCGACGCGCGCGCCGCGGCGCGGCTCCTCGGCGGTCTCCGACTTGTACCAGACGTATTTGTAGGCGTCGGGCGCCGACATATCGATGTCGAGTGCCCATTGATACTGGGCCCGGATAAGGTCGATCAGGTCGGTAGCCGTCTGCGAAGGCACGACATTGACTTCATCGACGCCACTCACCGAAGCGGCGAGCGCGTCGGCCGTCTCCGGC
>JBAZSM010000024.1:0-46369 GCA_041662425.1 Pseudolabrys sp.
CGGGCTTTCGAAGCCGAACTCGCGGCATTCGCCGGCACCAAGCACGCGGTCACTTGCGCCAGCGGTACCGACGCGCTGGTGCTGCCGTTGCACGCCTACGGCATCGGCCCGGGCGACGCGGTGATCGGTCCGTCCTTTACCTTCTGCGCGACCGCGGAAGTCGCGGCCCTGGTCGGCGCCACGCCGGTGTTCGTCGACGTCGATGCGGCGACCTTCAACATTAATCCCGATCACATCGCCGGGGCAGTCGAGACGGCGCGCGAACTCGGCCTCACGCCCAAGGTTGTGATCCCGGTCGATCTGTTCGGCCTGGCGGCCGACCATGGCGCGATCGCCGCGGCGGCGGCGAAGCATGGTCTCATCGTGGTCGACGACGCCGCGCAGGGTTTCGGCGCGACTTACAACAACCGCCGCCTCGGCGCCTTCGGTCACGTCACCGCGACCAGCTTCTTCCCGGCCAAGCCGCTCGGTTGCTACGGCGACGGCGGCGCGGTCATGACCGACGATGACAATATTGCCGAACTGCTGCGCAGCCTGCGCATGCACGGGCAGGGCAGCGACCGTTACGACAATGTGCGGATCGGCCTGGCCTCGCGCCTCGACACCATCCAGGCCGCGGTGCTCAGCGAGAAACTGAAGATATTCCCCGATGAGATCGTGGCCCGCGACCGTGTCGCCCGCCGCTACGCCGAAGGGCTGCGCGACGTCGTCACGGTGCCGACTGTGCCGGCCGGAATGACGTCGGTCTGGGCGCAGTACACTATCCGCCTCAAGCCGGGCACCCGCGAGGCCTTTGCCGCCGCGCTCAAGGCGGAAGGCATTCCGACCGCCATTTATTATCCGATACCGCTGCACAAGCAGCAGGCCTACAAGCACTATCCCGTGGGAAAGGCCGGCGTGGCGGTCAGCGAAGCACTGGCCCACGAGGTCATCAGCCTGCCGATGCACGCCTATCTCGAGCCGGAAACGCAGGATCGCGTTATAGACGGCGTTCGCCGCGCGGTCGGCCGCTAGGCCCACGGCGCGCTTGCGCCTGGTCGCAAGGTCGTTCATTTTCAACCGGTGACTGCCGCACCCGAACCGATGAACTGGCGTGACCAGAATATCCGCCTGCGCCGTCTGGAGGCCGAGGCGATATTCATTCTACGCGAGGCGGTTGCCGAGTTCGCCAACCCGGTGATGCTCTACTCGATCGGCAAGGATTCGAGCGCGATGCTTCATATCGCGCAGAAGGCCTTCGCCCCCGGCAAGCTGCCTTTTCCCCTGCTGCACGTGGATACCACCTGGAAATTCCGGGAGATGATCGCGTTCCGCGACGAGACCGTGGCACGTCTCGGCGTCGACCTTCTGGTGCACGTCAACGAGGATGGGCTCGCCCGTGGCATCTCGCCCTTTGCCTCGGGGTCATCGGTGCACACTCAGGTGATGAAAACTGAAGCGCTGCGCGCGGCAATGATCAAGCATCGTTTCGATGTCGCGTTTGGCGGTGCCCGTCGCGACGAGGAAAAGAGCAGGGCGAAGGAGCGCATATTCTCGCACCGCTCCATCAATCAGTTCTGGGATCCACGCAACCAGCGGCCCGAACTCTGGCGCGTGTTTAACACGCGCATCAAGCCGGGTGAATCGATGCGCGTATTCCCGTTGTCGAATTGGACCGAATTCGATGTGTGGAATTACGTCCGCGCCGAGAACATCCCGGTGGTGCCGCTCTATTTCGCCAAAGAGCGCCCGGTCGTGACGCGCGACGGCTCTCTCATCATGGTCGACGACGACCGGCTGCCGCTTCAGGCCGGCGAAAGGCCGGTGATGAGACGCGTGCGCTTCCGTACGCTCGGCTGCTACCCGTTGACCGGAGCGATTGCCTCGGATGCCGACACGCTCGATGCGGTCATCGCCGAAATGCAGAATTCCAGCCATTCGGAGCGCGAAGGGCGTCTCATTGACCGTGACGAAGCGGGTTCGATGGAAAAGAAAAAGCGCGAGGGCTATTTCTAATGGACGCCGCCGAGCCGGACGAGAAAGCCACGAACGCGGTGGCATGGCGCGACATGCGACCGGCTTTGCGTTTCATGACCTGCGGGTCGGTCGATGACGGCAAGTCCACCCTGATCGGCCGGCTGCTCCACGACCAGCACCTGATTTTCGATGATCATCTTGCGGCGCTGGAGCGCGATTCGCGCAAGCATGGCACCACCGGCGAGGAAATCGACTTCGCTTTGCTGCTCGACGGTCTCGAGGCCGAGCGCGAGCAGGGCATCACCATCGACGTGGCGTACCGTTATTTCGCGACGCCGCGCCGGTCCTTCATCGTCGCCGACGTGCCCGGGCATGAGCAGTACACGCGCAACATGGCGACGGGCGCGTCGAATACCGATCTCGCGGTATTGCTGATCGATGCTCGCAAGGGTCTGTTGAGCCAGACTAGGCGTCACGCCATCATTGCCGGTCTGCTCGGCATCCGGCACTTCGTACTCGCGGTCAACAAGATCGATCTTGTCGGCTTCGAGCAGCGTGTGTTCGAGGGCATCGTCGCGGCGTTCAATGTCTTCTCTGGCGGCCTCGGCTTCAAATCGGTGACGGCGATCCCGCTCTCGGCGCGCCATGGCGACAATGTTTCCACGCGCAGCGAGCGTACGGCCTGGTACGCCGGCCCGTCGCTGGTCGAATTCCTCGAACAGGTCGATATCGAAGACGACCGTGCCGGGGCGCCGTTCCGTATGCCCGTGCAGTGGGTGAACCGGCCGAACCATGATTTCCGTGGCTTTTGTGGCGCGATCGCCAGCGGCGGCGTCAAGGCGGGCGATTCCGTCGCCGTGCTGCCATCGGGCAAGACGACGACCGTGACGGCGGTTTTCGGTGCCGGCGACAACGGCGAGGGGCAGGCAGGCGACAGCGTAACCCTGACACTGGCCGATGAGATCGACGTTTCGCGCGGAGATATGATGGTTGCGCCGCGCGCCAGGCCTCAGGTCGCCGATCAATTCGCCGCCCACGTCGTGTGGATGTCCACCGCGAAGCTGCTGCCCGGCCGCTCCTACGTGATGAAGATCAATCACACCTCGGTGCAAGCGACGGTGACCGAGCTCAAACATCGCATCGACATTCACTCGCTCGACAGGCTCGCCGTCAAGACGCTGGCGCAGAACGAGATCGGCGTCTGCAATCTGTCGGTGGCCCGGCCGGTCGCCTTCGATGCTTATGCCGAATGCCGCGATACCGGCGCCTTCATCTTGATCGACCGCACAACGAACGAAACCGTTGCCGCAGGCATGATCGACTTCGCGCTGCGCCGCGCCACGAATATTCACCATCACGATTACATGGTGAGCAAGCCGGTGCGCACCGCGCTGATGCATCACGAACCGGCGGTGCTGTGGTTTACTGGCTTGCCGGCTTCCGGCAAGTCGACCATCGCCAACCTGGTCGAAGCGGCGCTGCACGCGCGCGGCGTACACACCATGCTGCTCGACGGTGACAATGTGCGTCATGGCCTCAACCGTGATCTTGGATTCACCGAGGCGGATCGCGTCGAAAATATCCGCCGCATCGCCGAAGTCGCCAAGCTGATGACCGAAGCGGGATTGGTCGTGCTGTGCTCATTCATCTCGCCTTTCGCCGCTGAACGCCGATTGGCGCGCGAGTTGGTCGACGCCGACGAATTTATCGAAATCTTTGTCGATACGCCGTTGGAGCAGTGTATCGCCCGCGATCCGAAGGGGCTCTACGCCCGCGCGCTCGCCGGTGAGATCAGGAATTTCACCGGCATCGGCCAGCCTTACGAGCAGCCGGAAAATCCGGAATTGCATCTCGAAACGAGCGAGCACGATGCGGCGGCGCTGGCGCAGCAGGTCATCGACGCGTTGATCGAACGCAAGATCCTGTAACGGAGCCGATCAAGTTCGCTTGTAGACGTCTTCGATGCGCTCGATATCGTCTTCGCCCAGATAGCTTCCGGTCTGGACCTCGATCAGCTCCAGCGGAATCTTGCCGTTGTTGGCAAGGCGGTGAACCGTGCCGATCGGAATATAGATCGACTCGTTCTCGTGCACCGCGCGGATTTCGTCGCCGATCGTCACTTCGGCGTTGCCGCGCACCACCACCCAGTGCTCCGAGCGATGGCGATGTTTCTGCAGCGACAGCATGCCGCCCGGCATGACGACGATACGCTTGACCTGGAAGCGATCGCCCATGTCGACCGACTCGTAATAGCCCCAGGGCCGGTGGACGCGCTTGTGGACGGTGGCCTCCGGCTGGTTCGCCGCCTTCAGCCTGTCGACCAGTTTGCGCACGTCCTGTGAGCGTTCGCGGGGCACGACCATCACAGCGTCGGAGGTCGACACCACGACGAGGTCCTTGACGCCGATCAGTGTCGTCAGCCGTCCGTCCGAATGCACCACGCAATCGGTGGCATCCATGGTCACGACCGGACCGTGGACGACATTGCCGCCGTCGTCGCGCGGCATGATGTCGAACAGCGCGTCCCAGCTTCCGATATCCGACCAGCGGAAGTTTCCGGCAATGACGGCGGCGCGGTCGGTCTTCTCCATCACTGCATAGTCGATCGAAATCTGCGGCGCGCGCGCGAAAGCGTCGGGGTCAAGGCGCAGGAAACCGAGATCGGTGGTCGCTTGCGCTGCCGCGGCCTCGACCGCTTCCGCCATCTCGGGCTGAAAGCGCGCAAGCTCGGCGAGCAGCACGTCGGCGCGGAACAGGAAGTTGCCGGAATTCCAGAGATAGCCGTCGTGCACATAGCGCGCCGCGGTCGCGGCATCCGGCTTCTCGACGAACCGTGCCACCGTGTGAACGCCGTTGCCGAGGTCCTCGCCGGGCAGGATATAGCCGTAGCTGGTCTTCGGCTCGGTCGGGGTGATGCCAAAGGTCACGATCTTGCCGGTTTCGGCCGCCGCCCGGCCGGCGAGGCAGGTCGCGCGGAATTTGTCGGTGTCGAGAATGATGTGGTCCGCGGCGAGCGCCAGCACCACCGCGTCCGGATCGCGCTGCCGCGCCACCGCTGTGGCGGCGGCGATGGCCGGCCCCGAGTCGCGCCGCAGCGGCTCGATCACCACGGTGGCGTCGACGCCGATTTCTTCGGCCTGGCGTTTGGCGAAGAAGTGGAAGTTCGGCCCGGTGATGACGATGGGCGGCGCGAACATCGCGTCCTGGACCCTGAGCAGCGTCTCCTGATAGGTCGAGCGCTCGCCGATCAGCGGCAGGAACTGCTTGGGCAGGGCGTCGCGCGACACCGGCCACAGCCGGGTGCCGGCGCCGCCGGCGAGCAGGACAGGGATAATCGGCGAAGACTGGGTCACGGACATCTCGGCGGCTCGGGTCGGCGGCTCGTCTTGGCTTTGCGCGCGGGGGCCCTATGGTGGACCCCGGATTCGTCTTAAGGCAGTTCGGCCGACCTGCCTACCGGTATCGCGTGGTTGACCTTAAGTCTACGTAACCGGAATCCCGGCAATCAACGTGCCCGTACGGACCTCGTGAGCCGATGATCAAGCCCTTTCTGACTGTCGGCGGCTATACGCTTCTGTCGCGGATCACCGGCTTCGTCCGCGACATCATTATGGCGGCGGTGCTCGGCGCCGGTCCGGTGGCGGACGCATTCTTTGTGGCCTTTCGTCTGCCCAACCATTTCCGCGCCATCTTCGCCGAAGGCGCCTTCAACGCCGCATTTGTGCCGGCCTATGCGCGGGTGCGGGAGCAGGGCGGGCCGGAGCGCGCCGGTCTGTTCGCCGACCGGATTTTCACGATCCTGCTGGCTTCGCAGATCGTTCTGCTCGCGCTGGCGCTCGTGTTCACGCCGGAGGCTATCGACCTGCTGGCGCCCGGATTCGGCGACGATCCGAAACGCTACGCGCTGGCGGTCGAGCTCACGCGCATCACCTTTCCGTATCTGCTGCTGATTACGCTGGTGACGCTCTATGGCGGCATCCTCAACGCGTTGCAGCGTTTTGCCGCAGCGGCGGCGGCGCCGATCCTGCTGAACCTGTCGCTGATCGTCGCGCTGCTGCTCGCGATCTATTTTCCGACGCCCGGCCATGCCGCCGCCTGGGGCGTCGCGGTGTCCGGCGTGCTGCAGGCGTTGCTGGTCGGTGGCGACGGTTTTCGGCACGGCGTGCTGGCGCGGCTGCGGCGGCCGAAACTCGATGCCGACGTCAAACAGTTCTTTCGCGCGCTTGGCCCCGCGACCATCGGCTCTGCGGGCGTGCAACTCGCGTTGTTCGCCGACACCATCATCGCCAGCTTTCTGCCCGCCGGCGCGCTGTCGGCGCTCTATTACGCCGATCGCCTCAATCAATTGCCGATCGGCGTCATCGGCATCGCCGCCGGCACGGTGGTGCTGCCCGAGATGGCGCGCCGTCTCGCCTCGGGCGATCAGATCGGCGCCGCGCACGCGCAAAACCGCGCCTTCGAATTCACGCTGCTGATGGCGATGCCGTGCCTTGCCGCGTTCATCGCCATCCCCGATCTGATCATGCGCGCGCTTTTTGTGCGCGGCGCCTTTACCCAAGCCGATGCCGCCGCCGCCAGCGCGACGCTTGCCGCCTATGCCTTCGGACTGTTGCCGTTCCTTCTGATCCGCAGCGCGGTGGCAACATTTTTCGCGCGCGGCGACACTGCGACGCCGGTCAAGGCCTCGCTCACCGCAGCGGCGGTCAATATCGGCTTCAAGGTGCTGTTGATGGGCCCGCTGGCGCAGGTCGGTCTGGCGCTCGCGACCTCGATCGGCGCGTGGATCAATCTCCTGCTGGTCGTGTGGCTGGCGCACCGCGCCGATCATGCCCGCATCGACGCCCGGTTGCAGCGATCGGTGCTGAAACTCGGCCTCGCCGGGGCGGTCCTGACCGCGCTGCTGTGGCTATGTGCCGCGCCGCTCGAGCGTCTGTTCCATGGCTGGCCGGCGGCCTCGCTGCTCGCTCTGGCGGCGCTGGGGACCATCGCCGCGATTGTATACGGCGCGATGATCTTTGCCATGTTCGGGCGGACCTGGTTTGCGGCATTCCGGGGCAGCGCCGTCAAATAAGTCCCGCCGTTGCGATGGCAGGAATGTGGCACACGACTTTCGGTGAAGCCGTGTCGGATCGGCCACGGTGGACATAATGTTGCGGCGCAGCTATGTCACAAAGTCCCACTCTACCGTCGGCTGTGGTCTGAAATGAACCTGTTCAAATTTGCTGTTTCTCGTTCTTTTCTCGCTGTGTCCGGCCGCACGGTTCCTGCCCTTGCACTCGCGGTCCTGGTTGCCAGCTGCGGCGATAGCCAGAAGCAGCAGGCCGGCGGACCGCCGCCGCAGCCGGTCACTGTCGCGACGCCGATCAAGCGCCAGGTTTTCGACTATGATGAGTATGTCGGCCGGTTTGTCGCCGTTGGCAGCGTCGAGGTGCGCGCCCGCGTTTCCGGCTATCTTGACTCCGTGCACTTCAAGGACGGTCAGTTGGTCAAGGACGGCGACCTGTTGTTCACCATCGACAAGCGGCCCTTTGAAAACGCCGCCGCCCAGGCACGCGCGACTTTGTCCGCGGCGCAGTCCAATCTCGCTTTCACCGAATCCGACTATACGCGCGGCCAACAGCTGGTGAAGGAAAAGACCATCACCGATCAGACCTTCGAGCAGCGCTCGCAGGCATTCCGCAACGCGCGCGCCGCCGTCAGCGGTGCCGAAGCTCAAGTACGCACTGCGGATCTCGATCTCGAATTCACCGAACTGCGTGCGCCGATTGCCGGCCGCATCGGCGATCGCCGCGTCACACCCGGCAACCTCGTGACCGGCGGCACCGGCGGCAACACGACGCTGCTTGCGACCATCGTCTCGACCGATCCGATCTATTTCGAGTTCACATTCGATGAAGCGTCCTACCTGCGCTATGAGCGGAATGCCAAAAATGGTCAGGATGTGGCGAGCCGCGGCGCCAGCGTTCAGGTCGCGCTCAAATTGATCGACGAGAAGGACTTCGTCCATAACGGCCGGATGGACTTCGTCGATAATGTCATCGACCGCGCGACCGGCACCATTCGTGGACGCGCCGTATTTGAGAACAAGAACAGTGAGTTTACGCCCGGCATGTTCGGCCGCGTGCGCGTGCCGGCAACGGCGCCTTACGACGCGCTGCTGGTGCCAGACACCGCGATCGGCAGCGAGCAGGTGCGTAAATACGTGCTCGTCGTCGATGCGGAGAACAAGGCGCAGACTCGCTATGTCACGCTCGGCCAACTTATCGATGGCAAGCTGCGCGTGATCAAGGAAGGTCTCGGGCCCGACGACAAGATCATCGTCAACGGCATAGCCCGCGTCCGCGCGGGTCAGCCGGTCAGCCCGCAATCTCAGGGTCCGGCTCAGCCGGCGGCGAAGTAGCGCAGCGCCATGCGGATATCGCACTTTTTCATCGACCGGCCGATCTTCGCTTCGGTCGTTGCGATCGTCATCGTCATTCTGGGTGCGGTGGCGTTCGGCCGTCTGCCGGTCGCGCAGTATCCGGAAATTGCGCCGCCAACCATCAACATCAGCGGCCAGTATCCCGGCGCTAGCGCCGAGATCGTGGCCGAAACCGTGGTCGCGCCCATCGAGCAGCAGATCAATGGCGTCGAAGGGATGCTCTACATCTCGTCGAACTCGGCCGCCGACGGCCGCTTTTCGATCGCGGTGACTTTCGACATCGGCACCAATCTCGATATCGCTCAGGTGCAGGTGCAGAATCGCGTCTCGATCGCGGCGCCTCGCCTGCCGGCGCAGGTGCAGCAGATCGGCGTGACCGTGCAGAAGAGCTCACCGGATATCCTGATGGTGGTGAATCTCTTCTCGAAAGACCATTCGCGTGACGCGCTGTACATCTCGAACTACGCCAACCTGCAGATCAAGGACGCGCTGACCCGCGTCGATGGCGTCGGCTCGATCACCGTGTTCGGTGGTCGCGATTACGCGATGCAGGTCTGGCTCGACCCCGACCGCATGCAGACGCTTAATCTGACCGCGGGCGATGTCACGTCGGCATTGCAGCAGCAGAACATCCAGGTCGCTTCCGGCGTGCTCAACCAGCCGCCGGTGCCGAACCAGCTCGCCTTCCAGGTGGCGGTGCGAACGCTGGGCCGTCTGTCGACGCCGGACGAATTCGGCAACGTCGTCGTTAAACAGGCCGGCAACGCCGTCGTGCGCATCAAGGATATCGCGCGCGTCGAACTGATCGCGCAGGACTACTCCTCGAACTCCTATCTCGGCCGCTATGAATCCGTGGCGCTCGCGGTATTCCAGCGGCCCGGCTCGAACGCCCTGACGACCGGCGACAACATCGTCAAGTCGATGCGCGCGATGTCGAAAAGCTTTCCGGCCGGCGTCGATTACGGAATTTTCTATAATCCGACGCAGTTCATCCAGCAATCGGTCGACGCGGTGATCTCGACCATCTTCGAGGCCGTGCTGCTCGTCGTCTTTGTCGTGGTGCTGTTCCTGCAGACCTGGCGCGCCGCCGTCATTCCACTGCTGGCGATCCCGATCTCTCTCATCGGCACCTTCTTCCTGATGAGTCTGTTCGGATTCTCGCTCAATAACCTGTCGCTGTTCGGCCTCGTGCTGGCGATCGGCATCGTCGTCGATGACGCCATCGTCGTCGTCGAGAACGTCGAGCGCAACATCGCGCAGGGGCTGACGCCGCGCGACGCCGCCTATCGCACGATGGACGAAGTCGGCACGGCGCTTATTTCGATCGCGCTCGTCCTGTGCGCGGTGTTCGTACCGACCGTGTTCATCACCGGCATTTCGGGTCAGTTCTATCGCCAGTTCGCGCTGACCATCACCAGCGCCACCATCATCTCGCTGATCTGCTCGTTGACCTTGTCGCCCGCGATGTGCGCGCTGCTGCTCAAGCCGCATAAGGAAGCGCACGAAGAGCGCTGGTTCGAGAAGCCGCTCCACGGCTTCTTCCGGCTGTTCAATCGCGGCTTCGACGCGCTGGCGCGCGGTTACAGCGTGATCGCCAAGCGCATCGTGCGCGTCGCGGTGCTGATGCTGGTCGCTTATATCGCCATTCTCGGTTTCGGCCTCAATGAATTCCGCAAGACGCCGCAAGGCTTCATCCCGCAGATCGACCGCGGCATTCTCATCGTGGCGGCGCAGTTGCCGCCCGGCGCATCGCTGCAGCGAACCGACGCGGTGATGCGCAAGGCGACCGACATCGCGCTTGGCATTCCAGGCGTGTCGAACGCCGTGGTGATTGTGGGTTTCTCCGGCGCCACCTTCTCGAACGCGCCAAACGCCGGCGCCATGTTCATCGTGCTCGATCCGTTCGACGAGCGCGCCAAGGACCCGAAGAAATCCACCGCCGTCATCCAGCGAACGCTGTTCCAGAAGCTCGGCGCCATGCAGGAAGCCTTGATGATCGTCGTGCAGCCGCCGCCGGTGTCCGGCATCGGTAACGCCGCCGGCTTCCGCATGATGGTGGAGGACCGCAACGGCGCGGGCCCGGCCGCGTTGCAGGCTGCCGTCTATGCGATGATGGGCCGCGCGGCGCAGACGCCCGGTCTGCAGCAGGTCTATTCGCTGTTCGAGACGTCGACACCGCAGCTTTATCTCGACATCGATCGCGTCAAGGCGCAGATGCTCGGCGTCAACGTGTCCGATGTGTTCCAGGCGCTGCAGGTCTATGTCGGGTCGGCCTATGTCAACGACTTCAACCTGTTCGGACGCACCTTCCGGGTGCAGGCGCAGGCCAGGGCGGAGAACCGCCTCGAGCCGAAGGATGTGTTGGCGCTGCGCGTGCGCAATAGTCAGGGCTCCACCGTCCCGCTCGGCTCGTTCACGACAGTGAGCGACATCGCCGGTCCTTACCGGCTGCCGCGCTATAACCTCTATCCCGCGGCCGAGCTCGATGGCGCGCCGGCGCCGGGCTACAGCCAGGGCCAGGCTATCGAGATCATGCAAAAGCTGGCGGCCGAAACCCTGCCGGCCGGCTTCAGCTACGAATGGACGACCTTGGCCTTCCAGCAGATCCGCGCCGGCAATACGGCGATGTTCGCCTTCCTGCTCGGCGTCGCCTTCGTCTTCCTGGTGCTGGCGGCGCAATATGAAAGCCTCACTTTGCCGCTCGCGGTCATTCTGATCGTGCCGATGTGCCTCGTTGCCGCGATCGTCGGCGTTGTGCTGCGCGGGCAGGACAACAACATCCTGACGCAGGTCGGCTTCATCGTGCTGATCGCGCTGGCCGCCAAGAACGCAATTCTGATCGTCGAGTTCGCCAAGCAGCTCGAAGACGAGGGCCGCAGCCGTTTCGACGCGGCGGTCGAAGCGGCGCGGCTGCGGCTGCGGCCGATCCTCATGACGTCGCTTGCCTTCGTCTTCGGCGTGGCGCCTCTGGTCTGGGCCATCGGCGCCGGCGCGGAATTGCGTCAATCGCTTGGCACAGCGGTATTTTCGGGCATGATCGGCGTCACGGTGTTCGGCCTGATCTTCACGCCGGCGTTCTATGTGATCTCGCGCTGGCTTGCGACGCGCTTCTCGCGCAATAAAGCCGAGGCGAAGCCGCATCCGGCGGAGTAGTCGCGGCACGGAATTCTGGAACAGGAGCAGCTTATGGCGACGATGAAATTCGGTTTTGGCCAGCCGCTGACCCGCAAGGAAGACGACGCGCTGCTGCGCGGCGCCGGCCGCTACATCGCGGATGTCGCGCCGGCCGGCACCTTGCACGCCGTGATGCTGCGCTCGCCGCACGCCCACGCCCGGTTCAAGATCGCCGATCTCTCGTCCGCCAAGTCGATGAAAGGCGTGCGCCTCGTGATGACCGGCGAGGATACCGCCGATCTCGGACCCTTGCCGACGCCGGGCGTTCTCGAAGGCGTCGCCATCGACGTGCCGTTCTATCCGATCCTGGCGCGTGACGTGGTGCGCCATGTCGGCGATGCGGTTGCTTTCGTTGTCGCCGATACGCTCGATCAGGCCAAGGACGCGGCGGAAGCTATCAGCGTCGACTGGGAGCCGATGCCGCACATCGTCGGCGCGGTCGAGGCGCTGAAGAAGGGCGCGCCGCAGGTCTGGCCGGATCGCCCCAATCTCGCCTTCGAGACCACGGCGGGCGACGAGGCGGCGACCAGGGCCGCTTTCGCCAAGGCGGCGCGCAAGGTCTCGACCTCGATCATCAACCAGCGCCTCGTCACCAATTATATGGATACGCGCGGCGTCGTCGCCGAATTCGATGGCGACCGCTACACGCTGACTTTGGGCAGCCAGGGCAGCCACATCATCCGCGATATCATTTGCGGCGCGGTGCTGAAGAAGCCGCTTGAGAAAATGCGCGTCATCACGCCGGATGTCGGTGGCGGCTTCGGCACCAAATTATTTCCCTATCGCGAATACGCGCTGGCCGCGGTCGCGGCGGAGAAGCTGCGCAAGCCGGTCAAGTGGATCGCCGACCGCTCCGAGCACTTCCTCGGCGACAGCCATGGCCGCGACAACATCTCGACCGCGACATTGGCGCTCGACGACAGCGGCAAGATGCTGGCGCTGGACATCGACATCGTTGCCGACATGGGCGCGTATCTGTCGTGTTATGCGCCGTATATTCCGTGGCTCGGCGTCGGCATGGCGACCGGCGTCTACGATATTCCGACAGCGTTCATCCGCCTGCGGGCGGCCTATACCAACACCGTGCCGGTCGATGCCTATCGCGGCGCGGGGCGCCCAGAGGCCGCCTATCTCATCGAGCGCGCCGTCGATAACACCGCGCGCGAGATCGGCATGGCGCCCGATGCGCTGCGGCGCAAGAACTTCATCAAGCCGTCGCAACTGCCTTACACCACCCCGACCGACAAGGTTTACGATTCAGGCGACTTCGCCGGCGTGCTCAAGCGCGCGCAGGAGGTGATCGACTGGAAGGGCTTCGGCAAACGCGCGACGCAGGCCAAGCGCGCCGGCAAGCTGCGCGGCATCGGGGTGGCGACTTATATCGAAGCCTGCGGCGCCAACGGCCCGGAGACGGCCAAGATCACGCTCGACCGCGATGGCGGCGTCACCGTGCTGATCGGTTCGCAATCGACGGGCCAGGGGCACCAGACCTCCTACGCACAGCTTGTGTCGGAGCGGCTCGATCTGCCGCCGGAGCGCGTCCGCGTCGTTCAGGGCGATACCGACAGGATCGCGACCGGCGCCGGCACCGGCGGGTCGAGCTCGATCCCGGTCGGTGGTGTGTCGGTCGACCGCGCCTCGCGCACCTTGGCCGACCAGCTCAAGGATCTGGCCGCCGACGCGCTGGAGGCCTCGGCCGGCGATATGGAAATCGCCGGCGGCGCCGTGCGTGTGGCCGGGACCGATCGCGCCATCAGTTTTGCCGACCTCGCGGCGCACCCCAAGGCGACGCCCGAGAAGCTGACCGCGGTCAAGGATTTTGAAACCGACAAGCCGACTTTCCCGAACGGCGCCCACATCGCCGAGGTCGAGATCGATCCGGACACCGGCAGGACCGAGATCGTGACCTATGTCGTCGTCGACGACTTCGGCGCGACGCTCAATCCGCTGCTGCTCGCCGGACAGGTTCACGGCGGACTGGTGCAGGGTATCGGCCAGGCGCTGATGGAAGATACGGTTTATGACCCGTCGTCGGGGCAATTGATCAGCGCGAGCTTCATGGACTACGCCATGCCGCGCGCCCATGACGCGCCGTCTTTCGTGTTCGAGACCCGCAATACGCCGTGCAAGAACAATCCACTCGGCGTCAAAGGCGCGGGCGAGGCCGGCGCCATCGGTTCATGTCCGGCGGTCATGAATGCGGTCATCGACGCCTTGGACCGCGGCTACGGCATCCGCCAGATCGACATGCCGGCGACGCCGCTCAAGGTCTGGGCTCTCATTGACAAGGCGCGGCCCACGTCGGCGGCCTGATGCTATTTTTTCTTCTGCACGGTCGTCGCGATTGGCGCCAGCGCCTTGAGATAGGCGGCGATCGCCTGGCGGTCGTCGTCGGACATCTTGCTGGTGCTGTTGGTGACGACCTCGCCCATTTCGCCACCGAGCGTGCCGCCCTCCGGCAGTTCGCCGGTTTGCAGCGCGGTGGCAATATCCGAGGCGGACCAGTCCTTTAGCCCGTTCATGACCGGAGTCAGGTTTCCGGCAACGAGATCCCCGACCGGCATCCGCGCCCCCGACAGCCACAGGTCCTGTTCGAGCCCGCCCATGGCGTTGCGCGGCGTATGGCATTCGCCGCAATGGGTCAGCGCCTGGACGATGTAGGCGCCCCGGTTCCATTGCGCGCTGCGCGCCGGATCGGGCTTGAACGCACCCGGCGCGAAATTCAGCCACCGCCACGGGTAGAGCGTCGCGCGCACCGAGAACGGGAATTTCAGGTCATGCGCGCGGCTCGGCCGTTTCACCGGCGCGAGCGTGCCGAGATAGGCCTTCAGGTCGAGCATGTCCTGACGGTTCATCTTCGTATAGGCGGTAAACGGAAACACCGGATAGAACGGCTCGCCGCTCGGCGATTTGCCCTCGCTGAGCGCCCGGATGAAGTCCTCGTCGGTCCACTTTCCGATCCCCGTATCCGGATCGGGCGTGATGTTCGGCGCGTAGAAAGTACCGAATGGCGTTGCCAGCGGCGGCCCACCGGCCATCGGCGCGCCGCCCTTTTCGGTGTGGCAGGCATAGCAACCCGCAGCGTCGAAAATCGCCTTGCCGTGCTCGGCCGAGATCCCCTCCTGGGCGCCGGCGGGCAGGCCGCCGCCCAGGAGCGCCATGACGGCCACGGTGAGGCCGGCGAGAGGGATCAGGCGCATGGTACGCTCCGCTTCATTGAGGCCGCGCCGCTCGGTCGCTTACGGTTCCTCGAAACGGAATTTGCCGCCGCTCTTGGACGGCCCGCCGTGGCATCCGCCGCACGCTTGCGCCACCTTGGTCCACTGGACCTTCACCGCCTCGATATTGCCGGCCTTGGCGGCGTCGCCAAAGGCCGCGGTTTCCTTCATCAGATCGTTGAGGGCGGCATCGAATTCGGCCCGCTGGGTCCAGATTTCGGGCTTGGCCCGGGTCGCAGGGACGGCGTCGCGGCCGCTGCCGGGCGGAAACAGGGTGCCGAATTTCTTGAGCTGCTCATTGGCTTGGGTCGCCTTGACGACGACGGCCTTCAGATCGCCTTCGCCTTTTGCCGCCTGCGACATGTCGCGATAATAACCGCCCCAAAGCGACTTCATGACGTCCTCACGTTCCTTGGCAACCTGTGCGGGCGCTGTCTGCGCCCGCAGGACGGCGCCCTGCGACACCAGCACGACCATGCCGGCGACAAGACAAGTCGAAACGATGCGGATCATGAAGGAAGACTCCTGTGTGAAATAATGGTCCCCCGGCGAGGGGCTTGTGGGCGCGTAAGTCCGTTCGAATCTGGCTGCCCCCGTATCGGGACAAACACCATAGCTCGGCCGATATTCGATGGCCTCACGGCAACTCCACCGGCCTATTTTGGCTAAATTGGGTTGGCACGCCGAAAATCCGGCAATCGCACGACAAGGCGCCTATTCGCCGCTATGTATGACGGCGCGCCGGGACTCGTTGCGAATGAATCTGTTCAAGGCTGTCGGTTTCAAACTGCTGTCCGCTCTGCTGTTTGCGGCGATGTCGGCCTTGGTGCGACAACTGGGCGAGGTGGTCCCGGTCGGGCAGGTGGTGTTCTTCCGTTCGGCATGCGCCATCCCGCCGGTCCTGATCATCTACGCGTTTCGCGGCGAATTGAGGAGCACGCTGCGGACCGACCGGGTGTTGGGCCACCTTGGCCGCGGCGCGGTCAGCGTTGGCGGCATGTTCACCAATTTTGCGGCGCTGGCGCGATTGCCGCTGGCGGACGCCACCGCCATCGGTTTCGCATCGCCGCTGATCACGGTGGCGCTTGCCGCGCTGGTCCTGAAGGAACGCGTGCGCATTTTCCGCTGGACTGCCGTTGCGGTCGGCTTCGTCGGCGTCATCGTGATGCTGATTCCGAATTTCGACCCGAGCCGTTATGCCGGGGCTGGCGCGGCGGCCGCTGTTGTCGGGTCCGTGCTCGCCATCATATCGGCATTCTGCAACTCCGGCGCCGTGATCCAGACGCGCCGGCTGACCCAGAGCGAGACCACGTCCTCGATCGTGTTCTATTTTTCGCTGGTCTGTGCGCTGGCGGGGCTGGTGACGCTGCCTTTCGCCTGGCACATGCCCACCGGTCATGAATTCCTGGCGCTGGTTGCCACCGGCGTCCTCGGCGGCGTGGCGCACATCTTTCTCACCGAAAGCTACCGGCACGCAACCGCCTCGGTGATCGCGCCGTTCGACTACACGTCGCTGATATGGGCGCTGCTGATCGGCTACTGGGTCTTCGGCGAACTGCCGAGCGGCCTTGTCTATGTCGGCGCGAGCATCGTGGCCACCGCCGGCCTGGTGGTGCTCTGGCGCGAGCGTAGCCTCGGCATCGAACGGCCGCCTGAAGAAGAAGGGCCGCGCCGGCCCGAGATTTAGGCCGCCCTTAGGCCGTGAAGGCCTTGAACGTGATGATGGTGTAGGTGTCCTTGATGCCCGGGATGCAATGCACTTTCTCGTTCACGAAGTGACCGATGTCGGCGCCGCTATCGACATAGAACTTCACCAGCAGGTCGTAGTCGCCCGCGGTCGAATAGATCTCGGAGGCGATCTCGGCCTCGGCCAGTTCATTGGCGACCTGATAGGCCCTGCCGAGTTCGCATTTGATCTGGATGAAGAACGGGGTCATCGCGTGAAGTCTCCGGGCCGTCTGGAGCCAATTTTGGCACCTGGACCGCAACACAGCAAAATCGCGCCAGCCTTGCAACCGGCCTTGCACGGAGCCTTGCAGGATGCGGATTTGCCGGTATTTGCGGCCCACTCTTGCCACGGGCAGGGCTCCGGACTAGGTATCGAGCAGCTTTCTCGTGGGGTGTCCGGCGGCGTGCCGGGCTGAGAGGTCGAAATCGTCGGCCAACCCAACGAACCTGATCCGGGTCATGCCGGCGGAGGGATGAGAGATGCAGGACCAGACGGCCCCATCGCGCCATGTTGCCTCGGCCGCCGAGCTCGCCATCGCGGCTGCCGCCGTCCTCGATCGGCTGCGCGCCAAGGCGCCGCGCGTTCACTGCATCACCAATTCAGTGGCGCAGAATTTCACCGCGAACGCGCTTCTGGCGCTCGGCGCCGTTCCGTCGATGACCCTGTCACCGGCCGAGATCGGCGCTTTCGTCAAACGCAGCGACGCCTTGCTGGTCAATCTCGGTACATTCGGAGCTGAGCGTCGCGAAGCGACATCGATCGCGGTCGATGCCGCCATTCAGGGCGGGCTGCCTTGGGTACTCGACCCGGTCTTCGTCGATCGCGCCCCGCAGCGTGCGAGCTACGCGCGCGACTTGTTGTTTCTCCGGCCGACCGCGATGCGGCTCAATGCGGGCGAATTTGAAGCACTCGCCGAAACCGAAGCGTCCGCCGATGCGGTGAGCGCCTATGCGCGCGATCGCAAGGTCGCCATCGGCCTGTCCGGCGCGCGCGACTTGATCGCCGATGGCGCGCGGGCCGCGTCGGTCGATAACGGCCATGCGCTGATGGCCAAGGTCACCGCCATGGGATGCGCGGCCTCGGCCATGGTGGGTGCATGCCTGGCTGTCGAGCCCGATGCGCTGGTGGCGACCGCCGCGGCGCTGCTGATCGTCGGTGTCGCCGGTGAAATCGCGGCGGAAACCGCACGCGGCCCCGGCAGCTTCGCCGTCGGTATTCTCGATGCGCTTCATACGATCGACGGCGATGCGTTGACGGCGCGGGCTCGCGTATTCTGGAATGGACAATAGCCGCATGGCGCTCGATCTTCGTCTTTATGCGCTGGTCGATCCGGCCGTGTCCGGCCGGCGCTCGCTGTCGGCTCTCGCGGCACTGATCGCGGACAATGCGACGCTGGTGCAGTTGCGCGACAAGCACGGCTCGACGCGTGTCATGATCGAGGAAGCGCGCGACGTGATGGCGGTGCTGCGTCCGCGCGGCGTGCCTTTGCTCATCAACGATCGCGTCGACGTCGCGCTCGCCGCCGGCGCGCATGGCGTTCATGTCGGGTGGGACGACATGGACGTCACCGACGCGCGGCGTCTGCTCGGCAACGACGCGATCATCGGTCTGAGCATCAAGACCCTGGAGCAGGCGGCGGCGGCGCCGCTCGAGCTTCTGAACTATGTCGCCATTGGCGGTGTCTATGCGACGACATCGAAGGACAACACGTCGGCCCCGATCGGCACCGACGGTTTGCGGGCTATCGTTGCCGCCATTCGCGCGCGCAAACCCGGGATGCCGATTTGTGCCATTGCTGGCATCGACGCCAGCAATGCCGCCGAAGTCGTCGCCTCCGGCGCCGATGGCGTTGCCGTCATTTCGGCCTTGTCACTGGCGCCCGATCCGGCGGCGGCGGCGCGCGAGTTGCGCGGCGCGGTCGATCAGGCGCTGGCCAGACGAGGCGTCGCATGATCCCGGTCGCGCTGACAATCGCCGGATCGGATTCCGGCGGCGGCGCCGGCATTCAGGCCGACCTCAAGACCTTCGCCGCCAATGGCGTTTACGGCACCTCCATCATCACGGCACTGACCGCGCAAAACACCCAAGGCGTCTCCGCGATCCACGACGTGCCGCTGATTTTCGTGGCGGCGGAGATGGAGGCGGTGTTTGCCGATTTCGATGTCGCCGCGGTCAAGATCGGCATGCTGTCGCGCGCCGAGACCATCCGCATCGTCGCCAAGGATCTGCGCCGGCATGACGCCCCACACATCGTGCTCGATCCGGTGATGGTGGCGACCTCTGGCGACCGGCTGCTGGCGGACGACGCGGTCGCGGCGCTGCGGGAACAGCTCATCCCGATGGCGGAGATCGTCACGCCCAATCTGCACGAAGCCGCGGCGCTGACCGGCAAACCGCTGGCGCGCGACGAACAGGAGATGGAAGCGCAGGCGCGGGCCATCCTCGCGTTCGGGCCGCGCTGGGTTCTGGTCAAAGGCGGCCACAAGACCGATCACGGCGGTGGCGATGAAAGCGTCGATCTGCTGCTCGGCCGCGACGAGCTCAAGGTGCGGCTCGCGGCGCCGCGCATCCACACGAAAAACACCCACGGCACCGGCTGCACGTTGTCGTCGGCCATTGCCGCCGGTCTCGCCAAAGGCTGCGATCTGGTCGCCGCGGTGCGCGCCGCCAAGGATTACGTCACCGCCGCCATCGCCGCCGCCGATGACCTCGCCGTCGGCCACGGCCAAGGCCCGCTCAATCACTTTTACAAATTCTGGAGCAAGCCATGACGACACGCCGCCATTTCGCACTCGGTGCCGGTCTCGCCGCCGCCGGCCTGATCGCCGCGCCGAACATCGCGCGCGCGCAGACGATGAAGTGGCGCATGGTGACGTCATGGCCGAAGCGTCTGCCGGGCCCCGGCATGTCGGCCGAACGCATCGCCGAGCGAATTCGCACGCTGTCGAACGGCCGGCTCGACATCGCCGTCGCGGCGGCGGGCGAGATCGTGCCGGCCTTCGGCGTGCTCGATGCCGTCGGCAACGGCGTCGCCGAGATCGGCCACACCGCCTCGTTCTACTGGCAGGGCAAGATGGCGGCGGCGACGTTCTTCACCACGGTGCCGTTCGGCCTGACGCCGTCCGAGCACGTCGCCTGGGTCGAGGCCGGCGGCGGCCAGGCGCTGTGGGACGAACTGTACAAGCCGTTCGGCGTGAAGCCCTTCATGGGCGGCAATACCGGCGTCTGCATGGGCGGCTGGTTCCGCCGCGAGATCAAAAGCCTCGCCGAGCTGCATGGCCTCAAGCTGCGCTCGCTCGGCTTGGGCGGCGAAGTCTATCGCCGTCTCGGCGCCACGCCGCAGACCACGTCGCCTGCGGAGATCCTCACCTCGCTGCAATCCGGCGTCATCGACGGCGCCGAATTCGTCGGCCCCGGCACCGACATCGCGCTCGGCCTCTACCGCGTCGCGCCGTTTTATTATTATCCCGGCTTCAACAAGCCGAACGGCACCGGCGAGGCCATCGTGTCGCTGAAGGCGTGGCAGGCGTTGCCCGCGGACCTCAAGGCGATCGTGGCGCATGCTTGCGCCACCGAAGCCAATTACGCGCTCGCCGAAATGGAACGCCTCAACGCGCAGGCGCTGGCCGCGCTGATCACGGAGCACAATGTCAGGCTTTCGCAATTCCCCGACGACCTGATCGCCGCCGCGCGCGCGCAGGCCGACGGCGTGCTCGGCGACCTGGCCTCGCGCGACGCCGCCACCGCGAAGGTGCACGATTCCTACAAGGCGTTTCGCCAGCGCGTGTCCGACTGGTCGCGCGTGTCGATCGAGGCGGTGCTGCGCGCGCGCACCGGTTAAGAGCGCACCGGCTAGAGCACATCGCTTGGTGCACATCGGTGAGCACACGTCAGTGAGCGCACGTCGGTGAGTGTGCGCCGGGCCGTGCGCATTTATTAACGCGAATAAACAAATCGCGAATCATGCCGCGCCGTGTGCCGCGGCAAAAAAAAAGCCGCGCCGTCGCGCCGCGCGACCTGCGGAAAACCGTTATAAACAACGGTGTTTTTCGCTTAACTCGCCCTTAACCATTCCTGCCTTATTTCCATTAACCATACGCCGCACTTCCAACGCGTATGCGCCTTTCGCCAGCCGCAAGGCTGGCCCGCGGTGGCTGCAAGGCCGGCGCGGCTCGACCAGGGTTTCAGTGCCAGTACCGATGCTGGTTTGGCCACAACAGGAGATTTCAGATGAAGCGCCTACCGATGACGATGTCGATCGGCCTGTTAGTCGCGGCGATGGCAACGCCATCATTCGCTGCTGATCTGCCGCGTCCTTCCTACAAAGCGCCGATTTACGCGCCGAGCTTTTACAGCTGGACCGGCTTCTACGCCGGTATCAACGGCGGCTACGGCTTCGGCAAATCGGATTGGACGGGCGCCGGCGGCACCGGCTCGACCAAGCCGAAGGGCGCGCTGGCCGGCGTGACGGTCGGCTACAACCTGCAGACCGGCGCGTGGGTCTGGGGTCTGGAAGCCGACCTCGACTATAGCTGGATGAAGGGTTCGGATTCGGGCGGCACCGGCGTTTGCACCGGCGGCGGCTGCGAAACCAAGATGCAGTGGTTCGGCACCGGCCGCGGCCGCCTCGGCTATGCCGGCTGGGATCGCTGGCTGCCTTACGTCACGGGCGGTCTGGCCTACGGCAACATCAAGGCCACCCCGGCCGTCGGCTCGGACTTCTCGAAGACCAAGTTCGGCTGGACCGTCGGCGGCGGCGTCGAATACGCGCTGCTCGCCAACTGGACCACCAAGCTCGAATATCTCTACGCCGATCTCGGCAGCTTCAGCGGCGGCGTCCCGGGCAACGACGTGACCTTCAAGACGCACCTGGTTCGCGCCGGCCTGAACTACCGCTTCTAAGACAAGCTTTCGCTTCTCGGCGCAGAACGCGCTTGAACGAAGAGGGCCGGGGAGAACCCCCGGCCCTTTTTGTTTTGCCGGGCGCGGTGGCCGCGGAAGCCGGTACGTGCGGAAAATAATCCTTGACAGCGTGACGCTGTTAGGCTAATGTTCCTACACGCTGGCGGCCTGTGCCCGGTTCGAGCTTTTTGCTCCCGGTCCGGCCGCCTTCATTTTTTCAAACACAACCATCGCCCAAACGGAGTGTCCCATGACCCGACCCGGTCGTGCCGGCGGAGTTGCGTCCGCCGGCCGAATACGTGCCAAGAGGCGTTTCAAGCGCCGCTCGCCGTCGCCGATGATCTTCACCGACGAATTGCTGGCCGACGCGCGGCGCCGTTACGAACAGACGGCGGAAGCCAAAAGCGCCATTGGCGCCGACCTGGGCATTGCCCCTTCGACCTTCGACAAGCTTGCCACGCGGCTTCGCTGGACGCGGTTCACGCCGCCGGCGCGCGGCCTCGATGCGGCGGCAAAGCTCGCCGCGACAGCGCAGGCCTTCACCAAAGCGATCGCTGCAAGCGAATGCGTAACGGCGGCGGCCGCCCGCGACGATGACGATGCCGCGCCGGAGGCGGCACCCTTGTCGTCGACCGTTGCGCCGCCGCCCATTGGGCCGCAGCCGGGTGCGGCGGGCGGCTATGACGACATGGCGATGGACTCGGCGGCCTTGATCGCCTGGCTGCGGCGCGAAATCCAGGCGCAGATCGGCATCGTCAAACAGCTTCGCGAACAGGAGCGTGCGGAGCCGCTCACCGACGAGGCCGCCATCCGGCTGGCGCGCATTCTGAGTTCGCTCGCCGATGCCCTGACCAAACTCGACCGCCACACCGCCGGCGCGCCGCACGCGGTCGCCGAACCCGATGACCTTCCGGAGAACATCGATGAATTCCGTATCGACCTTGCGCGGCGCATTGAAGCTTTCGTCGCGAGCCGGCGACACGCTGGCGATGGTGAAGGCGACGCCGCTGCGGCCGTGGCTGAAACTGGATCGTGACTTCATCGCGCTCGCCCATGTGCATCAGGAGCCGCCGCGCGCCGCCAATAATGGCGGGCCGTGGACGACGTGGCTCATGCTCGGCGGGCGCGGCGCCGGCAAGACGCGATTAGGCGCGGAGTGGGTGCGGGCGCAGGTGACGGGCGCCAGGCCTTATGCCGATCAGCGCGCGCTCAACATCGCGCTGGTCGGCGAGACCGCGCATGACGCGCGCGAGGTGATGATCGAGGGGCCGTCCGGCATCCTGCGCCATTCACCGCGCGGCGAGCGGCCGTCATGGACCTCGACGCGGCGTCGGCTGGAATGGCCGAACGGCGCGGTCGCCACCGCGTTCTCGGCGGAAGACCCCGAGCAGTTGCGGGGGCCGCAATTCGACGTCGCCTGGTGCGACGAACTGGCGAAGTGGCGCGCGCCGGACGAGACTTTCGACAATCTGCAATTCGGCCTGCGGCTCGGGCCGCGCCCGCGCCAGCTTGTCACCACCACGCCGAAGCCGATCGCGCTGATCAAGCGCCTCGTCACTGACGCGCGCACGGCGGTGACGCGCGCCAGCACTTATGCCAATGCCGCGCATCTGTCGCCCGCCTTCATCGAGGCGGTGATCGGCCGCTATGCCGGCACGCGGCTGGGGCGGCAGGAGATCGACGGCGAGATCATCGAGGACCGCGCCGATGCGCTGTGGTCGCGCGCCATGATCGAGGGGTGCCGCGTCGAGGCGGCGCCGGCGCTTCAGCGCGTCGTCATCGGCGTCGATCCGCCCGCGAGCGCGCGGGCTGGCGCGGATGCCTGCGGCATCGTCGCGGCCGGCATCGCGGAAGGCGGCATTGTCTATGTGCTGGAGGACGCGAGCGCGCAGGGGATGCAGCCGGCGGGCTGGGCTTCGCGGGCTGTTGCGTTGTATCGGCGGCTTGAAGCCGATGCGATTGTCGCCGAGGTCAACCAGGGCGGCGACATGGTGCGCGCGGTGCTGCAGCAGGTTGACCGCACGGTGCCGGTGAAAAGCGTGCACGCGACGCGCGGCAAGTATCTGCGCGCCGAGCCGATCGCGGCGATGTATGCGCAAGGCAAGGTGAAGCATGTGGGCGCCGCCTTCGCCGCGCTGGAAGACGAGATGGCCGACTTCAGCCTGGACGGCCTGCCGGGCGGCGCGAGCCCCGACCGCTTGGATGCGCTGGTGTGGGCGGTGACGGAGTTGACAAGGAGAGGGGAGTGGGTGGGGCCGAGGATTAGGAGTTTGGGGGATTAGGGACGGCGGGCGCAGGTGCCGTGGGGGGAGGGGATTAAGGGGTAGGGCGGCGGAGTGGGCTCGGGCGGTCATCGTCGTGAAGGCGGGGATACGATTCTATTCACAATGGAGATCGAAGACCCTCTTGGCCGGTACTAGCCAAATAGGCCGGTCGAGGAGGGAAAGCAGGCTACCGATCCTAGTAGTCTAGGCCCCCAAGGAGGCGCAACCTTAACGCGATTTTAATCCGCGCGTAGTTCCCGTTATTCACAAATGAAAACATGATGTGGACAAATAAGAATACACCACAAAATGTAGAACGAAGCCGTACCCCGCACTACATCTAGAGATCAGAAATATCTGCCCTTACCCGACAGAAAGCTATGATTGAATCTAATCACGATTCGCTCTAAACGCTCGCGTTTTTCACATGTTCGTTGTGCGAAAGTCACGATTCTTGTATAGTGTCAAGCACGACGATGCGATTTACACAATTGTGTCTTCACACGCTTGTGTTGCAACGCTACCGTTCCAAGCCGAATTCTTCTTTAGCTTACTCTAGGAACAGCCGCCATGCGAGCCGCCGAGAAAGCAGCCGTGCCGCCATCTGAGGTTACGCTTTTGTATCGTAACTTGGGTATGACCCACGTCTTTATCGCTGAAGAATTCCGCGGATTTCATGTGGGTGGAACAACGTTGCGTGGCGCGCTGAACACCGCAATTCACGCTCTTGGGACGCATGTGACACTTCTTTTTAAGTTGGACGCTCCGGTGAGCTATCGACTGGAGGGCACTCCCGCTGAATTCGAGGATCGCCTTCATGACTCCAATAAGCCGATGAATTTTTCAGTTAGAGCAACGATGACAAAAGAACTGGCGCACGCGCATTAATTTGGGCGAAGGTGGCCTGCAACTCTTGATTTGCTATTGAATTCTTGCCAAATTTATCTGCTTGCCGACTCGTGAGTACATGAGTCGGCTTTGTTTTATGGGAAGCATTTAGGGCGTCCCAATGGTTCAAATATCGCTTATTCCCGTCACGCCACTTAGCGTGAAGCGGTTAATGACGTCGCTCGGCTATCATCTAGTGAAAGATGATGGCCGAGTATTCTATTGGGAAAAGAAGGGTCCTTTTCCTAACGGACTAGAAGACGCAGCGCGATCGTGGCCGGCAATTGTTTCGAAGCACTATCCATTGTTTGCAGCGGAAGGTCAGGAGACCCTCGTTTATGATAGGAGCGACGTAACTGATCTGATTGTTGAAATCACGGGCACTGGTCGTGCCAACAGCGCTCGTATTGGCGCAATTCTTCGAACGGAAACCGGCGACACACAAAGCGTGCCATTCCAACTCGTTGATATGCAGTGTGGCAAGTGTGGTGAAAAATCCGCAATTAGCGAATGGAGACATGGTGCCGATGTTCTTCCAGAGAAGCGCATTGATGCTGTCCTCACATGTCCAAAATGTGGAAGTTCCGACGACAGAATTTTGCACCATGTTGGATAGTTATTATTTTTGCCTTTTAGGGATGACCGGCGTAGTGCGGGCGGCACAAACAACCCCCCCCCGGGCTCATCGCCCGGGGGGGTGCGTTGAAGAACTGGGTCCCCGCTTTTTGATGCGAGACGCGCTTCGCGCTTTTGCGCGGGGACGAACGGAGGCCGCTTTCGTCATGCCCGGCCTTGGGCCGGGCATCCACGTCTTACGTGACTGCGGTTAAGACGTGGATGGCCGGGACAAGCCCGGCCATGACGGCGAGAGGACGGCGCAAAAAAACCCCGGGCTCATCGCCCGGGGTTTTGCTTTCTTCTTTACCCTCCCCCTTGTGGGGAGGGTCGACAGCGACGCTGTCGGGGTGGGGGTCGTCACGATGAGCAATCACCCCCACCCCCGACCCCTCCCCACAAGGGGGAGGGGAGAAGGAAGGCAGGGTGAAGCGCGCTTACTTCTTAAACGCCACGATCTTCTGCTTCTGCTCGCCCAGCCCATCGATGCCGAGGGTGACGACGTCGCCCGCCTTGAGGAACTGCGGGGTCGGCTTCATGCCGAGCCCAACGCCCGGCGGCGTGCCGGTGATGATGATGTCGCCCGGGTTCATGACGAACATCTGCGAGCAGTACCAGACGATGAACTCGCAATCGAACACCATGGTCTTGGTGTTGCCGCGCTGGCGCGGCTGGCCGTTGACGTCGAGCCACATGTTGAGGTTCTGCGGATTCTTGAGTTCGTCCTTGGTGACGAACCACGGGCCGATCGGCCCGAAGGTCTCGCAGCTCTTGCCCTTGCCCCACTGGCCGCCGGAACGCTCGATCTGGAAATTGCGCTCGGACACGTCGTTGGCGAGGAAGTAGCCGGCGATGGCGTCCTTGGCCTTGTTCTTCTCGAGATAGCGCGCGCGCTTGCCGATGACGATGCCGAGTTCGATTTCCCAATCGAGCTTCAGCGATTCCTTCGGCGTGATGGTGTCGTCGTTCGGGCCGCAGATCGACGAGGTCTGCTTCCAGAAGATCACCGGCTCCTTCGGCACCGCCAGGCCCGCTTCGGCGGCGTGGTCGGAGTAGTTCAGCCCGATGGCGATGAAGTTCTTCACGTTGCCCATGCAGGCGCCGAGACGCGGCTTGCCGGCGACCGGCTTCATGCGCTTGAGATTGAGCTTCTTGATCTTGGCGAGGCCGCCGGAGGCCAGCATGTCGCCGTCGATATCCTTCACGACGCGCGACAGGTCGCGGATCTTGCCGTCCTCGGCGATGATGCCGGGCTTTTCGCGGCCGGCGGCGCCGTAGCGGACGAGCTTCATGGGTCACTCCCTGAGATCAGATTGTTGTTGCAGCCCTAGGGCTAAGGAGGCGGGACTATGCGATGGCAAAGGCCGCCGGGCAAGAGGTGGGGGAACGCCTAGGGCGCGAGCCTTTTGATGCGGGCGCGCGCCTCGCGGATGACCTGCGGCACCGCCTCGTCGTGGTTCGGCGCCATGATATGGACGCCGGCGACCTGCGGGATGGCGGCGAGCCGCTCGATCAGTTCGACGGCGATGGCGCGGCCCTCGGTGGCGGGATCGGCGGCCGCCTCCATGCGCGCGACGATTGAATCGGGGATGATGGTGCCGAACAGTTTCTCCTTCATCCAGCGCGCCGATTTGGCCGACCGCAGCGGCGCGATGCCGATGATCATGGCGAGGCCGCCGTCGCCGACAAGGCCGTGCGCGGCGAGCCGCGCCATGTAGCGGGCCACGATATCGGGATCCATGCAGAACTGGGTCTGCGCGAACTGCGCGCCGGCCGCGACCTTGGCGGCAAGGCTCTTCGGCTCCCAGCCGGCGGGCGGGTCGATCGGACTATCGGCGCCGCCGAGAAAAAACGCGGCGCGGCCGGCGACCTTGCGGCCGGTCGGCAGTTCGCCGGTATCGCGCAGCTTGCGCGCGGTTTCGATGAGGCCGCGGGCGTCGAGATCGAACACGCCCTTGGCGTCCGGCTGGTCGCCGGCCGAGGGGTCGTCGCCGCGCAGGATGAGAAGATTGCGCACGCCGCTGGCCGCCGCGGCCATCAGGTCGCTCTGCAGGGCGATGCGGTTGCGGTCGCGGCAGGTGAGCTGGAGGATCGGCTCGATGCCCTCTTGCACCAGGATCGAGGCCGCGGTCAGCGCGCCCATATGGGAGCGCGCGCCGGCGCCGTCAGTGACGTTGACCGCATCGGCGAGGCCCTTCAGCGGCGCCGCCTTGGCGGTGAGATCGGTGCGGTCGAACGACACCGGCGGGGTGATTTCCGCCGTGATGACGAAGCGGCCGGCGGCCAGTTTTTCCTGCAAGGTTTCCATGTGCGCTGGCCTCGCAGAATTGAAGAAACCTTGCAAGTATGACCATGCAGGTCTAGTTGCGGAGAGAGTATTGCTGCCCAACAAAGGTGGGAAGGCCGACGATGTCCCTGCTGCAATCCCTCGACGAAGCGCTGGCCGCCATCACCGACGGCTGCATGCTCATCGTGCCGCGCGAAGTCTGCGGCGTGCCGATGGCCGCGACCCGGGCGCTGATCCAGCGCGGCGTGAAAAATCTGCATCTGGTCGCGCTGCCGACGTCGTCGATGCAGGCCGACATGCTGATCGGCGCCGGCTGCGTGGCGACGCTGGAGACCAGCGCGGTGAGCCTCGGCGAACTGGGGCCGGCGCCGCGTTTCACGGCCGCCGTCGTCTCGGGCGCGATCCGGATGAAGGACGCGACCTGCCCGGCGCTGCATGCCGCGCTGCAGGCGGCGGAGAAGGGCGTGCCCTTCATGCCGCTGCGCGGGCTGATCGGCTCGGACGTCCTGAAATATCGCGACGACTGGAAGGTGATCGATTCACCGTTCGGCAATTCCGATCCGATCGTGCTGCTGCCGGCGATCAGGCCCGACGTCGCGCTGTTCCACGCGCCGATGGCCGACGAGTTCGGCAATGTCTGGATCGGCCGGCAGCGCGAGCTGGTCACCATGGCGCATGCATCGCAGCGCACGATCGTCACCGTTGAAAAAATCGAGAAGCGCAATCTGCTCGACGATCCGGTTTATGCGGCCGGCACGCTGCCGGGTTTCTATGTCGACGATATCGCGGTGGTCGAGCGCGGCGCCGCGCCGCTGCCGCTGCCCGATGTGTACGGCGCCGATATCGAGCATCTTTCGCTCTACGCGAAGATGGCGGCGACCAAGGAAGGCTTCGACGCGTATCTGAAAGAGTTCGTCATGGCCGGGCTTGACCCGGCCATCCCGCTTGGTCGGGCAGAGGCAGTGCGTCCCTAAGTGGGATCACCGGGACAAGCCCGGTGATGACGGAGTACTCATGACTTTCCTCCCCGAAGAACTGCTGGCCGATCAGATCGCCAACTATATCGGCGACGTGCGTCACGTCGCTGTCGGCAATGCGTCGCCGATCCCGGCGACCGCCGCGCTGCTGGCGCGCGAGCGCGGTAAAGGCCGCCCTTACGTCTCGCTGCTCGGCAGCGCCAAGAACACATTCTGGACCGATGGCGGCCGCGAGCTGTTCGACTGCGCCGGGCAGGGCCGCATCGACGTGTTCTTCCTGTCGGGCGGGCAGATCGACGGTGTGGGCAACATCAATCTGGTCGAGATCGGCGACCACGCCCATCCCAAGGTGCGCTTTCCCGGCTCCTACGGTTCGGCCTATCTCTATTACGTGGTGCCGAAGGTGATCCTGTTCCGCACCGAGCATTCGCGCCGCACGCTTGTGCCCAAGGTCGACTTCATCAGCGCGCCGGGCAAGACCCCGGACAACGTCTTCCGCACCGGCGGGCCGGTCGCGCTCATTACCAACCGCTGCCTGTTCTCATTCGCCGATGGCCGCTTCACGCTGAAAAGCGTGCATCCCGGCCATACGGTCGAGGAGGTGATCGAGCATACCGGCTTCGACTTCGACCGGCCGGACAGGGTGCCGGAAACGCCAGCGCCGACCGGGGAGACGCTCAGGCTGATGCGGGAGAAGGTGGCGCCGCAGCTGGCGAGCCTCTATCCGCAGTTCGCGGCCAAGGTGTTCGAGCGGCGGGAGAGCGCGCTGCTCGGCTGAGCCCGGGCGGCGTGACATTTAAAGCAGGCAGGCCGCTTTACCAGCGGTTTATTATTTGTTCCATTGCAACCGAAGTGCCGGTCGGACATTGATATCTATACGCAGATAGCGTATATGTGGGCAACGGACGAAATCGAGATTTTTATCGTCGACGCAGAGGGCGGGGCCGCCGCTGTCGTCATGATAGAGATTGTCGTTCCGCCGGGAACTATTTATCTCTTAGGAGTTGTCCGCATCGACGGTGAGACCCTTCGTATTGACGGGGCTCATGTGGATGGACTGCACCCAGGTGCATGCGGTCGCAGCGGTCTAAATGCCATTGGTCGAAAATTGTTGGAGGTGGCCGATGTCAAAAAAATCATCATTCAGGGCAGCGCTCGAACAACTGGAGCGAAGCCCGGAAAAGCGCCAAAGCCGATCGTCTTCCCCCGAGATTAGCGCTTTGTTGGTCCCCCGAGATATCAAGCAACCGACGCGGGTCGCCATCGCTCTCAAGAAGCTGGGTTTGACCCTGCGCAAGGCGCATTCGGTCTTAAATCAACTTGCCGAAGGTAAAGCCGCCGCTGTGCGAATTCAGATGTCCGACTCATTCAAAGCCGGATCTGTTGAATTAGGCAAACTTGGCGTTGACGCCCTTAAAATTGAAAAGGCCGATCCGGATCCTCGCGCCATTCGCGATAAGCTCGGCATTTCGCAGGCCGAGTTTGCCATCAGATTCTGCCTTGAGCTCGATACCATTCAGAATTGGGAGCAAGGCAGAAGCCAGCCCGATCCGGCCGCCAAAGTGCTTCTGCGAGTCATCGATAAGTGTCCCGATGTCGTCGAATCTGTCCTTACGAATACTTCAGGGCGATAGGCGAGCAGGCTGGATGCATTTGGGCGGCACTGGCATAGTTCGTTGCACCGCATTAAATTCGGCCCATGACCGATTCAATGCCTGATTCAATGACCGATTCAATGTCCGATTCTGCGCTGCCCGCGTCGACCAGCCGGCTGCGCACCGCGATTTCGTGGCTTGCGTGGCCCGGCCTGCTGGCGATCTGCATCGCCATCATGGCCTATGGCTTTTCGGTTGGGATGCCGGCGCTGTTTTTCAACATCGCCTATCTGCTGCTGGCGCTGTGCCTTTACGCGCTTGAGCAGGTGATGCCGCATGAGCGGTCCTGGAACGTGAACGACGGGCAGACCTTCGCCAATATCGCGCACACGCTGACCAGCAAGGGCGTCGTGCAGGCGGCCGTGATCTTCTCCGCCGTGATCGGCATATCGAGCTATGTGACGCCGGCATCGGAGCCCGGCTACGGCATCTGGCCGCGCGCCTGGCCGATGTGGAGCCAGGTCACGCTCGCCATCGTCGCGGCCGAGTTCGGTCTGTACTGGGGCCATCGCATCGCGCATGAATGGCCATGGTTGTGGCGCTTCCACGCCGTGCATCACAGCGTGACGCGGCTGTGGATCGTCAACACCGGCCGTTTTCATTTCGTCGACAGCTTCAAGAGCATCGCCGTCGGCATGGCGATCCTGCTGTCACTCGGCGCGCCGATGGAAGTGCTGATCTGGCTGTCGGCGATCACCGCCTTCGTCGGCATGCTGACGCATTGCAACGTCGACATGAAGTTCGGTTCGCTGTCGTGGTGGTTTAATACCCCCGAGCTGCACCGCTGGCATCACAGCAAGGATCTGCGCGAAGGCAACAAGAACTACAGCGAGAACATCATGCTGTGGGATCATGTCTTTGGTACGTTCTACAATGCCCGCGACTATCGTCCGCCGGTGGACATCGGCATCAAGGAAGACATGCCGCCGGGTTTCCTGGCGCAACTCGCTTGGCCGTTCAAACGCCGTTGAGCCATCGCGGTGGCGGCGTTGCTGCGTCGCACAAAGCGGTCGCGCCTGAAAATCGTTGCTGATTGCCGCATCGCGTCAAAGTGGTGTGACGGCATTTCGACAAACGGCGACGCTTTTCATGAAGTACCGTTCGCTGTGGCGTGAATGACACAACCGCGGAATATGTCGCGAAACCCCCTGCGAAGAGGGACTTACGGGCTCGCCTCTCGTTGCCAGTCTCAGCGAGTCCCGTCACCATCATGCCTACCAAAGCGCCATTGAGATAAAGGCGCGGCACGACGGGGGACTAGGGATGAACACAGCACGGGGCAGCCTCAAGTCACTTCTGCTCGGCGCAACGAGCGTCGGAGTTTTCCTGGTGGCAACCGTGGCGGCGAATGCCGGCGGTTTCGCGCTGCGCGAGCAGAGCGCGTACGGGCAGGGTGCATCGTTCGCCGGCATCGCGGCCGGCGGTTCGCTGTCGTCGATGTTCTGGAATCCGGCGACGATCACGCAGCAGAAGGGCATCCAGTTCGAGCAGGTGTTCTCCGGCGTCATGCCCTATGCGTCGCACTCGCCGAACGCCGGCAGCACGTTCGGGGCCTTTGGCGGCGCCGGCGACTCGGGCGACGACGCCATCGTGCCGGCCGGTTACCTGTCGTGGCAGTTTACCGACAAGCTCTGGCTCGGGCTTGCGATGAACTCGCCATTCGGTTTGAGCGTCAGCTTCCCGGATCGTTGGGCCGGCCGCACCTACGCCGAAAACACCGCGCTGCGCACCTACAACTTCACGCCGACACTGGCTTACGAGATCAACAACTGGATCAGCGTCGGCGCCGGCATGCAGATTCAATATGCCACCGCCGGCTTCACCAGCGGCCTTCCGGCCAATTTTGCCGGCGTGTCGGGCGCGGCGTCGTTGACCAATACATCCAATTTGCAGGTCAACGGCTGGGGCTACGGTTTCGTCGCAGGCGTGACGCTGACGCCGACGCCGACGACCACCATCGGCATTGGCTACCGGTCGCAGATCGATCAGAAGGCCGACGGCTCGCTGGGACTTCCGGCCGGCGGCATCTTTGGCGCGCCGCTGTCGACGCCCGGGGCCGTCAAGACGTCGCTGCGGCTGCCCGGCAGCCTCACTCTGGGTCTGCGCCAGCGTCTGGCGCCGCAATGGACGCTGTTGGCCGGCTTCGAATGGACGAACTGGAGCCGGATCGGCACCTCTCAGGTCAACCAGGTCGCGACCGGCACCTCGGCGCGCGTGGCCGGCACCGCCGTGACGATCCCGTTCGAGTACAAGGACGGCTACTTCTATTCGCTCGGCGCCGAATATGAATGGAGCAAGGCGCTGACCTTGCGCTCCGGTGTCGCCTACGAAAAGAGCCCGATCGTCGATCAGGTCCGCACCCCGCGTCTGCCGGACAATGACCGCATCTGGCTGTCGATCGGTCTGACCTACAAGCTGACGCCGAAGCTCGCGCTCGATGCTGCCTATTCGCACCTGTTCGTGCGCGACACCTCGGTCAATCTCGGACCGGGCACCGGCAACCCGTCATCGAGCACCACGGTCTCGTATTCCGGCTCGATCGACTCGCATGTCGATATCGTCTCGATCGGCATCAAGTATCGCTGGGACGATCCGGCGACGCCGGTCCACCAAGTCTATCACAAGTAAACGCAGCGCCGCGGGCGGCGCCGCCGAGACCAGAAAAAAGGCCGGCAGCGATGCCGGCCTTTTTGTTTGGTGATTTGTTTTTTTGACGCGTTTTCTTGACGCGAACCGCTACCCACGTCGCTTGAAAACGCTGTGGGTGCTCAGAACGCGGTCGGGATCGTGCCGCCATCGATGAGGAGATTCTGTCCGGTGATGTAACCGGCCTGCGCCGAGCACAGGAAGGCGCAGGCGGCGCCGAATTCTTCCGGCCGGCCGAAACGCCGGGCCGGAATGGTGTTCATGCGGGCCTGCGCGGCTTCGTCGACGGTCTTGCCGCTGGCGGCCGACGCTTTCGACAGGATGCCTTTGAGGCGGTCGGTATCGAAGGCGCCGGGCAGGATCGAATTGATGGTGACGTTCTTGTCGGCCACGGTGCGGGCGACGCCGGCGAGGAACGCGGTGAGGCCGGCGCGGGCGCCGGACGACAGATCGAGGCCCGCGAGCGGCGCCTTCACCGAGCTCGACGTAATGTTGACGATGCGGCCGAAGCCGCGCGCCGACATCGGATCGATCACCTTCTGAATGAGCTCGATGGCGACCACCATGTTGGCGACGACGCCGTCGAGCATCATCTGCCGCGACAGTTCGCGGAAATCGCGCGGCGGCGGGCCGCCGTTATTGTTGACCAGAATGTCGGGTGAGGGGCAGGCGGCGAACAAGGCCTTCTGGCCTTCGGGCGTCGCGACATCGGCGACGACGGCGTGGGTCTTCGCGCCGGTGGCCTTGGCGATCTCGGCGGCGGTCGCCTCGACCGTTTTGGCGTCGCGGCCGTTGATGACGACTTCGACGCCGGCTTGCGCCAGCGCAAAGGCGCAGGCTTTGCCCAAGCCCCGGCTTGAGGCGCAGACGATGGCCTTGCGGCCGGCGATACCGAGATCCATGGGGGCCTCACTTCTCTTTGCTTCCACCCTCCCCTGGAGGGGGAGGGTCGGCGCGCGGCGCGCGCCGGGGTGGGGTGGTTGCGCTTCCGGCACAACGTCGGCGCGCATGTTTAAGAACCTGGGGCTCGGCGTTCATTGCCCCATATAGCTCTGCGTATATCACCTCCATCACGGCATCAATGTCCCGCGCAACCTCGCTGTTCCAAAAGCGGAGGAGGCGATAACCCTCGGCATTGAGCCACGCCGTCCGCTCGCTATCGCGTGACCTGCCGGAATCGGTGCCGTGCTGAGAGCCGTCGACCTCGACGATGAGGCGCGCGGCTGGACAGGCGAAATCGACGATGTAGCTGCCAATCGGCATCTGGCGTCGAAAGTGGGAACCATGCATGTCGAGGTGCTTGAGATGACTCCACAGGAGCATTTCTGCCTGTGTCGCTTCCCGCCGCAGACGCCGCGCCGTCTCGCGTTTGAAACGGGAGATCGTGCGCCTTTCAGTCATGGCGTTCACCCCACCCCGGCGCGCAAATGCGCGCCGACCCTCCCCCTCCAGGGGAGGGTAAGACAACCATAGCACGGCCCCTGCGGCACCCTGTCGCCGAACTGTCGCACAGGCTTGCTACGCAAAAAACGCTGACCGGGCCAACGATTCGAGAGGCGTTCATGCTGCGCGATCCCGCCAAAGACGTGATGGAAAAGGCCTATGCCAAGTGGGCCCCGGTGTACGACATGCTGTGCGGGCCGGTGTTCCTCAACGGCCGCCGCGCCGCCGCCAAAGCCGCGCATGAGGTTGGCGGACGCATTCTCGAAATCGGCGTCGGCACCGGACTGTCATTCGACGACTACGACAGCACGACCGAAATCACCGGCATCGACATCTCCGAGCCGATGATCGCGCGGGCGCGCGAGCGGCTGGCATCGGGCCGCTATCCTTTCGTCAAGGAACTGCGCGTGATGGATGCGAGCCGGCTGGATTATCCGGACGCGTCGTTCGATTGCGTCGTCGGCCAGTTCGTCATCACGCTGGTCGATAACCCGGAACAGGTGCTGTCGGAATGCGCGCGCGTGCTGCGCCCCGGCGGCCAGATCATCCTCGTCAACCATCTCTATTCGGAGAAGGGCCTGGCGGCCGCGGTCGAACGCCTGCTGGCGCAAAAGGCGCGCAAGCTCGGCTTGCGGCCGGAGTTTCCGTTCCAGCGTCTGGCCGACTGGGCCTCGAGCCATGGCGGCACCGAGCTGATCGAACGGCGCAAGGTCAAGCCGTTCGGCGTTTATACGCTGGTGCGGTTCCGCCGCGCCGAGACGCAGAGCGTGGCGGCGTAGCGCTTACCCTCCCCCTCGAAAGGGCGTTTACGCCCGTCTTCGACGGGCTATGGGGAGGGTGAAGAAACAGCGCCGTCACATCACTGTCATGGACATCTGCTAATGGGCCGAGACATGAAGCAAAACCTCAAGAAGGTCGCGTCGTGACGGAACCCGCCACGCGGCGCTTTCGCGCGCTTTTCATCTCCGACATTCATCTCGGCACCCGCGGTTGCCAGGCCGACAAGCTGCTCGACTTCCTGCGCTACCACGAAGCCGACACCGTCTACCTGGTCGGCGACATTGTCGACGGCTGGGCGCTGCGCTCGTCCTGGTACTGGCCGCAGGCGCATAACGACGTCGTGCAGAAGCTGTTGCGCCAGGCGCGCAAGGGCGCGCGGCTGATCTACATCCCCGGCAATCACGACGAGTTCCTGCGCAACTACTACGGCACGCATTTCGGCGGCATCGAGGTGGTCGAGAACACCATCCACGAAAGCGCCGACGGCAAGCGCTATCTGGTGGTGCACGGCGACATGTTCGATCTCGTCGTCACGCAGGCGCGCTGGCTGGCGCTGCTCGGCGACAGGCCTACGACTTCGCCATCAAGGCCAACCGCGTCTTCAACGCGCTGCGCCGCATCTTCGGCGCGCCGTACTGGTCGCTGTCGAAGTGGGCGAAGATGAAGGTCAAGAACGCCGTCAACTATATCGGCGCGTTCGAGAAGGCGCTGGCGACCGAAGCCCAGCATCACCAGGTCGACGGCGTGATCTGCGGCCACATCCATACCGCCGCGCTGCATGACGAATTCGGCCTGCGCTACATCAACTGCGGCGACTGGGTCGAGAGCTGCACCGCGGTCGGCGAAAATCCGGACGGCACGTTCGAGATCATCACCTGGATCCACGATGGCAGCGTCCAGGCGCCGGTCGCCGTGGCGGCGCAGGCGCAGGCGGCATGAGACGATGAAAATTCTCATCGTCACCGACGCCTGGCACCCGCAGGTCAACGGCGTCGTGCGCACGCTCGGCCAGGTGGCCCAGGAGGCGACGAATTTCGGCGTGCCGGTCGAAATCCTGAGCCCGTCCGAATTCCGCACCGTGCCGATGCCGAGCTATCCGGAAATCCGGCTGGCGCTGGCCGGGGCTCGTGCGATGGAGCGGCGGCTCGATGCGATAAAGCCCGACGCCATCCATGTCGCGACCGAAGGCCCGCTCGGCCATGCCATGCGCCGCGTCTGCATCCGCCGCGGTCTGCCGTTCACGACGAGTTTTCACACGCGCTTTCCCGACTACGTCGCCGAGCGCGTCACCTTCGCGCCAAGGTGGTCGGGCGATCTGACCTGGGCGTGGCTGCGCCGCTTTCATTCGCAGAGCGCCGCGGTGCTGGCGGCGACGCCGACTTTGGTCGGCGAACTGGAAGAGCGGCGCTTCCGGAACGTCAGACTGTGGCAGCGCGGCGTCGACTCGCACCTGTTTCATCCGGATCGCAAGCCGGTGCTCGATTTGCCGCGCCCGATCTTTCTCACCGTCGGCCGCGTCGCGGTCGAAAAGAATCTCGAAGAGTTCCTCAAGCTCGATCTGCCCGGCACCAAGGTCGTGGTCGGCGACGGCCCGGCGCGGGCGCATCTGTCGAAGGCCTATCCGGACGCGGTGTTCGTCGGCGCCAAGCACGGCGAGGAACTGGCCGACATCTATGCATCGGCCGACGTCTTCGTGTTTCCGAGCCGCACCGACACGTTCGGCCTCGTGCTGCTTGAAGCGCTGGCGAGCGGCGTGCCGGTCGCGGCGTTTCCGGCGGCCGCACCGCGCGACGTGATCGGTCAGGCGCCGGTCGGTTGCCTGGACGAGGACCTGCGGGTCGCGTGCCTCAACGCGCTGGAACTCGACCGCGCCGACTGCCGCGATTTCGCGCAAGGCCTGACCTGGGAAGCCACGGCGCGGACTTTCGTGAAACATGTGACGGAAGCCACGCAAAAGCCGCGCCGGCGCCGCGACCGGGATCGTCTGGCGGCGTAAGCCGCCGTTTACGTCACGCTCATGCACAGCCTAACGTCATGCTTGCCGCGCCAGAGGCGCAGGCGTAGCCTTTAACGATGGGCCTGATCGATCAGAAACTGCTTCCGACCGCCGCCGATGTCGAAGGCGCCGTGCAGCGCCTCAAGGGCGTCGCCGTCCGCACACCATTGATCAACGCCCCGGTGCTCGACGAACGGCTCGGCGCCCGCGTGTTCCTCAAGGCCGAGATTCTTCAGCGCACCGGCTCGTTCAAATTCCGCGGCGCCTATAACCGGCTGTCGCAAATTCCGGCCGGGCGGCGCGGCGCCGGCGTCGTCGCTTTTTCCTCAGGCAATCACGCGCAAGGCGTCGCCGCCGCGGCCAAGTTGCTCGGCATGCGCGCCACCATCGTCATGCCGGACGATGCGCCGAAGGCGAAGCTGTCCCGCACGCGCGCCTTGGGCGCCGAAGTCGTGACCTATGACCGCGCCGGTGGCGAAGACCGCGCCGCGATTGCCGAAGGCATCGTCAAGGAGCGCGGCGCGACTTTGGTGCCGCCTTACGACGATCCGATGATCATCGCCGGGCAGGGCACGATCGGTGTCGAGATCGCCGAAGATCTCGACCGGCTCGGCCTCAAGCCGGAGATCGTCGTTGTCGGCGCGTCGGGTGGCGGGTTGGCCGCCGGCGTCTCGCTCGGCATCAAGTCGCGCGCCGCGTCAGCCCGGCTGTTCACGGCGGAGCCCGAAGACTTCGACGACACGCTGCGTTCGTTCCTGCGCGGCGAGCGCGTCGCCAATGACAAGGTCACCGGCTCGATCTGCGACGCGCTGATGAGCAACACGCCGGGCGAGTGGACTTTCCCGATCAACAAGGAACTGATCGGGCAGGGCATCTCCGCCAGCGACGAGGAAGTCGCGGCCGCGGTGCGTTACGCTTTCCATGAATTGAAGCTCGTCGTCGAGCCCGGCGGCGCCATCGGCCTGGCCGCGCTGCTGGCCGGCAAGCTCGACAATGTCGTCGACATTCGCGGCAAGACCGTGGTCGCGATCCTGTCGGGCGGCAATGTCGATGTCGAGATGTACGCGAAACTGATCGCGGGCTAGCGCGTCACGCTCTCACGTAAACAGCGCGATCCGCTCTTCTTCGGTGAGCGCCATGATCGGCGCCAGCGGATCGGTTACTTCCGCCTTGCCGATGGCGACCGGCGCGACAGGCGCCGCCATGGGCAACTCGGCCCTCTGCATCTGCTGCACCAGCGCTTCGATCGCAGTCGCGGCGACGCCCGTCACCAAGATCGGCTGCGCGTCTTGAAGCCGGGGCGGCTGCGCCTCCTGAACCGGCGTCGATGCCGGCGCATCGGCGGCGGCCAAATCCTGCGCAGTCACATCCTGAGCAGTCACATCCGGTGCGATCACATCCTGCACCGCCACATCAAGCTTTGGCGCCATAGTGCAGGCAGCTGTGGTGCCGGCAGCCGTCGTCGTATCGAGCCAGAGTTCGTAAGTCTCGGTCTCGGCTGCGGGCGTGGTCTCGGCTGCGGGCGCGGCGTCCGGCTCGACCTTCGGTCCGGGACCGGGCGCGGCGACGGCCGGCGGCGCCAGCGTGGTCCATGACTCCTCCGCTGCAACAGGAGCGGGCGGCCGCGCGACCGTGCCGCGATTGATCTGCTGCTCGCGATAATCGAACTCGACGATCGGGATCGTGGTGCGCAGCCGGGCGGCGGCAGGGCCTGAATGAGAACCCGATTGCGGATTTGCGGGTTTGGCCGCGGGCATCGGTTCGGCCTGGCGCGGCGCGGCCTGCACCAGCGCGATCGCCGGGGCCGCCATCACCGGATGCGGGATCGGCAATTCCGGCTGTTCGGGGTCGGGAACGGCGGCCAGCGCCTCCAGTACGCGCACGCCATCCGGCATCGTCACCAGCGCTTCGATGCGCGCCTGCGCGAAGTCGATCAGCGCGGCGAGCGTCGCCGCCTTGATGGCGCTCGGGCTGTTGTCGGTTTGCGGCCGGGCGCTGCGCAAGGTGTCGAGCAGGGCCCGCAGATCCTGCCGGATACGGTCGGCGTCGGGGGCGGGCCGTTGCTCGAGGGCGGTTTCTTCGAGGCGGTTCAGCGCCGACAGCACGACCTCGGTATCGGCGTGGCGATTGCGCCGGGCATATTCCTGCAGAAAAGCCCGCCCGCGCTCGCTCGAGCCCAGCGCCTCGCAGAACGACTGGTAATCGTCCTCGGCGACCGAGTCGGCCGACATGTCGCGTCGCCGGACTAAGTTTTCATTGGCCATTCGCGAGGCCTTTTCCATGGCAGCCATAGGCAATTTCCGCACACGCGTTTATCAATCAACCGGCTTGATTCGGCCAGCCGTCCGCGGCGTCTGACCACCGCTGATTTGTTTTGCCGGATCAAGGCCGTATCCCATCAAGGGCCGGCCTTATGCGGGGCCATGCCCGATCAAGGTCCTGCCCGGAGCCCGAATGCGCCCCATGCGGCCTTTCCTGCCCATGCTGTCGAGCGATCCAGGCTTTGCGGCGCGGAGCGCGGCGTTTTATGCCGCGTTATTCGTGCTGAGCGGCATCGTGCTGCCTTTCTTTCCGTTGTGGCTGAAGGCCAAAGGCGTCGATGCGACATTGATCGGCCTGACGCTCGCGGCGCCGCAACTCGTGCGCATTTTTGCCATTCCGCTGGTCACCGGCCACGCCGACCGCAACGACGCCCTGCGCGGCACGATCGTCATGCTGAGCGCGCTCGGGCTTGCCGGCTACGGCCTGGTCGCGTTCTCGGAAGGCGGCACCTACATCCTGCTCGCGTTCACGCTGACGTCGCTGGCGACAACGCCGATCATGCCGCTGCTTGAGACCTACACGTTGCGCGGGCTCGGCGCGCGCGGCCGCGCCTATGGTCCGGTGCGGCTGTGGGGCTCGGTGGCGTTTATCTTCGGCGTGTTCGGCGCCGGCTTCGCCGCCGACATGTTGCCGGCGCGCGATCTGATCTGGCTGATCGTGATCGCAAGCGTCGTGTCGCTGGCCGTGGCGGCCAATCTCGCGCCCTTGGCGGCGCATGACGCGACGCCGGCGTTGTCGCAACCGCCGAAGCGCCTGTTGCGCGATCCGGCCTTTCTCGTTGTCGCGGTGTCGGCCGGACTCACACAGGCGAGCCACGCCGTCTATTACGGTTTCTCCTCGCTCGACTGGCGCCATGCCGGGCTCGACGGCACGGCGATCGCCGCGCTGTGGGCGCTGGGCGTGATTTCGGAGATCATCCTGTTTGCGTTTTCGAGCCGGCTGCCGGCTTTTCTAACGCCGAGCATGTTGCTCATCGTCGGTGGCGCCGGCGCCGTGCTGCGCTGGACCGTGATGGCGCTCGATCCGCCGGTCTATCTGTTGCCGGTCCTGCAAATGCTGCACGCCTTCAGCTTCGGCATGACCTATCTCGGCGCGCTGTTCTTCACCAGTCGTCATGCCGCGCCGGGGCAGGCGGCCACCGCGCAAGGTTATCTCGCGGTTATTCTCGGTGTGACGATGGCGGCCGCGATGGGACTGTCGGGCTGGCTCTACAGCGTCTTCGGCGACAAGGCCTATGCCGCGATGGCGCTAACGGCGATCGTTGGCTGCGTTTATGGCGCTGTAGCGGATCGCGCGGCGCGCCGTGTGGCTGGCAATCCGCTTTGACGCGCGCCGTTCGATACGGCTTTCGGCGCGGCGCTCGGTCCGGCGAATGGTCTTTGCTTCGGCGCGCCGGGTTTCGTGATGCGAAGCGCCGCATTCCGACACCATGCCGTGCATGGCGTTGCCCTGCAGGTAGATCATCTTGCGCGACAGACCGCCATTGCGATTGATCCAGCGGCGCACGTCCTTCGGATAGATATTCCACAGCGCCTCGGTGCCGAGCTTGCTGGTCACCGGCGAGCCGTCGACATCCGGCATCCACGCGGCGTGAAAGCCGAAACGCGCGCGCGGCGTGGCGCAGATGCGGGCGCGCGGAACCAGGCCGAGAACCAAGGTGCAGGCCGACAGGCAGTTGCCGTCGATGATGACCTGTTCGCCGGACGAGCGAAGCATGGCGAAAGCCTGAAGGTAGTGGCCGATCTGACCGCCGCGGTCTTCAGCGATCCGCATGGTCGCCGATGCCGGCGTCGGCAGGGAAGACGCCAACGCGAGCGCCACGGTGACCCCGCAGAGCAACGTGCTCCTGAACCACATCCCCCGTCCCCATCCGGTCAAGGCCCGCTCCTTGCGGCGCGCCATCATGCCCCAAGTCTAGACCTAAAAGATCGGCGACGGAAAGGTTTGGTTAACTACTTTCGTGGGGGAGTCCGTGAACAAAGTCAGGCATTTGTGCTCAGACTGAGTTCCATTTTGAAACAACCGGTACGGCGACGCCAATTCCCAAGCGATCGAGCGCCAGATCCTCGGCGGCGGCGCGATCGCATTCTTCGGCCATTTCAAACAGCTCCGCGGCGACGTTCTCATCGGCGGAGGACGCGGCGATCTGGCGGCAAAGCCGCGCATGAGCCATCAGACGTTCAGCGACTTTCGACCCCATCGGCGCAACCCCGGTCGGCATGCCATTCGCCCGACCTGAAGTTTATCGGACAGGCAACGGCAGGTTGCATTGAGATACATCAACGAAAAACGTCTGTGGAATTAGCCCCATAGCTCCGGGGCGGGCGGAAAGACCATACTGCCCTCGTAGCGCAAGGCGGGGACCCTATCGCGCGCCAGCAGCAGCGGTCCGTCGAGGTCGGTGAACCGGGCGGCCTGGGCCAGCAGGACGGCCGGCGCCATGGCGAGCGATGTGGCCACCATGCAGCCGGCCATGATCGAAAGGCCGGCGGCATAGGCTGCGCCGGCCATCGCCAGCGCTTCGGTCAGGCCGCCGGCCTTGTCGAGCTTGATATTGACGGCGTCGTATTTGCCTTTGAGCGCGGCGAGCGAGGCGCGGGCATGCGCGCTCTCGTCGGCGCAGACCGGTATCGGGCGGGCGATGCGGGACAGCGCCTCATCGCGCCCTTCGGGCAGCGGCTGCTCGACCAGCACGACGCCGGCCCGGCCGCAGGCGTCAAGATGGGCGGCGAGGTTGTCCTCGCGCCAACCCTCATTGGCGTCGACCACGAGGATGGCGCCGGGCGCCGCCGCGCGCACCGCGGCGATGCGCGCCGGATCGCCGCCATTCTCGGAGTTGCCGCCAAGCTTGATCTTGAGGAGCGGGCGCGACGCCGCCGCCGCGGCGGCGGTCGCCATGGTCGCCGGGGTGCCGAGCGAAATGGTGAAGGCGGTGGTGAGCGGCTTCGGCGCCGGCAGGCCGGCAAGCTCGTAGGCGCGGCGGCCGCTGCGTTTGGCCTCATAGTCCCAGAAGGCGCAGTCGAGCGCGTTGCGCGCGGCGCCGGCCGGCATGGCCTGCTGCAAGCCGAGCCGGTCGAGACCTTCGCGCAGCGGCGCGCGCATCGATTCGATGGCCGCCGTCACGGAGTCGACGCTCTCGCCGTAACGGGAATAAGGCACGCATTCGCCGCGGCCCGTCACCGTGCCGTCATGAAGTTCCGCGACCACCACAACGGCCTCGGTCTTGGCGCCGCGGCTGATCGAGAAGGATCCGGCGATCGGAAAGCGCTCGGCGGTCACGGCGAGGGTGAGCGACGGGGGCAAGATCACGGCCTTTCCGGCAAAACCTTCAGGATGGGCGGCACGCGCGGGACTGAGGTGGGGATATCCGGATGTCGGGGCTGCGGTCAAACCCGTGGCGGGCTTACATCGCGGGTAGATTCGCTGCGCCAATTTGCGAGGCGGACTGGCCGGGGGGCATTTGCGCCCTTATCTCAGCCAGATCGGGTGCTGGAGCGATTGTGTGACAGGCGACCAATTCCTGCATGAGACCCTGGACGGCGACCGGCTGGCGGTGGCCGGGGCCGGCGCATGGACCGCGGCCAATGCCGGGGCGCTGGAAATGCAGGTCATCGGGCTTAATCGCCGCTATCCGGGCGTGAAGACCGTGGCGATCGACATGGCCGCGGTCGACAAGCTCGACACCTTCGGCGCCTGGCTGCTGGAACGGCTGGTCCGCGGCATTGAGGCCCATGGCGGCAAGGCCGAGATCGCGGGCCTCAAGCAGGATTATCGCGCGCTCATCGACGAAATGCATGCGGTCAAGCTCGACGCCCTCGGCAGGGCGCGGCGCGGCGCCGCGCTCACGCACGCCTTGTCGTCGATCGGCGAGAACATCGTCTCGGTCGGCAGCTCGTTTGCTGCCATCGTCAATATGTTCGGCGCGCTGGTGATCGCGCTGGTGCGGGTTCTGCCGCGGCCGCGCTCGTTCCGCATGACGTCGCTGGTGCATCAGCTCGACAATGTGGCGTGGCGGGCGGTGCCGATCGTTCTGCTCATCACCTTCCTGATCGGCTGCATCATCGCGCAACAGGGCCTGTTTCATTTCCGCAAGTTCGGCGCCGACGTTTACGTCGTCGACATGGTCGGCATTCTGGTGCTGCGCGAACTCGGCGTGCTGATCGTGTGCATCATGGTCGCCGGCCGCTCGGGCTCGGCCTACACCGCCGAGCTCGGCTCGATGAAGATGCGCGAGGAGATCGACGCGCTGCAGACCATGGGCTTCGATCCGATCGAGGTGCTGATCCTGCCGCGCATCCTGGCGCTCATCATTGGCGTGCCGATCCTGACCTTCCTGGGTTCGATGGCGGCGCTGTATGGCGGCGGGCTGGTGTGCTGGCTCTATGGCGGCATCGCGCCCGATATTTTCCTGTCGCGCCTCAAGGAAGCCATCGCGCTCAACACCTTCGAGGTCGGCATGATCAAGGCGCCGTTCATGGCGCTGGTGATCGGCGTCGTGTCCTGCGTCGAAGGGCTCGCGGTGAAGGGCTCGGCGGAGTCGCTCGGCCGGCAGACCACGGCCTCGGTGGTCGAAGCGATCTTCCTCGTCATCGTGATGGACGGCCTGTTCGCCATCTTCTTCGCCTCGATCGGGATGTGACCATGGCCGGTTTCACCAATGGCAGCCGGGAAGTGGTGATCGAAGCGCGCGGCGTCGAAGTCGGCTTCGGCGAGCGCCTGGTGCTCAAGGGCGCCGATCTCGATGTCTATCGCGGCGAGATTCTCGGCTTTGTCGGCGGCTCCGGCGCCGGCAAGTCGGTGCTGATGCGCACCATCATCGGGCTGATCAAGAAGCGCGCCGGCACCATCAAGGTGTTCGGCACCAATCTCGACCAGGTCAGTGACGAGGAACGCCGCGCCATCGAGCGGCGCTGGGGCGTGCTGTTCCAGCAGGGCGCGCTGTTTTCATCGCTCACCGTGATGGAGAACCTGCAGTTCACGGTGCGCGAGAATCTCAAATTGCCGCAGCGGCTGATGGACGAACTGGCGGTCGCCAAGCTGGAGATGGTGGGGTTGGACGCCAGCGTCTGCAGCCGGTACCCGTCGGAACTGTCCGGCGGCATGACGAAGCGAGTGGCTTTGGCGCGCGCGCTGGCCCTCGACCCCGAGATCGTCTTTCTGGACGAGCCGACATCCGGCCTCGATCCGATCGGCGCCGGCGATTTCGACACGCTGATCGCCACGTTGCAGCGCACTTTGGGGCTCACCGTTTACATGGTAACCCACGATCTCGACAGTCTCAGCACGGTCTGCGACCGCATCGCGGTGCTGTTCGACGGCAAGGTGATCGCCGCCGGCACGATGGAGACGATGCTCCAATCCGAGCATCCGTGGATGAAAGAATACTTCCGAGGCAAACGCGCGCGGGCGGCGATCGGCGCGCGCGAGGCGGCGCACGCGCGGGGCGACGCCTGAATCTGGAGCGGATCGAATGGAAACGCGAGCCAATTACGTATTGATCGGAGCCTTCACGCTGGCGGTGATCGCCGGTGTGTTCGGCTTCATCTACTGGTTCCAGAATATCGGCGGCACCGGCGAGCGGCTGCTGTATCGCATCGTGTTCGATGGCTCGGTGTCCGGCCTGCGCACCGGCGCGACCGTTCTGTTCAACGGCATTCGGGTCGGCGAGGTGACCGGCCTGCGGCTCGATCCGGAGAAGCCCAAACAGGCTGTCGCGACGTTGTCGATCGACAAGGCGGTCGCGGTGCGCAAGGACACGCAGATCGGGCTGGAGTTCCAGGGTCTCACCGGCATCGCCGCGGTGTCGCTCACCGGCGGCCAGTCGAATGCGCCGGTGATCCCCGGCGACAATCAGAATCCGCCAGTGCTGATCGCGCCGCCGGGCGCGACCCAGGACGTGACGCAGGCGGCGCGCGATGTCATGCGCAAGCTCGACGACTTCATCGGCGAGAACCAGAAAGCTTTCCACGCCACGCTCGACAACCTCGAGAAATTCACCGCCGCGCTGTCGCGCAATTCGGACAACCTCGACAAGACGCTCGCCAATATCGAGCAGTTTACCGGCACGCTGAACCGCAATTCCGAGCGCATCGACAAGACGCTGGCCCATATCGAGCGGTTCACGGATGCGCTGAGCCGCAATTCGGATCGTATCGACCGCATCGCGCAGGGCCTTGAGGGCCTCACCGGCGGCGCCGACGGCAAGGGCGGCGATATCAACGAGGCGGCGCGGTCGATCAAGACGCTGGCCGACCACCTCGACAAGCGCACCGAAGAACTGACCGTCTATATCGGGCGGCTGGCCAAGACCGGGACGCGCACGCTCACGACCATCGACAAGGCGGCGAAGAATTTCGACGAAAATCCGAGCCGCCTGATCTGGGGCGGCGCGCCGCCGGACGCCAAGCCGAAAGAGCCGCGGACGCCGGCGCTGGGACGGTAAAGGCGACACTGGCCCCGTTACGCGGGGTGGCGGAGTTTGTGTGCGATGACTCAAACAAAACGGGCGCCCCGAGAGGCGCCCGTTTTTATTGCAAGGCGTGTGAGCGGCCGCTTACGCGTTATCGAAGCGGCCGGCCGCGTGCGCCAGCATGGTGTAGACCTTGCCGGTTTCCGAGGTGAGATAGGTGCGGGCGACCACCTGGCCGCGATCGTCGCGCGAGACTTCCTCGAGCAGCCGTTCGAATTCGCCGATATAGCGGTCCACCGTCTGCTTGAACTCGCGGTCGGAGCGATATTTGCGGCGGATCTCGTCGAAGGCCTGCTGACCCTGCAAGGTGTATAGGCGGCGGGTGAACACGTTGCGCTCGCCGCGCTTGTAGCGGTCCCACAGATCGGCGGCCGCTTCGTGATCGATCATGCGCGCGATATCGACCGAGAGCGAGTCGAGCGACTCGATCGAATGGCGCGCGGTGCGATCTTCGGTGCGCGCGCTGTCGCGGGCGGTGTCACGGCCAGCGTCGCGGCTGGTGTCGCGGGCATAGTCGCGGGCCGGCGGGTCGGTGTCCTCGCGCGAGGCACGCGTCAGCAGATCGCTGAGCCAGCCACGATTGGCGGCGGGCTGCGCCGGCGGCGTCGCCGCGGCCGGGGCCGGCGT
>JBAZSM010000025.1:0-46179 GCA_041662425.1 Pseudolabrys sp.
GCCGTATTCATCGGCATCGAGAGCCCCGACCCCGAGACGCTGCGGCAGACCAGCAAGAAGCAAAACACCCGCCGCAACATCGTGGAGAATATCCACAAGCTCTACGGCTATGGCCTGTTCGTCACCGCCGGCTTCATCGTCGGTTTCGACAACGAGAAAGGATCAATTGCCGACGCCATGGCGGACTTCATTGAGGAATGCGCGATCCCGGTCAGCATGGTCGGTTTGCTTTACGCATTGCCGAACACACAATTGACCCGCCGTCTCGCCAAGGAAGGCCGGCTCTACGAAGGCCATGACGTTATGGACCTGGAACGCTCGGGCGACCAATGCTCGCTCGGCATCAATTTCGAGCCGAAACGGCCGTTGCGCGATATCCTCACCGACTATAAGAGAATTCTTGAACGTGTGTTCGAGCCCGCCGCCTATGCGCACCGTCTTCACCGTCTCACCGCGTTACTGGATCGAAGCGGGCGGCCGGAACCGCACAAAGACGACCGCCGCCGCCTGGCCTCCCTGCGGACCCTCAACCGAATCCTCGATGCGATGCCCGGCGAGCGCAACACGTTCTGGGACACCTTCATCAATTGCGCGCGGACAAATCCGGCCGCTCTGCAACCTGTTATGTCGCTGATGGCGATGTACGCGCATCTCGGTCCGTTTGCACGCCAGGTGATCGCCGAGATCGATCGGCGCATCGCGGCCGAAGCCGCGTGCAAAAGCGCGCCGGCGGTGCCATATAGTCGCAATGAAAAAGTCGTTATGGCAGGATCGCGTCTGAACTAATGACAGCAAAGAAGCCCGCGCCGCGAAATTTCGGCGAGGTCGAAACCTGGGTGTTCGATCTCGACAACACGCTCTATCCGCATCACCTGCTGTGGCAGCAGGTCGACGACCGGATCCGCGCTTACGTCGCGGAGTTCCTGAAAGTCACGGCGGACGAAGCCTTCCGCGTGCAGAAGGATTATTACAAGCGCTACGGCACGACGATGCGCGGGCTGATGACCGAGCACGGCCTCAACCCCGACGACTATCTCGATTACGTCCACCAGATCGATCACTCGCCGCTGGAGCCGAACCCGGTGCTCGGCGCGGCCATCGAGAAACTGCCGGGGCGCAAGCTCATCCTGACCAACGGCACCCGAAAGCACGCCGATGCAGTGATGAAGCGGCTCGAGATCGATCGCCATTTCGAAGACGTGTTCGGCATCGTCGAGGCCGAACTCGAGCCCAAGCCCAAAGCCATCATTTATGAGCGCTTTCTCAAGCGTCACAGCGTCGATCCGCAGAAGGCCGCGATGTTCGAGGACCTGTCGCGCAATCTCGAAGTGCCGCACGCGCTCGGCATGACCACGGTGCTGGTGGTGCCGTCGGGCCAGCGCGAAGTCTTTCGCGAGGAGTGGGAACTGGCCGGCCGCGGCGACCCGCATGTCGATCATGTCACCGATGACCTCGCCGGCTTCCTGCAGCAGACCACAACAATTCGGTAGGCCGGCTTTCAGCACCTGGCCATCGCCGCGCTGCACGCGGCCGGAATTCCGTCGATCTGCAAATGATAAAGAACGCACTCCTGCGACTTTAGGCTAAAGCCCTGCACCGGCCTCGATGCGCGCGGACGTGAGCAGTCGCACAAACGATTCAATCTTGACGCTTTGAACTTTGGTATACTTAATAATCGTCGATAAGCGGGGCGCGCCTATCGTCGGTAATTGTGCATGCGGTCGAGCACGGCTTGTCGCTCCGCTTCGTCGTTCGCGGTTGATGTCGCGACCGCCCGGCGTGGCTGCGTCCGCCACCCACACCATCCTCATTACCGGACTATCGCGTCGGCGAAGGTGAACCCTCACCGTCGCCGCGCAAACACGCCTTGATGAAAAGGTGCGCGCCGCTCACGTCGCACCAAGCCTGACAAACGATAATAACAATCCGAGGAAACCCCAGGAGCTAATGAAATGGCCAATGCCGCAACAGGACACTCGCAGTCCTCGCAACGTCACCGCTGGACGCAACTGACCGCCGGCGTCATCTGCATGATCATGATCGCCAACCTGCAATATGGCTGGACGCTGTTCGTACATCCGATCCAGCAGAAGCACGGCTGGTCCATCGCCGCCATCCAGCTCGCCTTCAGTATCTTCGTCGCGCTCGAGACATGGCTGACGCCGGTCGAGGGCTGGATCGTCGACAAGCTCGGGCCGCAACGTGGGCCCAAAATCATGGTCGCCTTCGGCGGCATTCTCATCGCTGCCGGCTGGATCGTTAACTCGATGGCCGATTCTTTGACCATGCTGTACGCCGGCGCTGTGCTGTCCGGCATCGGCGGCGGCGCGGTGTATGCGACCTGCGTCGGCCTCGCGGTCAAATGGTTTCCCGACCGGCGCGGCCTGGCCGTCGGTCTCACCGCGGCCGGCTTCGGCGCCGGTGCGGCGCTGACCGTCGTGCCGATCCGCGCGATGATCGCGACCGCGGGTTACGAAAGCGCGTTTTTCTGGTTCGGCCTCGGTCAGGGCGCGATCGTGTTCATGCTCGCCTGGCTGTTGCGCGGCCCGGAACCGGGCGAACTCACCATGACGGTGGCGAGCGGAAAGCTCGTTCAGACCACGCAAAGCTACACACCGGCCGAAATGCTCAAAACGCCGGTGTTCTGGCTGCTCTACGTCATGTTCGTGCTGGTGTCGGCGAGCGGCCTGATGGCGACGGCGCAGATCGCGCTTATCGCCAAGGACTTCAACGTCGCCAACACGGCGATCCTGTTCGGCGCCTCCGCCTTGTCGGTGGCGTTGATCGTCGACAATGTCTGCAACGGCGCCGCGCGTCCGATGTTCGGCTGGTTGTCCGATAACATCGGCCGCGAATACACCATGGCGATCGCCTTCGGCCTCGGCGCCGTGGCCTACTGGCTGCTGGGTTCGCTCGGCACCGCACCCTGGGCCTTCGTGCTCTTTGCCGCGCTCATCTTCCTGACCTGGGGCGAAATCTTCAGCCTGTTCCCGTCGACTTGCACCGACAGCTTCGGGCCGAAATTCGCCACGGTAAACCTGAGCCTGCTCTATACGGCAAAAGGCGCGTCGGCATTCCTGGTGCCGCTCGCCAATGTCGTGAAGAGCCACACCGGAAACTGGCACGCGGTGTTCGTGATCACGGCGCTGATGAACGTCGCCGTCGTGGCGCTTGCGCTGTTCGTGCTCAAGCCGATGCGGTCGCGGGCGACGACGCAGGAAGCGCGGGCGCTTCAGCCGGCGGAGTGAGTAAGCGCAAACTGAAAGTGACAGGGCCCCGCAAGGGGCCCTGTTCGTTTCAGCCGATCCCGCTGACGAATTGCTGCAACTCCGGCGTCCGCGGCGCGGCGAAGACGTCCTTCGGCACGCCGGTTTCGTGCACCTTGCCGTGGTGCATGAACACCAGATTGGTACCGACATCGCGGGCAAAGCGCATTTCGTGGGTCACGAGGATCAGCGTCATGCCTTCCCGCGCCAACTGCTCGACGACGCGCAGCACCTCGTTGACCAGCTCGGGATCGAGCGCCGAGGTGATCTCGTCGCACAGCAGGACCTTCGGCCGCATGGCGAGCGAACGAGCGATGGCGACGCGCTGCTGCTGACCGCCGGAAAGCTCGCTTGGATAGGCATCCATTTTCTCGGACAGGCCGACCTTGGCGAGAACCTCGGCGGCGATGGCGCGCGCTGCCTTCTTCGGCGTCTTGTTGACGACGGTTGGCGCCAGCATGACATTCTCGGCCGCGGTGAGATGCGGGAACAGATTGAACTGCTGAAACACCATGCCGACATGGCGGCGCAGTTCGCGCAGATCGGCGTGCAGGCCGCCGACCTCGATGCCGTCGGCGAGAATGGCGCCGGACTGATAGGTCTCCAGCCCGTTGATGCAGCGGAGCAGCGTGCTCTTGCCCGAGCCGGAGCGGCCGATGATCGCCACCACGTCGCCCTTCTCGACTTCGAGCGAGACCCCCTTGAGGACTTCGACCGAGCCGTAGCTCTTTCTCACATCCCTGATGCTAACGAGCGACATTGAGGCGACCTTCCAGGCGTTTGGCGTACCAGGACAGCGGGAAGCACAGGCAGAAGTAGATCAGCGCCACCAGCGAATAGACCATAAAGGGCCGGAAGGTGGCGTTGTTGAGCATGGTGCCGGCCTTGGTCAGTTCGACGAAGCCGATGATCGAGGCCAGCGCCGTGCCCTTGATGACCTGCACCGAGAAGCCGACCGTCGGCGCGATGGCGATGCGCGCGGCCTGCGGAATGATGACGTAGCGCATCTGCTCGATGTAGGTCATGGCGAGGCTCGACGACGCCTCCCACTGGCCTTTCGCAATCGACTCGACGCAGCCGCGCCAGATTTCGGTGAGGAAGGCGCTGGTCCACAGCGTGAGCGCCAGCCCCGCAGCCATCCACGGCGACACCTCGATGCCGAACAGCGCGACGCCGAAGAAGAGCAGGAAGAGCTGCATCAAGAGCGGCGTGCCCTGAAAGAACTCGATGTAGAGCTTGGTGGGCAGTTCCAGCCATTTGATCTGCGACGTGCGCAGGAACAACAGGATGAGGCCGACAATGCCGCCGCCGACAAAAGCGATCAGCGACAGAAAGACGGTCCACTGGGTCGCCCAGATCAGGTTCTTGAGGATGACCCAGAAGGTGAAATCGGACATGGCTAGACCGAGCCCTGCTTTAGATCGGCCGGGCTTGTCACCGCACTTTCCCTGCGCATGACCTTATCCGGAAACCGGTTGCCACTTTTCTGGGTCATGCGCTCACCTCACCTGCACGAAGCGGTTGCCGATCACGCGCAGGATGTAGCGCAGCGCGATGGCGAGCATGAGGTAGATGACGGCGACGACGAGATAGACCTCGAAGGCGCGGAAGTTGCGCGACTGGATGAAATTCGCGGCGTAGGTCAGGTCCTCCGCCGAAATCTGCGACACCACCGACGAGCCGAGCATGACGATGATGATCTGCGACGACAGCGCCGGATAGACCTTGGCGAAAGCCTGGCGCAGCACGATGTGGCGCAGCACTTCGAGACGCGTCATGGCGAGACTGACGCCGGCCTCGATATGGCCTTTCGGGATCGCCTGGATGCCGGCGCGGATGATCTCGGTCGAATAGGCGCCGAGATTGATCACCATGGCCAGGAACGCGGCCGTCGTTTCCGACAGCTTCACGCCGAGCGCCGGGAGGCCGAAGAAGATGAAGAACAGTTGAACGATGAACGGCGTGTTGCGGATCAGTTCGACATAAACCCGCACCGCGCCGCCCATCCATTTGGGACCGAAGGTGCGGGCCGAGGCTCCCAGCGTGCCGACCGCGATGCCGACGACGGTCGACACCGCGGTCAGGACGATGGTGAACAAGAGCCCCCAGGCCAGAACGTCCCAGTAGGGGAGCAGGTCGCCGAATTGCAATTTGTAGAGCATGATCGGCGACCCGTTTGCTGGCTCAGAAGCCCGGCGGCAGCGGGTTCTTCAGCCACTTCTCCGACAGCTTGGCGAGCGTGCCGTCGGCCTTGGCCTTGGCAATGATCTCGTTGACCTTGGCCTTGAGCGCCGGTTCCTCCTTGTTGAGGCCGACATAGCAAGGGCTGTCCTTGATGACGAACTTCAGGGTCGGCGCGCGGTCGGGATTTTTCGCGGCGATCGCGGCGGCGACGGTGTTGCCGGTGGCGATCAGATCGACCTGGCCGGAGACGAAGGCGGCGATGGTCGCGTTGTTATCCTCGAAGCGTTTGATGGTGGCGTCCTTCGGCGCATCGGCCGACAGCGCCTGCTCCTCGATGGCGCCGCGCGTGGCGCCGACCGTCTTGCCCGACAGGTCGGCGGCCTTGCTGACCGCGATCGACCTGGCGCCGAACACGCCGGAGAAGAACGGCGCATAGGCGTCGGAGAAGTCGATCACCTTCTCGCGCTCGGGGCTCTTGCCGAGGCTCGAAATCACCAGATCGGCCTTGTGGGTCTGCAGGTAGGGAATGCGGTTGGCGGACGTGACCGCGATGATCTCGGCCTTCACGCCGAGCTTCTCGGCGATCAGGTTGGCCATGTCGATGTCATAACCCTGCGGCTTGAGATCGGCGCCGGCCGAACCGAACGGCGCGAAATCCTGCGGCACGGCGACCTTGATGACTTTCGCCTTCATGACGTCGGCGAGGGTGTCGGCCTGGGCGGGGGCCGCCGGCAGACCGGCCGCAAGGCCGACCATGAGCGCTGCGAAACCGGAAATTGTCAGGCGATTGAGCATGCGGAAAATCCTTGTCTTGGGCCGCGACTGGATCGCGAATGGGCCTTAAGGAGACCCTGAAGCGCCGCGATCCTTGCATAATTATTGCAGCGCGGAATACGCCGGTCCAATATATTGTAGAGGGCCATTGATAGGAAAAAGATATGGATCTCCGGCAGCTGCGCTATTTCGCGACCGTGGCGGAGGAGCTGAACTTCACCCGCGCCGCCGAAAAGCTGCGGATTTCTCAGCCGCCGCTGAGCCAGCAGATCAAGGACCTCGAGGCTGATCTCGGCACCGAATTGTTCCGGCGGACCAGCCGGCGGGTCGAGCTGACCCCGGCGGGCAAGGCGCTGATCGCGCAGGCGCGCATCATTCTGGCGCAAGTCGAGGCGACCCGCCGCAAGGTGCGCGCCATCGGTCAGGGGCGGATCGGCGAACTGTCGATCGGCGCCACCGGCTCGATCATGCGCGGCGGTCTCGCCGACCTTCTGGCGGCCCACCGTCACGAATATCCAGGCGTCATCACCAAGCTGGTCGAGCAGGCGCCGGAGCTGCAAATCCTGGCGCTGCTGGAGCACCGCACCGACGCCTGTTTCATCCGCAGTCCGCCGCCCGACGACCGGCTGGTGCAGGAACTGGCGTGGCGCGAGGACGTCGTGGTGGCGATGTCGGCCATTCACCGCCTCGCCAAGCGCAGACGCATCGAGATCAAGGACCTGCGCGAGGAAGAATACATCGTGCTGGCGCCTGACAGCTCCGACTTCGCACGCTCGATCATGGACTGGTGCATCAATGCCGGATTCCTGCCGCGCATCGCCCATGAGGTGATCGATTCCCAATCGATCCTCGGCCTGATCGCCGCCGGCTTCGGCGTCGCCTTGTTGCCGGCCTCGATCGCGCGGCTGACCGGCGACCAGATCATCTTTCACACGCTCGGGCCTTCGGCGCCTGTCGCCGATGTTTTCCTGCTGTACCGGCACAACGATCCGTCGCCGGTGCTGCGCGCCTTCGTCGATTTCGCGCGGCGCTTTATCAACGGTGCGCGAACGCCGATCGAACGCAGGGCGCCGCCCCGGCGCAAATCGCGGCCCGGCCGCAAGGCCTGAGCGCCGTCAGACCACTGGCACGAGCTGCTGCACCAAGACGGCAAGCCCGATGCCGGCAATGCCGGCGCCGACGAAACGCAAGGGCGACGTCGCCGCGGCGCCGCTGGCGAGCCAGCGCGCCGCCGTCATCGCGACAAGCGCGATGGCACTCTGGATGACCGCGAGGCCAAGGAGATAGGCAACGAGCGGCGTCTGCTCGGCGCCGTAGATCGATTCCCCCAGTGCATAGCCATGCAGCCACCCGACCGCGACGAATAGAACGAGCGCCATCGCCGCGCTGAGATCGCGCCGCATCAGCAAAACGCCGCCGAGCAAGATCACCGATCCGGCCACCAGCAATTCAGCGCCCGGCACGGTGGCGCCCTGCAGGTGCGCGGCGACGCCGGCGATCATCGCGATCACGAAGCCAAGGGCGAGGCCCGCCCCGGCCCGGTGCATGGCGGCAAGGCATCCGACGGCCACCACCGCCGCGAAGTGATCGAGCCCGATGACCGGATGTCCAAGGCCGGACAACAGGCCCTGCGCGAAGGTCGCCGGCATCCGGCCGCCCATGACGTGATGGGCAAAGGCCGGCTCGGCAACGAGAGCGGCGGCGAACAAGGTGCTGAGGGCTAAGGCTTTGCGGCTCACGGGCGGGCTCCTGTTGGGCCGTCAAGACTAGCGGGTCCGGCGCGGCTTGACATCCCCCGCCCCGCCCCCGACAAACCGGGCCGTTCCTAGAAAGCCGGGGTCCCGTCATGGCAGCCAAAATCAATCTCCAGAGCCTGGAAAAGACCATCAACGAGGCCTTCGACGCCCGCGACAAGATCACGCCCAAGACCAAGGGCGCGGTGCGCAAGGCGGTCGATACGGCGCTGGACCTGCTCGATAGCGGCGCGGCGCGCGTCGCCGAAAAGCAGGCCGATGGCAACTGGCAGGTGAACCAGTGGCTCAAGAAGGCCGTGCTGCTGTCGTTCCGGCTCAACGACATGAGCATGATCCCCGGCGGCCCCGGCGGCGCCAAGTGGTGGGACAAGGTCGACAGCAAGTTCAAGGGCTGGACCGCGGCGCGCTTCAGACGAGAAGGCTTCCGTGCCGTGCCGGGCTCCATCGTGCGCAAGTCGGCTTACATCGCGCCAGGCGTCATCCTGATGCCGTCCTTCGTCAATCTCGGCGCCCATGTCGGATCGGGCACGATGGTCGACACCTGGGCGGCCGTCGGCTCCTGCGCGCAGATCGGCAAGAACGTGCATCTGTCGGGCGGCGTCGGCATTGGCGGCGTGCTCGAGCCGCTGCAGGCCGGGCCAGTGATCATCGAGGACAATTGTTTCATCGGCGCGCGCTCGGAAGTGGTCGAGGGCGTGATCGTGCGCGAGGGCGCGGTGCTTGGCATGGGCGTCTATCTGGGCCAGTCGACCAAGATCGTCGATCGCGAGACCGGCAAGATCTATATGGGCGAAGTGCCGCCCTATTCCGTCGTCGTGTCGGGCACCATGCCGGGCAAGCCGATGCCGGATGGCGAGCCGGGCCCGAACCTCTACTGCGCCGTGATCGTCAAGCGCGTCGATGAACGGACCCGCAGCAAGACGAGCATCAATGAGTTGTTGAGGGATTGATTCTTTACCCTCCCCTGGAGGGGGAGGGTCGCTCGCCAAGCGCAGCGCAGGCGAGCGGGGTGGGGTGACCAAAGCAAGAGAAATTCTCGAAGCTCTGCGATATCCCACCGACTGTTCACCCCACCCCGGCGAGCGTTGCTCGCCGACCCTCCCCCTCCAGGGGAGGGTAAAAGAGAAGTTCTAATGCCTGCCGATCCGATTGCCCTGACCCAAGACCTCGTTCGCTGTCCGTCGGTGACGCCGGCGGAAGGCGGCGCACTGGCTTTTCTTGAAAAGACGCTGAGCGCCGCCGGCTTCACCGTGCAACGCATGACTTTTTCGGAGCCCGGCGCCGAGGACGTCGAGAACCTCTATGCGCGCATCGGCACCGAACTGCCGAACCTCGTGCTCGCCGGCCACACCGACGTAGTGCCGCCGGGCGACGAAAGCGCCTGGACGCATCCGCCCTTCGCCAGCGAAATTTCGAACGGCATTCTGTACGGCCGCGGCACCACCGACATGAAAGGCGGCATCGCCTGTATGGTTGCCGCTGTGCTCGATCATCTCGCCGCTAATGGCGGCCAGCCCAAGAATGGCTCGATCTCCTTCCTCATCACCGGCGACGAGGAAGGCATTGCCGTCAACGGTACGCCGAAGCTGTTGAAGTGGTGCGAGGACCGAGGCGAGAAATTCTCGAACTGCCTGCTCGGCGAGCCGAGCAATGTCGCGGAGCTGGGCGACACCATCAAAATCGGCCGGCGCGGCTCACTCAACGGCCATCTCATCGTCACCGGCAAGCAGGGCCATGTCGCTTATCCCGACCGCGCCGACAATCCGGTGCGCGGCATCGTGAGGCTGATCGACGCCATCAACTCGGAGCCGCTGGATAACGGCAGCGCCAACTTCCAGCCGTCGAACCTCGAATTCGTGTCGGTCGATGTCGGTAACAAGACCGTCAACCTCATTCCCGGCGAAGCGCGTGCGCTGTTCAACATCCGCTTCAACGATTGCCACACGGTGGACTCGCTCAAGGCCCTGCTGCAGGCGCGCGCCGAGAAAGCATCCGCTGGCAAGATCAAGTTCGAATTCAAATTCCAGCCGTCGAATGCCGGCGTGTTCGTGACGCAGCCGGGGCCGTTCACGCAGATGGTCTCGGCCGCCATCGAGGATGTCACGCGGCGCAAGCCGATCCTGTCGACCTCGGGCGGCACGTCGGACGCGCGCTTCATCACCAACTACTGCCCGGTGGTCGAATTCGGCCTGGTCGGTCAGACGATGCATCAGGTCGACGAGCGCGTGCCGGTCGCCGAACTCGTCGCGCTGACGGCGATCTACCGGAAGATTGTGGACACTTATTTCGGATCGTGACGGCGACACCGCCGTCATTGCCGGGCTTGACCCGGCAACCCATGATGAATCCCACCGTCCAAAAGACTTGCGCAAGATTTCTCGAGTTGAGAGGCATCATGGATGCCCGGGACAAGCCCGGGCACGACAGCGCGTGTGGCTAAACCAGACTCGCATCCATCGTGATCTCTGCCTTGAGCACCTTCGACACCGGGCATCCCGCCTTGGCCTTGGCGGCGAGCTCCTGAAATTTCGCATTGTCGGTGCCGGGGATTTTCGCCTTCAGCGTCAGATGCACCGCCGTGATGGCAAAGCCATCGGCCTGCTTGGTCAAGGTGACGTCGGCCTGCGTTTCCATCTTCTCGGCGGTGAGACCCGCCTCGCTGAGGATGAGCGACAGCGCCATGGTGAAGCAGCCGGCATGCGCGGCGCCGATCAGCTCTTCCGGATTGGTGCCGGGCTTGCCCTCGAAGCGCGATGCGAAGCCGTACGGATAATCTTTCAGCGCGCCGCTTTTGGTCGAAATCGCGCCCTTGCCGTCCTTGAGACCGCCAGACCAGACCGCCGAACCGAATGTGCTCATGATGTTCTCCTGTGCTGCGAACGCTGCCCCCAATACAGCTAACGCGTCACAGGCCAAGGTCGTTGCACGATTGCGTGAGCAAAGCGCACGGGCTCAATAATCCACCTTCATCAAATACAGCCCGTCCGGCGGCGCCACCTGGCCGCAGGCGGCGCGGTCGCGGGCCTCCAGCGCGGCCGACAGGTCGTCGGCGGTCCAGGCGCCGGGACCGTTGAGGCCCGTGCTCATCAGCGAACCGACCATCGAACGCACCTGATTGTGCAAAAACGAGCGCGCTGAGGCGAAGACGTGAACTTCGTCGCCGTGGCGCACGACGTCGAGACGATCGAGCGTCTTGTCCGGCGACTTGGCCTGGCATTCGGTCGAGCGGAACGTCGTGAAGTCGTGCTTGCCGACCAGCCGCTGCGCGGCCTCGTGCATGGCCTCGGCGTTCAGCGGACGCACGACGCGCCAGGCATATTTGAGATCGAAGGTCAGATCGGGCCGGCGGTTGACGATGCGATAGAAATAATGCCGCTTCACCGCCGACATGCGGGCGTTGAAGTCGTCCGCGGCGCGCTCGGCATTGAGCACCGCGACCGGATGCGGCCTCAAGTGAGCGTTGAGCGCATCGCGCACCGTGTCGAGCTTCCAGTCGCGCGTCAGATCGACATGCGCAACCTGCCCGCGCGCATGCACGCCGGCGTCGGTGCGGCCGGCGCCCTGCACCAGCACATCCTCGCCGGACAGTGCCTTGACGGCCTGTGTCAGCACGCCCTGCACCGTCACCTGGTCGGCCTGGGTCTGCCAGCCGCAGAACGGCGCGCCGTCATATTCGATGGTGAGTTTGTAGCGCGGCATGTCAGGACACCCGCGTGCCCTTCATCACCGCCGTACCGCGCAGGAATTCTTCCGCGCTCATGGCCTTCTTGCCCTCACGCTGCACCTGCACCAGCCGCACCGCGCCATCGCCGCAGGCGATGGTGAGATCATCGTCGAGCGCCGTGCCGGGTGCGCCGGACCCCGAACCGAGCGTCGAGCGCAGCACCTTGACGCGCACACCCTCGAACTCGAACCAGGCGCCGGGAAACGGCGACAGACCGCGAATGTGATTGTGCACCTCGCGCGCCGGCTTTGCCCAATCGATGCGCGATTCACTCTTGGAGATTTTTTCGGCGTAGGTGACGCCTGCGGCGGGCTGCGGCGTCAGCGCCAGCGTGCCGCATTCGGCCGCCGCCAGCGCCCCCGGCATCAGCTCGGCGCCAAGCCGCGCCAGCGCGTCGTGCAACTCGCCCGTCGTCATGTCGGGCAAAATCGGCAGCGCCCGCGCCATCACCATCGCGCCGGTATCAAGTCCCTCGTCCATCTGCATGATGGTGACGCCGCTCTCGGCGTCGCCAGCCATGATGGCGCGATGAATGGGCGCTGCGCCGCGCCAGCGCGGCAACAGCGAGGCATGGACGTTGAAGCAGCCAAGGCGCGGCGCTTCGAGTACGGCTTTGGGCAGGATGAGACCATAGGCGACGACCACCGCCGCATCGGCATTCAATGCGGCGAACTCGGCCTGCGCTTCTTCATGACGCAAGGTCTTCGGCGTCAGCACCTTGAGACCGAGGCCCGAAGCCTCGCGCGCGACCGGCGTCGGCACCAGATCGAGCCCGCGCCGTCCGCCGGGCTTTGCCGCGCGCGTATAGACCGCAACGATGTCATGCCCGGCCGCATGCAGCGCGAGCAAGGTCGGCACCGCGAAATCCGGCGTGCCCATGAAGATGAGGCGGAGGGGCATGGAGGCAAACTCTGTAACTCCCCTCCCCCTTGTGGGGAGGGGTTGGGGGTGGGGGTCAATGCGAGACGACTGCAACTCCCGCAGTCACCCCCCTCCCTAACCCTCCCCCACAAGGGGAGAGGGAAAAGGAAGCTACCCGATATGATGCGACGGCTCTTTGTCCTTGGCGAGCGCGGGCGAAACGCCCTTCTTCGCCGCCTTGGTGAATTTCTTGATCACCATGGCGCGCTTGAGCTTGGAAATATGATCGATGAACAGCACGCCGTTGATGTGGTCGATCTCGTGCTGCAGGCAGGTGGCGAGCAGGCCGCCGGCCTCGATCTCGTGAGCCTTGCCGTCGGCGTCGAAATACTTGACCCGCACCTTCGCCGGCCGCTCGACCTCTTCGTAGTATTCGGGGATCGACAGGCAGCCTTCCTCGTAGGTCGACGTCTCCTCCGAGGTCCAGACGATCTCGGGATTGATGAAGACCTGAGGCGCCTTCGGGTCGTCCTTCTTGGCGACGTCGATGGTGATGACGCGGACTGGCTCGCCGATCTGGATCGCGGCCAGCCCGATGCCCGGCGCCTCGTACATGGTCTCGAACAGGTCGTCGACCAGCGCGCGCAACGGTTTGTCGAACGCCTTGATGGGCTCGGATTTCAGCCGGAGCTTCTTTTCGGGGATGATGAGGATGTCGCGGATCGCCATGGGCGCGATTTAAGGGCTGGCCGCGGCGCGGTCAATGACGTTCGCCGTTCGTTCCCCTCGGCTCCGAATCGAGGTAGAAGGGGCCCATGAATGACACCCTGACCGGAACCCTCCAGGACCTCCTTCAATCGCCGGCCGCCCTGCCCGCCGGGCTGGGGCTCGCCGCGCTGGTCGTGATCTGCGTCGTCGCGATCCTCGTCATCCTGCTGCGGCCCAAGCCGCCGGTGAAGGACCTTGAGGCCGAGCAGCGCCTCCGCGAGCTCAACGCCCGGCTCGATGCCATGGGCGGCTGGCTGCAGAACGCGCACGGCCAGTTGGCGCAAACGGTCAACACCCGGCTCGACGCGGTGAGCCAGAATCTCGGCGAGTCGATGAAGACCACCGCCAAGCATACGTCCGATCACCTGCAGGCGCTGCATTCGCGGCTGGCGGTGATCGACTCGGCGCAGAAGAACATCACCGAGCTCGCCGGCACCGTGACCTCGCTGCAGAACGTGCTGAGCAACAAGCAGTCGCGCGGCGCTTTCGGCCAGGGCCAGCTTGAGGCCATCATCGCCGACATCCTGCCCAAGGGCGCCTACGAGTTTCAGTTCACGCTGTCGAACAGGACGCGGCCGGACTGCGTGGTGTTCATGCCGGATTCCGGCCCGCTGGTGATCGACGCCAAGTTTCCGCTGGAGGCGATGACCGCGCTGCGCGACGCCGAGACCGACGAGGTGCGCAAGCTCGCCGCCGCCCGCGTGCGCGCCGACATCGCCAAGCACGTCGCCGACATCGGCTCGAAATACCTGCTGCCCGGCGAGACCCAGGACATCGCGCTGATGTTCATTCCGTCGGAGTCGGTCTATGCCGATTTGCACGAGCAGTTCGACGACGTGGTGCAGAAGGCGCAGCGCGCCCGCGTCATGATCGTGTCGCCGACTTTGATGGTCATGGCGATCCAGGTCATCAAGCAGGTGCGCAAGGACGCCGAGATGCGCGAGGCGGCCGACCAGATCCGCACCGAAGTCGGCATCATGATGAAGGACGTCAGCCTGCTGTCGGACCGGGTGCGCAAGCTGCAATCGCACTTCAACCAGACCAATGCCGATATCGACCAGATCCTGATCTCGACCGGCAAGATCGAAAAGCGCGCCGGCAAGATCGAGGGGCTGGATTTCGACGCCGACACGCCCGCCACCGCCGAGGTGATCGCCGCGCCGATCCGGAAGATCGGCGGGGTGGAGTGAACGTGGGTTCCATCGAGCGTCACGCGACGAGCGCTGCTCCCCTCCCCCTTGTGGGGAGGGGTCGGGGGTGGGGGTTGTGGTAGACAGTCGCTCGAACGACCCCCACCCCGGCGCGCAAACGCGCGCCGACCCTCCCCACAAGGGGGAGGGTGAAAGCGGCGCGAGACCCTCGTTCTTTGAAGCGCTCGCGGTGTATCTGAAACCCCGTGTGCTGATCGTGCTGCTGCTCGGCTTCTCCTCGGGCCTGCCGCTGGCATTGTCCGGCTCGACGCTGGCGGTGTGGCTGACCGAAAGCCATATCGACCTCGCCACCATCGGCCTGTTCTCGCTGGTCGGGCTGCCCTACACCTTCAAGTTCCTGTGGGCGCCGCTGACCGACGCGCTCGATGTGCCCGTGCTGTCGCGGCTGCTCGGCCGGCGCCGCGGCTGGCTGGTGTTCACGCAGCTTCTGCTGTTCGTCACCATCGTCATTCTCGGCCTGTGCGATCCGTCGCGCTCGCTGCCGCTCATCATTTTTGCCGCCGTGCTGGTCGCGACCGCGTCGGCGACGCAGGACATCGTGGTCGACGCCTTCCGCGTCGAAAGCCTGGATACCAGCGAACAGGGCGCCGGCATGGCCGGCTATGTCGCGGCCTATCGCATCGGCATGCTTGTTTCCGGCGCCGGCGTGCTGGTGCTGGTTGCGATGCTGGAACGCCTTGGCGTGGCGCGCGCCGATGTGTGGATGTGGGGTTATGTCGCGGCGGCGTTCGGCATGATCGTCGGCATCGGCGCGACGCTGGCGGCGCGCGAGCCTGACGCGCCGCAGGCCATCGACCATACGCACAATCCGCTGCAACGCCTTTACGAGACCGCTGCCGGCGCCTTCGGCGAATTCCTGTCGCGCGACGCCGCGATCCTCGTTCTGCTGTTCGTCGTGCTGTACAAATTCTGCGACGCTTTCGCTGGCGCACTGACCGCGGCCTTCGTCATCGACATCGGCTTCGACAAGGCGACCTACGCCGCCGTGGTCAAGGGCGTCGGGCTGGCCGCGGCGCTGATCGGTGGCTTCGCCGGCGGCGCATTGGTGCGCGCGCTGCCGCTCGCCACCAGCCTGTGGATCGGCGGCATCGTGCAGATGGCCTCCAACCTCACCTTCTCGTGGCTCGCGGTGGTCGGCGTCAGCGTGCCGGCGCTCACCGTCACCATCATCGTCGAGAATTTCTGCGGCGCCATCGGCACCGTGATCTTCGTCGCCTACCTGTCGGCGCTGTGCGGCAACCGCGCCCACACGGCAACGCAATATGCCCTGCTCACCGCGCTTGCCGCGGTCGGGCGCACCACGCTGGCGTCAGGCGGCGGCTTCATCGCGGAGGACTGGGGCTGGGTGACGTTCTTCGTCATCACCGCGCTGGCGGCGATCCCGTCGCTCATCCTGCTATGGTGGCTGCAAATGCGCGGCCATTTCGCCGGCCTCGACAAGCCGCGCGGGTAATTTTTCGGTCATTCCGGACGCCGCGCAGCGGCGATCCGGAATCCAGCCCTGGATTGCTTCTAAAACGGCAGGCCGACATAGTTCTCCGCCATGACGCTTTTCGCCGCGTCGGACGACAACAGATAGCTCAGGTCGGTGTCCTGCAATCTGTCCTCGTAGGGGCTGTTGGCAGGGAAACGATGGAGCATCGTCGTCATCCACCACGAAAAGCGCTGCGCCTTCCATACCCGCGCCAGCGCCTTGTCCGAATAGGCCTCCAGCCCGGCGTCATCGCTCTTCTGATAGTGATCGACCAGCCCGTGATAGAGATAATAGACGTCGGACGCCGCGCTGTTGAGCCCGCGCGCGCCCGTCGGCGGGAAGATGTGCGCCGCATCGCCCGCCAGAAACAGCCGGCCGTAACGCATCGGCTCGGCGACATAGCTGCGCAGCGGGGCGATACTCTTCTCGATCGACGGCCCGGTAACCATGCGCGCCGCGACCTCCGCCGGCAGGCGATGCTTCAGCTCGGCCCAGAACGCATCGTCCGACCAGTCCTCGACCTTGTCGGTCAGCGGAACCTGGATGTAATAGCGGCTCAGAACCTGTGAGCGCAGCGAGCACAGCGCGAAGCCGTTCTTGTGCTTGGTGTAGACCAGTTCCGGCGACACCGGTTTGGTCTGCGACAGCACGCCGAGCCAGCCGAACGGATAGACGCGTTCATACTCGCGCAGGATGCCCGCGGGGATCGACTTACGGCTGACACCGTGAAAGCCGTCGGCGCCGACGACGTAGTCGCAATCGATGCGAGACGGCGTCCCGTGGCGATTGAACGTGACATACGGCTTGTCGGTGACGAGGTCGTGCAGCGCGACGTCATCGGCCTCGTGGATCACCTTGCCGTTCATGCGCTCGCGCGCGTCGTACAGATCGCGCGTCACCTCGGTCTGGCCGTAGACGATGACCGAGCTGCCGGAATATTTGTGCAGGTCGATACGGTCGAGCTTGCCGTCATGGGCGATGAAGACGCCGTCATGGATTTCGCCTTCGCGGTCCATGCGCTCGCCGCAGCCGGCCTCGCGCATCAGCTTGCCGAAGCCGTGCTCCAGCACGCCGGCGCGAATGCGCGACAACACATAGTCCCGCGTCCGCCTCTCAAGCAGGACATTGTCGATGCCCTTTTTGTGCAGCAGTTGCGACAGCAGCAGGCCGGACGGACCGCCGCCGACGATGCAAACCTGGGTTTTCACGGGCATTTCCTCCGGCGAGCCTTGTTTGACGTCATTCTTGACGACGCCGGCGGACCGGGGGAATGGATCGAGCCGACGATGTCTTGTACAAATCGAACATGCCGCGCGCCCCGCTCAAGCCTTCGATCTTGCCCACGATCCTGTCCTACAACCTGTTCGGCGAGGTCCGCGACCTGCCCGACGTGGTGCATTGCGAGACCATCGCCGCGCGCTCGGTTCGGCATGACTGGGAGTTCCCGCCGCATCGCCACGCCCGCCTGCACCAGGTGCTGCTGATTTCGCGCGGCGGCGGCCACGCCACCATGGAAGGCCGCGACTATCGGCTCAAACCCATGACCGCGATCAACGTTCCGGCCGGGCACGTGCACGGCTACCGGTTCACCAAGGGCACGCAGGGCTGGGTGGTGACCATCGCCACTGAGATCCTCGATGAAGTACTCAACGCCCCGGAAGGGTTGTCGCGCGTGCTGTCAGAGGCGGCGTTGTTGCGGGCGACGCCGGCCATGCGCCGCCTGATGCAGGAGATCTCCTCCGAATATGGCGGCCGCCATTTCGCCCGCGCCCATATTTTGAAGGCCTTATCGGCGACGTTGCTCGGCCTGGTCGCGCGCGACCTCGCGGCCAAGGCGTCGCCCGGAACGCGCACCATCGGCGCCGGTCTGCTCGATCGCTTCGACGCGCTGATCGACGCGCACTACCGCGAGCACTGGCCGGTGGCGCAATATGCCGCCGCGCTCAAAGTGACGCCGACGCATTTAAGCCGCCTGACGCGCGAAGCCTTCGGCTGCCCCGCCTCGCACATGATCCGCGATCGGCTGGTGCGTGAGGCGCGGCGTCAGCTCGTCTATACCAACACCCAGATCGCGGCGATCGGCTACGCGCTCGGCTTTAACGACCCGGCCTATTTCACCCGCATTTTCTCGGCGGCCACGGGGCTGTCACCGAGCGAATTCCGCGAGCGGGTTTATTCGGGCAGTTGATTTACGGCTTTAAACGCCACTGCGCGACCACGGCATCGCCGATGTGCCAAGCGGTCTGCGAGCAGAAGAAATCCTCGGCTTCGATCGAGATGGTCTTGCCGAGCAAGCCGTTCAGGCGATTTTCCAGCGCCTCGTTGTTGGCGACGAGCAGATGAAACGTCTTCGGCGGCTTGTCGCCGCAAAACTCGTCCTTCCGGGCGAAGCGCTTCGGTGCGGCGCTGACGATCTGATAGACGCGGATCGGCGTGCCGTTCGGATGTTGCGTCTTGATGAGCCGCAGCGTGCCGGTGATGGTGTCGCCGAGCTTGAGCGTTTCGGTCTGCGTCTGCTGCGCGCGAACCGGTGCAACCGGAATCGCGAGCATGACGAGCAGGAGCGCGACGGCGATCCGCATGGTCAAAACAACGTCCGCTGCTTCATTGCCGCAGACAAGGTGCCCTCGTCGAGATAATCGAGTTCGCCGCCGACCGGCACGCCATGCGCCAGCCGCGTCACCTTCACATTGGCATCGGTGAGCAACTCGGTGATGTAGTGCGCCGTGGTCTGGCCATCGACCGTGGCATTGAGCGCGAGAATGACCTCGGTCACCTGCGGCTCGTGGGCGCGCGCGACCAGCGCCTCGATCGACAGGTCCTGCGGGCCGACGCCGTCGAGCGGCGACAGCGTGCCGCCGAGCACATGATAACGGCCGTTCACCGCATGCGCCCGCTCCAGCGCCCACAGATCGGCGACATCGGCGACGACGACGAGAATGGATTGATCGCGCCGCGTATCGGTGCACACCGTGCATGGATCGTGCGTATCGATGTTGCCGCAGGTCTTGCAGACGACGATCTTATCAAGTGCGATCTGGAGTGCATTCGTGAGCGGCGTCATTACCTGCTCGCGCTTCTTGATCAGGAACAGCGCGGCGCGACGCGCCGAGCGCGGGCCGAGGCCCGGCAGCCGCGCCAGCAGTTGAATCAGTCGTTCGATTTCGGGTCCGGCAACGGCGGTGGGCATCAGAGTTCGTCATTCCGGGGCGCGAGCATCAGCGAGCGAACCCGGAATTCATATTCGCTGACCGGGGTTATGGATTCCGGGCGTCCCGGGATGACCGGATATGAATGCATCGCTACCCCAACAGACCCGGCGGCAGCGGCAGACCGCCTGTCATCGCTTTCATCTTCTCCGCAAGCACGGCTTCCGCCTTGCGCCGCGCGTCGGCATGCGCGGCAACCAGAAGGTCCTCGAGAATTTCCTTTTCGGACGCCTGCATCAGCGAGGCGTCGATCTTGACCGCCTTGAGATCGCCCTTGGCCGACAGCGTCACCGACACCATGCCGCCACCGGCCGCGCCCTCGACCTCGATGGTGTCGAGCTCGGCCTGCATGGCCTGCATCTTGGATTGCAACTGCGCCGCCTGCTTCATCATGCCCATAAAATCGGCCATTGCTCAGTCCTCATCTTCAGGTTCGGGCGGCATGTCGGCGGCGGCGGCGATGTCATCGTCGTCGCCATGCTGGATGATCTGACCGACCGTCGCGCCTGGAAATTTCTTCAGCACCGCCTGCACCAGCGGATCGGTCAGCACTTCCTCGCGCAGTTCGGCCTGACGATCCTGCGCCTGCTCGCGCATCGTCGGCGCGCCCTGCTCCTTGGAAACGACGACGATCCAGCGCTTGTTGGTCCAGCCGCTGAGCTTGCGCTGCAGATCGTGCACGAAGGTCTTCGGCGCGTTCGGCATCAACGCGATCTCGAGCTGGCCGTCTTCGTAGCGCACCAGCCGGACGTCGCGCTCCAGCGTCATCTTGGTGGTGATGTCGCGCTTGTCGGCGACCAAAGCGATCAACTGCTCGAACGATCCGACGGCGATTGCCGGCGCGGCTTCCGGCGCGTCGGACGGCATTGGCGAAGAAGCGACGGGCGATGAAGCAACCGCCTGCGCGCGCGGGGCGCCGCGGGGCGCGTCGTAACGCGGTGCAAAGCTCTGCGACGCGCTCGGCGCCGAAGCGCCGCCGCCATTGCCGCCACGCACGACCGGCGCGCCGCCGCCGCCGTTTTCGTTGAGCGAGCGCACGACTTCGTCCGGCGTCGGCAGATCGGCCGCATAGGCGATCCGCACCAGCACCATCTCGGCGGCGGCGACCGGACGCCCGGACGCCTGCACTTCGCCGACGCCCTTGAGCAGCATCTGCCAGGTGCGAGACAGAACGCGCAGCGACAGTTGCTCCGCGAAGGCGCGGCCGCGCACCCGCTCGGCTTCGGACAGCGAAACGTCTTCGCCGACTTTTGGCACGACTTTCATGCGCGTGACGAAATGCGTGAATTCGGCGAGGTCGTTGAGCACCACCGCCGGATCGGCGCCGATATCGTATTGCGCGCGCAATTCAGACAGCGCCGCGGCGATATCGCCCTTCATCAGCGCTTCGAACAGATCGACGATGCGGACGCGATCGGCAAGGCCGAGCATCTGCCGCACGTCTTCGGCGCGAACCGGTCCGGCCGCGTGAGCGATGGCCTGATCGAACAGCGACAGACTATCGCGCACCGAACCTTCGGCGGCGCGGGCGATCAGCGCCAGGGCGCCCTGCTCGGTCTCGATGCCTTCCTTCGCCGCGATATTGGCGAGGTGGGCGATCAGCACATCGGCATCGACGCGGCGCAGGTCGAAACGCTGGCAGCGCGACAGCACCGTCACCGGCACTTTGCGGATTTCGGTGGTGGCGAAGATGAACTTGGCGTGCGGCGGCGGTTCTTCCAGCGTCTTGAGCAGCGCGTTGAACGCCGCGCCGGAGAGCATGTGGACTTCGTCGAGGATGTAGACCTTGTAGCGCGCCGATACCGGGGCGTAGCGCACCGCGTCGTTGATCTGGCGCACGTCGTCGACGGAGTTGTGCGACGCGGCGTCCATCTCGAGCACGTCCATGTGCCGGCTGTCGATGATGGCCTGGTCGTGGGTGCCCATCACCGGCATGTGGATGGTCGGGCCCTTCACCGAGCCGTCCGGCAATTCGTAATTGAGCGCGCGCGCAAGAATACGGGCGGTGGTCGTCTTGCCGACGCCGCGGACGCCGGTGAGAATCCAGGCCTGCGGAATGCGCCCCGACTCGAAGGCGTTGGAAATCGTGCGGACCATGGCCTCCTGGCCGATCAGGTCCTCGAAGCTCGCCGGGCGATATTTGCGCGCGAGCACGCGATAGCCGCCGGCCGGCTCGGCCGGGGCGGAACCAGGACCGGTGGGGGTCGAGGGCTCGCTCATGAGGCCTATTCTCGCAAGGCTGAGGCGCGGAAGCCACCCGCTCTGACGGGCTGGGCCGCATCGCGCCAAAGAAAATTCTGAAACCAAGAAAAATCTTGGAAAAATGGGTGGGAGGCTGACGAGCGACCCGATCCGTGCTCGTTAGGGCTGCTTCCTTCCGGATCTGACCCGGTTGGCGAGTGGTTCGTCCACCGCCAACCTCCCGGGGCCTATATCGGGCCTTGGGGGGCAGAAAGCAAGCAGAGGAACCCATGCCGGAAACGCCCTTCGCGCTCCACCCCCAGCTCGCCGCCGACACCGTTCCCGTGGGTGACCTCCGGCTGTGCCGCGTGCTGCTGTCCAACGACGCCAATTACCCCTGGCTGATCCTGGTGCCGCGCCGGCCCGGCGTCACCGAGTTGATCGACCTCGCCGACGAGGATCGCGGCACCCTCACCGCCGAAATCGATGCCGGCGCTCGCGCCGTCAAGGCGATGACCGGTTGCGACAAACTCAATGTCGCCGCGCTGGGCAATGTGGTGCCGCAGCTTCATATCCATGTCATCGCGCGGCGGCATTCCGATCCGGCCTGGCCGCGGCCGGTCTGGGGCGCCGTTCCGGCCGTCGCGTACCAGCCCGCCCTCCGCGACGGTTTTATAGCGGCGCTGAGACGCGCGCTTGGTATCCAAGCGGTAACCGAATTGTAACGTGCCGGCGCATTGCGCTCCCCCGGCCGCCATGCGAGTTTCCGCGCCGATGTCCGACCGCCCGATTCCTCACCCCGTTCTCGGCCCCAAACCCCTTCTCGGCTACGCCGACAGTCGCCTTGAACGCGCCGCCGAGTTGCGGGCCAACCGCGCCGCGCAAGACGCCATGATCGCGGACCAGCGCGCCGGCGCCTATGTGATCGGCACCGAACTGATCGTCGCCAAAAAGAACGCGGGCGCGGGCGAACTGAGCCAACCGCTATTCACGATCGAGGAAGCGCGCGCCTTCGGCCCCGCCGAGGAGACGGTTTATCTCGGCCATCTCGACGACGCGCCGCGCTTCGGCTTCGGCATTCCGCAAGCGGCCGCCGAGGCGTTGAAGGCGCGCGACGATCTTCTGGTCACCGATCTGCGCTCGATCGCCGTCCAGGGTCTGGCCGCGCCCGAACATCTGCCGCCGATCGCGGAAGCCAAGGCCGTGCTGCACTGGCACGCGCGGCATCGTTTCTGCTCGAACTGCGGCGCCAAGACCGACGCCGTCGATGCCGGCTGGAAGCGGCTGTGCCCGGTGTGCAAGACCGAGCACTTCCCGCGCACCGATCCCGTCGTCATCATGCTGATCGTCGACGGCGATCAATGCCTGCTCGGACGCTCGCCCAGATTTGCTCCGACCATGTGGTCCTGCCTCGCCGGCTTCATCGAGCCGGGCGAAGCGATCGAGGACGCGGTGCGCCGCGAGACGCGCGAGGAAGCCGGCATCCTGTGCGGCCGCGTCAAATATTATCGTTCGCAGCCCTGGCCGTTCCCGTCCTCGCTGATGATCGGCGCCCACGCCGAGGCCAAAAGCCGCGACATTGTCATCGACGCCACGGAACTCGAAGGCGCCCGCTGGTTTAGCAAGGATGAGATCGTCACCATGCTGGCGCGCACGCATCCCGATGGGCTGACCACGCCGCCGCCGTCCGCGATCGCGCACCACATCATCCGTTCCTGGATAGAGGACGACGTCCATTTTGACTGAGCCGAAGAAGCCCGTCCGCATCGTCTGCGCCGGCGGCGCAGTACAGGACAATGTCATGCGGGTCGACAGGTTTCCGGGCCCGGGCGGCAAGGTATCGGCGACAGACTTCGTCATCACCAGCGGCGGTCAGGCCGGCAACGCCTCGGTGGCGATGGCCCGTCTGGGCGCCAAGGTCACCTATATCGGCGCGCTCGGCGACGAGCATGACGAAGTCGCCAACGCCATCATCAAGACTTTCGCGAAAGAAAATATCGACGTCTCGCGCGTGCTGCGCGTGCCCGGGGCCAAGTCGTCGGCGTCGTTGATCATGATCGACGCCGGGGGCGAGAAAATGATCGCGACGCTGCGCAACCAGGGCCTCACCGAGGCCGTGCCGCCCGATCCCGAAGGCGCGGTGGCCGATGCCGACGCCGTGATGCTCGACAACCGGTACAGCAATATCAGCTTGCCGATCTGCCGCGCCGCCAAGGCGCGCGGCATCCCGCGCGTGCTCGACTTCGACAAGCCGACGCCCGCCGACGATCCGCTGTTGCAGTGCTGCTCGCATGTCATCTGTTCGGCCGATGCGATCCGCGAGACGACGGGCGTCAGGGATCTGCCCGGCGCGCTGAAGAGGCTCGGCGAAAGCTTCTCGGGCTTTCTTGCCGCCACCGACGGGCCCGACGGCTTCTATTGGCTCGACAGGGGCGAAGGCCGGGGCGAGGTTCGCCACATGGACGCGTTCAAGGTCGACGCGGTCGATACGTTAGGGGCCGGCGATACGTTTCACGGCGCCTTCGCCGTGCGCTTTGTCGAAACGCGCGATGTCGTGCAATCGATGCGATTTGCCGCCGCCGCCGCCGCGATCAAGTGCACGCGCTTCGGCGGGCTGATGGGCGCCGCTACGCGCGATGAGGTCGATGCGTTTCTGAAGGAACGCGCCTAGGCGCTGTTGGCGATCGCGGCTACTTCTTCGACGGACAGGGCGCGCCGCAGGGTGCGCAAGCGCCGGCGAAATCCTCCGGCGACACCGCCCGTCCGCTCGACGGGCTCAGCAAATGATTGCCAACGATGGCAAACACGGCAACCAGCGTGACGACGAGATAGGTTCTACGCATAGCGCCTACTCCTTCGACAGACCGAACAGCGGCCGCAGGCGGATGCCGACCATGCTGCCGGCCAGCGCCATTGCGAACCACACCCAGCCGTGCAGCGAACCGGAGGCCACGCCGCCGACAAAGGCGCCGATGTTGCAACCGAAACCAAGACGCGCGCCCCAGCCCATCAGCAAACCGCCGACCGCAGCGGCGAGCAGCGAGCCGATCGGCGGCCACGGATTGTTGGCGAAGCGCTTGGTGGCCGCCGCGGCCGCCATGGCGCCAAACAACATGCCGAAGTCAGTCAGGCTCGACGTGTCGGACAGCACCGATTCGGCAAGCGCGTGCTTCGGCCCCGGCCACTGCCAGAACGCGGCCTGCGAAAAATCGAAGCCGAGCGCCTGGAAGATTTTGGCGCCCCATACCGTGTAGCCGAAAGTCACGCTCCACGGATGGCCGCCAGCGAAGAACACGACGACGCACAACGCGCCGATGACGATGCCGCCGATGATGTAATTGCGCGACGGCTTGTAGTTGGCGCCGCGCTTGCGCGCCACCGCGGCCATGATTCCAGCGGCAACTGCCAGGCTCGCCAGAGTTGCCGCAAGTCCGCCCCATGGGCCGAGATAATCCGACGCCAGAACCGGATCGACACCACCGAGCGCCAGAAACGGCGGCAGCGACAGCGAACCGAACACGCTGCCGATGACGAAGAACGCCAGCGTCACCAGCATGCGGCCCGAGCCGCCGCCGACGGTGTAGAGCGTTCCGGAGCCGCAGCCATTGCCGAGCTGCATGCCGACGCCGAACACCAGGGCGCCGACGATCAGCGACGGCCCGAGCGGCGCAATCGCACCGCCATAGCCTTTGGTCAACGCCGCCACCGGCACGACGGCAATCGCGGCGATTGCAATGACGATGAGGCCGCCGATCAGGCCACCCGCTTCGCCGCGCGTGAGAAAGCGCCGCCACGACGCGGTGTAACTGAACTCGGCCTTGAGAAAAGCGACGCCGAGGCCGAAGCCGCCGACGATCAGCACGGCCGACGCCGTCTGCCCGTCGAGCAGCACCAGCGCGACGAGGATCGCGGTGGCCAGGACGGCAATGCTGAGGAAGAGATAGTCGGCGCGCGGCGCGACGGCCGGAGTGGAGGATATCGTTGCGGTAGACATGATCAGCCTTCTATCGACGCCGCCGCGAAGCAGCCACGACCGAGCGCGGCTTTCGACGGACGACGGCCCGGACGGTCACAGAGCGGGGCGCGCCTTGCGGCCCGCCCCCATCGATAACGGATGAACGCAGGTCAGTCCATCACGAGCCGAGGCCGAGCGCCTTCTTCACATCGTCCCACTTGGTGCGCGAGGACTCCAGCGGGAGCGTGGCATTCGCGGTCCACTCGACCATGGAACCGTCGTAGAGGCTGACGTCGTTGCGCCCGAGCAGCTCATGCAGCACGAACCAGTCGGTGGCGGCCCAATGTCCGGTGTTGCAATAGGCGACCGCCGGTCCCTGCGGCAGGTGGCCTGCCAGGCTGACCAGTTCGGCGCGCGGCTTCAGCTTGTTGGCGGCACCGTCATAGAAGCTGGCGCTGTCGAGATTGACCGCGCCCGGGATATGGCCATAGGCCTTGGCGGCGGGCGCCTTTTCCTTGCCGTTGAAGAACGAGGCCGGGCGCGCATCGATCAGCGTGGCGTTCTTGGCGGTCTCGGCTTGGGTGACGTCCTCGACGCGCGACAGCAGCTTCTCGTTCAGCGTCGCGGTGAAGGCCGTCGGCGACGGTTTCTTGACGCCGTTTTCGACCGGCAGGCCGGCCGCTTTCCACGCGGCGATGCCGCCGTCGAGGATCGAGACGTCGTTCACGCCCACGACTTTCAGCGTCCAGTAGGTGCGCGCGGCTGCGCCGAAATCGGTGAAGTTCACGCCCGCCGGTACAACGACGACATGGGTGTTGCTGTCGATGCCGAGGCTGCCGATCAGCTTCTCGAGTTCGGGAAGGGTCGGCAGCATCAACGGCACGTTATCGCGCGTCACGCGCCAGCCGGCCTTGCCATAGTCGCTATGCACACTGCCGGGGACATGCGCTTCCGCGTAGGCCTTGGCGCCGCCGCCATCGATGGCAGAGCGGATGTCGAGGACGAGCAGGTTCTTGTCGTTGAGGTGGTCTTTCAGCCACGAGACGCTGACCAGCGGCTGCGTTTCCGCGGCGGAAACGCCGGCGGCCGAAGCGCCGAAAGTCGCGCCGAGCGACACCATGGCGGCGAGGCCGGCGGCGAAGAAGGGAGCCAGGAACGGTGCGAAGAATTTTCTCATGGTCAGGGTCCGGTTAGAACGTGGCGCCTACGGACGCCACCACATGGCCCTTGAATTAGAATATTTTTCTCTATAAAGACAGATAGTGGTCGAAAATAAGAAAAATCTTTCATTCGGCCGTCTGCTGGTAGTTCAGGTATCCTGCAATTTCAGGGAAACAGAGAATGGATGCCATCGACCGCAAGATCCTCGCCGTGGTGCAGGACGACGCGTCACTCTCCGTCGCCGAAATCGGCCAGCGTGTCGGCCTGTCGTCGACGCCGTGCTGGAAGCGTCTGCAGCGGCTCGAAGCCGACGGCGTGATCACCAAGCGCGTGGCGCTGATCGATCCCGACAAGATCGGCCTCGGCATTACCGTGTTCGTTTCGGTGGAGACCGGCGACCATTCGCAGGAATGGATCAATCGCTTTGCCGAGGTCGTCAATGCCATGCCGGAGGTGATGGAGTTCTACCGCATGGCCGGCGATGTCGACTACGTGCTGCGCGTCGTCGTGCAGGACATGCCGAGCTATGACACCTTCTACAAGAAGCTGATCGCCACCGTGCCGCTGAAGAACGTCACGTCGCGCTTCGCCATGGAACGTATCAAGTCGACCACGGCGCTGCCGCTCGCCGAGCCCAAAGCTGTGCGTTAGGGCGTTCGCGGGCGAAGCAGAAACCGGTTCGCAGTCTGGAAACGCGAAACCTGGACACGTTCGCCGTTTCAATGAAACGGTGAATGCGTCAGACGCGGATCGCGAACGATCAGGTGCAGGATGTGCCGTTATAGACCGGCGCGGTCTGGCGCGGCGCCATGTACATCTTGTCGCTCAGATTGAGCGTACCGGTGATGTTGTAGCCGACCGTCGGCGTGTAAGAGTAGCTGGCTTCCGCCATGATGAGCTGCGTATTCGCGACCGCGAGCGCGCTCGGCAAGGTCATGGTGCCGGAATTCGCCGAGCCGCCGCTGGTCACGCTCCACTTCACCGTCGCTTTCTTGCTGGCGTCGATGCTGATGCAGGTGATCGTCATCTTCAGCTTCGAGGTGCTGTAAGGCGCGATAATCGAACCCGAAGCGTTGAGAATGTTGGTCATGTCGCTGGTCGATATCGTCGTCACCTGGGCGGACAGGTTGGCGAGCGCGGCCGCGGTGAGGCTCACCTTGCGGTCAGCGCTCACGGCGTCGGAAATCTCGACGCAGCCGAAATAGAGGCCGATCATGATCGGCGCAACCAGCGCGAACTCAACGGCCGAGACGCCGCGCTGATCGCGCGCGAAACGGCGCCGCCGGTTGGGCCAAAGGCCGGTGAACATCGGAAAAGTCAGCATGCGCCCGACCCTCCGTAGGGCTCGTTGCGGAACACCGAGGTCGCCACCAGAAGCTTGTAGTTGCCGTTGAGGTTGGAGAGATTGTTGCCGAGCAGCGAGACGTAGATCGGCCACTGATAGTAGAGCGAGACTTTCACGATGCAGCCGGGGCCGCCGGGCGTGTATCCCATGTTGCTTGTATCGAATTGGCCGTTGGCGATCGGCGTGGCCGTGCTGACCGAGCTGAAATTTGTGTAGGTCTTGACGTCGACGGTGACACCGCCGGTGCAGTTGAACAAACCGTAGATGCGGTTGCACACCTGCGTCTTGAAGTCGGCGGCGCTGTAGCCGTTGGTTTGCGCCTGGCCGGTCATGATCAGCCGCGCCGCGTCGGAGGTGGCCGCTTCCAGCGTCTGCCCGGCGAAGAACACCAGCGCAGACTCGATGATAGCGAAGGTGAGCGCGAGAAACGGCGTCGCGACCAGCGCGAATTCGACGGCGGCGACGCCGTCCTGCTGTTTGATAAAGCGGCGGCCGAGCTTGCTGCGTGCGAGAGCGCGGCAGCGCCCTGCGATTGACGTCCCGATTTTGCCGAACATGCCCATGTCTCGATCGATAACAGCTTCGCCCAAACACCTTATAGCGAAGCGATGTTTTCGATTTCTTGCCCGCATTGGCGAAAACACCGGCACGGGCGTTAAGCCGGCGCTAACCGAAACGCAGACGCGTGCCGAAGCGGGTTAGCGTCCGGCCGGTGCGGCGCCGCCGCCACCACTCCCGGCGCCGCCGATGCGCGCGCCGGATTGCGCCAGGATGTCGCTGAAATAGGCCGTGGAGTCGCCGAGCGTCATGCGCTTCTCGCACTCGGGAGCACAGCTGTAGGATTCCCGCTGGATGCCTTTGTAGACGACGACGAGATCGGATTTCGTCGGGCCGACGACCTGGATTGTCGTGTCCATCACGATCTTGCCGGCGCGGTTGAGCGCCAGAAGATTGGTCAAGCCGAAGCCCTTGCCGGTCAGGACCAGCACGCCGCCGCTTTGCAGCGTGGCGTCCGCGATCAGCGGATTGCCGATGACGATGGTGGCGACGCTGTCGGGGAGCTTCATGACGCGGGCCTCGTCAACCGAGACCGAAACGGATTCTGCCTGGGCGGGCGCTGCCAGCGCCGCAATCAGCAAAACGCCGGCCATGGTCGTAAGCAGCCGTCTGTGACGCCCGAACGCGGCCGACATTGCACTCTCCAACGCTACGCAACACCACACCCCGCGCGGCCATACACGCCCGCGGGTTCAACAGAACCCCAGTTGACTGCAAATTGGTGAACGAAGTGCAAAGAGCCGGCGGGCAGGTGCCGCTCTGGCGCGGCCTACTGCTTGAACGGGTAGATCATCTGCGCGGCGAGGCCCTGCGGAAAGTCCTTGTCGTCGACGCCATAGGCGTCCGGCAATTCGTTCTCGGGCATGTACCAGGTGCCGAACATCAGATCCCAGATCGGGAACGTGCCGGCGAAATTGGATGAGCCGCCGCGATCGGCGGCGGTGTGATGCCAGCGGTGAAACACCGGGCCGGCCATGACGTATTTGAACGGTCCGAGGGTCCAGTTGAGGTTGGCATGGACGAAAGCCGAAGACGCGGTCGTAAACGGCCCGACCCACAGCATCACGTTGGGCGAGATGCCAGCGAGCAGCAGCGCCACATCGACCACCACGGTGCCGAACAGGATATTGACCGGATGAAACCGCGCCGCCGAGATCCAGTCGACCTCGGTCGAGGAATGATGCACGGCGTGATACTTCCACATCCTGGCGCCGTGATAGAGCCGGTGAAACCAGTACAGCAGGAAGTCCGAGGCGATGAGAAAGGTCAGCCCCTGGGCCCAGAGAGGAAGACTGGCCAGCGGGCCGAAGCCGTCGTCATAGAACGCGATCAGGTCGTCGGTGCCGTGGATGCCATAGATATAGGCCGCGCCCATCACCATCAGGCCGATGCGGACGAAGCGGGCGAGCAGCGGGATCAGGAACCAGTACAGGACGTCGGTGACGATCTCGCGCTTGCGCCACCACACCTGTCCGGGATTGCAGGCCGACCAGTGCGTGAGCACCGCGAACACGATGCCGAGCCCGAGCGAAATCGGGATGATCTTGAGCACCGTCTGTCCGGCGACCAGGAAAACAGAATAAAATTCATTCAGCATGCTGCGGCCCGCGCAAAAACGACCCCGACCGCCTCGATATCGGCCCGCCCCAGTTAACAGGCGGTGAAAGCCGTGCAATCGCGTTGGCGATCAACCATCACGCCGGTAATTGAGTGAGCAAGTCCGGTGCGGTCGACAGTATTGGCCGCCTGTCACGGCAGACGATTTCCATCGTATTATTTGAGCAATAGAGGCTCGCCGACCCCGCGATCAAATGTATTCGCGACGCGTAAGAAAGAATTGTTATTCTAAATATTTGAGTTACGCCTTATTAACCATCATATTCATAAGGTTACTACTCGTTAACTACAGTATAATTGCACGAGATACGTCGGTGTTTCTTCAATCACATTAAGACGGCCGCAAGACCTGCCGCTTACGGTGAGGCATGACCAGAGCAGCCGGCGCCAATCCGGCATTCTGATCAGCTCAGACAGCCACGTGGATCAAATGGAGCTTTCGATGAAGAACCTGTTCGTGCGTTTCATGAAGGACAACTCGGGCGCCACCGCCATCGAGTACGGCCTGATTGCCGCCGGCATCTCCGTCGCGATTATCGCGGTCGTGAACGGCCTCGGCACCAAGCTGAACACCAGCTTCAACAGCATCTCGACCCAGCTCAAGTAAGCGAGCGCGGTGCCGTCGCAACTCAAGGGCTCCGGCGCAGGCCGGAGCCTTTCACTTTTTCGGGCCGCGCGCACGGAACCAAAGCCGGCGCTAACCGAACGGCAATCAAATCAAACGTAGCGTGGCGCGCTGGAGGATGTTCCGATGACGGCAATCGACGCGATCAGGCTCGTCTTGTTTCCCGCGCTGATGGCCTTTGCCGCCTCGAGCGACCTCTTCACGATGACCATTTCCAACCGGCTGTCGCTGGCTCTGACCGCCGGCTTCGTCGCGCTGGCGCTGGCGACCGGCATGCCGCTCGCCGCCATCGGCATGCACTTTGCCGCCGGCGCGATTGTCCTGGTAGTCGGCTTTATCTTCTTCTCGCAGGGCTGGATCGGCGGCGGCGACGCCAAGCTGGTCGCCGCTACGGTACTGTGGTTCGGCTTCGACCATTTGCTCGATTATGTCACCTACGCGTCGATCTTCGGCGGTGTCCTCACCATCGTCCTGATCCAGTTCCGCAAGCTGCCGCTGCCGGCGGCGCTGGCGCGCCAGCACTGGATCATGCGTCTGCATGACAGCGGCGGCGGCGTGCCCTACGGCATCGCGCTCGCCGCGGCCGCGCTCATCATCTATCCGCAGACCGGATGGATGCCGGGCGTCGCGCACTAAAAATTCTTTCCCGCCTGAAATCGTCGGCTGCAGAACATTTTTCACCGGGTGAGTTTCCGGGCACGCATGAATCGTCGGCCGAATTTTTCGCGAAACTATTTATTAACTCGACTTGGTCACGCCTCCTTAACCATGCCTTGACCTTTAGCTGGTCAAATCCGTGCGAGCGACCGCTTCGGCCGCCATGTGGTTTTAGTCGGCGTCTACGCCGTCTATTCTGTGAGAGTGAGCGTATGAAAGCCGCGCGCCTTGTTGTTTTGACAGTCGCCGTCGCCGCGGGTGGCGTCGCGGCTATGTTGGCGGGCCGCAGCGAGAAACCGCCAGAGGCGCCGGTCGTCGTCGCCGCGAAGCCCGACACCGTCGACATCCTCGTCGCCAAGAGCAATATCGGCATGGGCCAGTCTCTGGCCGCCGGCGATCTCGAATGGCAGCCTTGGCCGAAAGAGGCCGCCACCGGGAATTTCATTCGCAAGAGCGATCGCGCCACCGCGCTCGAAGACCTGTCGGGGCAGATCGCGCGCTATCCTTTCGTAGCCGGCGAGCCGATCCGTGAAGCCAAACTGGTCAATGCCAAAGGTTCCGGCTTCATGGCCGCGATTCTGCCGCCCGGCATGCGCGCCGTTTCGACGCAGATTACGCCGGAAACCAGCGCCGGCGGCTTCATTCTGCCGAACGACCACGTCGATGTGATCCTGACGCGCCGCGACCGCGAGGCCGAGAAGGCCACCGGCATTGAATCGCATACCAGCGAAATCGTGCTCAGCAATATCCGCGTTCTCGCCATCGATCAGAACGTCGAGGAAAAGGGCGCCCAGAAGGTCGTCATCGGCAAGACCGCGACGCTCGAGCTCAATCCGGCACAGGTGGAAACGCTCGCGCTGTCGCAGCAGCGCGGCACCTTGTCGCTGGCGCTGCGCAGCATCACCGACGCCGAGAAGAATGACGGCCCGGTGCAGAACAACCGCAATACCGGCGTGAACATCGTTCGCTTCGGTGTCTCGACCGTGAGCACGCCGCGATGACCAGTCTCATGGATTTCAAGACCAGGAACTTCAAGGCCGAGAGCTTCAAGATCAGGGGCTTCAAGATCATGGGCTTCAAGATCATGGCGAGGCACAAGTCGATCCGCGCGGCAATGCTTGTTGCATTGCTTGGCACCGCCGCTCTGACGAGCCCGGCGCCGCTTCACGCCGCGGATGCGAGCGTGCCGGTGATCCAGGTGGCGGCCAGCGAAGCGACCTCGCGCTTTGTCCCGCTCGGCATCGGCAAATCGGTCGCGATCGACCTGCCGGCCGACATCAAGGACGTGCTGGTGGCCGATCCGACCGTTGCCAACGCGGTGGTGCGGACCGCGCGGCGCGTCTACATGATCGGCGTCAAGGTCGGTCAGACCAACATCTTCTTCTTCGACGCCAGCGGCAAGCAGATCGCCGGTTTTGACATCGCCGTCACGCGCGATCTCAACGGCGTGCGCGCCGCCCTGAAGCAGACCATGCCGGATGCCGACATCCGTATCGAAGGCGTCGGCGACGGCATCATGCTGGCCGGTTCGGCCTCCAGCGCTGCCGAGTCGCAGCAGGCATACGATCTCGCCTCGCGCCTGGTTGGCGACGGCACCAAGGTCGTCAACGGCATCACCGTGCGCGGCCGCGATCAGGTCATGCTCAAGGTCACCGTCGCCGAAGTCCGCCGCGACGTCATCAAGCAGCTCGGCATCGATCTGTCGGGCAGTTTCAACTACGGCAGCGCCGTGGTCGATCTCAACACGCAAAACCCGTTCTCGGCGACCGGCCAGACGCTGAGCAACACCAATATCGCCGGCACGGCAAAGAGCGTCACCGCCACGCTGCGCGCCATGGACCGCGCCGGCGTGCTGCGCACGCTCGCCGAGCCGAACCTGACGGCAATCTCGGGCGAAACCGCGAGCTTCGTCGCCGGCGGCGAATTCCCGATCCCGAACGGCCTGTCGTGCGACACCACGAAGTCGCCGCCGGTCTGTCAATCGCAGATCGACTTCAAGAAATTCGGCGTCGGCCTGGTGTTTACCCCGGTCGTGCTGTCGGAAGGCCGCATCAGCCTCAAGGTGATGACCGAAGTCTCCGACCTGTCGACCGACAACGCGCTGACGCTGACGGTGCCGGGCTCGACCCAGACGCTGACCATTCCGTCGATCTCGACACGGCGCGCCGAAACCACCGTGGAAATCCCCTCGGGCGGTTCGCTGGCGCTCGCCGGCATGATCCAGGAAAAGACCAAGCAGCAGATCAACGGCGTTCCCGGCCTGATGCAGTTGCCGATCCTCGGCGCACTGTTCAAGAGCCGCGACTACGTCAACAACCAGACCGAACTGGTCGTGATCGTGACGCCCTACGTCGTTCGTGCGGTGGCGCAGAAGCAATTGTCGCGGCCGGATGACGGCTTCGCGGATCCGAGCGATCCCGCGACCGTGCTGCTCGGGCGCCTCAACCGCATCTATGGCAGCGCCGGCAAACCGAACCAGCCGCCGACTTCCGACTATCACGGCAAATACGGGTTCATCCTCGATTGAGCGGCGGAGACGTTGCAATGACGACCATGCGAAACAATACGGACAAGCGCCGCGATGCGGCGCTGCGTTTGTTCGCCGCCGCGGTGCTCACCAGCTTGCTCGGCGGCTGCTACCAGACGCAAACGGCGAAGAACGACTACCCGAACGATTATCGCGACCGTCACCCGATCACGGTCCGCGAAGGCACGCGTCAGGTCGACGTTTTTCTCGGCCGCAACCGCGGCGGCCTGACTGCATCGCAGCGCGCCGACGTCCTTGCTTTTGCGCAGTGGTGGAAGCGCGAGGCCAATAGCGGCATCGTCGTCCGGGTGCCGCGTGGCGGAGCGACCGATCGCGCCGCGGCGGATTCGATGCGCGAGATTCATTCGATCTTCGCCGCCTCCGGCGTCCCGCGCAACGCTGTCTTTCTCCAGCAGTACCGGCCGGAATCGGCCTCGCTGGTCAGCATCAAGATCGAATACTCCAAGATGGTCGCGGAAGTCGGTCCTTGCGGCCAATGGCCCGAAGACTTGGGGCCCAGCATGAACAAGGACTACAACCAGAACCGTCCGTCCTGGAACCTCGGCTGCTCAACGCAGCGCAACCTCGCTTCGATGGTCGACAACCCCGCCGACCTGGTGCAGCCGCGCGGCGAATCCCCGGCCTGGGCCGCGCGCCGCTCCGTCGCCATCGACAAATATCGCAAAGGTGAGAGCCCGAGTTCGACTTATCCGAACGACGGTTCGCACGGTTATGACAACGGCAAGATCAGCGACGTCGGAAAATGATCAAGAACGCCCATCTCGTTGGAACTGCCCACGACGACAGCGCGGCGGCGCCCGCAGCGCTGCCGCCTGAGGAGCATATTGCGCCGGCGCCGCGCGTGTCGGTGCAGGCCTTCTGCGAAACCGTCGAAACGGCGGCCGCCGTGCAGTCGGCCGGCGAAGACCGCCGGCTCGGCAAGGCGCATGTCAAAATCCAGATGGGCGGCGCCACTGCCGCGGTCGAGGCCTATCGAACCTCGCCGACGCCGAACGTCATCATCATCGAGGCGGAGAGCCGCGGCGAAGCCATCCTCGGCCGCCTCGACCAGCTCGCCGAGGTGTGCGACGCCGGCACCCGCGTCATCGTCATCGGCCGCATCAACGACGTCACGCTCTACCGCGAATTGACGCGGCGCGGCGTCAGCGATTATCTGATCGGCCCGGTATCGACGCTCGACGTGGTGCGCTCGGTGTGCGGCCTGTTTCACGCGCCGGAGGCCAAACCGGTCGGCCGTATCATCGCCGTTGTCGGCGCCAAAGGCGGCGTCGGCGCCTCGACCGTCGCGCACAATATTGCCTGGGCGATTGCGCGCGACCTCGGCCTCGACAGCGTCGTCACCGATCTCGACCTCGCCTTCGGCACCGCCGGGCTCGACTACAATCAGGATCCGCCGCAGGGCATCGCCGATGCCGTGTTCTCGCCGGACCGCATCGACACCGCGTTTGTCGACCGGCTGCTGTCGAAATGCACCGATCATCTGAGCCTGCTCGCAGCGCCCGCGACGCTCGATCGCGTCTACGACTTCGGCGCCGAGGCTTTCGACGCCATTCTCGATTCCATGCGCGCGTCGATCCCCTGCGTGGTACTCGACGTGCCCCATATCTGGTCGGGCTGGACCAAGCGTCTGCTGATCAGCGCCGACGAAATCCTCATCGTCGCCGGTCCCGATCTTGCCAACCTGCGCAACGCCAAGAATCTCGTCGATCTTCTGCGCGCGGCGCGGCCGAACGATCATCATCCGCATTACTGCCTGAACCAGATCGGCGTGCCGAAGCGGCCCGAAATCGCGCCGGCCGATTTCGCCAAGGCGCTGGAAGATCAGCCGCTGACGGTGATCCCGTTCGAGCCGCAATTGTTCGGCACGGCCGCCAATAACGGCCAGATGATTGCCGAAGTGTCGGCGAGCCACAAAACGGCGGACATGTTCCGCCAGATGGCGCAGGTCCTCACCGGCCGCGCCGAAGCCAAGCGTGGACGGCAGAGCCTGCTCGGTAAACTGCTGAAGCGTGCGGGTTAGAGCATGATCCCGAAACGGGGATACCTGTTTTCGGGAAGGATCATGCTCCGGAAAACAAGTCTCTCGCGCGTCACGGCCGCTGTCGTGATCGAAGGTCTGGAGTGAGTCGAAGTGTTCGGTAAGCGTGGCGGTACCGCCGAAATTCGTAGCCCTGCCCCGGCGTCGCAGCCGGCAGCGGCTCCGCATGCGCCGGCGCCGGGCAACGCTCCGCCCGCTCCCGCGCCGCAGGTGCCGGTCGACAGCGGCCGCGCGCCCTTCCCGTCCGACGGTCTTGGCGCGCCACTCGTGCCGGCGCCGACGCCGGAACGGCGGCAAGCCGCGGTCAACATGCCGGCGGTCGATTCACGCCGCTCGGAAGCCTATTACATCACCAAGGGCACGATATTCGGCGCGCTGATCGAAGCGATCGATCTGGCGCAACTCGCCCGCCTCGACGCCGACTCGGCGCGCGAGGAGATCCGCGACATCGTCAACGAGATCATCTCGATCAAGAACATCGTGATGTCGATCTCGGAGCAGGAAGAACTGCTCGACGACATCTGCAACGACGTCCTTGGATTCGGCCCGCTCGAGCCGCTGCTGGCGCGCGACGACATCGCCGACATCATGGTGAACGGCTCCGGCACCGTCTACATCGAAGTCAAGGGCAAGATTCAGCGCACCGGCATCCGCTTCCGCGACAATCAGCAACTGCTCAATATCTGTCAGCGGATCGTCAGCCAGGTCGGCCGCCGCGTCGACGAAGCCTCGCCGATCTGCGACGCGCGCTTGCCGGACGGCTCTCGTGTCAACGCCATCGTACCGCCACTGGCGATTGACGGCCCCGCGCTCACCATTCGTAAGTTCAAGAAGGACAAGCTGAAGCTCGATCAGCTCGTCAAATACGGGACGATCACCGAACAGGGCGCCGAGATTCTGCGCATCATCGGCCGCAGTCGCGTCAACACCCTGGTGTCCGGCGGCACCGGCTCGGGCAAGACGACGCTGCTCAATTGTCTGACGCAGTTCATCGACGAGGACGAGCGCATCATCACCTGCGAAGACGCCGCGGAACTGCAGTTGCAGCAGCCGCACGTCGTGCGTCTGGAAACTCGCCCGCCGAACCTCGAGGGCGAAGGCCAGGTCACCATGCGCGAGCTGGTGCGCAACTGTCTGCGTATGCGTCCGGAACGCATCATCGTCGGCGAAGTCCGCGGACCTGAAGCCTTCGACTTGTTGCAAGCGATGAACACCGGCCACGACGGCTCGATGGGCACGTTGCACGCCAACAATCCGCGCGAGGCGCTGTCGCGTCTTGAATCGATGATCACGATGGGCGGCTTCTCGCTGCCGTCGCGCACCATTCGCGAGATGATCGTCGCTTCCGTCGACGTCGTGATCCAGGCCGCGCGTCTGCGCGACGGCTCGCGCCGCATCACCCACGTCACCGAGGTGATGGGTCTGGAAGGCGACGTCATCATCACGCAGGACCTGTTCGTCTACGAGATGATCGGCGAGGACGCCGAGGGCAACATTCTCGGCCGACATCGCTCGACCGGCATCGGCCGGCCGCGCTTCTGGGATCGCGCCCGCTATTACGGCGAGGAAAAGCGGCTCGCCGCCGCGCTCGACGCCGCCGAGAGTGCCGCCGAAGCGATGCGGGGGTAAGCCATGGGTTCGTTGCCGATCTTCTTTCTCGCAGCCATCGCCGTCGGCGGCGTCGCTTATGTTTTTCTCTACCCGATCCTCTCGGGAGAAAAGAAAGCCGAGCAGCGCGTCGCCAACGTGGCGCGCTCGGAACCGATCGCGCGGACCACGCGCGGGCCGCAGAAGAGCCGCCGCGACTCCGTCGAAAGCACGCTGAAGGAACTCGAGGAGCGCGCCAAGAAGCGCAAGTCGCCGCCGCTCGCCAGCCGCATCGCGCAGGCCGGCCTGAGCTGGTCGAAGCAGACCTTTTTCATCATCTCGGCGGCGATAGGAGTCGTCATGTTCCTCGGCGGCATGCTGGCCAATGCCGGCCTGTTGCCGGCGCTCGGCCTGGGCTTTGCCGGCGCTTTCGGCCTGCCGCGCTGGCTGCTGGGCTATCTCAAGCGGCGCCGCGAGCAGAAATTCCTCAATGCCTTCCCCGACGCCGTCGACGTCATCGTGCGCGGCGTCAAGGCCGGCCTGCCGCTGCTCGACTGCATCAAGATGATTACCATCGACGCAGCCGAGCCGGTGCGTTCGGAATTCCGCGCCGTGCTGGAAACCCAGGCGGTCGGCATGCCGCTCGGCGAGGCCTGCGGCAAGCTCTACGAACGCATGCCGATCCCGGAGGCCAATTTCTTCGGCATCGTCATTTCCATTCAGCAGAAGGCCGGCGGCAACCTGTCGGAAGCGCTCGGCAACCTGTCGCGCGTGCTGCGCGACCGCAAGAAGATGAAAGCCAAGATCCAGGCCATGTCGCAGGAAGCCAAAGCCTCCGCCGGCATCATCGGCGCGCTGCCGCTCGCCGTCATGACGCTGGTCTGGATCACCAGCCCGCAATACATCAACCTGCTTTTCACCGAACACCTCGGCAACATCATGCTCGCCGGTTCGGCGTGCTGGATGGCCATGGGCGTTCTGGTGATGAAGAAGATGATCAACTTCGACTTCTGACGAAAACGGACCGATGCTCGACCTGATCGCCAGTTCGCTTAACACCCAGACCATGGTGGTGCTGTTCGCCGGCATCGCCGCGGCGGCGACCGTGCTGAGCATCGCGATGCCGCTGGTGTTCGCCAATCCGCTCGACAAGCGCATGAAGGCGGTCGCGATCGAGCGCGAGAAGATCCGCGCCCGCGAGCGTGAGCGGCTGGCGAAGGAACACGAGCGTGTGTCGCTGCGCAAGTCGCCGAAGCAATACGTTCAGAAGGTCGTCGACAACTTCAACCTCAACAAGTGGTTCGGCCAGGAAGAGGCGCGCCTCAAGCTGATCCAGGCCGGCTATCGCGGCCAGGCGCCCTACGTCACCTTCCTGTTCTTCCGCATGGTGACGCCGATCGCGGCGTTCCTGTTCGCCGCCTTCTACATGTTCGTCATCACCGAGTTCGATCAGCCGGCGACGATCAAGCTCGGCATCTGCATCGGCGCCGCCTATCTCGGCATGCACCTGCCGCTGATGCTGCTCAAGAGCAAGATCCAGAAGCGCCAGACCTCGATCAAGCGCGCCTTTCCCGACACGCTCGATTTGCTCCTGATCTGCGTCGAATCCGGCATGTCGATCGAGGCGGCGCTGAAGAAGGTCAGCGAGGAAATCGGCACGCAGTCGGTGCCGCTGGCGGAAGAAATGACGCTGACCACCGCGGAATTGTCCTACCTGCCGGATCGCCGCCAGGCCTACGACAATCTCGCCAAGCGCACCGATCTCGAAGGCGTCAAATCGGTGTGTATGGCGCTCAGCCAGGCGGAGAAATACGGCACGCCGCTCGCCACCATGCTGCGCGTGATGGCGCAGGAAAACCGCGACATGCGCATGTCGGAAGCCGAGAAGAAGGCCGCCGGCCTGCCGCCCAAGCTCACCGTGCCGATGATCCTGTTCTTCCTGCCGGTGCTGTTCGTCGTGATTCTCGGGCCGGCCATCATCAAGGTGATGGCGATCCAGTAGCCATCGCGGCGCTAGTTGCCCGGATTGGGCGGCGGCACGTAAGGCTGGCCACCCTTTTGCCGTTGCGCCAGCACCTGCCGGAGATACGAGACGTTGGCGGCCGCCTCATCGGCCGGCAGGCCCTCGCGGGCGACGCGGTCGGCCTCGTCGAACTTGCCGCGCAGGCCCAGAACCAGCGCCAGGTTCTGCCGCACCTTCGGATTGGCATTGGGCTGCGCCAGCGCGCGCCGCAAGGTGATTTCGGCGCGCTTGAGGTCCTTGGTCAGGACATAGGACAGGCCGAGATTGGACAGAACCGACGGCTCGTCCGGCACGATCTTGAGCGCGGCGGAATAATGCCGCTGCGCCTCGGCGTTGCGGCCCATCTGGTCGAGCACCGCGCCCTGGGCGTTGAGAATGCGCCAATCCGGATTGTCCGGCGTATGGGCCCGGCCGAGCGCGTCGAGCGCCTGCTCGTAGCTGCCGGCCGCCGCCAGGGCACGCCCGTATTCGCCCAAAAGCGGCATGTTGTGCGGATTGCGGATGGTCGCCTGCTCGAGCACGGCCACGGCCTGCGCGCGCTGGTCGGTGGCGCGCAAGGCGCGGGCGTAATTGATGGCGGCTTCGGGATCGGCCGAATTGGCGCGGTATCGCGCGCCCCAGGTGTCGAGCGATTCGCGCCACTGGGCGTCGCTGCGCGGCATGTCGTCAGCGCTGGTGCGGCTGTTGCCGATCGATCCCGTGACATCGCTGGTGGTCTGGCAACCGGCAACGCCCAGCGCCAGCACCATGGCCAGCGCGGCCGATGCCAACAGGCGGCGTGCGCGGGGCTCAAGAAGGCGCATGGATATCCCGCGAGTGCGAGGAAAGACTTCCGGCGGCATGGTTCAGCAATAAAACGTTAACCCTAACGAGTGGTTAACCGCGGCGCCGCGCCCTATTCTGCCTCGTCGCCGGGGCTCCGCCCCGCTATCACCTTCGAGCGACTTTTCCTTCCCTGCCGAGACCGGAGCCCATTCAGCCATGCATCCTGTGTTTGTGAGCGCCGGCGAACGCGGCACGCCGATCTGGTTCGTCCACACCGAAAATGCCGAGACCGTTCTGACCGGCTTCGGCGAACGCGAGCGGACCTTCGCCAAGGCCGCGGGCTTCGAGCCGAAGCCCGGCCGGCTGCTGCTGATCCCGGCACAGGACGGCAAGCTTGCCGGCGTGCTGTTCGGCCTGGAAAAGCCCGGCGACACGATCGACAGCTTCCGGCCCGGCGCGCTGGTCGGCCTGCTGCCGGCCGGCACCTATCGTTTCGCCAACGGGCCGCACAATGCGCGCCTCGCCGCGCTCAGCTTCGCGACCGGGGCCTATCAGTTCACGCGCTACCGCAAGGCGGAAGCGCGCAAGGTGCGCCTCGTTCTGCCGAAGGGTGTCGATGGCGACGAACTGAGCCGCATTGCCGAGGGCGTCGCGCTGGCGCGTGATCTCATCAATACCCCGGCGAACGACATGGGGCCGGACGAACTGGAAGGCGCGGCGCGCCGGCTCGCGCGCGAACACGGCGCCAAGGTCGCGGTCACAAGCGGCGAGGCGCTGGCCAAGGAATTCCCGCTGATCCACGCCGTGGGCATGGGTTCGCCCCGCGCGCCGCGCCTCATCGACATCATCTGGGGCAAGGAGAAAGACCCCAAGATCACGCTGGTCGGCAAAGGCGTTTGCTTCGACACCGGCGGCCTCGACATCAAGCCGTCGAGCGGCATGCTCAACATGAAGAAAGATATGGGTGGCGCCGCCAGCGTGCTCGGCCTCGCGCATATGATCATGGCGGGCAAGATGAAGCTGCGCCTGCGCGTATTGATTCCGGCGGTGGAGAATTCGGTGTCGGGCAAGAGCTTCCGCCCGCGCGACGTCTTCACCTCGCGCAAGGGCCTGACCGTCGAGATCGGCAACACCGACGCCGAAGGCCGCCTGGTTCTCGCCGACGCGCTGGCGTTGGCCTGCGAGGACAAGCCCGAATTGGTCGCCGATTTCGCGACGCTCACCGGCGCGGCGCGCGTCGCGCTCGGCACCGATCTGCCGGCGATGTTCACCGACGACGATGCGCTCGCCACCGCGATGTCAAAGCGCGGAATGGCGGAAAACGATCCGGTATGGCGGCTACCGCTGTGGCAGCCCTACGAAGCGCTGCTCGATACCAAGGTCGCCGACACCAACAATGTCTCCAGTGGCGGCTTTGGCGGCGCCATCACCGCGGCGCTGTTCCTGAAGAAATTCGTCAACGCGCGGTCGTGGATGCATCTCGACATTTTCGCCTGGACGGCGTCGTCGCGTCCCGGCCGGCCTGAAGGCGCCGAACTGATGGCTGCCCGCGCGCTCTATGCGGTGTTGAGTGAGAAATACGGCTAGTGATGTGCCGCGAACGCTGAATGCTCCCCTCTCCCTTGTCGGGAAGGAATAGACCGAGACCACGGCACGCCTTCATCTGCGAAGAACTGTTTTTGAGATGAATACACTCGACCCCCGCCTCAATCCCTATCGCGCCGACATCGCCGCCGCGCATTTGCGCGGCAAGGTCGAGGCGCGGCATTTCGTCGAAGGCACCGAACGCGAAGTCATCGAACCGATCGCCGATCTGCGCCGCGAGCCGGCGCATGAAGCGGCGCTCGACACCCAGGCGCTCAAGGGCGAACGCATCACCGTCTATGAGCTGAGCGAGGAAGGCTGGGCCTGGGGTCAGCTCAAGAGCGACGGCTATGTCGGCTATCTGTCGGCCAACGCACTGGGACCTGTCGGTGCGGCGCCGACCCATCGCGTCATCGTGCCGCGCACCTTTGGATTCCCGGCCGCCAATATCAAACTGCCGCCGATGATCGCACTGCCGATGGGCGCGGGCCTCGCGGTGACGAAGACAACCGATAAATTCGCACTCGATGGCTATGGCTGGCATTATCCGGTCGCCCATGTCGCGCCGCTCGGAGCGTTTGCAGGCGAAGTGGATACCGGTTCGCCATCCGGAAACGCGACAGAAAAAAACGCCACACCGCTCGACTTCGTCGCCATCGCGGAGATGTTTCTCAACGTGCCTTATCTGTGGGGCGGCAAGTCATCGCTCGGCATCGACTGTTCGGGTCTGGTGCAACTGGCGTTGCAGACCGCTGGCGCCGCGGCGCCGCGCGACACCTATATGCAGGAGCAGGCGCTCGGCCGGCCTGTGCCGTTCGCCGAACGCCGGCGCGGCGATCTGGTGTTCTGGAAAGGCCACGTCGCCATCGTTCGCGACAGCGAAACGATCCTCCATGCCAACGCCCATCACATGATGGTGGCGATCGAGCCTGTGGCCGATGCCGTGTCCCGCATTCAGGCGGCGGGCAGTGACATCACCGCGGTCAAGCGCCTATAAGACGCAAAAATCCGGGAGCGAGACATGACGACACCCTGCATCATCACCGTTGCCATCACCGGCTCGCTGCCGACCAAGAAAGACAATCCGGCGGTGCCGATCACGGTCGCCGAGCAGGTCGAGTCGACGCAGGCCGCGTTCGAAGTCGGCGCGACTTTGGCGCATTGCCACGTACGCAATGACGACGGCACCACGACCTCCGATCCGGAACGCTTCGGCCGGCTGGTCGAAGGCCTGCGCAAGCACTGCCCCGGCATGATCATCCAGCTTTCGACCGGCGGACGGTCCGGCACCGGCCACGAGCGCGGCGGCATGCTGCCCTTGCGGCCGGACATGGCCTCGCTGTCGACCGGCTCGGTCAATTTCCCGACGCGCGTCTATGAGAACGCGCCGCAACTGGTCGACTGGCTCGCCGAGGAAATGCTGAAATATAACGTCAAGCCGGAGATCGAGGCCTTCGACCTGTCGATGGTCTTCCAGGCGGCGAAGATGCAGGCCGACGGCCGCCTCAAGGGCCCGCTGCATGTGCAGTTCGTCATGGGCGTGAAGAACGCCATGCCCGTCGACAGGCAGGCGTTCGATTTCTACGTCGCCACGCTCAAACGGCTGGCGCCCGACGCGACCTGGACCGGCGCCGGCATCGGCAAGGATCAGATCACGCTCAACCGCTGGAGCCTGGAAGCCGGCGGCCATTGCCGCACCGGGCTCGAGGACAACATCCGCTGGGACAAGGACACACTGGCGCCGTCGAATGCGGCGCTGGTCAAGCGCGTCGCCGACATGTGCGCGGAATATGGCCGCCATCCGGCATCGGTGAAAGAAGCGCGCCAGTTACTGTCGCTGGCGGCGTGATCAGGCCGGTCATTCCGGACGCCGCGTAGCGGCGATCCGGAATCCAGCGTCGTATTCAAAAGTCCCGGCTGGAGATCACTTCGGGCACATCACCGTGCCGCAATGCGACACCGCCGCGACGACTTCCGTGAGCGCTTTCTTGCCGGGATAACCGACGATGGTGACCCCGCCAATGACGAGCCCCGGCGTCGCCTGAATGCCGAGCGCCGAACCGACGCGCAGGTGCTCCTTCATCACCGCGGCGAAAGCATCTTCGCTGGCGATCTTCCGGACCTCGACGACATCGAGACCGACGGCCTGCGCCGCGGCAAAGGCGCGCGCATCGTCGATAACACCGCGGCCGTCGTAAACCTTGTGGTGGAATTTGTAGAAATTCTCCGGCGAGGCGGGCCTCGCCACGCCGTATTCGACGCGCGCCGCCAGGATCGACGGAATGCCGAGCACCGGAAACGGCACCAGCACCAGCCGCAGGTTCGGATTGCTTTCCACCATGTCGCCGATATCGAGCGAGGCGCGGCGGCAATACGGGCAATTGAGATCGTAGAACTCGTACAACGTCACCTTGCCGTTGGGATTGGCGGCGACCACGATATTCTTGAGCTTCTCGATGCGGGCGATCAGTTCGTTCGGCACGCTGTGATTGGCGATCACGGTACCGTCGTCGGCCATGATCGGAAACTGGGCGTCGTCGGCCTGCGCCGCGACCGGCGCCAGCAGCAGAAAGATCGAAACGACGGCAAAACGAATGCGCGATGCGGCCACGGTCGGACTCCCGGAATTGACTGGATGCTCTTGCACGAGCGGCCCGTCACATAGCGAATCAAGAATGCGTGAGATCACGCTTTCAGGATGTCGCGCAGCCGCGCGCGGTTGAGCGCCAGCCATTGCAACGCGAGGATCATCGGCCCGTTACGCACGCCGCCGCCGTCCACGATCCGCAACGCCCGATCGATCGGCACGCGCAGGGTCTCGATCTGCTCGCCCTCGCCCGCCAGACCCGAGCGTGACGGAACTCGGCTCGCGTCGATCGCAGCAACGAACAGGACGACCGATTCGACGGCGATACCGGGCGTGGTCATGAAAGTCATGATCTCGGCCAGCGCCGTCGGCTCGACGCCGATCTCTTCGCGGCATTCGCGCCGCGCCGCCGTCGCCGCGTCTTCGCCCGCATCGACCCCGCCGGCCACGATCTCGATCATCTCGCCGGCGCCGTTGGCCAGGTGAGCGGCCAGCCGGAACTGGCGGATGAGGACGATCTCGTCGCGCTGGAGATCAATCGGCAGCACCGCGACCGTCCCGGTTGAGACGATGACGTCGCGCTGCTGCTGGATCGGCGCGTGGTGCGGGCCGCGCAATGTCACGTGGTAGCGCAGCAAATCGCGATAGCCCTTGGCGAGGATTTCGGGCTCGCCGATATCGGCGTCGGCGGGCAGGTCGACGATTTTGTCGACGATTTTATCGGTCATCTATTGGGCCAGCACGCCGTCGGGCGCGGTCTCGATGTGGAAGGCGGCGGCGAACAGCGCGCGCGTGTAATCGCTCTTCGGGTTCTTGAACAGTTCGGCAGCGGCGCCCTCTTCCACCATCTTGCCGTTGCGCAGCACCAGAAGCCGCGAGGCCAGCGCCGCGACGACGCGCAGGTCGTGCGAGATGAACATGTAAGTGAGGTCGCGCTTTTTCTGCAGGTCGCGCAGCAGATCGACCATCTGCGCCTGGATCAGCATGTCGAGCGCCGAGGTCGGCTCGTCGAGCACGATGAAGGTCGGCTCCAGCACCAGGGCGCGGGCAATGGCGACGCGCTGGCGCTGGCCGCCGGAGAATTCGTGCGGATAGCGGTGCCGCGTCCCCGGATCGAGGCCGACATCGTGGAGCGCCGCCACGACGCGCTGCTCGCGCTCGGCCTCGTTGAGATGCGGGTGGTGCACCCACAGCCCTTCCTCGATGATGTCGGACACCGACATGCGCGGACTGAGCGAGCCGTAGGGGTCCTGAAACACGATCTGCATCTGGCGGCGATGCGGCCGCATTTCCTTGAACTTGAGGCCCTGCAGCGGTTCGCCCATGAACACGATCGGCCCATCCGACGAAATGAGCCTCAGGATCGCAAGGCCGAGCGTGGTCTTGCCGGAGCCGCTCTCGCCGACGACGCCGAGCGTTTCGCCCTTGCGAAGTTCGACGCTGATGCCGTCAACCGCCTTGATGTGCCCGACCGTCTTGCGCAGCACGCCGCGCTTGATCGGAAACCACACTTTGAGATCGTCGGTCTTGACGACCACCGGCGCGTCGGGCTTCGGCGGCGCCGGGTCCGGCTTCGGTTCGGCCGCCAGCAGCGCCTGCGTATAGGGATGTTCGGGCTTGGTGAAGACCTGCTCGACCGGCCCCTGCTCGACGATTTCGCCGCGCTGCATCACGCAGACCCGGTCGGCTAGCTTGCGCACGATCCCGAGGTCGTGGGTGATAA
>JBAZSM010000026.1:0-45857 GCA_041662425.1 Pseudolabrys sp.
CCATAGCTCATCTCCTTCTCTCGTGTTTATCTCGTACTTAACGTGCGGCGGCCCGATTGGCCTTCTTGGCCGATTTCAGTCGCCGTTGTTCGCGTTTCGCGTCGCGCAATTCGCGCTTGGCGGCCTTCTCGGCGCGCAACGCCTCGCTCACCAGTTCATCGGTGAGAACGAGCTTTGCTTCGCCCATGTCCGTTATCGGCAGCACCACGTCTGCGGTTTCATCCGCCTTGGGGTCGTCGCGGGTCAGTTTCGCGGTATTCCCCTCGACGCCGTCGAGGATGCCGCGGAACCGCTTGCGCCCCGCCACCGGAACTTCCATCTCGATCTTCACCAGATGGCCGGCGTAACGCTCGAAATCGGAGCGGCGCACCAGCGGCCGGTCGATGCCCGGAGAGGAAACCTCCAGCCGGTAGGCGCGGTCGATGGGCTCGTTGACGTCGAAGACTGGCGACAGAGCCCGCGAGATCGCTTCGCAATCCTCCACCGTCATGGAACCGTCCGGACGCTCGGCCATGACCTGGATCGTGCACTCTTCTCCGGAAGAAACCTTAATGCGAACAAGGCGATAGCCAAGTTGTCCGATCACCGGCTCCGCAATCGTGGCGATCCGGGCCGGCAGGCCGGTTTCGGCAATCAGCCGCGGCTCGTCGCCGGCCGATGCCGGTTCCGGGCTGCTACTTGCCGCCAAAGTCCCATGTTGCTCGCCTAAGGCCATATCCGCCTGAGCTATACCTGTAACAAAAAAGAGCGGGCCCGGGGGGACCCACTCTCAAAACCTGATTTGGTTATGAGGGTGTATCGATTGACAGCGGAAATATAGCGAATTTCCGCGCGCATGCAAGGGTTGAACGGGGGGTGAAGCCCGCCTTTCAAGGCTAACGCTTCTTTCACACGTTGCCCTTACGTTTCGTTAAAGCGCCGGATGGGGTCGTTATGGGGCGCGTGTCAGGTCTTGCGTGATGGCTGCTCCCGCGTCTCTGCTTCCCGAGCTGGAAGAGGTTGTCCAGCACGGCTCCGCGGAAAAGCGGGCCGAGACGCTGCGACGAATCACGACGCTGTTTCTCGACGGCGCGACCAGCTTCAACGACCATCATGTTGCACTGTTCGACGACGTCATCGGCTGCCTGATCGCCGAGATCGAGGCCAAGGCGCTCGCTGAACTCGCGCGCCGTCTGGCGCCGATCGAGAACGCGCCGGCCGGCGTGGTCGCGACCTTGGCGAAGAACGACGACATCGACGTCGCCGGTCCCGTGCTCCAGGCCGCGCGCTTGTCCGATCCCGACCTGATCTCCATCGCCGAGACCAAGAGTCAGGCGCATCTGCTGGCCCTGGCGTCGCGCGCGCAATTGAGCGAGGCGCTGTCGGATGTCCTGGTGAAGCGCGGCGATCGCGATGTCGCCCACACCGTCGTCGGCAATCGCAATGCCAGCCTGTCGGAGCGCGCCTTCGGCAATCTCGTCAACCGTGCGCAGCAGGACGGCGCGCTGGCAGAAAAGGTCGGCCAGCGGACCGACATTCCGCCGCGGCTGTTCCGTCAGCTTCTGTTGCAGGCGAGCGAAGTTGTTCAGAGGCGTCTGCTCGCGTCCGCGCGCCCGGAAACCCAGGCCGATATCCGCAAGGTGCTCGCCAAGGTCACCGATGAAGTCGGCGCCAAGGCGGCGCCGCGCAATTACGCGGCTGCGCTGGCGACCGTTCGCGCGCTGCACAAGGAGCGCAAGCTCACTGAGGCCGACGTCGCCAATTACGCCGAGAACGGCAAATACGAAGAGACCATCGCCGCGCTGTCAACGATTTGCGCCGTGCCGGTCGAGGTGGTCGATCGCCTGATGAACGGCGAGCGTGCCGACCCGGTGCTGATCCTGGCGCGCTCGGCCAATTTCGGCTGGCCGACGGTGAAGGCGGTGATCAATTCGCGCCCCGGTCCGAAGCCGTCGCCGTCGGTGATTGACGCGGCGCATGAGAATTTCGAGCGGCTGACCGGCCCGACCGCGCAGCGTGTCGTGCGCTTCTGGCAGGTGCGGCAGGGGACGGGGGAGTAATTACCTCCGTCATCCTGAGGTGCGAGGCGGCCGAAAGCGCGTTTACGCGCGTCTTCGACGCGCTATGGCCGCCGAGCCTCGAAGGACGACGGCCCGTGAGGAGGCGATCCGATGCGAACGGCCAGAACGATCATCTGCCTCTTTGCCTTCGCCTCTTCACTCCATTTAATCGAGATATCCGAGGCACAGCAGCCGTCGGCGCAATCGACCGGTAGAGAATTTCCCGTTGTGTATATTCAGATAGGGGATGTCCCAGTTGCTCTTCCCAAGGACTGGGTCGACAACAAGTTTGCAAACATCCACCTTGGCAATTCGCGCATTATCTCATTTGTGAATGTGCATATGCGGCCATCGCCGCGCTCGAAACATTTTGAATTCCCTCGGGTGATACTATTCGGAATTGTCGAACCGGCTGCCGGGCTCCCCGAGCGAAATCTCCGCGAATCAAAAGCCAATCTCGAAAAACGGCAGAGTGAGCAAGCTCCGGACGAGTTTGGCTTTTGGCTCTGGAAAGCGCGCGAATACGTCTTGATCGATATGCCGTATGCGCGACCGCTCGGTCAGCCGTTGACTGTGAGCTGTATGCCGTCGCCACCTCGGCCAAAAGAAGAACGTATGTGTACGGTGCGGTTTTATTGGACCTTGGCCGCCAGCGTGGATTACACCTTCTTTGATTCAGACTATCCGGAATCGCGCTGGGCCGAACTCGATCAGCGGGTTCTTGAGCTTCTGAAGTTCCTTGACGGTCGCGAAGCTTGGCCCGCTACGAAGCCTGCACAGTGACGCCCATCCTTCGAGGCTCGCCGCCAATGCGGCTCGCACCTCAGGATGACGGCGGTGGGTGGCGCTGCGGTCAGATACGTTTGAAAATAAAATAAGCGGGGGTTCTACCCTCACGGATCGCCTTCGCCTCGTAGCGCGTGCGAGTCCAGCCATCCCACGGCTTGCGCCAGTCGTCGGCTTGCTCTGCTGTCCAGATAAAATCCTGCGAACGCATGATGCGAGCGAGCGCATAAGTCATGTAGCCCGGAATGTCGGTGGCGAAACGCAATTCGCCGCCGCTTTTGAGCAAGCGCGCGAGGCGTGGGAGGCTTTCGTCCTGGATAAAGCGGCGCTTCCATTGCCGCCGCTTTGGCCATGGATCTGGATAGAGAAGATCGATGCGTGACAGCGATGCTGCCGGCAACCAGTCGATCAAAGTCGTCGCGTCGCCGTGTAGCACGCGGATGTTGGTGAGGTCCTCGTCGTCAATGGCGACCAGCAATTTGCCGACCGCGTTGAGAAAACCGTCGGCGCCGATGAAGCCTTGATCCGGATGCGCCGTCGCCTGTGCGATCAGGTGCTCGCCGCCGCCGAAGCCGATTTCGAGCCGCACCGTTTCAGGCGCGTGCGGAAACAAGGTCGAAAGTTCGGGCGCCGGCTTGGTCAGATCGAGCGCGAGCTTCGGCAGCAATTCGTCGAACAGCTCGGATTGCCGCGCGCGCAAGGGATGGCCTTTGCGGCGTCCGAAGAAGGCACGCTGTTTGATTTCGTCCTGGTCGGGCTCGTCGGTCATTGCGTGCATGGATGCCCCGCTTTGGCGGGGCATGACAACTGAAAACTAAAAAGCAAATGGCCGGGCGCATGGCCCGGCCATCAACAAGTTAAGTGCAGAACCCCAGCTTTTGCGGGCAATCCTGCTTACTTGAACGCCGCCTTGATCTGCGCCGCGAGGTCGGTCTTCTCCCAGGAGAAGCCGCCGTCCTTGTCCGGCGCGCGGCCGAAATGGCCGTAGGCCGCGGTACGGCGATAGATCGGCTTATTCAGCTTGAGCGTGCGGCGGATATTGGTCGGGGTGAGACGGAAAAGCTGCGGCAGAATTTTCTCCAGCTTCTTCTCGTCGACCTGACCGGTGCCATGCAGGTCGACCAGCACCGACATCGGGTCGGCGACGCCGATCGCATAGGCCACCTGAATGGTGCAGCGCTCGGCAACACCCGAAGCGACAACATTCTTGGCAAGGTAGCGCGTGGCGTAAGCGGCCGAGCGATCGACCTTGGTCGGGTCCTTGCCGGAGAACGCGCCGCCGCCATGCGGCGCATAGCCGCCGTAAGTGTCGACGATGATCTTGCGGCCGGTGAGACCGCAGTCGCCGTCCGGGCCGCCGATGACGAAGTTGCCGGTCGGGTTGACCAGGAAGTCGGACGACTTCTCCGGCATCCAGCCCTTCGGCAGCGCCGCCGAAACCGTCTGCTCGATCATGTCCTTGACCATGCCCGGCGTATACTTCTTGCCGTTGCGGCTCTTCTCGTTGTGCTGGGTCGAGACCACGACCTTGGTGCAGCCAACCGCCTTGCCGTCGACATAACGCACGGTCACCTGGCTCTTGGCGTCCGGCTGCAGGTCGGGCATCGCCTTCGAATGGCGCTTATCGGCCAGCGCCTTGAGGATGCGGTGCGCGAAGAAAATCGGCGCCGGCATGAATGAGTTCTTCTCGTAGACCTCGCTCTCGGTGCAGGCGAAGCCGAACATCATGCCCTGGTCGCCGGCGCCTTCTTCCTCGCCGCCCTTCTTCTTCTTGGCATTCACGCCCATGGCGATGTCGGCGGACTGGCCATGCAGCAGCACCTCGACGTCGGCGCCGTAGCTGGAGAAACCGTCCTGATCGTAGCCGATGTCCTTGACCACGCCGCGCGCGATCTTGGCGATGAGTTCGCGATCGACGACGTATTGGTTGTTGTGCTTGTGGAAGAACGGCGACTGGCCGCGTCCTTCACCGGCGATGACGATCTTGTTCGTGGTCGTCAGCGTCTCGCAACCCAGTCGGGTGTTGATCTGGCTGTCGTCGGCAATGCCGAGTTTGATGTCGTTCTCGAGAAACGCGTCCAGCACGGCATCGGAAATCTGGTCGCAGACCTTGTCTGGATGACCTTCCGAAACCGATTCACTGGTGAACAGAAAATTCTTGTGAGCCACCGCTTATCTCCTCCCGTGGCGCGGGGAGGAGCCGCGCCGGTTCATATCGGGGGGTGGTTCTTACAGCGGTCGCCAGCAACGTCAAGGTGCGGGCAATTGTGGGCAATAACCGCGCCGCGATGGCGCGGGTCGCGCGCGCGGCTTCGCCACGCAGCGGCGGGCGGCTGTTTGTTCGGGAGCTGGACGACGGACAGGAGAGGCGAGACTTACTCGTCGCCGGCAATCTGCTCGACAAGGTCGACAATGCGACGGCGCAACTTGCTGCTCTTGATCCGCATGAACGACTTGGTCAGCGAAAGACCATCGGAGGTTGCCAGAAAGTCGGAGACGTAAGCCGGCGAGGGGGCTTCCGACATGCCGGTCGCGTGGATACCGGGGGTGTTCGGGGCGCCTTCGAAGAAGAATGAAACCGGGACTTGCAGAATATTCGCAATCGCTTGCAGGCGGCTCGCACCAATACGATTAGTACCCTTCTCGTATTTCTGCACTTGCTGGAAGGTCAGGCCGAGGGCATCGCCGAGCTTTTCTTGGCTCATACTCAGCATCATCCGGCGCATACGCACACGCGATCCCACGTGTTTGTCGATCGGATTGGGCGCCTTCTTGGCCATAAAGATCTCCTATGCCGCTACCTTGATCCGTAATGTCACAACTACCGGCATTTATGCAATCCGTCATTTCCGCGCAGAAAAAACACCACCGGAGTTCGAATCGAAAATACCGTATTGAAATCAATGTGTTTTACAGGGGCGGTCTGTAACTCACGTCAGACCCGTAAAAATATTTATTAGCGCACATCACAACCGTATCCAGGACAAGCGCTCCCACGCACAATTTAAGCGCGTAACCGTCGTCTGCCTAGGGTGAGGCCGGCCACAACCAATAATAGAATGAGGGGATAGTTTCCATAATTCGAAAATATTGTCGGTTCGAGCTTTTCCGGCAGCCGCGCGTCAAGGACACCTTCGACGCCCAGCGGCAACGACGCGACGACCCGGCCGACCGGATCGATGACGCCCGAGATGCCGGTATTGGCGGCGCGCACCAGCGGCAGGCCTTCGGCGATGGCGAGCACGCGGGCCTGATGAAAATGTTGATAAGGCCCGGTGCTGATGCCGAACCAGCCGTCATTGGTGAGGTTGACCAGCCAGCCCGGGCGTTCGCCGGCCGGCACTGCCTCGTCGGGGAAGACGGCCTCATAGCAAATCAACGGCAGCATCTTGGGCGCGCCCGGAATATCCATGGTGCGCCGGCGGCTGCCGGTGAGAAAGCCGCCGACCTCCTTGGTCAGTTGCTGGAAGCCGAGCCGTTCCATGAAGCTCTGAAACGGCAGAAATTCGCCGAACGGGACGAGATGCAGCTTGTCGTAGATGCCGCGGATCGAGCCGTCGGGATCGATCACATAGATCGAGTTGTAGGCGCGCGGTCCTGAGCCGGGCGAGCCCGTGCCGGGCCGCACTGCGCCGGTGATCAATTCGGTCTTCGGTTTGATCAGCGCCGCGATCTGCGCCAGCGCATCGGGCTCGCGCGTCAGAAAGAACGGAAATGCCGATTCCGGCCAGATGAGAATATTGGCGTCGCGCACGCCGTCGGATTGCGGCCCGGTGGCGCGATCGGACAGCGCGAGGTAACGCGCCATCACGTCGTTCTTGGCGGAGTAATTGAAGCGCGCATCCTGCTGCAGGTTCGGCTGCATGATCCGCAGCTTGACGTCCTTGACGTAAGCCGTCGGATGCATCGCCAGCCGCGCCGCGCCATAGCCGAACAGGCCGACCAGGCCAACGATTGCCAGCACCAGCGGCCGGAACGGACGCGCGGTGTCGACGCGGTCGTCAGCCAGCGTCGCCGGTGTCGCGAAGATCAGGATGGCAAGGAACGTCAGCCCCCAGATGCCGAACAGCGTCACGCTCTGCGCCAGCGCCAGCGGCTCGGTCAGCGCATAGCCGAAGGCGTTCCACGGAAATCCGGTGAACATGTGCCCGCGCAGCCATTCGGCGGCGGTCAGTGCAATCGCCAAAGCAAGCAAACGCTCCGGCCCGCGCACCCAGACGAGCCGCGCGATGGCAAGGCCGAGCCCGGTATAGATCGCGAGATAGGCCGGCAGCCCCGCGACCGCGACCGGCAACAGCCAGCCGAAGGTCTTGGCATCGACCAGAAATGCGTAGCCGATCCAGTACAGCCCAACGACGAAGTAGCCGAAGCCGAAGCACCAGCCGGCAATCGCCGCCGACCACGCGCCGCTCCAGCGCCCGGAGGTCGAGCCGTCGATCAGCCAGACCAGCACCGGGATGGTGAGAAACAGCACGGGCCAGGCATTGAACGGCGCCATCGACAAGGCCGACACGGCGCCGGCGACAAAGGCGATGCCGGCGCGCCGCCAGCCGTCGGCAAGCACGATCGCGTGGGCGGCGCGGGTGGCGATGCGGGTCAGGCTCACGATTGCGATGGGTTCTGCTGGCCCGCGTCTTTCGACGCCGGCGGATCGAGATTGAGCGGCTGTTGCGCGACACCGGCCAGCACGGCATCGGGCTCGCCGCGCTTTTTCGGCTCGCGCGGCTTCTGGCGTTTCTCGTTGAGCCGAGAGATGCGCACGCGCTTGACGCGGCGCGGATCGGCGTCGAGCACTTCGAATTCAAACAGGCCGGGGCCGGGGATCAATTCGCCTCGCAGCGGCAGCCGTCCGGCGCGCGTCGTGAGGTATCCGCCCAGCGTATCGACTTCTTCGGCGACGCCGTCCTCGACCACGAAGTCGTGGCCGACGATGCTGGTGACGTCTTCGAGCGAGGCGCGGGCATCGGCGACGTAGGAGCCGTCCGGCTGGCGCACGATATCGGCGGTTTCGTCTTCGTCATGCTCGTCGGCGATCTCGCCGACGATCTGCTCGACGATATCCTCGATCGAGATCAGGCCGTCGGTGCCGCCATATTCGTCGATGACCAGCGCGAGATGGATCTGTTTGGCCTGCATGCGCGCCAGAAGGTCCATCACGCGCGCCGACGGCGGCGCGAACAGAACTTCGCGCACGATCCTGGCATTGGTCAGCGGCGTCGCGAGATTGATTCCCTTGAGGTCGAGATTGGCCGGCAGCGGCTTGCGGCGCTTGGCGTTTTTGGCCGGATCGATGGTCGCGCGCGTCGTCATGTAGCCGATGAGATCGCGGATATGGACCATGCCGACCGGGTCGTCGAGTGTGTCGTTATAGATGACGAGACGCGAATGGCCGGCCTTCTCGAATACCATCAACAGGTCGCCGATCTGGATGTCCTGCTGCACGGCGATGATGTCGGCGCGCGGCACCATGACGTCGCTGACGCGGCGTTCGCGCAGGCCCAGAATGCTCTTGAGCATCCGGCTTTCTTCCGGCGAGAAGCCGGATTCGCCGGGCGTCATGGCATCGAGAAAATCCGTCAGGTCGGCGCGGATTGTGCTCGGCCGCGAGCCAAAGACCGATCTGAAAAGTCGCGTGAACCAGTTGCCGTTGTCATCGCGCTTGGCCGGCACGGGCACCGGCAGGTTGCGCGGCTCGAACGGCGAATCGATACTGGAAGGATCGCTGTCAGGCATCACGCACGCCCGTGTTGAAGGTCGCGATGGAGCCCAGCGTCCTGCCAAGGATCGGGCAGCTTCATCGCCGTCATGATCCGGCTCTCGATCGCTTCCATCTCGTCCGCTTGTGCGTCCGTTTCGTGGTCGTAGCCGATGAGGTGGAGAAATCCGTGCACGGTCAGATGCGCGAGATGGTGGAGAAACAGACGTCCTTCAGTCTCGCATTCCCTTTGCAGCGTCTCATAGGCGATGACGATATCGCCGAGATGCCCCTTTGTTGCCGGCGTATCGGCAGCCGGAAACGACAGGACGTTGGTCGGCTTGTCCAGGCCGCGCCATTGCCGGTTGATCTCGCGTACTGCCGAATCATCGGCGAGCAGGATACTGACTTCGCCGCCGCGTGTTGAGTGCAGGTCAGTCAAGTATTTGCCGGCTGCCGCAATGGCCGCGGCCACGGTGGCTTCCGCCTGCGGTTCCGCCGCCCACAGGGCCGACTCGGCCACGATATCGGCGGTGACGACGCTCATTTGCGAGGCTCGCGCGGCAAAGAAGACCGGTCAGGGCCGGCCCGGTCATAGGCCTCGACGATCCGCTGCACCAGTTCGTGGCGGATCACGTCGGCGGCGGCGAATTCGACGATGCCGACGCCTTCGACGCCATTGAGCAGCCGTACCGCTTCGGCAAGGCCCGAAACCTGTCCGTTCGGCAGGTCGACCTGCGATGGGTCGCCGGTGACGAACATGCGGCTGTTCTCGCCGAGGCGCGTCAGGAACATCTTCATCTGCATCGACGTCGTGTTCTGCGCTTCGTCGAGAATGACAGCCGCGTTTGCCAGTGTGCGGCCGCGCATGAAGGCGAGTGGCGCGATTTCGATGTCGCCCTGCTCCAGCGCGCGCTCGACGATGCGCACGTCCATCAGGTCATGCAGTGCGTCGTAGATCGGCCGCAGATAAGGATCGACCTTTTCGCGCATGTCGCCGGGCAGAAATCCGAGACGTTCGCCGGCTTCAACCGCCGGGCGCGACAGGATGATGCGATCGACTTCCTTGCGCTCGAACATCTGGATCGCCTGCGCGACCGCCAGCCACGTCTTGCCGGTGCCGGCGGGCCCGGTGCCGAACACCAGCGAATGACGCTTGAGCGCGCGCATATAGGCATCCTGCGCGGCGGTGCGGGCGCGCACCGGCCGCTTGCGCAGGTTGATTTCTTCAAACGCCTGGCGTGGCTGCGCCGGATCGAAATCGAACAATGAGCCCTGCGCGATGGCCTGGCGGATGGCGCCTTCGACATCGCCGGTTGAAAGATCGCGTCCGCGTTTGATCTGCTCGTAAAGATTTTCCAGCACGTGGCGCGCCTGCTCGACGCCGCCGCGCGATCCTTCGAGCGTGACATGGTTGCCGCGCGAGTCGGCCTTCACGCCGAGCTTGCGTTCGACCAATGCGAGGTTCTGTCCGTACTGGCCGAACAGCGCCGAGGCGAACTTGTTGTCCTCGAAGGCGAGCACGATCTGCGTGGTGGCCGTCTCGTCGGAAACGGCGGCAGGCGGGATCACGGGATCCGATGTGCGCAAGGTTGCTCTCAAGCCCCTAGTGAAACGAGTTCCGGCGCCCGCGCGGTTGCCGCGAGTTCGCCGAACAGCGTGTTGGTTCCCACGTCGGTGATGACGACCGGCACGATCTGGCCGATCAGCGACGGCTTCGCCATGACGTGGACAGACTGCAGATATGGGGAGCGCCCGACCAGTTGCCCAGAGAGTTTTCCGGGCTTTTCGACGAGAATTTCCAGGGTTTTACCGACAAAAGAGCCGTTAAAGGCGCGCCATTGCCGGGTGATGAGGTCCTGCAGGCGCTGCAGACGCTCATACTTTTCGGGCTCGGGGACCTGGTCTTCGAGCGCCGCCGCGGGGGTGCCGGGCCGCACCGAATACATGAAGGTGTAGGCGGTGGCGAAGTTCACGTCCTCGGCCAGCGTCAGTGTCTCGCGGAAATCTGCTTCCGTCTCGCCAGGGAAGCCGACGATGAAATCCGAGGTGAAGGCGATGTCGGGGCGCGCCGCGCGCAGCCGACCGATCGCTTCCATGTAGTCCTTACGCGTGTGCTTGCGGTTCATCGCCGCGAGAATGCGGTCCGAGCCGGCCTGCACCGGCAGATGCACATAAGGCATCAGCGCCGGCAGGTCGCCATGCGCGGCGATGAGGTCGTCGCACATGCCGCTGAGCATGTCGCGCGGGTGGCTGGTCATATAGCGCAGGCGCGCGATGCCGGGCACGCGTGCCAGGCGTCGCATCAGCGCGCCGAGCGTGACGGGCTCTCCATTGGCATCGACGCCGTGATAGGCGTTCACGTTCTGCCCGATCAGCGTAATCTCGCGCACGCCATTGGCGGCAAGCCGTTCGACATCGGCGAGCACTTTCGCAACCGGCCGCGATATTTCCGCGCCGCGCGTATAGGGCACGACGCAGAAGGTGCAGAACTTGTCGCAGCCTTCCTGCACGGTGACGAAAGAGGAAATGCCGCGCCTGGCGATCGCTTGCGGCGAAGGCTGCGCCAGCGCGTCGAACTTGTCCTCGAGCGGAAATTCGGTGTCGACGATCTTCTCGCCGTCGAGGGCACGCGCAATCAGCCCCGGCAGCTTGTGATAATTCTGCGAGCCGACCACGACATCGACCGAATCGGTGCGGCGGACGATCTCTTTGCCCTCGGCCTGCGCGACGCAGCCGGCGACCGCGATCAACATGCGCCGTCCCTCAAGCTCGGCGGCGTCCTTGAGTTCGCGCATGCGGCCGATTTCGGAATAGACCTTGTCGACCGCCTTCTCGCGGATGTGGCAGGTGTTGAGAATGACGAGATCGGCCTCGGCGGCGAGCAGCGTTTCGACATAGCCCTCAGGCGCCAGCGTGTCCGCCATACGATGCGAATCGTAGACGTTCATCTGGCAGCCGAAAGATTTGACGTGGACTTTGCGCGGTCTGTTCATGCCGTCGGAGGTCATACTCGCTATCAATGCATCCGTCATGGTCGCGCTTGGCGCCGGCCGTTAACTCACTGAAATATCGAATTAATTTTATACACTTGGCGGACGGCCGGGCGCTGGCCCTGTCTAGCCGCCTTTAAAATCAAACGCGATTGGAAATTTTCGCCGCCGCGCGACGGTTGGGGCACCCGGTTGCAATTTGTAGCGCGATCTACTAAATATGCAATATTGCAGAGGAATGCCGTATGACTGCAAATGCGCAGTTTCATGATCGGGTGCCGGCGGGCGCCCAAGGTCTCGCGGTGCAAGGCTTTTTCGGGATCATGGCGCGTTGGAACGTCGATAACGCCACCATTCGGGCCATCCTTGGTGCGCCGGCCGAACGCACCTTTTTCGACTGGAAGAAGGGCAAGGTCGCGCGTCTGCCGAACGATACGTTGCGCCGCATCGGCTACGTGGCCGGCATCTGGAAGGCGCTGCAGATCGTCTATTCGAACGCGCAGCACGCGGACTCCTGGGTCAATCGCCCAAACCGGGCCTTTGGCGGCCAGACCCCGCTGGCGCGCATGGCGGCGGGCGACGTGACGGACCTCGCAGCCGTCAGGGAATATATCGATGGCGCAAGAGCTCCTTGGTCCTGAAGAGCTCCTTGGTCCTGAAGTGCTCCTTGGTCCTGAAGAGCGCGCTGGTCCTGACGTCCCGACCCGTCAGGTCGTCTGGCCCCAGGCGTGGCGGATCATTGCGTCGCGCTTTCCGCCGATCGATCTGTTCGAACGCGTCTCGGACAATCCTCAGGTCTGGGATGTGCTCATCGCACTCGAGCAGATGACGAATCCGAGGCTGCGCGACGAGGCCGGCGAAATCCGTCTCGTTACACCGGAGCGACGTGTCTCGGGTGCCAATGCGTCATGGGTGATGGCGCCGTTTACGCATATCAACAAACGCGGCTCCCGCTTTTCCGACGGGACGTTCGGCGTCTATTACGCAGCGGAAGCGCTCGACACGGCCATTGCCGAAACGACCTATCACTTCGCGAAATTCGCGGCCGACTCGAACGATCCGGCGCGCCGCGAGGACATGCGGGTTCTGGTCGGCTCGGTTGACCGCACGTTTGACGATGTCGATGCGCTGGCCGCCGACGTCAAGGCCGGCCTGCTCGATACCTCGTCATATGCCAAGAGCCAGCCTTACGCCGTTGCGCGCCGTGAAGCCGGCTGTGACGGACTTGCTTATCCGAGCGTGCGCGATCCCGGCGGTCAATGCATCGCGGCGTTCTGGCCGGACACTGTCGGAATTCCCGTTCAGGAGCGGCACCTGCAATACGAATGGGACGGCGCGCGCGTGCGGCGCTATTTCGATTACAGCCGTGAGCGGTGGATCGATCTGGCCTGACGGCCGCTCATTTCCCCGCATGCAGCGGCCGCGGACGGCCGAGCAGGGTCGCGGTGGTCAGCCCGCGCACCGCAGTTTCCAGCCGCCGGGCCAGTTGCTTGCGGTCGGTCGAGGCATCGGCGGCGATCGGTTCGCCATAGCTCACCACCACGTCGATGACGCCGCGGCGCAGGAACGTCTTGAAGTGCGGCAAGAAATCGAGGTCGCCATACCAGGCGATCAGCGGCCGCAACTGGCGGCCCATCGGAATGCCGTGCAGCGCGGTGTAGCAGATCGACATCGGCTGGATGATGATGCCGGTCTCGGCGCGCGAAGCCGCCTCGCGCACGACGCCGATCAGCGCCGACCGGAACGGCAGCACGCGGTTGCCGTCGCTCGACGTACCTTCGGCGAACAGCACCACCGACACGTCCGATTCAAGACGCTGCACCATGTCGGCGATGGCATCGCCGGTCTGCTGGCGACGGGTGCGATCGACGAACACCGTGCGCTGCAGGCGCGCGGTCGGCCCGACCAGCGGCCAGTTGCCGACTTCCGCCTTGGAGACGAAGGCGATCGGCGCGATCGACCCGATCACCAGGATGTCGGCCCAGGACACGTGGTTGGACACGAACAGTACCGCGCGGTCGCGGATCGGCTCGCCGACGATGCGAATCTTGAAGCGCAGCAGCTTGCACAGCACGGCGTAGTAGCCGGCGGCCACCGTGCCCCAGCCGGGCAGGCCGAGCTTGCCGATGGTCCACTGCACGGCAATGACAAGCGGCGTCATCGTGAAAAAGAACACGGCGATGAACAGCGAATACAACATCAGGAATTCTTGTCGTCCTTGAGCGGCACCGCGTAAAGCTCAAGCCGGTGATCGACGAGCTTGTAGCCGAGTTTGCGCGCGACCTCGGCCTGCAGGCGTTCTATTTCCTCGGACGTGAATTCGATCACCTCGCCGGTGCGCAGATTGATGAGGTGGTCGTGATGGGATTCGCGGCTGGTCTCGTAGCGGGCGCGGCCTTCGCGGAAGTCATGGCGCTCGATGATGCCCGAATCCTCGAACAGCTTCACCGTCCGGTAGACGGTCGAGATCGAAATGCGGTCGTCGACCTCGGCGCAGCGGCGATAAAGCTCCTCGACGTCGGGGTGGTCGTCGGATTCCGCGAGCACGCGCGCGATGACCCGGCGCTGCTCGGTCATGCGCATGCCTTTGGCCGCGCACAGCGCTTCGATATTCGGCCGCGGGGCCGCGGGCTGGTCGGCCGACGTCACGTTCGGCTTGTTTTTGCTGTCCATCGTCATTGACCGCAGTTTACGCGATATCGCGCCGTAACACCAAGGCGGCGGCGGTCTCGCCATTCGGCAGGGGGTAATAATTCGGCCGCCTGGCGACCTCGCGAAATCCGGCGCCCCGGTACAGCCCGATCGCCGGCCGGTTATGCTCGTCGACCTCGAGAAACAGCGCCTTGACGCCTAATGCCGCGAGGCGCCGCATGTGCAGGTCGAGCAGTTGCCGCGCCAGGCCGCGGCCCCGGCAGCGTTTCGTCACGGCGATGGACAGGATTTCAGCCTCATCGGCGGCGCAGCGCGACATGACGAAGCCTGCGAAGGTTGAGCCGACCCGGAGGCTGTGCGCCAGAACCTGGCCGTCGATCAACAGGCTTTCGACTTCCTCGTCGCTCCAGCCACGGTGGAAGGATTGTGCGTGGAGTTGCGCGATCGAAGCGGCATCGCGCGGATGCGATGCCGCGATATGTGGAGCGCCGCGCGAGAACAGCCGTCGCAGCAGGGCGATCATGGTCGCGCCAGTCGCGCCGCGGCCTGCGGCTGCGCATCCGGCGCGCGCAGATAGAGCGGCTTGGGTGGCGCTGCGGCTGCATCGGCGAGCGCGCCGAGGCGGGCGACCCATTCGATCTGCGGCGCGGGCTGTTGCTCGACAGCGGACGGAAATGCCTCGCTCGTTGGCCATGCGGCGGCGAGAATGTTGGCGGCATTGCCGATAAGCCTGACGCCCGTCAGTGGCGCGACAAGACGCAATGCTTCGGCGATCGGAATAACGCGGGCGCTCACCGCAGTCTCGCCGTCTGCGCCAAAGGCCTGCAGATAAACATGGTCATGGCGCGCGTCGATGACGGCGGCGACGGGTGTGTCTGGATCCGCGGCAATCAGCGGCGCGGCAAAAGCTTCCAGCGACGTGATGCCGACCACCGGCTTTGCAGCGGCCAGACCGATACCCCGCGCGGCGGATATGCCAACGCGCAAGCCGGTGAAGCTGCCGGGGCCGACGGTGACCGCGATCCGGTCGAGCGTTGCGAAATCGAGCGCCGTTTGCTCGCGCAGCCGCGCCAGCATCGGCATCAGCGCCTCGGCATGACCGCGCGCCATGGTTTGTGACTCGCGCGCGACCACCTCGCCGCCGTCCACCAGGACGACCGAGCACGCTTCAAGCGCGGTATCGATGGCGAGGATGCGCATGCCGTTCTTCTCAACGAGTCACGCGCAACATTAGCACCGCCGCCCGTCCGATCCTAAACCGGACGGACTTCTGTCACTTCCGGAACGAAGTGCTTGAGCAGATTCTGGATGCCGTGCTGCAAGGTCGCCGTTGAGGACGGGCAGCCCGAGCAGGCGCCCTTCATTTGCAGAAACACGACGCCTTCCTTGAAGCCCTTGAAGGTGATGTCGCCGCCGTCGCCGGCCACAGCCGGACGCACGCGGGTCTCGATCAGGTCCTTGATGGTGTCGACCAGTTCGCTGTCCTTCGCGTCGAAGAACTCGTCTTCCTCGCCGGCCGCTTCCACGCCACCGGTCACCAGCGGCGCGCCGGACATATAGTGTTCCATGATGGCGCCGAGGATTGCCGGCTTCATCTGCTGCCAGTCGCCGTCGTTCTTGGTGACGGAAATGAAATCCGAGCCGAAAAAGACGCCGCCGACATTCGGAATGTCGAACAGCTTCTCGGCCAGCGGCGACTGAACCGCTGCATCGCGCGTCGGCATGTCGAGCGTGCCGGCATCGAGCACCGGCTTGCCGGGCAGGAATTTCAAGGTCGCCGGGTTCGGCGTGGTCTCGGTCTGGATGAACATCGTTGCAATCTCCCATCCCGCCGGGTTCAAGGCCCGGCGGACGCTTCTTACATGGGAGGTTTGGCAACTCCGGTCAATAAGTCCGGTCGGCCGCCCGTTCGGGCCGTCAGGACGGGTTCGGGGCCATCACACGCAGGCGGTGCCCGTCCGGGTCCAGCGCGACGAAGGTGTGGCCGAAATCCATCTCGACGGGTTCCTGCGCGATTTTGAGGCCTCGCCTGACCCAGTCGGCGTGGTAATCGCGGACGGCCTGGGCGTCGGCGACCCGGAAATCGATCTCGAGCGCGCCCGGCGCGCCGGCCGCCGCCGGTTTGACCTCGTTGCGCGCCCACAGGCCGAGCATGACCGGCGGCATCGGGAACATGGCGAAACTGGCCGAGGATTCGACCGGTTCGGCGCCCAGCAGGTCGCGATAGAATTCCCGGCTGGTGGCGATATCCTTCACGTAAAGCACGATTAGTCCGAAAGGTGGCATCGGTGGTTCCTCCTGTTGATGCGGGAGGAGGTAGCGCCGGCCGCTGTCAGTTCCTGTCAGTAGTATTGCGATCAGCGCGGCGCGATGCCCATTTGCTGCTGCCATTCTTTCATCAGCGTCACCCGCCGGCGCGGATAGCGCGTTCCCGTTTCGGTGATGGTGGTGATGCGGTCGATACGGAAGTGCCGGTAATCCTGCCGCAGCTCGCACCACGCCGCGACGATCCGTGCCTGTTCGAAGAAGCCGACGGCGAACGGCCATATGGTGCGGCGAGTCGCGGCCTTGCCGCCATCGCTGTAGTCGATGTCGAGTTTGCGCTCGCGACGGATCGCGTCGCGCACCGGCGCCAGCGCGCCTATTTCCCCGGCATTGCGCGGCACAATGAGCAGGCCCGGACTGTCGAACTGCGCGCGCCGCTCCGGCGGAGATACCGCGGCGACCTTGGCCATCACGTCCATCGCGGCTTGCGCAAGGCGCGGATCGCCATTCTCTGCGACCCAATGCGAACCGAGCATCAAGGCTTCGACTTCATCTTCCGAGAACATCAAGGGTGGCAGCGTGAAGCCCGGCCGCAGCACATAACCGACGCCCGGCTCGCCTTCGATCGGCGCGCCTTGGGACTGAAGGCTGGCGATATCGCGATAGAGCGTGCGCAGGCTGATGCCGAGTTCGCCCGCCAGCTCCTGCCCGCTGACCGGATGACGGCGGCGGCGCAGCAATTGTACCAGATCGAGCAGGCGGACGGCGCGTGACACGGGCCCGTTCGATGGCCCGTTAAGCCATCGCCTCCAGTTCCTCGTCGCTCAGCGAACCGGGCACGATGGCGACGGGGATCGGAAAACTGGCGACCGTCTTCGGCAAATTGGCGATCAACGGGCCAGGGCTTTCATTGCCGGTGGCGGCGGCGAGCACCAGGATGCCGATGTCGTCGTCTTCCTCGATCAGCCGGAGAATCTCGTCGGAGATGACGCCTTCGCGGATAACGCGATCGGGCGCGGTATGCGTGATCTTCTTGGCGCGCGCGGCATATTTGTCGAGCGCGGCATTGGCGGCTTCCATCGCCTCCGCCTTCATGATGTCGGCAACGCCGAGCCATTGCTGGCTGCGCTCGCTGGTGTCGATCACGCGCAGCATGACGATGTGAGATTTGGTGCGGCCGGCGCGCGACGCCGCCCAGAACACGGCGCGGTCGCATTCCTCGGTGTCGTCGATGACGACAAGATACTTGCGTTTGTGACCGGCCTCGTTGCTGCGGCGTTTCTTCACCATCGGGCTCCTCACGCGCTCGCCGTGATGGTGGCACGGCGCGACCACGCGCGACAAGCCTGCGGCGCACGCGGCTTTGCCCGCATTTTGCGCAGTGCAACGGAAAGGACGCCGCGGTATTTATCGGGCGCGGACGAAACCGACGATGTCCTTCACGGCTTTCATATTTTCGTCGGCGATGGCCGCGGCGCGCCGGGAGCCATCGGCCAGAATCGCGTCGATATGCGACGGGTCCTGCATCAGTTTCTTCATCTCGGCGCCGATCGGTCCGAGCTTGGCCACCGCGAGATCGACCAACGCGCTCTTGAAGCCCGAGAACTGCGCGCCGCCGAACTCGCGCAGCACGTCGGCCTTGGTGGTGTCGTTGAGCGCGGCATAGATGCCGACGAGATTGTCGGCTTCGGGGCGCGGCTCGAGACCCTTTTCTTCGCTCGGCAGCGGTTCGGGATCGGTCTTGGCCTTGCGGATCTTCTGCGCGATGGCATCGGCGTCGTCGGTCAGGTTGATGCGCGAATAATCCGACGGTTCCGACTTCGACATTTTCTTGGAGCCGTCGCGCAGGCTCATGACGCGTGTCGCCGGTCCCTGGATGATCGGCTCGGGCAGCGGGAAGAACGCATCGCCGAAGCCGTTCGAACGGATCGTCTCGGCGAAGTCGTTGTTGAATTTCTGCGCGATGTCGCGCGACAGTTCGAGATGCTGCTTCTGGTCCTCGCCGACCGGCACATGGGTGGCGCGATAGGCGAGAATGTCGGCGGCCATCAGCGTCGGATAGACGAACAGGCCGACCGATACATTCTCACGGTCCTTGCCGGCCTTCTCCTTGAACTGGGTCATGCGGTTGAGCCAGCCCATGCGCGCGACGCAATTGAACACCCAGGCAAGTTCGGCATGCGCCGTCACCTGGCTCTGGTTGAAGACGATGTTCTTTTTCGGGTCGATGCCGGCGGCGATGAAGGCCGCCGTTACTTCGCGCGTGGTGCGGGTCAGCTCCGCCGGATCCTGCCAGACCGTGATGGCGTGCATGTCGACGACGCAATAAATGCAGTTGTGGGTGTCCTGCAGCGCCACGAATTTCGTGATCGCGCCCAGGTAATTGCCGAGGTGCAGGTTGCCGGTCGGCTGAACGCCGGAAAAAACCAGTTCCTTGAACGCCATAGCGAAGTCCTCAACGTTTGCGCAGGTGGAGCGCGCGGGCGTCTATGTCACGCCGGGCCGCCACGGCGCAAGAGGACGGGCCCGGACCTAGAGGCGGCGGCGCAGGCTTGATGTCAGTTCGCGCAGGGTCGTGACCCTGAAGACACGCAGGGCCGCCAGATAGATCGCCAGACCCAGCGTCACCAGGGCGGCGAGCAGCGCCGCGCGCGTCAGTCCCGTTGAAACAAGGGCCTGCGTGCCACGATGGGCCGCCACCAACGCGATTCCCATGACGATGGCCGCGAGCACAATGCGCGGCAGCCGGCGGCGGGCGTCGCGATCGATTGAAAAGCCGATGCGGCGCGCGATCAGCACGCCGAGCAGAATGGCGGCGGCCCAGCCCGACAGCGCAATCGCCAGCGCCACGCCGGTGTGCCCCATGATCGGCATCAGGATGAGGCTGCCGATGATGGCGAACGCGAAGCCGAACAAGGCGGCGCGCATCGGCGTGCCGGTGTCTTCGCGCGCGAAGAAGATCGGCGAGAAGGTTTTCACCAGCACATGACCGGGCAGGCCGAGCGCGAAGGCGGCAAGTGCCGACGCCGTCGCGGCGGTGTCTTCCGGCCGGAAAGCGCCATGCTGAAACAGCACATGCACGATCGGCTCGGCGAGTACGGCAAGCGCAATGGCCGCCGGCAGGGCAAGGCCGAGCGCGAGTTCGATGCCGCGCGATTCGACATGGCCGAGTTCCCGCCTGTCGCCGCTGCGGATGGCATGCGTGAAGGCCGGCACCAGCACCGTGCCGATGGCGATGCCGACGATTCCCAGCGGCAGTTCGATCAGCCGGTTGGCGTAGTAGATCCACGACACGGCGCTGCTCGACGCCGACGCCACCATCACGCCGGCGATGACGGTGATTTGCGGAATGCCGCTGGCGACCAGCCCCGGAATGGCGAGCGCCAGAAAGCGGCGCATGTCCGGTCCGAATGAAATCGACAGCGGCGCCATCCGCGCCGGGCCGCGCCATGCCGCCGCGCCGACCAGCGCGAGCTGCGCCAGTCCGGCGAAAGCGGTGCCGATCGAAACGATCTGCGCCGAGCGGTCGGAGTCGCCGCTGTGCAGAATAAACACGACGCCGAGCGCGGTCAGCATCGCCGCGTTGAAGGCCGAGGTGGCGAAGGCGGCGGCGATGAAGCGGCCATTGGCGTTGAGGATGCCCATCAGCACCGCGACCGGTCCGGCGAATATAAGATAAGGCAGCATCAGCCGTGCGAATTCGATGGCGCCGGTCATGCGCGGTCCGCCCGCGGCAAAACCCGGCGCCAGCACCCAGACAAGGATCGGCATCACGACGGTGAGGACGGCGACCAGAACGACAAGAGCGGCGGTCACCGTGCCGATCAGGCGCCCGGCGAAAGCGCTGGCTCCGTCGTCGCCGCCTTCGTCGCGCGCGCGCAGATAAAGCGGCACGATAGCCGCGTTCAGCGCGCCTTCCGCCAGCATGCGGCGAAACAGGTTGGCCAGCTGGAAGGCGACGAAGAAGGCATCGGCGCGCGCGCCGGCGCCGAAGACGGCGGCGATCGCGACGTCACGCGCAAAGCCGAGCACGCGCGAAATCAGCGTGGCGCTTCCAACCGATGCGACATTGCGGGCAAGCGTCATTGGGCAAGCGTCATTGGGGAAGCGTCATTGGGCAAACGTCATTGAGTAAGCGTCATTGGGACGTGGGTCTCCGGGCGCCCCCACCTTGTCATTGCCGGACATGGCCCGTCAAAGACGGGCTGGCGGACAGCACAAAGTTGCCTCCAAGGCGTTCGCCGCTATAGTGCGGCGCGTTTTAATATAACGAGGTATCGCATGACCGCCCCCCGCTACGACGTGCTCGGCATCGGCAACGCCATTGTCGATGTGATTGCCCGCGCCGACGATGACTTTCTGGTCGCGCAGGGCATGCACAAAGGCGGTATGGCGCTGATCGACGAGGCCCGCGCCGCCAAGATCTATGACGCGATGGGTCCGGCCAGCGAAAGCTCCGGCGGTTCGGCGGCCAACACCATCGTCGGCGTTGCGTCCTTCGGCGGCCGCGCCGCCTTCGTCGGCAAGGTGAAAGACGATCCGCTGGGCAAGGCCTTCGCCCACGACATCCGCGCCGCGCGCGTTGCCTTCGACACCAAGGCGGCGAGCCACGGCCCGTCCACCGCGCGCTGCTACATCATGGTGACGCCGGACGGCGAGCGCACCATGAACACCTTTCTCGGCGCCGCGCAGGATCTCAAGCCGGCCGACATCGACGAAGAAACGATCGCCGCCGCCGCCGTGGTCTATCTCGAGGGTTATCTGTGGGATCCGCCGCAGGCCAAGGAAGCTTTCATCAAGGCCGCGGACATCGCTCACAAGGCCGGGCGCAAGGTCGCGCTGACGCTGTCGGATTCGTTCTGCGTCGATCGCTATCGCGGCGAATTCCTCGACCTCATTCGCAAGGGCACGGTCGATATCCTGTTCGCCAACGAGCACGAACTGCATAGCCTCTACGCGACGTCCGATTTCGCCGTCGCCGCGATGGCCTTGCAGAAGGATGCCAAGCTCGCCGTGGTGACGCGCAGCGAGAAGGGCTGTGCGGTGGTGACGCCGGATCGCATCGAGGCGGTCGAGGCGATGCCGGTCGACAAGGTGGTCGATGTCACCGGCGCCGGCGACCTGTTCGCCGCCGGCTTCCTGACCGGCCTGGCGCGCGGCAAGGACAACAAGACCTCGGCCCAGCTGGGTGCGCTCGCCGCCTCGGAAGTGATCCAGCACATGGGCGCCCGGCCGGCGGTGTCGCTGCAGGCCCTGGCGGCGCAAAGCGGGCTGGCTGTGTAGGTTTCCTGTAGGCCGCTGGCCGAGCCGGGAGGGCTGCCCGGCTGCTCCGGTAACCAATTGGTAACCGAACGTGGTTACCGATTGGTGAACGCTTTTCCGGGAGCTGCTCGCCATGGCCGACCGCGACGAAATCGACCGCAAGGGTGACGATCATAGCGTGGTGCCGCCGGACGCCGTGTCCGCCAATGCCGCCGCGCCGACGGAGGCCAAAGGCCAACTCCCTGACATTGATTCGCCGTCGATCTCGCCGGCCATCTCCGAGGCCGTCCCGGTCGAGGAACAGGCCATCGAGCCGGAGGCCGAGCCCGAGGTCGAAGCCGCCAACCGCGCGACGCTTCATGCGCTGGTGCCCCTGCCGAAATCGAAGTTCGACGACGCGCCGCCGTTCGAGCCGCTCGACATCGAAGACAAGCCGCGGCGCTTTGCCGTCAAGCCGCGGCACTGGCGCACGATGCGGCTCGCCGCCTCGGTCGCCATTGGCGCCATCGCCGGCGCGCTGGTCGGCGTCTATGCCACCGGCGGACTTGCCGACAAGCCGCAGATCAGCGCTTCCGTGCAGGAAGAAAGCAAGGCCATGCAGCAATCCGTGGCCAAGCTCGCCAAGGAAGTGACGACGCTGAAGGCCAATCTCGATGCGGCCAACAAGCGCGCGCAGACCCAGACCGCCAGCCTCGAGAAGAAATTCAACGACCAGCTCAACGACCGGCTGAAGAAAGAAGCGTCCGACATCACCGGCTCGATCTCGGCGCCGCAGACGATCGCCGCCGCGCCGGCGCAATCGGCTCAGGTGCTCGCTGAAGTGCCGACGCCGCGCCCGGCGCCGCGCGTCGCCATGGCTCAGACCCAGGTCGCACTAAGCCGGCCCTCACAGGTTCCGTCAGCGCGGCCGCCGATCGTGCGCGACTGGTCGGTGCGCGGCGCATACAACGGCTACGTCTATGTGCAGGGCCAGCGCGGCGACGTGTACCAGATCGTTCCCGGTGCGCCGCTGCCTGGGCTCGGCCCGGTCCAATCTGTGCGGCGCATGGACGGCCGCTGGGTCGTGACGACGCCGAAGGGCATCATCGTCTCGATGCGCGACCGGCATTATTTCGAATAGCAGCGGCGGCTGCCGCGGCACTTTGACGGCGGCGCTTTCATTTTGCTGTGAGGCCATGGCGGCCCGTATCAATCCATGTCAGATTTGCATCCGCCGGATAAGCGCGGGTGGTGTGACATGGTCAGGCACTTTTGCGCCAAACATTTGGTCGCCAGAAGGATGGTCGCAGCGACGTTGAGGCTCGCGATCGTCGCGGCGGCGCTGGCATCCGTTTCAGGCGGCCAGGCTCGAGCGCAGGGCGCGTCTCCGGTCCAGCCGGCCAAACCCGAAATGCGTGAAAACTGCCCGGGGCTCGTCGCTTCGCGCTCGCCGGTGTTCAAGCCGGTTTCGTTCCGGCTCGCCGCGCTCAATTCCGATCAGGTGCGCATCAACTTTGTCGGGCACGCAACCTTCCTGATCGAAAGCCCGCAACTGGTGCGCATCGCCACCGACTATAACGACTACGTCAGGCCCAATATGGTGCCTGACATCGTGACGATGAACCACGCGCACACCACGCATTACACCGACCATCCGGAGTCGCGCATTGCCCATGTGCTGCGTGGCTGGGCCGGCGATGGCCAGCCGGCGCGCATCGACATCACGATGAAAGACGTGCGGGTGCGCAACGTGCCAACCAATATCCGCACCTTCGGCGGCGACACCGAGCGGCACGGCAATTCGATTTTCATTTTCGAGATCGCCAATATGTGCATAGCGCATCTCGGCCATCTGCATCACACGCTGACGCAAGCGCAGCTCGACGAAATCGGCCGCGTCGATGTGGTGATGGTGCCGGTCGACGGCAGCTACACGCTCGATCTCGATGGCATGATCGATGTGCTGCACGCGCTCAAAGCGCCGCTTTTGATACCGATGCATTATTTCAATTCTTCTTCGCTCGATCGTTTTCTCCAGCGCATGCGCGCCGAGTGGGAGATCGAGGTGCTCGACGTGCCGTCAACCGTGATTTCCAAGACGACACTGCCGGTAAAGCCGAAAATCCTTGTATTGCCGGGACGTTAGTCCGAAAGCGACGGCTGCTGCTTACTTAAGGGGCAACCTGAAATCTGCGGTATCGGCGTGCAAAAGCGCGCATTTGTGATCGGCATCACGACCCCGCGCCGAAAACAGTTCGTAAATAACGTCGCATACCTGCTATTTTCCCGCCGCGCCGTGTTGACGCAAGGGAACCAATGGTTATCTGGTCCGTTCTGAGTACGAATTTCGTCGGGTAAGGGTTTTACGACAATGGTGCAGACCTGGAGTGCGTGGAAGCGGTTTCCAGATGCGCAGACCGGTGGCGTGGTTGAGGCGCCGATCGGACCGGGCGTCTATGAAGTGCGTCATACAATGACCGGCCGCGTCGTCGCCTTCGGGCCCGCCGGCAATGTCGCGAACGCCATCTCCGAATTGAAAGTGAACGGCGGCGTGAGCGCGCTGGCACGTTTCTTCGGCAAGGCGCCGTTGGTGTCGCGCGTCAACGATCTCGAATATCGCACTTACGCGACCGCGAGCCGCGCCGATGCCAAGACCGCGGCCAGCCGGCTGCACGGCTTGCGGCAGAGCGCGTGGCGCCGCCGCATGGAGCAGGGCTCGGCCGCGCGCCACGCCGGCTAACCGAAACATAATTCCCAAAGCTGCGAAAAGGCCGGCCTCTGCGCCGGCCTTTTTCGTGTTGTGCGCCTTTTTCATTACGCCGGTCTGTGGTCGAATAAGTCCAAACCGAGACTGCTGAGGGGAATTCGCCATGCTGAGCGCCGAACAGAACGATCTCATCACCCGCACCGGGCCGGGCACGGCCGCCGGCCACTTAATGCGGCAATACTGGCAGCCCGCCGCGCTGGTGGATGAACTCAAGGGCAACCGGCCGATCAAGGCGATCAAGCTGTTCGGCGAGGACCTCGTCATCTTCAAAGACGACACGGGCCGTTACGGCCTGGTCGGCCGCCACTGCCCGCATCGCGGCACCGATCTCGCCTTCGGCCGTCTTGAACATGGCGGCTTGCGCTGCGCCTTTCATGGCTGGCTGTTCGACGTCAACGGCAAATGCCTGCAGACGCCGGCCGAGCCCGACGACAGCAATCTCTGCGCCAACATCAAGCAGAAGGCCTATCCGGTGGTCGAGAAGAGCGGCATCCTGTTCGCCTATCTCGGCGACGGCGAGCCGCCGGCCTTTCCGCATTTCGATTGCTTTGTCGCGCCGGACAGCCACACTTTCGCGTTCAAGGGCATGATCGATTGCAACTGGCTGCAGTCGCTCGAAGTCGGCATCGACCCGGTGCACACCTCGTTTCTGCATCGCTTCTTCCAGGATGAGGACCCGAAGCAGGCCTACGGCAAGATGTTCCGCGACAACACCAAGGACGCGGACATGCCGATGACGCAGATCATGCGCGAGGTGACGCGGCCGCGTATCGAGGTCGACGAGACCGATTACGGCTTCCGCATCGTCACGCTGCGGCAGGTCAGCGACGCCAAGACGCATGTGCGCGTCACCAATCTCGTCTTCCCCAACGCCTTCATGATTCCGATGAGCCGCGAGATGACGATCTCGCAGTGGCATGTGCCGATCGACGACAACAAGCACTACTGGTACGCGATCTTCACGTCGTTCGGCGCGCCGGTCGACAAGGACACGATGCGCAACCAGCGTCTCGCGTTGTATCAGTTGCCCGACTACATTCCGAACAAGAACAAGAGCAACGATTACGGTTTCGATCCGCACGAGCAGGAAAGCGAGACCTATACCGGCATGGGCGCCGACATCAACGTGCACGACCAGTGGGCCTGCGAGTCGATGGGCACGATCCAGGATCGTACGCAGGAGCATCTCGGCACGTCGGACAAGGCGATCATCGCCTACCGCCGCCTGCTGCGGCAGTCGCTGGAAAAATCCGGCAAAGGCGAGAGGCCGATCCTCGTCGTGGACGAGAACGAAGCGTCCAGCATCACCGGCCCGCTGGCGGTGGACGGAATCGGCCCGGTCGACGACTGGCAAGGCTATTGCCAGCGCTCCGAGGCCGAGAAGCGCGAGGCGATGAGCTGGAAGAATGGGCGATAATCTTCCTGTCATTCCGGGGCGCGCCGAAGGCGCGAGCCCGGAATCCAGACGCATACTCATTATTCGTATCTGGATCCCGGGTTCGGCCCTGTCGGGCCGCCCCGGAATGACGGAGTGCCACCTCTAATGCCTCGCCGCAAACCCGCGAAATCAGCTTCCTCCTTCGTCGAGCGTCACGGCCTGTGGACCGCCGAGCAGGACAAGGCCGCCACTGCGGTCGAACGCGCCATCAAGGCGAACAAGATCGAGGTGGTGCGGTTTTCGTTCGCGGACCAGCATGGCGTGCTGCGCGGCAAGACGCTGCTGGCCTCGGAAGTCGCGAGCGCCATGCGCAACGGCGTCAACATGACGACGACGCTGCTGGCCAAGGATACGTCGCACAAAAGCGTATTTCCGGTGTTCACCGCCGGCGGCGGCTTCGGCATGGCCGAGATGCAGGGTGGCGCCGATTTCACCATGATCGCCGACCCGACGACCTTTCGCATTTTGCCGTGGGCGAACAAGACCGGCTGGCTGCTGTGCGACATTTATTTCGGCGATGGCAAGCCGGTGCCGTTCTCGACGCGCGCGATCTATCGCAATGCGCTCAATACGTTGGGCAAGGCCGGCTATGATTTTCTCGCCGGCCTTGAAGTCGAATTCCACCTCTTCAAGATCGAGGATGCGAAGCTGATGCCGGAGGCGGCGACCTGGCCGCCGCAGGCGCCCGAGGTGAGTTTTCTGACGCAAGGCTATCAGTATCTCACCGAGTCACGTTTCGACATGATCGATCCGGCGGTCGAGATCCTGCGCCATGGCATCGAAGCGCTCGGCCTGCCGTTGCGCTCGGTGGAACTGGAGCTTGGGCCCAGTCAGATCGAATTCACATTCCGCCCGCAGCTCGGGCTGGAAGCCGCCGACACCATGATCCTGTTCCGCGCCGCGCTGAAGCAGATCGCGCGGCGCCATGGCTATCTCGTCAGCTTCATGTGCCGGCCCGGCCTGCCGAACGTGATGTCGAGCGGCTGGCATCTGCATCAGTCGCTGATCGAGCGCGGCTCGAAACGCAACGCGTTCACCGATCCCGACGGCCTGTCGAGCCTCGGCCAGTATTATCTGGGCGGCGTGCTGGCGCATGCGCGCGCCGCGGCGGCTTTCACGACGCCGACGGTCAACGGCTACAAGCGCTATCGGCCTTATTCGCTGGCGCCGGACCGCGCCATCTGGGCGCGCGACAATCGCGGCGTGATGATGCGGCTGCTGGGCGAAATCGGCGCGGCTTCGACGCATCTGGAAAACCGTGTCGGCGAGCCGGCGGCCAACCCGTATCTCTACATGGCATCGCAGATCTACTCAGGCCTCGATGGCATCGCCCGGCGGCTCGATCCCGGTGCGTCGGCCGATACGCCCTACGAAGCCGCGGCGGTGCTATTGCCGAAGTCGCTGGGCGAGGCGGTGACCGCCTTGCGTGCCGATGAGACGTTTCGCGCGGCGTTCGGCGGCGGCTTTGTCGATTATTACGCGCACATCAAGACCGCCGAGCGCGAGCGCTTCGAAAAAGAAGAACCAACGCACGCACAGGACCACACGATGGTCACGGCCTGGGAGCAGAAGGAATATCTCGATCTGTTCTGAGCGACATGCGGTACAGGCGATGGAACCGGAGCCATCTTGTTCCGTTATCGGCCGAGACAACCACCGGGGTGATGCATGCTGAAATGGGCATTCGTTTTTCTGCTGATCGCGATCGTGGCCGGAATTTTCGGCTTCACCGGCGTCGAGGAAGCGTCCGCGACCATCGCCAAATGGCTGGCCGGCATCTTCCTGGTGCTGTTCGTCGGGGCCATCGCCATTGGTCTCGCGATCGGCGCTAGGCTGACGTCGTGATGGGCGCCGACCCCTCAGCGGCAAATAAATAAGTCAATAATATCAATTATTTACCCGGTTACCAGCTGTGGCATAGGGACACCGCCACAATGGTTAATATTCTGTTAAAATTCTAAGGACCGGCATTTTCCGCCCGGTTTGTTCGAGGAGTCCTGATCATGCGTCGGATTGCACTGACGATTCTCGGCCTCTGTCTTCTTCTCACGCTGTCGCTCGTCACGTCCAACAACGCCACGGCGGGCGATTATTACTACGGCCGGTCCGGCTACCGCGGCGAAAACGTCCGGTACTCGTCGAACTGCTGCTATCGCAAGATCGTCAAGGTCGTGCGCAAGGTAAGGTACGTCCGGGTCGATGACGGCTATCGCCACGGCTACGAGGCGCCGCGCTACCGCAGTTCGTATTACAGCGACCCCTATCGCAGCACGTATTACAGCGAGCCGTATCGCGGCACGTACTACAACGAACCGTACCGGACCACGAGCTACAGCGCGCCGTATCGCGGCCCCACGTATTACGGGCGCCCGTATCGCTATGACGGCGGCGAGTATTATGGCGGCACGGGCGGATACCGTGTCGGCTATTCCGCCGGCTATGGCGACGGCTGCACCGTGCGGCGCGTCCGCGTGGCCGATGGCCGTGGCGGCTGGGTCTGGGCGCGGTCGCGGGTTTGCTACTAGCGCGAAGCGTCGCGAGGCGTGGCGGCGGATAGCGAATGCGCTATCCGCCCGGCTTTGGCGTAACGGCTTGGGCGTAACGGCTTGGGCGCGCCCGTCCGGCAGATCAGCCCCGCATCCCGCAGCCGTCGCGGCGGCCGGATTTCTCGGCTACACGTCCGCCGATGGAAGCCCTGAATCCGCCTGCGCCTTCGTCGAAGCGCTCGTCCCTGTTCATCTTGTGCCTGCTCGGCGTTCTCAGCGTCGTCAGTCCCTTCAGCATCGATATGTACCTGACGGCCTATCTTCAGGTCGCCGGTGAGTTCGGTGTGTCGACCAACGCGATCTCGCTGACGCTGTCGGCCTATTTCATCGGTATGGCCGGCGGGCAACTATTCTACGGTCCGCTGCTCGACCGCTTCGGCCGCAAGCCGCCTCTGGCTGTCGGCCTCCTGCTGTTTCTCGCCGCCTCGCTCGGCTGCGCCTTTTCGACCAGCATCGAGATGCTGGTGGCGATGCGCTTTCTCCAGGGTCTCGGCGGCTGCGGCGCGCAGGTCGCTTCGCTGGCGATGGTGCGCGATTTCTTTCCGCCCCGTCAGAGCGCGCGCATTCTGTCGTCGCTGTTTCTGTTCATCGCGGTGTCGCCGCTGCTGGCGCCAACCGTCGGAGGCGTCGTCGTTGGAATTTGGGGATGGCGCGCCGTCTTCGTCGTGCTGTTTCTGGTCGTTGCGCTCATCCTGGCGCTGACGTGGTTTCTGCTGCCCGAGGGCCACAGGGCCGATCGCGGCATTTCGCTGAAGCCGGGCCCCATCGCCCGCGAATATCTCGTGATCGTGCGGCATCCCTGCTTCGCGACCTACGCGCTCGCCGGCGCCTTCTCGTTCGCGGGGCTGTTCGCCTATGTCGCCGGTTCGCCGATCGTGTTCATGGACAACTTTCATCTCAGCGCCGCGGCGTATAGCAGCATCTTCGCGGTGCTGGCCTGCGGATTGATCGGCGCCAGCCAGTTGAACGTCCTGCTCTTGAAGAGGTTCAGCAGCACCACTTTGTTCGCTGCGGTGCTGGCCTTGCAGGTTGCGGTGACGCTGGCATTCGCGATCGGCACCTGGGCCGGCCTGTACGGCATCTCCGCGACTGTGGTGTTCTTCTTCCTGACGCTGAGCTGTCTCGGCGTGACCTATCCGAATGCGGCCTCGATCGCGCTGATGCCGTTCGGGCGCAATGCGGGAAGCGCAGCGGCGCTGCTCGGCTTCGTTCAGCTCGGCATCGGGGCGATTATTTCGTCCGGCATCAGCGTAAGCCGATCGAGCGGCAACCTGCCGGTGGTCGGCACTCTGGCCGTGACCAGCGTGCTGGCCGGCATCGTGCTGTGGCTGGGCGCCAAACGCGCCCGCGCCGCCATGGCGGCGGCGCCCGGTCAGAATTTGTGATCAGACGTCGACGCTGGCCGACAGCGCGTTGTCCTGGATGAACTGCCGGCGCGGCTCGACGACATCGCCCATGAGCTGATCGAACAGCACATTGGCTTCGTCGACTTCCTTGATGCGCACCTGCAGCAGCGAGCGCGCATTGACGTCGAGCGTGGTTTCCCAGAGCTGCCCCGGGTTCATCTCGCCGAGACCTTTGTAGCGCTGCATCGACACGCCCTTGCGGCCGGCGCCGGTGATGGCCTCGAACAGGCCGACCGGCCCGTAGATCGGCCAGCTCTCATCCTTGCGCCGCAGCGTGCCGGGCTTCTCGTAGACCTTCTGCAGCGATGCGGCATGTTCGTCGAGCTTGCGCGCCTCGGCCGAGCCGAGCAGCGCGTGGTCGATGATGGCGGTGCTTTTGACGCCGCGAACGGTGCGCGTGAAAATGAAACCGTCCTGCTCGCTGAACTCGCCTTCCCAGCCGCGCTCGGTTTCTTCCGCCAGCACGTTAAGGCGCTTGGCGATAAAGGGCGCCGCCGCATTCGCGGTCTCGGCATTGCCGAAAATTTCCGGGTTCAGGACGCCGAGAATGGCGGCCTGTTCGACCACCTGGCGGTTATAGCGCGAGTGCAGCCCGTGCAGGATGTTGCGGACGGCGCGGGCTTCCTCGACCAGCTTGCGCAGGTCCTCGCCGGCGCGCTCCTCGCCATTGGCGAGCTTGAGAACGGCTTCTTCGACGCCGGTCGCGATCAAATAATCCTCAAGCGCGCGTTCGTCCTTGAGATACTGCTCGGACTTGCCGCGATTGACCTTATAGAGCGGCGGCTGCGCGATGTAGATGTAACCGCGATCGATCAGCTCCGGCATCTGGCGGAAGAAGAACGTCAGCAGCAGCGTGCGGATATGAGCGCCGTCGACGTCGGCGTCCGTCATGATGATGATCTTGTGATAGCGCAGCTTGTCGGCGTTGAACTCGTCGCGGCCGATGCCGGTGCCGAGCGCGGTGATCAGCGTGCCGATTTCCTGGCTGCCCAGCATCTTGTCGAAGCGCGCGCGCTCGACGTTTAGAATCTTGCCGCGCAACGGCAGCACCGCCTGGAATTCACGGTTGCGGCCCTGCTTGGCGGAGCCGCCGGCCGAGTCGCCCTCGACGATGAACAGTTCGGATTTGGCGGGATCGCGCTCCTGGCAGTCGGCGAGCTTGCCGGGCAGCGAGGAGATATCGAGCGCGCCCTTGCGGCGCGTCAGGTCGCGGGCCTTGCGCGCGGCTTCGCGGGCGGCGGCGGCTTCCACCACCTTGCCGACGATGATCTTGGCTTCGGACGGGTGGATCTCGAACCAGCCCTGCAGCGCCTGATTGACGACGTTTTCGACCGCCGGGCGGACTTCGGACGAAACCAGCTTGTCCTTGGTCTGCGACGAGAACTTCGGGTCCGGCACCTTCACCGACAGCACGGCGGTGAGGCCTTCGCGGCAGTCGTCGCCGGTCAGCGCGACTTTTTCCTTTTTCGAGGTGCCGAGCGATTCCGCATATTGCGTCACCTGGCGCGTCAGCGCGCCGCGGAAGCCGGCGAGATGCGTGCCGCCATCGCGTTGCGGAATGTTGTTGGTGAAGCAGAGCACGTTCTCGTGGTAGGCGTCGTTCCACCACAGTGCGCATTCGACCGTAATGCCGTCGCGTTCGGCCTTGATCATCACCGGCTTGGGGATCAGCGGCGTCTTGTTGCGGTCGAGAAAGCGGACGAAGGCTTCGACGCCGCCGTCATATTTCAGTTCCTCGCGCTTTTCGACGGCGTGGCGCGCGTCGGTCAGCACCACCGAGACGCCGGAATTGAGGAATGCCAGTTCGCGCAGGCGGTGCTCGAGCGTGGCGAAGTCGAACTCCACCATGGTGAAGGTTTCCGTCGACGGCAGAAACGTCACTTCGGTGCCGCGCTGGCCGTTGGCGTCGCCGATGACCTGCAGCGGCGCAACCGTGGCGCCGTCACGAAACTCGATGAGGTGTTCCTTGCCGTCGCGCCAGATGCGCAGCTTGAGCCAGCTCGACAGCGCGTTGACGACCGAAATGCCGACGCTATGCAGGCCGCCCGACACCTTGTAGGAGTTCTGGTCGAATTTGCCGCCGGCATGGAGCTGCGTCATCACGACCTCGGCGGTCGAGACGCCTTCGGCATGCATCGCGGTCGGAATGCCGCGGCCATTGTCGCGCACCGTGCAGGAGCCGTCCGCGTTGAGCGTGACCGAGACCTCGGTGGCGTGGCCGGCCAGCGCTTCGTCGATGCCGTTGTCGACGGCCTCGTAGACCATATGGTGCAGGCCGGAGCCGTCATCGGTGTCGCCGATATACATGCCCGGGCGCTTGCGCACGGCGTCGAGGCCTTTGAGGACCTTGATCGAGTCGGCGCCGTAATCGGAGGAGTCGGAACGGATGTCGCGGGCCGGTTCAGCCATGGGCGAGCCTTCAAAGCCAAGCCGAAAAATGAATCAGCTGGAGCAGTTTGTGTGACACGAAAAATGACCTGCGTACAGCGCAAAGTCACCCTGTCTAATATGTTGATCTTTCAGCGATTTTTAAAGTGGAATGCGGACGAAAATCGCATGTTTTTCGGCCCCTGAATCGGGCGATTTTCCGGCCCTTCCGGCAGCCTGATTCCGCCGCTTTGGCTCTGTTTAATTGCGGCCGTGACATGCTTCGCAATTAGGCCGTGGTTTTCATCCAGTTGGCTCTTATCGGGCTTGCGAAGCGCCGCAACCTGCCATCTAAACAGAGTCTGTTACTGCGCTTCCTTTCGGCCGCCCGCATGCGCCCTTTCAACGGCTTCGAAGTTCCCCACCGCCTGCGCGCGTTCATCCGCGCGCGCGAGTCGAGCATCATTCTGCTCGCAGCGCTGGTCGGCGGCGTGGCGGGTCTGGTGGTGGCGGCGATGGGGGCCATGGTTGCCTTCATGCACCTCCATTTCTTCGGTCTCGATCCGGGCGAACGCCTGTCCGGGCGGATGTCGATCGACCCGCTGTTTGCCTTTCTGGTGCCTTGCCTCGGCGGTCTCGCGCTCGGGCTGGCCACGCGGACGATCTCGCGCTGGCGCGGCACGGAAGTCGACCCGATCGAAGCCAACGCCCTCCATGGCGGCCGCATGTCGATGCGCGGCAGTCTCATCGTGACGGCGCAGACCGTCTGGTCGAGCGGCGTCGGCGCCTCGGTCGGGCTGGAAGCGGGCTATACGCAATTATCGAGCGGCCTCGCCTCGAAAATCGGCCAGGCCTTCCGCCTGCGCCGCAGCGATATTCGCTTGCTGGTCGGCTGCGGCGCGGCCGGCGCCATCGCCGGCGCCTTCGGCGCGCCGCTGGCCGGCGCCTTTTACGGTTTTGAGCTGATCATCGGCAGCTACGCGGTCGCCGGCCTGGCGCCAGTCGGGGTCGCGGCGCTGTTCGGCTATTTCACGTCGCTCGCCTTCACGCCCGACCGCCTCGGCATCGAGGCCGGCCCGGTCATGGCCATGTCGTTTCAGGACCTCGGCATCGCCGGCGGTTTCGGCCTGCTGGCAGCATTTTTCGGTATTACCCTGATGCGCGGCGTCGCCGCCTGCGAGCTGCTATTCGGCCGCGCCGGCGTGCGGCCCTGGCTGCGGCCGATGATTGGCGGCGCCATTGTCGGTCTGATGGCGATCGTGACGCCGCGCATCATGTCGTCGGGACACGGCGCGCTGCATCTCACCACCTTGTTCAAGATGCCGGTCGAAACTTTGGCGATGCTGCTGTTTTTCAAGGCGTTTGCCTCGATCGTGTCGCTCGGCTCGGGCTTCCGCGGCGGCCTGTTCTTTGCCTCGCTGTTGATGGGCGCGCTTGGCGGCCAGCTCTTCGCCGTTGGCCTCAACACCCTGTGGCCGTCGCTTGCCGTCAATCCCGATGCCTATGCCATCATCGGCATGAGCGCGCTGGCGGCGTCGGTGATCGGCGGGCCGCTCACCATGTGCTTCATCGCCCTGGAAACCACCGGCGATCTCTGGCTCACCGCCACGGTGCTGATCGCGGTGATCGTCTCGATGCAGGTGACGCGCGAACTGTTCGGCTACTCGTTCGCGACGTGGCGCTTCCATCTGCGCGGCGAAACCATTCGCGGCGGCGCCGATATCGGCTGGATTCGCGACTTGACGGTCGCGCAGATGATGCGCTCCGATGTGCGCACCACCTCGGTGGAATCGCCGCTGACCGTGTTCCGCGAGACCTTTCCGTTGGGGTCCACCAATCAGGTCCTCGCTGTCGACGACGACGGCCATTACGCCGGCATGGTCATGGTGGCGGAAGCCCACTCAACCGAAGTTCCGGCGGTGACGCCGTTGCGCGACCTTCTGCGGCATAAAGGCGAAGTGTTGCTGCAACAGTTGACGGCGCAGGAAGCAATCAAGGCCTTTGAGAAGTTCGAAGCCGAAGCGCTGCCGGTGGTCGATACGATCGAGCGCGGCCAGGTGGTCGGGATGTTGACCGAGGCCCATGCGCTGCGCCGTTTTGCCGACGCCTCCGAGCGTCAGCGCCGCGCGCTGATCGGCGAGCTATAGGCAGCCGGTGCGCAGTTCGGTTGCGCGCGCGGTCAAACGGCGCTGATGCTGAAAGCAGGGCTCGTAGTCCGGGATCGGACGGCTGAACGCCGCGACGGCGACCGTGAGGATCTCAAGCCGCGCCAATTGTTCGTCTTTGATGGCGAGCACGCGATGAATTTCGCGCAGCAGCCGCCCAACCGGTTGAAGTGAAAGTTCCCTGCCCATCGCCCTTTTCCATTTCCCTTGAATTTTCAACGCTATTCGGATGACACAGGGTAAAGGCCGCGGAAGGGTATTGGTTCCTGTTTTCCGCGAATTCAAAATATTTCGATTAACGCAACGTGAGCGGGCGCCGTGGAACCAGGCTCAGCCGCGTTTGTCGAGGCCGCCGGACCGCACGTCGAACCATTGCGCCCGGTCGGCAATGTCGGCGAAGGCGGCAGGGTCGGCGCCGGTCATCCAGACCTGCGCGCCGAGCGCGGCGAGCGCATCGTACAGCGCGGCGCGGCGCAGCGGGTCGAGATGGGCCACGACCTCATCGAGCAGCATCAGCGGCGCGTAACCCGTCATGTCCTTGATGAGATGGGCGTGCGCCAGCGACAGGCGGATCAGCATCGCTTTCTGCTCGCCGGTCGAGGCATCTGCCGCGGCAATGCCTTTGCCGGCATGGACGACCTTGAGATCGGCGCGGTGAGGGCCTTCCAGCGTGCGGCCGGCGGCCGCATCCTGCGCCCGGGTCTCGCGCAGCAGGTCGCGGTAGCGATCCTCGATCTCGCGCGCGGTGCTGACGGGCCACTGGTTCTCCATCCAGCCCTCGAGCGAAATGCGCGGCCTGGCGAAGGCCGGGGCCAAAGACCGCTCGTCGTCGCGCGCGGCATCGAGCGCCGCGGCGAGGCGATTGACGGTTTCGTAGCGCGCGGCGGAGACGGCGACCGCGACTTCAGCGGTCTCGTGCTCGATGGCGTCGAGCCAGTGCGCGTCGCTGCGCTGATCTTCGAGCAGGCGATTGCGCGAGCGTAACGAGCGCTCCAGCGCCGAGACGCGGCTCGCGTGCTGCGCGTCGACCGCCAGCACCAGCCGGTCGAGAAAGCGGCGGCGGTCGGCGGCCGGGCCGACGAATAGCGGGTCCATCGACGGCGTCAGCCAGATGACGCGCAGATGGTCGGCGAAGGCGGTGGCCGACGACACCGGCTCGCGGTCGATGCGGCATTTGCGCGAATGGGTGCTGTCGTCGGCGGCCGGTGGCTCGATACCGGTGCCGAGGGTCGCCAGGCCGAGCATGCCCTCGATTTCGGCCGATACGGCCCAACTGCCGTCGCCTTCGGCGAAGGCGAGTTCGTCGAGCGTGGCGCGGTGCAGCCCACGGCCCGGCGCCAGCATCGAGATCGCTTCGATGAGGTTGGTCTTGCCGGCGCCGTTCGGCCCCGTCAGCACCACCGCCCCTTCATGACCGAGGGTCAGGTGTGCGGCGTGGTAGCTGCGGAAGTTCGTCAGCGTCAGGCGACGGAGAAAGGCGGCGGACATCTGCGGAGTTTCTGTCGCGGCGGCACCGCGAACAAGGCCGGACTTACGGCGTGAATCGAGCAACGATCTTATCGACGATCTGGGCCGGCGTGGCGTCGATGGCAATAGCGATGGTCGGCTCGTCGTCGCCAGGTTCCTGCAGCGCCGCGAACTGGCTGTCGAGCAGGCCCGGCGGCATGAAATGGTTGGTGCGCGCGTCCAGCCGGCTGGCGATCAAATCCCGCGTGCCGCGCAGATAGACGAAGCCGACGTCGTCGTGGCCGTCGGTGAGAATCTCGCGATAGGGCCGCTTCAACGCCGAACAGGTGACGATGACCGGCTGCCGCGTCTTCCGCGCGTCGTCGATGCGGGCGGCGATGGCCTTGAGCCAGGGCAGGCGATCGCCGTCGGTGAGTGGTGTGCCCGTCGACATCTTCGCGATATTGGCGGGCGGATGCAGGCTGTCGCCTTCGATCAGCGGACGGCCGAGCCGCGCCGACAGCGCCTGCGCGATGGTGCTTTTGCCGGCGCCGGACACGCCCATCACGACGAGGGCCGCGGTCCAGTCGGCTACGTGGGGCTTGGCCATGCTCACTTGCCAGCGACCTTGCCTTCACCATGTCCGCCGAAGCCACGGCGCATTGCGGAGATCACCTTGTCGGCGAAGTTCGGCTGGCGGCGCGAGCGGAAGCGCGCATAGAGCGCCGCCGACAACGTCGCGACCGGAATGGCGCGCTCGATCGCGGTCTGGATGGTCCAGCGGCCTTCGCCGGTGTCGTCGACCACGCCGGAGAATTCGGCGAGCCCGGTGTCGTCGGCAAGCGCCGTGGCCGTGACGTCGAGCAATTTGGATTCGACGATGCTGCCGTGCCGCCAGACTTCGGCGATGGCGGCGATGTCGAGCGGCATGCGTTCGGCTTCGGGAACAACGGCGGCATCGGCTTCGGCGAGGATCTGGAAGCCCTCGGCATAGGCCTGCATCAGGCCGTATTCGATGCCGTTGTGCACCATCTTGACGAAGTGGCCGGCGCCGTTGGGCCCGACATGGAGCCAGCCGTCCGGTGCCGTCGAGCCCTGCGATATCTTGCCGTCGCCGGGCGCCAGCGCAGCGAAGACCGGTGTCAGCCGCGATACCGCGTCCTTGTCGCCGCCGATCATCAGACAGTAACCCGACGTCGCGCCCAGCACGCCGCCCGACGTGCCGACGTCGATGTGATGGATGCCGCGCGCCTTGAGCGCCTTGGCGCGGCGCAGATCGTCGCGCCAGTTGGTGTTGCCGCCGTCGATGATGATGTCGCCCGGCGACATCATCTCGGCGAGACGTTCGATGGTTGTCTCGGTGGCGTCTCCGGCCGGCAGCATCACCCAGACGGCGCGCGGCGCAGTGAGCGCCTTGACGACGTCATCGAGCGACGCGGCCGGGATGGCGCCATCGCCCGCCAAAGTCCGGATCGCGGCGGCGGACTGGTCATTCACCACGACCTGGTGGCCGTGCTTGATAAGGCGGCGCGACAGGTTCGCGCCCATGCGGCCGAGGCCGATCATTGCGATTTGCATGCAATCACCCCGGCGAACGCCTGAAGCACAAAACGAAAAGCGTCAGACCCGCATCGGCATCAGGACGTAGAGCGCGCCCTTGGCATCCTTGTCCTGAATGAGCGTCGGCGAGCCCGGATCGGCGAGCTTCAGGATGGCGACTTCGCCCTCGATCTGCGCGGCGATGTCGAGCAGGTAGCGCGAGTTGAAACCGATATCGAGCGCGTCGGCCTCGTAGTCGACCTCGAGCTCCTCGGTCGCGCTGCCGGAGTCCGGATTGGTCACCGACAGGACGAGGCGTCCGCCGGTGATCGACAGTTTCACGGCGCGGCCACGCTCGCTCGACACGGTCGAGACGCGGTCGACCGCGGCCTCGAAATCCTTCTTGTCGACGACAAGACTCTTGTCGTTATTGGCCGGGATCACCCGGCCGTAATCGGGGAAGGTGCCGTCGATCAGCTTCGAGATCAGCACGACATTACCGATGGCGAAGCGAATCTTGCCGGCGGACAGGTCGATGGCGATTTCGCCTTCGCCGGTCTCGATCAGGCGCTGCACCTCGGCGACGGTCTTGCGCGGGATGATGATGCCCGGCATGCCGACGGCGCCTTCCGGCAACGGCAGCTCGACCTGCGCCAGCCGATGGCCGTCAGTCGCCACCGCGCGCAGCGTGGCGGCTTTGCCGGTGCCGGCGGCGTGCAGATAGATGCCGTTGAGATAATAGCGGGTCTCTTCGGTCGAGATCGCGAACTGGGTCTTGTCGATGAGGCGCTTCAAGTCGGCGGCCGGCAGCTTGAAGGAATGCGTCATCTCGCCGGCGGCGAGATCCGGGAAATCGCTCTCCGGCAGCGTCTGCAGCGTGAAGCGCGAACGGCCGGCGCGGATCGACAGCACGGCGCGCTCGCCCGAACCTTCGATCACGATCTGCGAACCGTCCGGCAGCTTGCGCACGATGTCGTAAAACATATGGGCGGGCACGGTGGTGGCGCCGCCCGGCGACACCTCGGCGGCGATCGCGTCGGTGACTTCGAGGTCAAGGTCGGTCGCCTTCATGCTGAGCTTGCCGTTGTCGGCGCGGATCAGCACGTTGGACAGAATCGGAATGGTGTTGCGCCGTTCGACCACGCGATAGACGTGGCTGAGCGATTTCAGGAGTTCGGCGCGTTCGACAGTCACTTTCATGGAAAATCCCGCTTCGGCGCCGAAAAACCCACCCGCTGGCGCCAACCGGCGGAAGCCGGGGCGCAAAGGTGGCAAGAGCGGGGCGATTGCGCAAGGGCGGGTTGGCCGGCCGGACGCAACCCCCGCTGCTATCCCCAGGGCGTCCACAGATACGCTTTCTCCCGGTTTGCGGGAGAGGGTGGTGAGCGGCGCCGCCCCAAGCCGCTCATTCCCGCCCAAGCGGAATCCAGCTCTTTGGCTCATTACCGGGCCACGCCCGGGTCCCCGCTTGCGCGGGGACGAGCGGAGATTGCTGCTATTCCTGCAATTGCCTCTTGAGGATCTCGATTTCCTCGGACAGCGCCATGTCGTTGCCGACGAGGCCCTCGATCTTGCGCACCGCATGGAGAACCGTGGTGTGGTCACGGCCGCCAAATCGCCGGCCGATTTCCGGCAGCGAGCGCAAGGTCAGCGTCTTGGCCAGATACATCGCCACTTGTCGCGGCCGTACGACATTGGCGGTGCGGCGCGACGACAATAGGTCCGAGCGGCTGACATTGTACTGCCGGGCGACGATGCGCTGGATGTCCTCGATCTTGACGCGCTTAGGTTCCTGCGGACGGATCAGGTCGCGCACTTCGCGCTCGGCCATTTCCAGCGTCACCATCTGACCGGTCAGCTTCGAGTGGGCGAGCAGGCGGTTGAGCGCGCCCTCGAGGTCGCGGCCGTTATGGGTCACGGCCTTGGCGATGTAGGTCAGCACCGGCAGCGGCACGTCGAAGCTCGGATGATGCGCAAGGGCGGCGAGCACGCGGGCTTTCAGAATCTCGAGGCGGAGCTCCTCGCCGAGGCCGCCCATCTCGACGACAAGGCCGCCGGCGAGACGCGAGCGCACGCGCTCGTCGAGGCTTTCGAGGTCCGATGGCGGCCGATCCGACGCGATCACCACCTGTCGCCCGGCGTCGATCAGTGCGTTGAGGGTATGGCAGAATTCGGCTTGCGTCGATTTGCCTTGCAGGAACTGCAGGTCGTCGATGACGAGGACGCCGATGCCGCGCAGCGCCTCCTTGAAGGCGATGGCGTTCTGCGCGCGCAGCGCGGCGACGAAGCCGTACATGAACTTCTCGGCGGTAAGGTAGAGCACCTTACGCTCGCCATTGGCGTTACCGGCCCAGGTGATGGCCTGCAGCAGATGCGTCTTGCCGAGGCCGACGCCGGCATGGATGTACAGCGGGTTGAACATCACCGGGTCGTTGCGCTGCGCAGCGGCGACCTGCCGGGCGGCGGCCTGCGCCAGCGTATTGGAACGGCCGACGACGAAGGACTCGAAGGTCAGCCGTGCGTCGAGTGGCGAACCGCCGAGCGCCTCATGCACCGCGGCATCGCCGGCGATCGCCCCGCGGGTCGCGCCATTGCCGTTGAAGTGACGGCCGTCGCCATGACCGGTAAGCATTGCCGGTTCGGCCTTGGGCTTCGGCTGCGCGGTGTTCTTCAGAACCGCCGAACGAACGATCAGCTCGATACGGCCGACCTCATTGCGCTCGGCCTGCCAGCAGGTGAGCACCTTTTCGGCATAGTGCGACTGAATCCAGCTCTTGAGGAAGCGGGTCGGCACCGACAGGCGCACGCCGCCTTCGTCGAGGCCTTCCAGTTCCATGCGTCCAAACCAGCTTGAGAAGATGTCTTCGCCCACTTCCGCGCGCAGGCGCGTCTTCACTCTGAGCCAGCTCTCCTGATCGTCGTTCGGCATTTTCTTGTTCTCTTTGCTTTTCTGAATTCGGTTGAACGGACAATGGTTGCTCGGCCTGGCGGCATAAGCCGCCGACGCGCCGGTACGGGACGCAACTGGTTCCGGGGATATCTCTGCCGAGTGTGACGGTGGCAGGGCGATATCGGTTCTAGGTGAAAGGATCGCGCCTTTAGCAGAAGGGCGGCGCGTTGCCCTGGCAGGCATCGGAGCTATGACGAAAAAGCGCACTGTACGAGCCGGTCTGGAACGGCGCATAGGCGCCAGCACCTTCCATCGTACGAGAGTTCGCCATCATCACAGTCCCCCCTTTTGCGGGCTTTCGCCCAGGTCGCCTATCGTCAAGTCGTTTCGAACCGCATCAAGTCGCTTCAGGTTCGGGTCGTCTCAAGTTCAGTTCGCCTCAAGTTCAGATCAAGTCTCGGTCGTGTCAGGTCCCTGCTACCGCATCGCAAATCGGATGGTTGCCGCACGCAATTCCAAAGTAGCGGCAATGTCAGCCGATCTGTTTTGCTGTCGAGGGCAACAGATAGCCTTTCTCATCTGCCGATGAGCGCAGAACCGTTCCTTGTTTCTGATCGCGAACGGCGATCACCGTGCGCGCTTTTCAAAATACACAAGGCATCCGGGCTCGCAATTTCCTTTTGTTGGACGAGCGCGAAGAACGCAGCGTGTGGCCGGCGTGGGCGCGCACAAATTTCTTACCAGTCGGTGAGCAAGGTGTTGATGAGTCGTGGGGAATCACACGACGGGCGCGGCTAAAGTGAATCGTTCGCGGTCCGAAATAATTTCGCGATCGGCGGCGCGGAAATGACTGGGCCGCAAGCGTTTCCCGGGTCCATTGCGGCTTCATCGGCTTAAGTCTTTATGCGCACGAAAATTTTTCTGTGCGAATGACGAGGGTAGCCCCCGCTTAATTCATCAATGAAGAATGTGATGGAAGCGCAAAAGACGCTGAAAACACTTGACGCCCATAACTCGTTGACGGGCAAGTGACAGTTTCGCGAATGCATGCGAGCGCGGCGCGCCGTTAGCGCCCGCGAGATGGCATTGTCATGTATTTTTTGAAAAAGCGCCAAGCAATTTCGCGCTCGCGAACACCGCCTGGTATCGGTGCTGCGCAGTTCGCGTCGCTTGCTGTCGGCTAACGGCGGTACAGTCTAACCCATCTGCCGAACGCGGTTCGGCAGATGGCCTGAGTACCGCGCCGGATTACTTGCCGAGCTTAGCGATCGAGTGCGACAGGCGCGAGACTTTGCGGCTGGCGGTGTTCTTGTGAACCGTGCCGCGCTGCGCTGCACGCATGATCGCGGGCTCCGCAGACTTGAACGCTTCAGCGGCCGCAGTGCGGTCGCCAGTGGCAATCGCTTCTTCGACCTTGCGCACAGAATTGCGCAACGCGGTGCGGCGCGATTTGTTGACTGCCGTGCGGCGCGCGATCTTGCGGGTCGCTTTGCGGGCGGACTTGGTGTTGGCCATCTAAATCTCGTTCGATCTCTAACGGGCGACTGGTCGCATACGGTCGTCTGGGACCGCGGCAGCGAACCGGTCTGTATAAGAATAAGCGGGGCCGGAAACCCGGCCCCAGTTGCGCGTGGCTTATAGTTGCCCCTTGCGCGGGCGTCAACGCCCCTGAAATCCGCGCAATTCAAGAGGCTTAGGCGACCTTCCGGGCACGGATGGCGTCGTAGCCGGCTGTGATCGCGGCGCGGTCGGCGGCGGATACGGCGGCAAAGGGCGGGCGGACGCGGGCGAGCGCCGCATCATTGTGGATGTGCCCGAGCAGCATTTTGACGCCGGGCACCAGCGGCCGGCCCTCGAACAGCTTGCGGATCGCGACGGCGGCGGCGTGGGCGGTGGCATCGCCGTGTTCCCAGGCACGCTGGCAAAGATCGGCGTTGACGTTGGCGGTCGCCGAAATACAGCCGGCGAATTCGCCGCGGCGCGCATCGAGCAGGCAGGCTTCGGTCGACGGGAAGGTCGCGAAGTCCTTGGCGATGGCCGCAACCGAGCGCGCGTAAGCCATGTCGCCGGAGGAATCCTTCAGACCGACGATGCGGCCCGGATAGGTCTCGCGCAGCCGCTTGATGAGCTCGACGTGCCACGGAATGCCGGAGAGCTGCGGATAGTGATAAAGATACAATGGCAACTTCTGGCTGGCCGTGGCGTCGACCAACGCGCCGATATAGGCGACCAGGCCGTCATCGGGCACGCCCTTGTAGTAGAAGGGCGGCAGGACCAGCGCGCCGGCAAAGCCGAGCTCCGCGGCGTGTTGTGTCAGCGCGATGGCATCGGCGACGGATGCGGCACCGGTGCCGACCATCAGGCGATCCATCGGCAGGCCGGACTCCCGGTACGCGGTCATGACCGCCTTGCGCTCGGCGACCGAGAACGAGGTCGCTTCGCCGGTCGAGCCCAGCACGTTGAGGCCGTCACAGCCATTGTCCAGCAGATAGCGGGCGAGTTTTGTGGCGCGCGCGATATCCGGCGCGGCGTTTTCGTCGATCGGCGTGGCGACGGCGGCGATGACGCCGGAGAGGGGGGCGGTGGACATGCGGAGCCTCTAGCTGATGGCGAATAGCGAACAGGGAGTAGCGAATAGTGGCCGAAATCTCCACCCACTATTCGCCTCTTCTCTCTCTCAGCCGCTCACGTTGAACGCCGCGAGCGCCGCCATATTGACGATTTGATTGTCCTTGGCGCCGAGCTGGACGATCTGCACCGACCGATCGAGGCCCACCAGCAGCGGCCCGATGACGGTGGCGCCGCCGAGTTCCTGGAGCATCTTGGTCGAGATCGACGCCGAGTGGAACGCCGGCATCACCAGCACATTGGCCGGCCCCGACAGGCGGCTGAACGGATAAGCCGCGGCCAGCTCCGGATTGAGCGCGACGTCGGCGGCCATGTCGCCTTCGTATTCGAATTCGACGCGGCGGTGATCGAGAATCTTCACCGCCTCGATCACCTTGGCCGAGCGTTCGCCCTCGGGATGGCCGAAGCTCGAGAAGGCCAGCATGCCGACGCGCGGCGTATAGCCGAGCCGCCGCGCGACGCCGGCGGCCTCGACCGCGATATCGGCGAGATCTTCGCCGGTCGGCAGTTCGGTAATGGCGGTGTCGGCGACCAGCACGGTGCGGCCGCGCGCCACGACCAGCGACACGCCGATGACGCGATGACCGGGTTTGGCATCGATGACGCGCCGCACGTCTTCCAGCGCCACCGAGAAATTGCGCGTCACGCCGGCCACCATGGCGTCGGCGTCGCCCAGCGCCACCATCAGCGCGGCAAAGTGGTTGCGATCGGTATTCACCAGCCGCTGGCAGTCGCGCAGCAGGTAGCCGTGACGCTGCAGGCGCTCATAGAGATAGTTGAGGTAGACGCCGTTGCGGTTCGACAGCCGGGCATTGATGATTTCGATGCCGTCGGCGAGTTCGATGCCGGCTTCCTTCGCGGTTTCCCTGACGCGATCCTCGCGGCCGACCAGCAGCGCGGTGCCCAGGCCCTGCGTAACGAAGGACATGGCGGCGCGGATGACCTGCTCTTCCTCGCCCTCGGCGAACACGACGCGCTGCGGCGCCCGGCGCAGCCGGGCGTAGACCTGTTGCAGCGTGCCGGCGATCGGATCGCGGCGCGCGCTGAGCTGCAGCTTGTAGGCCTCCATGTCCTCGATCGGCTTGCGCGCGACGCCGGTCTCCATGGCCGCCTTGGCGACGGCCGGAGGGATCGAGGAAATGAGGCGCGGATCGAACGGTGTCGGGATGATGTATTCGGGCCCGAACTTGAACCGCGTGCCGTAGGTCAGCGCCACCTCATCGGGCACGTCCTCGCGGGCGAGCTGGGCCAGCGCATGGGCCGCCGCGATCTTCATTTCCATGTTGATGGTCGAGGCGCGCACGTCGAGCGCGCCGCGGAAGATGAACGGAAAGCCGAGCACATTGTTGATCTGGTTCGGATAGTCCGAGCGGCCGGTCGCCATGATGGCGTCGTCGCGCACTTCGGCGACTTCCTCCGCCGTGATTTCCGGGTCCGGATTGGCCATGGCGAAGATGATCGGCTTGGCGGCCATCGACCTGACCATCTCCTTGGTCACCGCGCCCTTGGCCGACAGGCCGTAGAACACGTCGGCGCCCTTGAGCGCATCCTCCAGGGTGCGGGCATCGGTCTTCACCGCGTAGCCCGACTTCCACTGGTTCATGCCCTCGGTGCGGCCCTGATAGATAACACCCTTGGTGTCGCAGAGCATGAGGTTGTCAGGCGGAAAGCCGAGCGCCTTGAGCAGTTCAAGGCAGGCAATGCCGGCGGCGCCGGCGCCGTTGCAGACGAGCCGTGTGTGCTTGATGTCGCGGCCGGTCATTTCCAGCGCGTTGATCAGGCCGGCGGCGGAAATGATGGCGGTGCCGTGCTGGTCGTCGTGGAACACCGGGATGTCCATCAATTCGCGCAGCTTCTGCTCGATGATGAAACACTCGGGCGCCTTGATGTCCTCGAGATTGATGCCGCCCCAGCCGGCGCCGAGATATCTGACGCAGTTGATGAAGGCTTCCGGGTCCTCGGTCGAGACTTCGAGATCGATGGAATCGATATCGGCAAAGCGCTTGAACAGCACCGCCTTGCCTTCCATCACCGGCTTGGCCGCCAGCGCGCCGCGGTTGCCGAGGCCGAGAATGGCGGTGCCGTTGGTGATGACGGCGACGAAGTTGCCCTTGACCGTCAGTTCGTAGGCCTTGCTCGGGTCGTCGGCGATGGCCAGCACCGGCACCGCGACGCCGGGCGAATAAGCGAGACTGAGATCCCGCTGGGTCGCCATCGGCTTGGTGGCGACGACTTCAAGCTTGCCGGGACGGCCGGCGCTATGGAACAGCAGCGCTTCCTGGTCGGTAAAGGTCGGACGGGGGCGTTTGGACATTTTCACTCCATGGCGACAAGGCCAAAAGATTCGGCCAGCTTCTCTTCCCCGGAGACGTCCGCGGCCAAGCTGTTCCCCAACGTCAAGCGGAAGCGGTGGGCGTAACTCAAGGCAAGGCGGCCATCCCGCAATGCAACGGTGCGGCGCCGCAGCCGGCATCATCCGGCAGGGGAGGGTTGAAGCGCGGGCCAGCGCAGGCTACTTGAGCGAGATTCCGCCGCCTTCTCCGGCTCGTCCGGTCCTTCAAGTTGGGCTCATGATCAAGTTTTTGCTGCGCACCCTCGGTCTTATCGGTCTGGCCGCCGCCTTCGTGCTGGTGATCTATGACGGCACCAAATCGATCGCCGGCAACCATCTGTTCCTGACCGGCGTCGGCGATCTGTGGACCCTGCTCAGCCCCGGGACCCTGGCGATGCTGAAACCGGTGCTGTCGCCTTATGCCGACGGCGTGCTGTGGGATCCGGTTGCGGTGACGGTTCTGTCATGGCCGAGCTGGGCCGTGCTCGGCGGGGTCAGCATCCTGTTCATGCTGTTGGGGCGGCCCCGCCGGCCCCTGATCGGCTACGCGCGATAGGCGTTTTCGCCCCGTAGCTTCACGCCGAACTGGCGCTGTCGTGATGAGCCACCCGTACCGCAAGCACGGGCGAGTGCTTATATTGGGCTCATCCAATTGCAGGAGA
>JBAZSM010000027.1:0-9434 GCA_041662425.1 Pseudolabrys sp.
GAATTGTTCGGCCACGAGAAAGGCGCCTTCACCGGCGCGCTGGCACGCCGCATCGGCAAGTTCGAGGAAGCCAATGGCGGCACACTGCTGCTCGATGAAATCTCGGAGATGGACGTGCGGCTGCAGGCCAAGCTGCTGCGCGCCATCCAGGAGCGCGTCATCGACCGCGTCGGCGGCGCAAAGCCCGTGCCGGTCGATATCCGCATCATCGCCACATCGAACCGCAACCTCGCCGAAGCGGTGCGCGCCGGGCAATTCCGCGAGGATCTCATGTTCCGGCTCAATGTCGTGAACCTGAAGATCCCGCCGCTGCGCGAACGCCCGGCCGATATCGGCGAACTCGCCACCCACTTCATCAAGAAATATTCTGAAGTGAACGGCCTGCCGGTGCGCCCGCTGTCGGTGGAAGCGCGCCGCGCGCTCAACGTCAACCGCTGGCCGGGCAACGTGCGCGAACTGGAGAATACACTGCATCGCGCCGTCATTCTCTCGACCGGCGTCGAGATCGGCGTCGACGGAATTCTGTCGCCCGATGGCGTGCGGCTCGATGCCCCGCGCGGCGATGTCGCCGAACAGGCGGCGATCGCCGCCGAACAGATCACCCGCAACCTGGTCGGCCGCACCGTCGCCGAGGTCGAGCGCGACCTTATCCTCGAGACGCTCAAGCACTGTCTCGGCAACCGGACGCACGCCGCCAATATTCTCGGCATCTCGATCCGCACCTTGCGCAACAAGCTCAACGAATACTCGGCCGATGGCGCGCCGATCCCGCCGCCCCACGGCGGCGAGATGCGCGGCGCGGCGTAAGCCCACCAACAACAAGACTGCAAAAGGCCCGGCATTACAGCCGGGCCTTGTTATTTGTCAGCCCATTTATTCATCAGCCCACTTATTTATCAGCCCACTTATTTATCCCACGCGGGCCCACAACTCCCGACAGAACTATCTGTCCGCTAGTCAACATTGTACCTGAGATAATTGGCTGGCTATGCGACGGTATGCGATTATGGTTGGCGCATTAGCGACAGTTTTTTCTGGCGCCGCTAACCGAGAGTGCTCGTGCTCCCGCCTGCCCTGGAGCGCGCCATGAAAAACCTGTTTCTCGACTCGCTGTCAAAATCCGACCTGGTCCTATTGACGCCATTGCTGAGGCCGATGGAACTCGCTCAGGAAACCGTCCTGTCCGAGACGGGCGACACGGTCACCCTCGTGCACTTTCCCATCAACGCGATCATTTCGCTTGTCATTGTCCTGTCGTCGGGAGAGATCATCGAAACCGCGATGGTCGGGCGCGACGGCATGGTCGGCGCCTCGTCGGCGCTCGACGGCAATATTGCCATGAACAAGGCGATCGTCCAGCTCAGCGGCAAGGCGCTGGTCTGCGACGCGAGCGCCTTCAAGGAATCGGTCCTGCAAAGCCGGTCGTTGCTTTCAAAAATCATCCGTCACGAACAGACGGTCTATGCGCAGGCCCAGCAGTCCGCGGCATGCATCGCCTCGCATAACATCGAATCGCGGCTGGCGCGCTGGCTGCTACGCTCGCGGGATCTCGCCGACAGCAACACCTTGCCGTTCACGCAGGAGTTCCTCTCTGAAATGCTGGGCGTCAGGCGGACGACCGTGTCCGTCGTCGCTCATGCGCTACAGCACGCCGGCATGATCAAGTACCGGCGCGGCAAGATACAGATCACCGACCTGGATGCGCTCGAAGAGGCGAGTTGCGAGTGCTACGGCACGATCAAGGACCTGTATAATACGTTGCTCGGCGTCGGATCTGCGGCTTAGCCCCGCGCTCGGCGCATCCGCTCTGCACCGCGCAGCATGGAACCTGCCCCCGCCCGCGCGGTTGAGGGGGGCATGGTCAAAGTCCTGCTCTGTCACAATCCCAATGCCGGCAATAAAGGCCACGATCGCGAGAGCATCGAGGCGGCACTGAAACTCGCCGGTCACGATGTCCGTTACGCATCGGTGAAGGACGAGAAGTTCGTCGACGCGTTTTCGAAATCCGTCGATCTGATCGTCGCCGCCGGCGGCGATGGAACCATCGGGCAGGTTCTGACCGCCATTCCGGATCGACGCTTGCCGGTGGCCATCCTGCCGCTCGGCACCGCCAACAATTTTGCCCGTTCGCTCGGCATTGCCGGCACGCCGCAAGAGCTCGTGGAGATGTGGGACATCGAACGCACCTGTCCGGTGTCCATTGGCGCCGTCACCGGCCATTGGGGAACGAGCCTGTTTCTCGAGGCCTATGGCGTCGGCGTCTTTCCCCAGTTCCTGCTTGACGCCAGGAAAGGCAAGAAGCCCGAAGGCGCCGACAATCTGCGCCAAGGCCGCGACCTGCTGCAGAAGGCGCTCAAGCGGGCCAAGCCGATTGAGGTCGTCATGACCATCGGCGACAAGTCCTACGAACGCGAGGCGCTCGGCGTCGAAATCTGCAACATCGCCTTCACCGGCCCGGGTCTGCCGATCGCGGCGACCGCCGACGTCAGCGACGACAAGCTCGACGCCGTCATCTTCGAGGTCGACAATCGCAAGGCGATGATGGAATGGATTCGGTCGCCGCAGGACAACAAGCCGCCGGTCACCAACCGCAAGGCCAACAAGCTCGCGCTGACTTTCCGCGACGCGCCCACGCGCCTCGACGACGAATCCTACGAGGCGACCGGCGGCAAGCACAGCATCGACGTCGTCTGTCAGGAGACGCCGATCCACGTCGTCATTCCCGTGAAGCATCCCGTGCAGAAGACACCGGAAAAGAAGGCGACCGCCGCATGAACGAGGCCAGGGCGCTCGACAAACCCGCCGGCGGCGTGTCGCGCGACACGCTGCGCGATATCGAACATCTCGCGGTCGAGCTGGCCGGCATCGCCGGCGCGGAAATCGCCAAGGCGCTCGGCGGCCTGCTCGCGGTCAAGTACAAGACCGCGGCGAAGGAAGACGAATGGCGCGACCCGGTGTCGGAAGTCGACAGCAAGGTGGAGCGCATGATCCGCGAGCGCCTGGCCGAGAACTTTCCCGATCACGACATCATTGGCGAGGAAATGGAAGAGCGGCCGGGCCGCGACAGCGATTTCGTCTGGTCGGTCGATCCGATCGACGGCACGGCGAATTTCGTCAACGGCTTTCCGCTGTTCGCGGCGTCGATCGGCGTTCTCTACAAGGGCAAGCCGGTCGTCGGCGCCTTGTGGTGCCCGGTGAGCCACGCCTTGCGCGCCGGTGTGTATCACTGCACGGCGGGCGGCAAGCTGCGTTTCGACGGTGCCGACGTCACGCCCAAGGTCAACCCGGCGGTGCGCCGCCGTCTGGTCGGCGTGCCGGTCGCAACCGTCAGCGACGGCTTCTGGGAAACGCGCAAAACCGGGTCGGCCGCGTTTGAATGCGCCATGGTTGCCGCCGGTCTGTTGCAGGCGGCGCGCTTTGCCGCGCCCAACATCTGGGACGTTGCCGGCGGCCTGGCGCTGGTCTTTGCCGGTGGCGGCATCGCGCGCCGGCGCCAAGGCAAAGAGTGGGCGCCCCTGACGCAGTTCGAGCCAACCCGGGAAAATCCGGACCTGCGCTTCTGGCGCAGCGAAATCATCGTCGGCGAGCCGGACGCGGTTGAGCGCATGTGCGAGGCGCAGGTCGCCGCCTAGGCGGGTTAAAAACACAAAGCCCGGCGCGATGGCCGGGCTCTCTGCTACGCTCGATGTCAGGGTCAGACCGCCTAGGCTTTTCGTGCCGCCGCGGGCCTTTGCTTTTCATCCTTGTCCAGTTTGTCACGCGCCGAATCCAGTTCGACCGCCTTGGCCATAAGCTTGTTGCTCATCGCCTCGAGGTTTTCGGCCATCTCCCGTCCGGCGCGCGCCAGCCGAATACATTGGTCGGCCGTATCGATCAGATATTGCTCGATATCGCGCATCAATCGCTTCCTTCGTTTGCACGCAAATAAGCGAGGAACGTGGCGCATTCAAGGTTGCACTGCAGGAATGAACATCGTTATTGAGCGTGTGCCTGAAATTTAATGACGCCAGGACGGCGGTTCGAGGCTGTTTATAATGTTCGTTTACAAAGTATGTCCGGCGCCGCTGTGGCACGAGGCGGAAAACAAGGGTGTCTTCGCGGGCGCCGCGATAGATTTTGCCGATGGCTACATTCATTTTTCGACAGCGGATCAGCTTACCGAAACGCTGGGCAAACATTTTGCCGGCCAACAGGATTTGCTGCTGATCGAAGTCGATGGGGATCGGCTTGGCGCGTCGTTGAAGTGGGAACCGTCGCGCGGCGGCGCGCTGTTTCCGCATCTGTACGCGCCGCTCGATCTGATCGCTGTCACGACGGTGGCGCCGCTGCTGCTCGACGCCGACGGCCGTCACATTCTGCCGCCGCTCCCGATCTGATCCTGCTTGTTATCTGAGCATGACTATAATGCAGGCAATCGCCGTCGGAACGCCGGGCGGGGTTGGCGCGTTTGCAGTGCGGAATGAGGATGCAACCGCCGATGAGCAGCAATTTCAGTTTTGCCGGACATATTCACCCGTCCGTTTTTCACGCCAGCGCCGGCCCGATCCGCCAGGCGGAGGCCGAGCCGCGCGCCAAAGGCGCGCTGCGTTATCAATGCCCGGTCAATGACAGCTTCGTTCTGGTGACCGACGACGAAACGATCGCGACGCTATCGGCGCGCGCCCATCTGCGCCGCCGCTGCCCGGCCTGCGGCGAGATGCATCTGTTGACCGTGGCCGATGCGGACGGACGGCCGGGCGGCCTTTGCGCGCGCCGCTCATAGGATTTCAATTCATGCGACGGTAATTGTCGGCGCTCTCCTTCGGCCCTATGCTCAACGCCACGCCGGCTTGCGATCCCGCGCCGGCCTTGAGGGGGACGACAATGCGCTATCTGGTCTCGGCGGTCGTTGCGCTGCTCATGAGCGTCGCCACCGCCTTCGCCGCCGATCCGGTCGGCAGCTACACCATCCAGGGCACCAATCCCGGCAACAAAGGCGGCTACTCCGGCACCGTGTCGGTGACGAAAACCGGCGAGACCTACAGCGTCGTCTGGATCGTCGGCGGCACCAAGTTCGTCGGCACCGGCATCGGCAACAAGGATTTCATCGCCGTCTCCTACAAATCGGACAGCGGCACCGGGCTCGCGCTCTATGGCGCCGATGGCGGCAACTGGGCGGGCGTCTGGACCTATGCCGGCGGCCGGCAGGTGGGCAGCGAAAAGTGGACACGGGACTGATCCGGCCGCCCTCGCCCTGATCGGGGCCGCACTTTGGGCACGGTCCTTAACCCGGCCTCGGGCCGTTAACCTCTCGCTAACCATAAACTGGGCAAAGTTTGCCGGGTTGCCGGCGTGCTGCGTCGGCGGCCCGCATTTTTGCCGTCCGGGAAGCGAGCGCCGCCCTCCATGACCGACACCACTGCCGCGTCCCCCGCCGCCGCCGGGGCCTCCCGGATCCCGAACCTCGGCGAAATCGGCGCCATCATCAAACGCGGCGATATCGGCCTCGCGGTCGGCGTTCTCGTTATTCTGGTGGTGCTGATCCTGCCGCTGCCGGCGGTCCTGCTCGACGCGCTGCTCGCGATCTCGATCATCCTGTCGGTGCTGATCCTGATGACGGCGCTGTTCATCCACACGCCGCTGGAATTCTCCGCCTTCCCAACCGTGCTGCTGATCTCGACCATGCTGCGGCTGTCGCTCAACCTCGCCTCGACCCGCCTCATCCTGTCGCACGGTCACGAAGGCACCGACGCCGCCGGCCACGTCATCCAGGCCTTCGGCAACTTCGTGATGGGCGGCAATTTCGTCATCGGCATCATCGTCTTCATCATCCTGGTGATCGTGAACTTCGTCGTCATCACCAAGGGTTCGGGCCGCATCGCCGAAGTCGCCGCCCGCTTCCACCTCGATTCGATGCCGGGCAAGCAGATGGCGATCGACGCCGATCTGTCCGCCGGCCTGATCGACGAGACGGAAGCCCGCCGCCGCCGCAAGGAACTGGAAGACGAAGGCGGCTTCTTTGGCGCCATGGACGGCGCCTCCAAGTTCGTGCGCGGCGACGCCATTGCCGGCCTGCTGGTCGTCTTCATCAACGTCATCGGCGGCATGATCATCGGCATCGCGCAGCAGGGCCTGAGCTTCGCCGAGGCGGTGCATTCCTACACGCTGCTCACCGTCGGCGACGGTCTCGTCACGCAGGTGCCGGCGCTGATCGTCTCGACCGCCGCCGGCCTGCTCGTCTCCAAGGCCGGCATTTCCGGTTCCGCCGACAAGGCGCTGATGGCGCAGCTCTCCGGTTATCCGAAGGCGCTCGGCATGTCGGGCGGCGTCATGATGATCATGGCGCTTCTGCCGGGCATTCCCTTCCTGCCCTTCGTCGCCCTCGGCGGCGGCGCCGTCAGCCTGGCGCTGCTGTCCGCCCGCCGCGCCAAGGAATTGGCGGCGCGCGAAGCCGGCAAGAAGGACACCGAGACCAAGGCCGCCCAGATCGCCGAAGAGCCGATCTCGACCGCGCTCAGGATCGACGATCTCAAGGTCGAGCTCGGCTACGCGCTGTTGCCGCTGGTCAACGCGCCGGACGGCACCGATCGCCTGACCGAACAGATCAAGGCGTTACGCCGCTCGCTCGCCGCCGAAATGGGCTTCGTGATGCCGGCCGTGCGCATCCTCGACAACGTGCTGCTCGACGCCAACACCTACGTCATCAAGATCAAGGAAGTCGACGCCGGCTCCGGCAAGGTCTGGGCCGGCCATTACATGGTCATGGACCCGGCCGGCGGCCAGGTGCGCCTGCCGGGCAACCACACCACCGAACCGACCTTCGGCCTGCCGGCGACCTGGGTCGATGCCGCGATCAAGGACGAAGCGGCGATGCAGGGCTACACCGTGGTCGATGCCGCGACCGTGCTGTCGACCCATCTCACCGAACTGCTCAAGGGCAACATGTCCGAGCTGCTCTCCTACGGCGAGGTGCAGAAGCTGCTCAAGGAACTGCCGAAGGAACAGAGCGAACTGCTCAAGGATATCGCGCCGTCGCTCATCACCACCTCCGGCATCCAGCGCATCCTGCAGACGCTGCTGTCCGAGCGCGTCTCGATCCGCGATCTCTCGACCATCCTCGAAGGCATCGCCGATGGGCTCTCTTCGACGCGCAACCCGGTGGCGCTCGCCGAACATGTGCGCGTGCGCCTGTCGCGCCAGATCTGCGCGCAGTACGCCAGCCACAACGGCTACCTGCCGCTGATCGCGCTGTCGGCGAAGTGGGAGCAGGCCTTCGCGGAATCCATCATCGGCGTCGGCGACGACCGCCAGCTCGCCATGCAGCCGTCGAAGCTGTCGGAATTCATCGGCCTCATCCGCGAGCGCTACGAAGCCGCGGCGCGCGAGGGCGAAGCCCCGGTACTCGTCACCTCGGCCGGCATCCGTCCGTTCGTGCGCGGCATCGTCGAGCGCTTCCGCTCCCAGACGCCGGTGATCTCGCAGTCGGAAATCCACCCGCGCGCGCGGCTCAAGACGGTCGGCAGCATCTGACCTTGAACCGTCATTCCCGTTGGTCTAATCAATGAGCGGGCGCTCCGCGCCCGGTGCCACCGCCGCCAGTCGCACTGGCCGTAAGCGTTAGACGTGAATCTACGCAATCAACGACCGTCGCCGGTCGGATTGCGTTCTTTTGCCGTCCGCCAGCGATGCGCACCTTGGGAAATTCCATGACGTCCAATTCAACACGCGACCCGGCGGACCGCCGCCTGATGTTGCTGGCCGCGATTCTCTTTGTCTCTTATCTGTGCGTCGCGATGCCGCTTCCGATCGTGCCGGTCTTTGCGACCGCGCAGTTGGGCCTGAGCAATGCATGGGCCGGGCTCGGCGTCGGCATCGCCTTTTTCGCCACCATCGCCAGCCGCGGCCATGCCGGAACGCTGTCCGACCGCCGCGGCGCCAAGCTTGCGTTGCGGCGCGGGCTCGTCCTTTACGTGACCGGCGCGCTGGTTGCGCTCGCCGCGGGGCTTCTCTCGGGCAAGCCGTCGCTGGCCTTCGCGGTGCTGCTCGCGGGACGGCTGATTGTCGGACTTGGCGAAAGCCTGGTGAGCGTCAGCGTTGTCGCCTGGGGTGTCGGCATGGTCGGCCCCGCCCGTTCATCCCGGGTCTTCGCCTTGATGGGCGCCGCGATGTATGGCGCGCTCGCGCTGGGCGGCCCGATCGGGCTCGCGTTGTTCGACCGTTTCGGTTTTGCCGGCGCGATGGCCGTCAGCGCCACGCTGCCTTGCCTCGCGCTGCTGGCGATATGGCGCATGCCCGGCGTCGACGCGCACCCGGATGCCGCGCGGCCGTCTTTCCTCACCGTCGTTGGCACGATCTGGTGGCACGGCTCGATCGTCGGCCTGCAGGGCATCGGCTTTGCGGCGATCGGTGCGTTCTTCGTGCTGTACTTCCGCGACCAGGGCTGGGGCTATGCCGGGCTCGGCCTGACCGCCTTCGGCAGCGGATTTGTTCTGGTGCGCTTTCTGTTCGGCCACCTGCCGGATCGTGTCGGCGGTCTCACCGTCGCGATCGCGTCGCTCGCGGTCGAGGCCATCGGACAGGCGCTGATCTGGATCGCGCCGCATCCGGCCGTTGCGCTGGCCGGCGCATTCCTGACGGGGCTGGGCTGTTCGATGGTGTTTCCCGCCATGGGCCGCGAGGTCATCCGCCGCGTCGAGCCGCATCTGCGCGGCACGGCGCTGGGCGGGTTCGCGGCATTCCAGGACCTCGCCTACGGCCTGACCGGGCCTCTGGCGGGGCTGCTGGCCGACCGCGCCGGCTATGACAGGGTTTTCCTGATCGGCGGCATCGCGGCGGCGGCGGCATTCGCCATCGCGCTTCACCTCCGCCGCGCGGAGGCAAACGAGGGCCTCACTTAGGCGGGTCGTAGCCCGGCTGCTTGAAGATCGTGTCGGGCTTGCCGGCGATATCGGGGCGGTAAACCTGCGAGCCCCAGTTTTCCGGGGTCACATCCTCGATGCCGACGGAGATCGACTTGTCGCTCGACCCGAGGGTTTCCGTCAGCGCCTTGGCGAGAGCGGCGGCGAGCTTTTGCTTGTCGCCGTCGCTCCGGCCTGCGAAAAGCTTGACGATGATATGCGGCATCGGGGCACCTCTTTCTTCCGCTGGCGACTTATATCTGGAATAATGGCTGTGGTGGCAAGACGTTAACTAACCCGCCAGCGCCCGCCCGAACTCCGGGCGCGCGTTTGCCCTGGCCACTGGATTGCCTCAGTTTTATGACTATATAAAAGGACCAAATCCACGCCGGTTTGCTTCCCTTTTGGCCCGGCTGCTCTGGAGACATCATGAAGACGATCGATTTTTCCGCGCCGGCGGAGTTGTTCCCGTCGCGCAATCGCAAAGTCGCGAGCAAGGTTCGCTATCGCCGTTTCGACAAGGCCGTCGACGCCATCCGCTTCGCGGTCGAGGAACTT
>JBAZSM010000027.1:9444-45691 GCA_041662425.1 Pseudolabrys sp.
CTTCCCGAGGCCCAGCTGCTCGGCGCCTATATCGAGATCAACGAGGCTCGCCTGAGCCACCAGGATATCCGCGCGCTCTACGAGAGCGAAGCCTATCCGCTCAAGCGTGCCGTCCACGCCTGACGGTTGCACGGCCAGAGCAGGAATCGTGGGTCATTTGACGGTTCCTGCGAAATGGTGTATTGGGAATTTGTTGAAACTTTTGATTTTTGGTTATGCTTTGCTGATCAGCCCCAAGTTGGGCGCTTAACAATGCACCCCCCAAAACTCGGTGTTTCGATCGCGCAGGCAAATCTCGAATGCGCGCATCCCAACGCTAGCGGCGCATGACGCAGCATAACTAAAGAAGGTGCCATCATGGCAACAGGTACTGTCAAGTTCTTCAATACTCAAAAAGGCTTCGGCTTCATCACTCCGAGCGATGGCTCGAAGGACGTGTTCGTTCACATCAGCGCGGTCGAGCGCGCCGGCATGAGCACGCTGAACGAAGGCCAGCGCATCAGCTACGAAGTGGTCACCGAGCGCGGCAAGCAGGCTGCGGGCGATCTCAAGAACGCCTGATAACGCGGGCGACCAATAACGCCTACGATCGCCCGGCCTTAGCGCCGGGCGTTTTCGTTCTACGGCCCGGCAAACGTCTCGCCCGGTTGCGCGGCGCACGTTTTGTTCTATCGCCCGGCGACTTCGCGCTCGATCGCCCAGCAAACTTTTCGTTCTGTCGCTCTGCAACTCTTCGTTCTGTCGCTTGGCGACTCTATGTCCTGTCGCTCTGCAACTCTTCGTTCCGTCGCTCCGCGGCTCCTCGTTCTGTCGCTCCGCGGCTCTTCGTTCTGTCGCTCCGCGACTTGTCTTTTTGTCGCTCCGCGACGGGGCCAATAAACAAATAAACAAACAAATCGGGGTTGCCCATGACGCACAAATTCAACGCAGGCCAGACCGTGTTCTACGAGCCGGCCTTCGGCCGTGCCGCCGCGCGCGGCCGCTACAAGATTGTGCGTCCGCTGCCGGTCGAGAATGACCATCGCATCGCCTACCGGATCAAAAGTCTGGCCGAGACCTTCGAGCGCATCGCCGAAGAGCACCAGCTTTCGACGTCGGAATAGCCGCCGCCCGTTAGTCCCTATCCATTGATTTAAATGCCGATTTCGCGGTGCAGCGCCGCGGATCAGGGCATTTTCGTGCGCCTATCACGTTCAATCACCCTTCCGTGAGAGAGCGGGCGGAACCGCGCGCCCACACCTACGTTAATAGGCAACGGGACATGAAACTGCGCCGGGCCGGCGCCACACGGTGCCGAGGCCCTGGAGGACAAGTAAATGAACTGGTCGATGTACACGGCCGACCGCAACACCCACCTCAAGATCGTGGTGGTCGGCCTTTTCGCCGCGCTGTTGGTCGCCGTGATCGGCATCTCGGCCACTCAACTTAATCTCGGCGTCGACGTCATGACGGCGCAGGGACCGACTGTTTACAAGGCCGGCGCGCCGGTCGCGATGAGCGTGCGCGAAGGAACCACCATCCGCTGAGTTCTGACTGAGACTGACTGACGTGTGACTACGATTACTGAACCTCCCCCATAGACTTGACGCGCCGTTTTTACGGCGCGTTATTTTTTGGGCCGCCCGGCGCCGCCGCGATGAATGACCGCACGCAGGCCCTTCGCCCTTGCATGACCACGCAAATGCCGCAGGGTGGTGGCCAAACCGAATCACCGCTTCGCTCTCTATGGATCTGGATTCTGCAATGTTGCGCCGCGCCATCACTGCCGTCCTGATTTCGCCGCTGGCGCTGATGCTGCCGGCCTGCTCGCCCGGGCTGTCGACCGGTTCGACGCTCGCCGTCGCCGGCGACTACGAGGCCAAACTCGCGGCCTATGAGACGGCGCGGCGGCCTTACGAGGCGCGGGCCGAAGCCTACTGGAACGCGGTCAGCGACAAGCGCCGCATCCGCAACGGCAAGCGCCGCGCCAACCAGCAGATCGTGCTCGACGACTATGTGCTCGAACAGCCGCCGGTCTATGCCGGACCGCCGCGTCCGGTCGATCCCAATGCGCCGCCCGGCGCGCGGCCGGGTGAGCGTCCGCCGGTCCCGTTGATCGCCGACTTTCTGAGCCAGGCGAAAAGCCAGTTCGGCTTCGTCCCGGACCTGCCGGCGAACGACGTCGACTTCAAGCGGGCCTATGCGCGCGTCGCGCTGGCGTCGGGCCTGACGCGCGATCAGATCGTCGGCGTCTATGCCTTCGAGACCGGCGGCAACGGCACCTTCGATACCCAGGCCGGCGTCACGCCGAAACGGCAGACCGCGATCTCGCCGGCGGTCGGCTACAATCAGTTGCTGTCAACCAATTCAGTGTCGATGCTGGCCGAGCATTCGCCGATGATCCTTGCGACCTTGCGGCAGAAGGAAGCGGCCCTGCAGGGCGACGCCCGGCGCGCCATGGCGCGCAAGATCGAGGCGGTTCGCCGCATGATCGCCTACGCCAAATCGGTGCCCGGCAAGTGGAGCGAATACGACCGGCTCGCCAAGCAGACCGCGGGCGGCATCGGCATCCACGCCATCGTGCTCGATCGCGACATCGGCCCGCTGGTGCAGACGCAGAAGCTCCTCAACTCGGTGCTGTTCGCGCGCATGAAGGGCTATCGCACGCCGCTCACCGCGCCCGAGCTCGAGCTGATGAACCTCACCGGCGATTCAACCGGCCTCGACATGGTGACCATGCCGGCCGATTTCCGCTCCCAGGTGCCGACGGCGAATTTCTTCCAGCAGATCGGCTATGAGCGCAATCCGGTGGCGCGGCGCACCGGTGTGGTCGGCAATCTCATCGCCGATATCGGCGACAAGATGAACAAGGGCGCGCAAAGCGCCGGCGCCAGGGAACTGGCCGCGGCGGCGACGTTTTAGAAACGCGTCACTACCTGATCACCACGCTCGGCAGCCAGAGCGAGATGGCTGGGACAAACGTGACCAGCATCAGCACCGCGAACATCACGCCGTAGAACGGCCAGATGCCTTTCATGACGTCCTCGAGCCGGACCTTGCCGACGGCGCAGCCGACGAACAGCACCGATCCGACCGGCGGCGTCAACAATCCGATGCCGAGGTTGAGCAGCATCATGATGCCGAAGTGTACCGGGTCGACGCCGAGCTTCATCACCACCGGCAGCAGGATGGGCGTGCAGATCAGGATCAGCGGCGCCATATCCATCAGGCAGCCGAGCACCAGCAGCATGAAGTTGATCAGCATCAGGATGACGTATTTGTTCTCCGACACCGTCAAAAAGAACGCCGTGATCTTGGCGGGCATCTGCATCAGCGCCATGACGTAGCCGAAGCTCGAGGCCATTGCGATCAGGGTCATCACCATCGCCACGGTCTTGAGCGTGCGATGGACGAGGCCCGGCAGATCCTTCCATTTGTAGTCGCGGTAGACGAACATCGTGACGCAGAACGCCCAGACGCAGGCCACCGCGCCGGCTTCGATCGCGGTGAAGATGCCGAGCAGAATGCCGGCGATGATGATGAAGACCGTAATCAGGCCCCACAGCGCCTCGATGCTGATCTTGACCGCTTCGCGGAACGGCACCGAGTCGCCCTTCGGATGGCCGTCGCGGTAGCCGATGAACACGACCAGCGCGATCAGCGATACGCCGAGCAGCAGGCCCGGCACAACACCGGCCATGAACAGGCTGATGATCGAAATCGTGCCGCCGGTCGCCAGCGAATAGATCACCGCGTTATGGCTTGGCGGCACCACGATCGCCTGCAGCGAGGCGCTGATGGTGACGTTGGTGGCGAAGACGCGCGGATAGCCGACTTTCTCCATCTGCGGGATCAGCACCGAACCGATGGCCGAGGTGTCGGCCACCGACGAGCCCGAAATGCCCGACAGGAACGTGGTGGCAAGGATGTTGACCGCCGACAGGCCGCCGCGCACGCGCACCACGCCGACGATCACATTGGCGAGCGCCACCAGACGCCGCGCCATGCCGCCTTCCGCCATAATGGCGCCGGCCAGCACGAAAAACGGGATCGTCAGCATCGCGACTTTACTGACGCCGTTCGAGATCTGGAGCATCACCGCTTCAGGCGGGATGCCGATCCACAGCGCGCCGGCGAGCGCGCCGATGCCGAGCGAATAGGAGATCGGCATGCCGATGCCGAAGCACAGGAACAGGGTTCCGAGAAGAATGAAAAGGTCCATGGCGTTCCGCTCTTATTCGACCGGCAGATGCGGGTCGGTGCCGGCCGACGCCGGCCGTCCGATGGTCACATGCTCAATGATGAAGAGCAGGGTGAAGAAGCCGCCGACCGGGATCGGCGAATAGACGAAACCGACGCGCAGGAACGGGAATTCCGCGATCGTGTTCTGCCAGGTGGCGACGCAGAGCTTGTAGCCGTAGACGATCATGAACACCGCCATCACCGCCATCAGAAGCTCGACGATGAGGTTGGCGACACGGCGCATGCCAGGCGGCATCAGATCGGCCGCCACCGTCACGCTCATATGCAGGCCGAGCCGGTAGCACGCGGCGGCGCCGAAGAACGTCAATACGATGGTCAGAAGCACCGCGGCGGTTTCCGGCCAGGAGGCGGCGCTGTTGAGCACGTAGCGCGTGAACACGGCCCACGGCATGATAATTGAAATCGCCACCATCGCCAGACCGGCAATGATGACGCAGACAAGATAGGCCTTGTCCATCGCCGCCCGATAAAACTCGGCCATCTGATTCCCCGTCTTGAACCGCCCCGGGCGGTCCTCCCCCCGCGACGCGACTGCGCCACGCTTTGCTCCGTTGCCGGCTCAAGCGTGGCGCAGAAGTCTCAGGTTACTTGGTGTCCTGGATACGCTTGATCATCGCGGCGTATTTCGGACCGTACTTGTCCCACACCGGCTTGACCGCGGCCTGGAAGGCCTTCTTGTCCTCGGCCGACACCTGGATGATGGTGATGCCCGCGGCCTTGGCCTTGTCCATCGCCTGCTTTTCGTAGACGTCCCAGAGCTTGCGCTCTTCCTGCTGGGCTTCCTTGCCGACCTTGACCACGAGCGCCTGCTCGTCCTTCGACAGCGAGTCGAATATCTTCTTCGACATCACCACCATTTCCGGCACGATCAGATGCTCGTCGACGGTGTAGAACTTGGCGACCTGGAAGTGGTTGTCGAACACGAAGCTCGGCGGGTTGTTTTCCGCGCCGTCGACCACGCCAGTCTGCATCGACGAAAACACCTGGTCGTAGCCAAGCGGCACGCCGTTTGCGCCCATCGAGTTCGCCATGTCGACGAAGATCGGGTTGCCCATGACGCGGATCTTCTGGCCCTTGAGGTCGGCCATGTTATGGACCGGCTTCTTGGTGGTGTAGAAGTTGCGCGCGCCGGCATCCATCCAGGCGATGCCGACGATGCCCTTGCCGCTGTTGGTCACCTTGTCGAGCAGGTCCTGGCCGATCGGCCCGTCAATGACGTGGCGCATCTGTTCGGTGTTCTTGAACACGTAAGGCAGGTTGAAGACGTTGAGATCGTCGACCACCGGGCCGAGCGCGCCGACCGAAACGCGGGCAAAGGCGATGGCGCCGACCTGGGCCTGCTCGATCGCTTCCTTCTCGCCGCCGAGCTGCATCGACGGATACATGGCGACGCTGAGGCGACCCTTGGTCGCATCCGACAGCTTCTTGCCCATGTTCTCGACGGCAACGACGGTCGGATAGCCGCTCGGGTGAACGTCCGATGCCTTCAGAACCAGCTTGTCTTGCGCGAAAGCGCCGCCCGAAAAGGCGGTGGCGGCCGCCAGAACGCCGGCGGCCAAAATTGATCTACGTGTCGTCATGATAGATACTCCTCCCGAATGAACTTGTTTGTTGCGACCTGCGGTCGCCGCGATTGATCGTTCCGCGGCCGCATGGTACTTATCAGGTCATATGATGACCAGACCGGATCGAACCGGTCAAGGTGGTGGAAACGCGGTTTGACAAAAAATCTTTCCTTCCTTCGTCCGATCCAGGCGCCGCGCGGCTTGACCGCGGAGATCGTCTCCCGGCTGACTTCGGACATCACCAGCGGCAAGCTCCTGCCCGGCTCGCGGTTGCCGACCGAGCAGGAAATGATTGCCGCCACAGGCGTTTCGCGCACTGTGATCCGTGAAGCCGTTGCCGCGCTGCGCGCCGACAAGCTCGTCGTCAGCCGCCAGGGCATCGGCACTTTCGTCGTCGAGAAGGTTCGCCGGCCCTTTCGGGTCGAATTCGACGAGCATTCCTCGTTGCGTGACGTGCTGAACGTCATGGAGCTGCGCACCGGCGTCGAAGTGGAGGCTGCCGGCCTTGCCGCCGAGCGCGCCACACCCGCCCAGATCAAGAAGATCAGCGACCGCTTCGAGGCGATCCAGGCCGCGATCGACGCCGGCGACAACGCCGTCGATCAGGACTTTGCCTTCCACTGCGAAATCGCCGAAGCCACCGGCAATCATCAGTTCAAGGGCTTCCTCGAATATCTCGGCAGCGTCGTCATCCCGCGTCAGACGGTGTGGGGCCGTAGCGCGCCGTTGTTGCGCCGCAACAATCTCATTTTATTCCAGCGCGAGCACGGCAAGATCCTCGCCGCCATCCGCTCGGGCGACGTGCAGAAGGCGCGCGCGGCGATGCGCGGCCATCTCGGCAACAGCCGCGAACGGCATCAGAAGCTCGCGGCGGAGCTGGGGATTAAGTAGCTAATGAACCCTGCGCGTTGCACGTCCTCGCTGTCATGGCCGGGCTTGACCCGGCCATCCCGCTTGGATGGGCACCGTGCGTCTCTAAGCGGGATCACCGGGACAAGCCCGGTGATGACAAGTAAGGCAAACACCCCATGAAACTTCTCGTCACCGGCGCCGCCGGCGGTGTCGGCACGCGCCTGCGCCAAATGCTGCCACCGATCTATTCCGACATCCGCTGGAGCGACATCCGCAAGCCGGACGATCTGGCCGCTGGCGCCGAATTCGTCACCGCGGACCTGTCGCAGATGGATCAGGTCGAGAAGATGGTGCAGGGCGTCGATGGCATCGTGCATCTCGGCGGCTATTCGATCGAAGGTCCGTGGGACACCATTCTGCAGGCCAACATTATCGGCTGCTACAATCTGTTCGAGGCGGCCTACCGCGCCGGCGTCAAGCGCGTGATTTTCGCCACCTCGAACCACGCCGTCGGCATGTATCCGCGCGACAAGAAGATCGGCGTCAACGTCACCGTGCGTCCGGATTCGCGCTACGGCATCAGCAAGTGTTTCGGCGAGGCGGTTGGCGCCTTCTATGCCGACAAGCACGGCCTGCGCGTCACCTGCATCCGGATCGGCAATTTCGGCGACGTCCCGCTCGACAAGCGCCGGCTGTCGATCTGGCTCAAGCCCGACGATCTGGTGCAACTGATCCAGATCGGCCTGACCCATCCCAATATCAAGTTCGAGGTCTTCTACGGCTGTTCGGACAACGCCGCCGCCTGGTGGGACAATTCCAACGCCTACCGCTTCGGTTACAAGCCGACCGGCAAGGCCGAGGATTTCCGCGCCGAGGCCATGGCGGCCCAGGCCAAGCTGCCGCCGGACCCGGTGGGCGACCATTTCCAGGGCGGGGCGTTTTCGAGCGCCGAATACGACGCCGACAAGCGTGGCGGCGGCTAACCACCTCAGCGAAATCGGCATGCGGCGGCCGCAGTCCCTGTGCTAGGGTCCCGGGTTCAGGGATCACGTTGCCGGGACTGTCGTTTTGCTCAATCGCTCACTCGATAAACACGATACGCTCACTCTGCCCGCGGATTTATTCGGATACCGGCTGCTGGCCGACCCGCGCCTCAACAAGGGCACGGCCTTTTCCGAGGACGAGCGCACCGCCTTCCGCCTGCACGGGCTGCTGCCGCCGACCGTGGTCAGCATTGACGAGCAGGTCACGCGCCGGTTGCAGGCCTTTCGCGAATTTCATACCGATCTCGAGCGCTACGCCTTCCTGCGCGACCTGCAGGACACCAACGAGACGCTGTATTACGCCCTGCTCGGCCAGAACGTCGACGAGTTGCTGCCGATCGTCTACACGCCGACCGTCGGCGCCGGCTGCAAGTCGTTCAGCCGCCTGTTCCGCAAGCCGCGCGGCGTCTTCCTGTCAATCCCGCACCGCAAACAGATCCGCGAGATCCTCGCCAATCCGCAATTCGACAGGACCGAGGTCATCGTCGTCACCGACGGCGAGCGCATTCTCGGCCTCGGCGACCAGGGCGCGGGCGGCATGGGCATCCCGATCGGCAAGCTGGCGCTCTATACCGCCTGCGGCGGCATCGACCCGGCGACCGCGCTGCCGATCCTGCTCGATGTCGGCACCGACAACGAAGACAATCTCAACGACCCGCTTTACATCGGCTGGCGCCACAAGCGCGTGCGCGGCGAGGAATACGACAGTTTCGTCGCCGAGTTCGTTGCCGCCGTGAACGAGCGCTGGCCGCATGTGCTGCTGCAGTGGGAAGACTTCGCCAAGGCGAACGCCACGCGCATGCTCGACCGCTACCGCGGCCAGATCTGCAGCTTCAACGACGACATCCAGGGCACCGCCGCGATCGCAACCGGCGCATTGCTCGCCGCCATCAACGTCACCGGCGAGCCGATGGAGCGCCAGCGCATTGCCATTCTCGGCGGCGGATCGGCCGGCTGCGGCATTGCCAGCCTGCTGATGGAGGCGATGGTCGATGCCGGGCTCAATCCGGAAGACGCCGCCAGCCGCTTCTATCTGGTCGACAAAGACGGTCTGCTGATGGAAGGCATGAACGACATCGTCTCGTTCCAGCGGCCCTTCGTGCAGAAGCGCGACGCGCTCGCCAAATGGACATTGGGCAATCCGAGCCGCATTTCGCTGCTCGACGTCATCTATAACGCCAAGCCGACGGCGCTGATCGGCGTTTCGGCGCAGACCGGCGCCTTCACCGAATCCGTGGTGCGCGCCATGGCCAAGCACAACAAGCGCCCGATCATCTTCCCGCTGTCGAACCCGGTGTCCTGCGCCGAAGCCACGCCCGGCGATATCGAACGCTGGAGCGAAGGCCGCGCCGTGATCGGCGCCGGTTCGCCGTTTCCGCCGCTCAAGCGCAACGGCCAGCCTTTCTCGGTCGACCAGACCAACAATTCCTACATCTTCCCCGGCGTCGGCCTGGGCGCCATCGCCACGCGCGCCACCCGCATCACCGATACGATGTTCATGGCCGCGGCCAAGGCGCTCGCCGCCATGTCGCCGGCGCGTCTCGATCCGGCCGCCAATCTGCTGCCGCGCGTCACCGCGCTGCGCGAAGTGGCCATCGCGGTGGCCATCGCCGTCGGCCGGCAGGCTCACGCCGAAGGCCTCACCGAAGGCGTTGATGCCGCCGGCATCGAGGACGCGGTGCGCGCCAAGATGTGGATGCCGCGCTATCTGTCTTATGTGCGCGCCGCCGACGACGACGCCTCAGCCTTGCCGGATATCGCCGCCACCGGAACGCATTCATGAGCCTCGCCGCGACGCTCGTTCAGCTTTCGATCCTGCACATTCTCATGGCGATGATCCCCGGCCCCAACACCGTGGTGGTCAGCTACGTGTCGGCGCGGATGTCGCGCCGGGCGGGATTGATGGCGGTGGCCGGCGTCGTACTCGGCTCGGCGATCTGGGTCGTTCTCTCGATGTTCGGCGTCGGCGTGCTGCTGCTCGAAGCCGGGCTGCTCTATCGCGTGCTGCGCTTCCTGGGCGCCGCCTATCTCGTTTATGTCGGCATTCGCCTGTTGCGCGCCGGCACCCGCCCGGCCGACGACCAGCGTCCGCCGCAGGCCGCGCGCTCACCGCTCATCGCCGGCTTGCTGACCACATTGTCCAATCCAAAATCCGCGGTGTTCTGGACCAGCGTCTTCGTCGTCGTGGTGCCGGCCCATGCGCCGGCCTGGTTCTACGCCGCGGTGGTGGCGCTGATCGTCGTGCAATCCTTCGCCTGGTACGCCTTCGTCGCCGTCGTGCTGTCGACCCCGTTTGCGCGCCGGCATTACCAGCGCTTGTCGCAATGGCTCGACCGCATCGCCGGCGTCGTCATGGTCGGGCTCGGCCTCAAGCTTGCCTATGAGCTGCGCTCCGAAGTGATCGGGCGCTAGCGCGCAATCCCATGCAAAACGCCGATTATCCGTCCTGGACGTTCGACACGATCCGCTACGGCGATACCGACAAGCAGGGGCACGTCAATAATGCGGTGTTCTCGACCTTTCTCGAGACCGGCCGCACCCATTTTCTGCTAAGCACGGACCGGCCGATGCACGAGCCGGGCACGATCTTCGTGATCGCGCGGCTGGAGCTGGATTTCAAAGCCGAAATGCTGTGGCCGGGCCAAGCCCATATCGGCACCAGGGTCAAAAGCATCGGACGGAGTTCGTTCGTTATGGAGCAGGCGATCTTTCAGGATGGCCAATGCACCGCCACCGCCCTGACGGTGATGGTCATGATGAACGAGGCGACGCGCAAATCGCAGCCATTGTCCGAGATCACCATCGCCAGACTGAAGCAAGCGCAAGTTTCATCGTGAATTTGGCGGAAACCGCATGTCGCTCGTTCAGCTCTACGGCCGCGTACTGGCCCTGCTCGGCTCCGAGACGCGTCTCGCCTGGGCCTTGGCGATCGCCAATATGGCGCTGGCGACCGCGCAGTTCGCCGAACCCGTTCTGCTCGGTCGCATTATCGATACGCTGACGGTTGGTCAGGCCACCGGTCAGCCGCCATCGTGGCAACGCCTGACGGTTCTGATGTCGGCCTGGACCGGCTTCGGCATCTTCACCATCATATGCGGCACGCTGATCGCGCTGCATTCCGACCGCCTCGCGCACCGCCGCCGCCAGGTCGTGCTGACGCGCTTTTTCGAGCACGTGCTGGAACTGCCGTTATCCTATCACGGCAACACGCATTCCGGCCGCCTGATGAAGGTGATGCTGGAAGGCACCGACGCGCTGTGGAGCCTGTGGCTCGGCTTCTTCCGCGAGCATCTCGCCTCCATGGTCGGCCTTCTGGTGCTGCTGCCGGTGTCGCTGTTCATCAACTGGCGGCTGGCCAGCCTCCTGATCGCGCTCAGCGTCGTCTTCGCGGTGTTGACCGCGGTCATCGTGCGCAAGACCGGCAGCATGCAGGAAAAGGTCGAGCAGCATTATTCCGACCTCGCCGAGCGCGCGTCGGACACCTTGGGCAATATCGCGCTGGTGCAGAGCTTCTCGCGGCTCGAGCAGGAAGTGAACGAGCTGCGCCAGATCATCGAGCGCCTGCTCGCCGCGCAGATGCCGGTGCTGTCGTGGTGGGCGCTGGCCACGGTGCTCACCCGGACCGCGACCACGCTGACCGTGCTCGCCATCATCGTCGTCGGCACCTGGCTCAATATCCGCGGCGAAGCGACGGTCGGCCAGATGGTCACCTTCATGAGTTTCGCCGGGCTGATCATTTCGCGGATGGAGCACACCGTCTCCTTCGTCGACGATCTGGTCAGCCATGTCGGGCAGTTGCGCGAATTCTTCCAGGTCTGGGACACCATCCCCGATATCCGCGACAAGCCCGGCGCCGTCGATCCCGGCCGCCTCACCGGCAACGTCAAGTTCAATGACGTATCTTTTTCCTATGACGGCCAGCGGCTCGCCGCCGACCATCTCAATTTCTCGGTGCGTCCCGGCGAGACCGTCGCTTTGGTCGGCGCCACCGGCGCCGGCAAGTCGACCGCGATCGCGCTGCTGCATCGCGCCTTCGATCCGCAATCGGGCAGCATCGAAGCCGACGGCATCGATATCCGCGACATCAAGCTCGCCAGCCTCCGCCGCAATATCGGCGTGGTGTTTCAGGAGGCGCTGCTGTTCAACCGCACGATCGCGGAGAACCTGCGCGTCGGCAAGCCGGACGCCACCGACGATGAAATCCGCGAAGCGGCGCGCCGCGCCCAGGCGCTCGAATTCATCGATCGCAAATTCCACGGCTTCAACGAACGCGCCGGCGAGCGCGGCCGCTCATTGTCCGGCGGCGAGCGCCAGCGGCTGTCGATCGCGCGCGCGCTCCTGAAGAACCCGCCGATCCTCATCCTCGACGAAGCGACCAGCGCGCTCGACGCCGACACCGAGGTCAAGGTGATGGCCGCGCTCGACGAGGTCATGAAGGACCGCACCACCTTCGTCATCGCGCACCGTCTGGCGACCGTGCGCAACGCCGACCGGATTCTCGTCTTCGAGCATGGCAAGATCGTCGAAAGCGGATCGTTCGACGAACTGGTGGCGCAAGGCGGCCGCTTCGCCGCGCTCGCCAAGGCGCAGTTCATGGTGGCGGCGACGCCGTCTACCAGTGATAATTAAGGCCGGCGCGCACGATGTCTTCGGTGATCGGCACCGACAGGGTGTTGGTGCCTGAGGCCGCACCCATGAAGGTCGCGGTGCCGAGATCGATGTGCAGATACTCGGCCTTGGCGCTCCAGTTTTTGGTGATGCCGTATTCGACGCCGCCGCCCGCCGTCCAGCCGGCCTTGGTGTCGCGCGAGGTGCCGGTCGGCTGCACCGCCTTGATGTCCCCGTAAGCAAGACCGCCGGTCACGTAAGGCAGGATGTTGCCGAAGCTGTAGCCGAGCCGGGCGCGCGTCGTGCCGAACCAGCTCTGCTCGGTGCGGCACTCGCCGCCGCCATTGGTGGCGCAGACGCCGCCGGTCGAGGCGGTGCCATTGAGGTTGGCCCAATCGATGTCGCTCTCGAGGCCGAACACCGTGTTGCCGGTCTGCCAGTTGTAGCCGACCTGGCCGCCGATCAGGGCGCCGCGCGTATCGAACTTGCCGGAGCCGGCGCCGACGGCGGGATCGTCCCAGCTCGAACGGCCGAGCGCATAGCCGCCATTGAGGCCGAGATAGAAACCGCTCCAGTCGAAGGCCTGCGCCGCCGGCGCCTTGTAGACAGGCGCGGCCTGCGGACGTGCCGCGACATCGGCGGCAAAAGCCGGCGCGCTCAGCACCGACAGGGCCACAATGCCGGGTAACAGGATACGCAAACGCTTCGTCACCAACTCATCTCCTTCAGGCACGCCAGACGTGCCAGCACGCCGCGCGCTTTTGAAGTTAAATCTCGGTCATGTGAATCTGCTTTGCAAAAGCGGCCCGTGCGTGGCCCGACAATGACCCAACGCAGGCAGTGGCTGCCGTGTTCCCGCCCGCGATTTGCCGCAATCGAGACGCGGGCCGCCTAGATCGCCTTCATCACACCCTGGAAGCAGGTGTTCTGGCCGAAGCAGGCGATCAGGCCCTTGCGCAATTCCGGCGAATCCTTGCCATCGAGCGGCACGTCGGCAAAGCCGGCGCGGCGCAGCTTGATCTGTGCCCGCAGCGCGGCCGGCACACCGCCGACCCGCGCCGCCATCACAACGTCCTCCGCGGCGCGGTCGAACCGGCGCATGTGAACGAGAACGTAAGCACGCTTCACCAGCAGCTTGGCGCGCATGTTGTCCGGCATGGCGTAAAGCGGCGCGCCGCCATCGAGAATGGTGAGAACCTTGTCATAGTCCTTCACAGCCAGTTCGTCGCGCTCGGCCTTGGCATAGGCATCGGCCCGCTCGACCGTCCGGAGGAAGTTTTCCGGTTCCTCGGCCTGCGCCGCCTTGATATCCGCCACCGCGGCCACATCGCGGCCCAACGCCTGCATCGCCTGCGCCCGCAGATCGCGGGCGATCGAGTCGCCGGGCCGTGCGTCGAGGATGATGTTGAGATCGGCCAGCGCCGCGTCGGCACGCCCCATTTTCAGCGCCAGCCGGGCGCGCTGCTCGCGCGAATAAAGATGATCGGGATGCGCGACGATGATCTGGTGGAATTCGCGCAGCGCCTCGAGATCGGCGGGCTTGGTCAGCAGCAGCGTCGCCGCTGTTGCCATGACGTCCGGGTTGTCCGGCGCCTGCTTTCGCAGGATCGCAAGATCGCGCTCGGCCGCGACCGTGTCGTTGAGCGTCATCGACAGCCGCGCGCGCAGCAACCGCGCCGGAACGCTCAAGCCGTCGATGCCGATAGCAAGATCGGCCTCGTCGCGCGCCTTGGCGAAATCCTGCATGACGATGAACCACCCTGCGCGGTCCAGCCGGTTCGCCACCCGCGCGGCATTGTTGCCGTCCGTCTTCGCCTGCGGTTCGGGACAGGGTGGCCCCTTGTGGGTCTTGTTGGCGATCAGGCACGGCCCGATCTGTGCCGGCACGAAGCCGGCACCGGGATCGTTGATTTCGGCGAGCAGATTGGTGGCGGCGGCCGGTGCGACCGCAAACCACAATGACACCGCCACGGCGGAGGCGAAAAGACCTGTGCGCGTCATCACATGCACCCCTTGTCGATCATGCAGGCCGTGACAGCGTCGTAGGCCGCCTCCCGGGTGAAACTGCCGTCGTGTTCCGCCTCGAAGTAGCCGCGCTTGGCCAGGCCGTTGAGCTTGCGCATGCGGAACGTAGCATCGGACGTGATGGCCATCTTCGCGTCCTTGAGCGCCTCGTCCTGCTTGTTGAGTTCGCGCAGCGACACAGCACGTCCCCAATAGGACGAACCGGTGGTCGGGTTGAGTTGCAGGGCGATTGAAAAGGCGGCAACCGCCTCGGCATACTGATTGGTATAGCCGAACACCCAGCCGCGCAGTTCGTACAGGATCCAGAAGTTGCGATCGTACGTCAGCGCCTTGTCGAGATCGCTCGCGGCTTTGGCAAAATCGTCGCGCTCGAAGTAATGCCAGCCGCGATAGCCGTAAGACACCGCGCCCGGATCGGCGGCGACGAACTGGTCGAGCGCCTTCTCGGCCTCGGCCGTACGGCCCATCTTGTCGAGCATGTTGGCGCGGTCCACCTGCACGCGCGCGCGGTAGGTGACGGCTTTGCCTTTCACATGGCTTTCAGCCGTATCGAGTTCCTTGAGATTGAGCCGCAGCAGCTCGTCGAGTTCGGCCAGCGCTTCGCGCTGCGCGCCGATCCGCGTGAAGAACAGCGCGCGATTGTGGCGCCACATGACCTTGTCCGGCTCGAGCGCTACCGCCTTATCATAGGCGCTCTTGGCAAGCGCCATATCGCCGGTGCGCGACGCGATCGCGCCTTTGAGATCGTAGGCATCGGCACTATTGGGCTGCAGCGCCAGGGCCTGATCGACGAGCGTCGCCGCGTAAGTCAGATTGCCGCGGTCGGTGGCAATCCAGCCAAGACGCCAGTGCAGTTCGGCGTCATTGGGCGCAAATTTGATCGCCTCTTCGTAATCGATCGCGGCCTGATCCATGAGATCGAGCCACCGTTCGTTGCGCGCCCGGTTCTTCAGCGCCTCGGCGCGATCGCCGTTGCTGAGATCGGCGCGCCTGAGCAGCGCCGTGCATTTCTGGATCGCGTCGCGCGGCGCCTCGAATTTCGGCGAAACCGCGCAACCTTCCGCGGCGAGGATATCGCCGGCGCGCGCCGGCGCGACGGCAACCCATAGCGCGAAGACCAATGCCGACAGCAGACCCTGCGTGCGCATGCGCGCCCTCCACTAACAGGTATCAGGCTACACGCGCAGGTTTTGGAGCCGATTAAACGATTGAGTTCAATTTTACCGAACGCGCATCGGATCTCGCGCGGACCGCCTACGACGGCTCCGTACCGAGACGCTTCATCAGTTCGAGCTTCTTGCGGATGGCGTCGGGAATACTGCCGTACTTGAGCGACTCGTTGCAGTCGGCCAGCGCCTTCCTGAACTCGCCGAGCTCCATGTAGGCGTAACATCGATTGTTGTAGCCCACGGCGACACTGGACCTGCCGGTCTGCTGCGGATCGTAGAGATAACCGTAACGGTTGAGAATCGCCAAGGCGCCGCGATTATCGTGGCGGTCGAAATAGATCATCGACATCGCGATCGCCGCATTGGCCCGAAACTCATGCTCCGCTTCGGCGACAGCCGCGAGGTCGCGCAATGCGGCATCCGCATCGCCATGATCGCGGTACGCCTCGCCGCGCCAGTAATGAGCCTCGATGTTGCCGGCCTCGCGCTCGATATTCGCCGAGCACGATCGGATCGCCGCCTCATAGCGGCGCAGCTTGTAATAGCCGTAGCAGGCGCGCGGCAGGTGATTGCCTTTGCCGCCGAGCGCAATGACGGCATCGTCGTAGGCGATCATCTCGGGATATTTGCCGAGCTTCTCGTAGATGGCCGGCAGGGCGGCGTAGACGTCGGCGACCGCAAGATACTTTTCTTCCTCGCCGGGGAATTGCGCCGCCTCGATGTCCTTGAGGGCTTCGGTGTATTTAGTGATGGCATTCTCGTAGAATCCTTTCGCGGTCCACGATTCCGCCACCGCCATGTCGATCAGGTAATTGTTGGGACCTGCGCCATCTTCCTTGAGCCGCGTGTCGCTGTGCATGACCTGCGCCGCCAGTTCGAGAATGGTGCCGGAATAAGCCGCGGCCATCCGGGTCCTCAGCATGTCGAACAGAGCGAGTTTGATGGCGAGGCCGAATTCGTATTTGTCGGCGCTGTCGTAAAGCCGCAAGGCTTCCAGGACGCGGCTTTGCAATTGCGGCGCAACGGTTCTCTGCATCTGGCCGGCGAAGCAGGCTTCCACTTTTTCCTTTGCGCCGGAACAGCTATTCGCCGCCGCCATCACGATCCGGTGGTACAGGCTCAGATACAGGAGCTTGAGGGGCGAATCTTGCGGCGCGGCGCCAGCCTGTTGATCGACAAAGGCATACATGGCCGGCACGGAGCCGTACCATCTCGGCTCCAGCGCGTTCAGCATGATGGCGTACAGCCGGTAATAGTTGCGATGCTTCGCAATGCCCTGCGCAAAGGCCTGCTGCACGGCGCCCAGACCGGCATAGCCGCGAAGAATCAGCAACTTCAGATAATAGCCGTAGGGATTGGCGTCAACCGCGGCAATGGCTTCGTCGACATCGGAAAGCCCTTTCTTCATGTCGTCGACGAAGGCGGCCATGCGGCCCCCTTTGACGTCGGCTGCGAAGCCGCCGCCGCGCACCAGCCATCCCGTGTCGTGATAGTACCGGGCCCGGATCAGAAGCGGCGCGGCACCGCTGCCGCGTTGCGCGATCCAGGCGTTCAGATGCGCTTCGAGATCGGCGTCGCCGGCGTCGCTGACCTGCTCGATGAAATCCTCGAACGGATAGAACCGCCAGCCCGTCAAACGGCTGTGCGCCAGAACATCGGCGGTGATCTGCCGCGCCGTCGCGTAATCGCCGGCCTTGATAGCCCGCCGCACGCGCAGCGCCTTTTCCGGGATCGATTCGAGGTTGCGCGGCTTGGTCGTCAGTGTCGCCGATTGTTCGGCGACCGCATTCGCAACCGGATCGGTCGCGAGACTTGAGCCCAGGACGCGGCCGGACAGCGTCACGCCGGCAGCGGCAAGGAGCACCGCGACGCCGGCAATCGCGGCGACGGCGAGCGGACGAATACGCATACGTTGCCCCTGAATGGTCCGGCAAGCGGTTGCCTTCAGGTAGCAGATGGAGGTTTCTGCAATGACGCGGGCGTCAGGCCGACTTTAGTAAAATTGAGATCGGCGTCGCGGGCCGGACCGGGCGCGCGCGCCGTTTAAGCGTGCGCGCTGCCGGCGGTGAAGCGCAGCGCGGCGATGCGGTCGAGTTCCTGCTGCTCGCGCGCGTTCGCTTCGACACGGTCGCGCTCCTTGTCGCGCTCGTCGAGCATCTCGACCTTCTTGAGTTCCTCGAAGGCCTCGCCGAGCGCCGCCTTGGCGTCGTCGAGCTGGGCCTTCAACTCCTCGGCCGAGCGCTTGAGATTTTCGCGCCGCGTCATCGCCGCCTTGGCATAGGTCGGATAGGCGAAATGCGCGGGATCGTGGATGCCGGCGCGATCCTGCTCGAGGCGGATCTCGCGCTCGAGCTCGGTGGCGATGCGGTCGAATTCGGCCATCATCGCCTCGATCTGGGCGACCTTGCGCCGCTTCTCGTCGACCTGAAACTTCTTCAGGCGGATGAGGGTTTCACGTGACTTCATCGACTCAATACTCCCCCGAAGCCCCGAGCAACGCGCCGGATGCGGCTTTTCACGCCGCAGTCCCGGCACGTCCCGGACCGTTCAGCAGGGGGACTCTGGGGCAATATCGTTAGTTTTCGGTTTCCAGAATGGGCCATTTAGATCGCTATTTCTCCTGATCGGCTGCCGTCAGGCCGCCGGCGGGCGTCCGACGATCTGTTCCAGCATCTGGTAGCCCTCGAGCAGGCCGGTCGCCTCGTCCTTGCGCTGGGTCAGAAAGGCCTCGAGCGGCTTGTGCAGCGTGATCGCCTCGTCGACATCGGCCGACGACCCCGGCCGGTAGGCCCCTAACCGGATCAGCTCTTCCATGTCGGCATAGGTCGCCATCACTTCCCGGGCGCGCTTGATCACGGTGAGGTAATTCGGATCGGCCGCGCGGGGCATCGTGCGGGATATGGAGCGCAGCACATTGACCGCCGGATAGCGCCCGCGCTCGGCGATCGAGCGCTCCATGACGATATGGCCATCGAGAATGCCGCGCACCGCGTCGGCCACTGGCTCATTATGGTCGTCGCCATCGACCAGCACCGTAAAGATGCCGGAGATGGTGCCCTTCTCTGCGCCCGGCCCGGCGCGCTCCAGAAGACGCGGCAGTTCGGTGAACACGGTCGGCGTATAGCCCTTGGCGGTCGGCGGCTCGCCGGCCGACAGGCCGATTTCGCGCTGCGCCATGGCAAAGCGCGTCACCGAGTCCATCATCGCCAGCACGTCCTTGCCCTCGTCGCGGAAATATTCGGCGATCGACATGGTCAGATAGGCCGCCTGGCGGCGCATCAGCGCCGGTTCGTCGGACGTGGACACCACCACCACCGCGCGCCGGAGGCCTTCCTCGCCGAGGTCATCCTGCAGGAACTCCTGCACCTCACGGCCGCGTTCGCCGATCAGGCCAATGACCGACACGTCGGCGGCGACGTTTTTGGCCAGCATCGACAGCAGCACCGATTTGCCGACGCCGGAGCCGGCGAAGATACCCATGCGCTGACCGCGGCAGACGGTGAGAAAGGTGTTGAGCACCCGCACGCCGAGATCGAGCGGCGCGCCGACCCGCATCCGCGAATGCGCCGCCGGCGGCGAATTGCGGAACGGATAGGGCGCCGGCCCGGCCGGCAGCGGCCCCTTGCCGTCGATCGGCTCGCCCATGGCGTTGACCACGCGGCCGAGCCAGCCGTCCGACGGACGCACGCTCATGGCCGCCTGCGATACCAGCGCCCGGCAGCCGCGGCGCACGCCTTCGAGCGGCGCAAACGGCATGGCCAGCGCCATTTTGCCCGAGAAACCGACGACTTCGCACGGCACCGGCCCCTTGCCGCCCTCGATGGTCAGCCGCGAGCCGACCGACATGGCGTAAAGCGGGCCCGCCACCTCGACCATCAGGCCGCGCACCCCGACCACCCGGCCATAGATCTCGACGCCGTCGATATCGGCAATCTGTTCGGCGAGGGCTTTCATGAGTCCAATCCGTCATTCCGGGACGCGCCTTCAAGGCGCGGCCCCGGAATCCATATCCCCGGTCTGTGATTATGGCTCCCGGGCTCGCTCGCCAGCGCTCGCGCCCCGGAATGACCGGGGCCTTCACCTTTGCGGCAGGCGGAACCGGCCGGCCGCAGGCTTAAAAAACGCCGTAAACCTGCCCTTAGGCTTACCGGACGACCCTGGTCATTAACTCCGTGTTTACCCGCGTCGTTAATCATTGGGTCATCGTCCAACGGGATGAGACTTGGGACTTGGCAGACGATTCGCCCGGCACAGATGCCACACGGGGCTGATCGTCGACGTCGGTGAGACCCGACAGATGAACCGGAGCACAAAGCGGGTCGTGGCTGAAAAACCACTCGGCAGCAACACTTTAGGGCGATTCGGCGCGCTGGCGCCAGTGAACGCTTGCGTGCCGGAATCAGGTTTTGTTAACCATGTCCGAATAGTGTCGAATCGGTTTGTCCCACCGCGTTTTTTTTCGAACCTCGCCGCCACTGCGGCGCTGACCCATAGCCCGGAAGCGGCGAGATAGGGGACTTAAATGCGCGTTCTACTCATAGAAGATGACAGCGCGACCGCTCAATCCATTGAGCTGATGCTGAAATCCGAGAGCTTCAACGTCTACACCACCGACCTCGGCGAGGAAGGTGTCGACCTTGGCAAGCTCTACGACTACGACATTATCCTGCTGGACCTGAACCTCCCCGACATGTCGGGTTTCGAGGTTCTGCGCTCGCTCCGGGTTTCCAAGGTCAAGACGCCGATCCTGATCCTGTCCGGCCTCGCCGGCATCGAGGATAAGGTTAAGGGTCTTGGATTTGGCGCCGACGACTACATGACCAAGCCGTTCCACAAGGACGAGCTGATCGCCCGCATCCACGCCATCGTGCGTCGGTCAAAGGGCCACGCCCAGTCGGTCATCAACACCGGCGACCTGGTGGTCAACCTCGACACCAAGACGGTGGAAGTCACCGGCCAGCGCGTGCACCTGACGGGCAAGGAATACCAGATGCTCGAGCTGCTCTCGCTGCGCAAGGGCACGACGCTGACCAAGGAGATGTTCCTCAATCATCTCTATGGCGGCATGGACGAGCCGGAACTCAAGATCATCGACGTCTTCATCTGCAAGCTGCGCAAGAAGCTGGCGAACGCGTCGGACGGCAAGAACTACATCGAGACCGTCTGGGGCCGCGGCTACGTGCTGCGCGAGCCGACGGAAGTCGAAGAGCGGATCCCCGCTTAAGCTTCCGATCCACATCGGGCGACATGCAAAACCCCGCCACTTGGCGGGGTTTTTGTTTGGGGCGACATGCAAAACCCCGCCAGCCAGGCGGGGTTTTTGTTGGCGCTGCCGTCATTCCGGGGCGCGCGGCACGCGCGACCCCGGAATCCGGCGGCGGGCCCAGGCCTCGTCGCCCGGATGGAGCGCGGGCAACGACGGAACCCACGCTTTATCCATTGCGTTGCCCCCGCGCCCATTGCGAGGACCAAGGCCCATGTCCTATCTGCGCTTCTATCTGATGATCGCCGTCTCGACCGTGGTGATGTTCGGGATGATGTATCTCAACACGTACGAGATCGATCACGTCTTTTTCAGTCAGACGCGCGCCTGGATGGCGCTGCTGATGGGCGCGGGGATGGCGATCGTCATGATGGGCTTCATGGGGTCGATGTATCCGAAGCCGCGGATCAATGCCGCGATCGTTGCCGGCGCCATCGTGGTCTTTGCCGTGTCGCTGGGGCTGGTGCGCAGCCAGGAGACGGTCAGCGATGTGAGCTACATGACGGCGATGATCCCGCACCACTCCATCGCCATCATGACCAGCCGCCGCGCCCATATCCGCGATCCGCGCGTGCGCAAACTGGCCGACGGCATCATCGAGGCGCAGGTGCGCGAGATCGGCGAGATGAAGACGCTGATCGCCGACCTGAAGCGCCAGCCGCCCGCCTCCGGCGCGCCGGACCTGCCGCCGGGGCAGTAGGTGGAGAAGATGGAGCGCGTTTGGCTTCTTATCCCTCCCCCGCAGGGGGAGGGTGGCGCCTCGCGAAGCGAGGCGTCGGGTGGGGTTTCGCCTGCGGTGAACTTCACCCCACCCTGACCGCACTCGCTGCGCCCTACCCCCAACTCAGCGTCGCCGCCGCCAGCACCAGATAGCGAGGCTGCGGGGCTGTTGTGGCCCCGGCGTTCCGCGCGCCCTCGTTTTATCGAGTGCGCCTTTTAACGTGCCGGATATCGGGCAAGCCCGACATCCGGTGGGAATGATGTTCTTGGAATACGGCTCGCCCGGGGCCGCTCAAACAATGCGGGCGATGACGCGCGTCTGCTTCTGACCGGGGAGGGACAAAGAGGAATACTACAACGCCCGCCGCGCCACGGCGCTCGCCATGGCGGGCGCAACGGCGGCCGGCGCCAGATCGCGCGACTCCGCGTTCGGCGCATAGAGCCCGCGTTTGTCGGGCACCGGCTTGAAGGCGTCGGTGAGGCCGACCACGGTTTCGGCGGCGCCCAGCACCAGATAGCCGTCGCCGGCCACCTGCCGCGCCAGGCGCCGCAGCACGCCGGTCTTGGTCTCCTGGTCGAAATAGATCAGCACGTTGCGGCAATACACGATGTCGAAGCGGCCGAGCGGCGTGAAATCGTTGAGCAGATTGAGCGTGCGGAATTGCACCATGGCGCGCAGGTCGGCGGCGATCTGCCAGGCATCGCCCGACTGCTGGAAATATTTGATGAGCAGTTGAATCGGCAGGCCGCGCTGCACCTCGAACTGGCTGTAGATGCCGGCGCGCGCGCGCTCCAGCACCTCGCCGGCGAGATCGGTGGCGACGATGTCGATGCGCACGCCGGACAGCGCGGCGCCCTTCTCGGTCAGCGCCATCTCCTTGAGCATCATGGCCAGCGAATAGGGCTCCTGCCCGGTCGAGGCGGCGGCGCACCAGATGCGGATGCGCTTCTCGCGCTCGCGCGCGACGAGCAGCGCCGGCAACATGGTGTCGCGGAAATGCTCGAACGGCGTCTTGTCGCGGAAGAAGAAGGTTTCGTTGGTCGTCATCGCCTCGACGGTGTCGATGGCGAGCGGCGACGTCGGCATCATCTTGAGCCGGCCGACGAGATCGCCGAGCGAGGCCAGCTTGTGCTTGCGCACCACGGGGAGAAGCCGGCTCTCGGCGAGATACTGCTTCTCGGCCGACAGCACGAGGCCGGAGCGTTCGCGCAGCAGCTTGCGCAGGTAATCGAAATCTTCCGGGGTCATACGCGCTCCCCGGCGAACAGGCGCACCAGCCTGGCGCCCATATCGGTGAGCGGCAGCACGGCCGAGCACAGCCCGGCGAGCGCGACCTGGCCCGGCATGCCCCATACCACGCTCGAGGCTTCGTCCTGCGCCATGACGTGGCCGCCGGCATTGACGATGTCCTGCGCGCCGGCCAGCCCGTCATGGCCCATGCCGGTCAGCACCAGCGCCATGGTGCGCGGGCCCCAGATCGCCGCCGCGCTCGAGAACAGCGGGTCGACGGCCGGCTTGCAGAAATTGATCTGCGGCCCGTTGGTGATCTCGATCAGCGGCGCGCCGTTGCGCTGCGCGACGCTCATGTGGCGGCCGCCGGGCGCCATGTAGATGGTGCCGGCAACGATGTCCTCGCCGTCGATCGCTTCGCGCGCCGGGTGGTTGGCAATGCGGCCGAGATGCTCGGCGAGAATGGCGGTGAAGGTCGGCGGCATGTGCTGGGTGATGAGCACCGGCACGCGTTCGATCACGCTGCCGATCTCGGCGGCCAGTTTATTGAGCGCCTGCGGTCCGCCGGTCGATGCGCCGATCAGCAGCACCCGCGGCGCCACCATCGGCATCGGGCGCAGCGCGAACGCGCCGTGCGGCCGGGCCGGATGCGGCGCATTCGGCGCGAGCGGCGGGGCGCCGGCATGGGGCAGATAGACGACGTTGGCGTGGGCTTTGCCGCGGCGGCCGAGATGACGGATTTTTTCGATCAGGTCGCGGCGGAATTCCGGCGCGCCATTGACGTCGTTCTGGCTCGACGGCTTCGGGATATAATCGGCGGCGCCGAGCGCCAGCGCGCGCAGGCTGATCTCGGCGTTGCGGCGCGTCAGCGTCGAAGCCATGATCACGGTGACGCCGGGGCGCTTGGCGAGCAGTTGCGGCAGCGCCGAGATGCCGTCGAGTTCCGGCATGTCGACGTCGAGCACGATGACGTCGGGCGCCATCTGCTCGACGTGATCGACGGCCTCGCGGCCGTTGCGCAGCGACGCCACCAACGCCATGTCCGGCTCGGCCTCGATCCAGCGCGCGAACAGCCCGCGCACCACGATCGCGTCATCGACGATCATGACGCGAAGGCGCGGCGCGGCGGCGGCCGATGCTGCGGCTGATGGAGAGGCGGTGATCATCGTGTCTGCCACAGGGCCAATTCCGACAACAAGTCCGGCAAGCGAGCTACAGCAGCCCGACTTCCTGGAATTTGGCCTCGACGATTTCCTTGTCCAACGGCTTCATGATGTATTCGTTGGCGCCGGCATGAAGCGCGCGGGCGATATGCGCGACATCGTTTTCGGTGGTGCAGAACACGACCTTCGGCGCGTCGCCGCCCGGCAACCGGCGCAGCATGCGCAGGAATTCGTAGCCGTCCATCTTCGGCATGTTCCAGTCGAGCAGGATCGCCTCGGGCAGCTTGCGCCGGCATAGATCGAGCGCCTGCTCGCCGTCCTCGGCTTCCTCGATGGTGAATTCGAGACCTTCCAGAATGCGGCGCGCCACCTTGCGGATGACGCTGGAATCGTCGACGACCAAACAGGTTTTCATTTTATAGCCTCGTATCTTGCCTTGCGGCGTTCATCTCACTTATTCGGTTCAGCGTTATGCAGCGGCGGCGCTGGCGGCGATGTCGAGCACGCGGTCGACGTCGAGCACCAGGAGCAGCCGCCCCTCCAGGCGATAAATACCGGACGATACCGCGGCGAGCCGCGGGTCGAGATTGATCGGGTTGCGCTCGCAGGCGCCGGCGTCGAGCCTGAGCACCTCGCCGATTCTGTCGATCATCAGCCCGTAGGATTCACCCTTGAGCTCGACACCGATCGCCATCGAACAATCGTTCTGTGGCGTCAGGCCGAGCCGGTAGCAAAGATCGACCAAGGTCACGATGCGGCCGCGCAGATTGAGAATGCCGGCGATTTCCCGCGGCGCCAGCGGCACACGCGTCAAGCGTTCCGGAATGAACACGTCCTGCACGCGATTGATCGGCAGGCCGAACAGCTCGCCGCCCACCATGGCGGTGACATATTCGTTGAAGGACTCGTCAGCCGTGTCGTCTTTCATGACCAACCCTTATGCGGCGTCGCCAATGCCGGTCTGCTCCATGAGCGCCGCGATCAACCCCTGCCGGTCGAATTTGGCGACATAGTCATGGAGACCGGCGCGGCGGCCGCGCTCGATCAACTCCGGCGAAACCTGAGACGACAAGGCGATCACCGGCATCGCGGCGCTGCGCGGATCGGCGCGCAGGCGCTCGGCGAGTTCGAAACCGTCGATCTCGGGCATTTCGATATCCGTCACGGTGATGTCGAAGCGGCGGCCCTCGTCGATCAGCGCCATCGCATCCTGCGCGGAGCCGGCGGTTGTGACGGCGTAGCCCGCGGCCTGCAGCACCGGCATCAGCATGTTGCGGAAGAACGGCGAGTCGTCGACCAGCAGCACCGCGTGCTGGCGGCCGCGCTTGGTCTCATCCTTGCGGCGGAACCAGTCCTCGAAGGCGAGCGGCAGGAAGTGCGCGACGTCGATGATCTCGGTCGCGAAGCCTTTGATGACGGCGGACCCGATCACACCGGGGGTGTCGCTCGACACCTGGATATCGAGATGGTCTTCGACGATATCGACGATCTCGTCGACCACCAGGGCCATTGAGCGTGCACCGTCCGAGAACACCAGCAGTGGCTGGGCGCCCTCGCCCTTGATGCCGGTATCGGTCATGCTGATGAGCGGCATCAACTGGCCGCGGTACTGCACCATGTGGCGGCCGTTCGACAGTTCGATCTTGCGCGCATCGATCTCCTCGAGGCGCGTGATCAGCGACAGCGGCACCGCCTTGGGCTGGTTCGACCCGGCGCGGAACATCAACAGCGACGTCATCTCGTCGTCGGTCTTTTCCGGCCGTTGTGACCGCGCAAGCTCGGACGCGCCCATATGCGTTGCGGCGATCGAGCCGAGCGAACGGGCGACGCCATTCGGATCGATGATCATGATCACCGAACCGTCGCCGAGGATGGTATTGCCGGAGAACATCGGGATGTCGCGCAACTTGCTCGACATGGGCTTGACCACGATTTCCTCGGTATGAAAGACGCTGTCGACGACGATGCCGAAGGTTTGGCTGCCCACCTGTGTCACGACGATATAGGCGCCTTCGATCTCGTCCTTGCCGTTGACGCCGAGCAGCTTCGACAGGCGCGCCAGCGGCAACAGCTTGTCGCGCAGGCGCAGCACCGCGGTATCCTTGATGCGTTCAATGCGGTGATCGCCGCCCTTGCGCGCGCGCACCAGTTCGATCACCGACAATTGCGGAATGGCGAAGCGATTGCCTCCAACCTCTACGATCAGCGCCGCGACGATGGCGAGCGTCAGCGGGATCTTGATGGTGAAGCTGACGCCCTGGCCCGCCACCGACTTCACATCGATGGCGCCGCCGATCTGGTCGATATTGTTGCGGACCACGTCCATGCCGACGCCGCGGCCGGACACGCTGGTGACCGTTTGCGCGGTCGAAAACCCCGGCGCGAAAATGAACTTGTGAATCTGGGCGTCGGTCAGCTTGTCGGCATCGGCTTCGGATACCAGGCCCTGTGCCAGCGCCTTGGCCTTGATGCGCGCGGTGTTCAGCCCGCGGCCGTCATCCGACACCAGAATGACGATGTGGCCGCCTTCGTGGTAGGCGGCCAAGCGGACATGACCCTGTTGCGGCTTTCCGGCGGCGCGGCGCTCGGCCGGGCTCTCCAGCCCGTGATCGGCCGAGTTGCGCAGCATATGCGTCAGCGGATCCTTGATCAGGTCGAGCACCTGACGGTCAAGCTCGGTCTCCGCGCCCTGCAATTCGAGTTCGATCTCCTTGCCGAGATCGTGCGAAAGGTCGCGAATGATGCGGGGGAATTTCTGCCAGGCGCTGCCGATCGGCTGCATGCGCGTCTTCATGACGCCTTCCTGCAGCTCGGCGGTCACATTGGACAGGCGTTGTAGCGGCGTCTTGAATTCGGAATCGTCGTGCCGGCGCACGATCTCGAGCAGTTGATTGCGCGTCAGCACCAGCTCGGACACCATCGTCATCAATTGCTCGATGGTTTCGACCGTGACGCGGATCGACTGACCGCCGGTTTTGGCGGTCTCGTCTTCTTTGGCGTGTTCTTCCGCCTGCGTGAGCTTCGCCTTCTTGACCGGACGCGGATCGACCGGCGTTTCGCGGAACACGCGCTCGAGTTCGTCGAGCGACACTTCGCCGGGCCGCAACGGACGCGCGGGCATCTCGTCAGCCGGCACTTCGATCGCGGGCTTCTTCACCGCCCGTGCCGATTCGGCGATACGCTCGAGCTCCGCGATCAGATCGTTGTCGGCGCCTTCGGGCTCGTTCTGGTCGCGCTCCAGCGCCGCCAGAATTTCCTTGATGCGGTCGATGGTGGCGAGAATGACGCTGACGGCCTCGCGTGTCGCGGGCATCCCATCCCGGAATTTTCCCATCACCGTTTCGGCGGCATGCGCCAGCGTCTCGAGCCGCGGCAGCGCGAGGAAGCCGCAGGTGCCCTTGATGGTGTGAACGAGACGGAAGATGTTGTCGAGAATGCGCGCGTTATTCGGATCCTGCTCAAAACGCACGAGTTCGACGTCAACGACGTCGAGACTCTCGTTCGTCTCGGTGACAAATTCCCGAAGCAGGTCGTCCATAGACACAGGCCTTCACCGACGGGCCAAAGCCCGTGCGCCGCTCCCCGTCGAGAGCGCCGTCAGTTTGGTCGATGAAGGGTTTAATTTTGGTTGCGAAATTCTAAATGACGCGGCCACTAAGACTTTGTTAACCGCGTCGCGCGCCGCTACCGGGCGGCAACGACAACCGTGTCGCCTTCCATCGCAACCGAGGCTTTCAGGCCGCAGGCCTGGGCCAGAAGGCTCGCATAGAACGGCTGGATCTTGTGCGCGTCGACGCCGTCGGGGCCCACTTCACCGGCCAGAAGCGGCGGCACGCTCGCCAGCACCTTGGCATTGGGACCGTTCGCCTTGATCATGAAGCCCAGGGCGTCGCCTTCGCCGACCGGGTCCACGGTCATCTGGCCGCCACGCGGGATAGCCTGACCGGCGATCAGCAACATGTTCAGCAGCAGCTTCACGCGGTTCTTGGCCATCAGCACGCGCGGGATATTCCAGGCGATCTTGGTCTTGTCGTCCTCAAGAAAGCCGCGCGTGATCTTCTCGGCGTCGCCGGTGTCGATCTGCGAACCGGCCGAGCCGGCCGCGCCGAAGGCAATGCGGCAGAACTGGAGCTTGGCGGAGGCCGTGTTGGCGCTCTTCTTGATGAGCTCGAGGGCAAACTCGCGGGTTTCCTCGTCCTTGTCCTCGGCCAGCACTTCAAGGCCGTTGACGATGGCGCCGACCGGGCTGATCAGGTCGTGGCAGACCCGGGAGCACAACAGGGCGGCAAGGTCGAGCGCTTCGATGGACGAACCGGACATGGACTGGCTCCGCGCTGTGGAGAGGGTTTAACCGGCGAATCGCTGTCGCATCGGCCCTTCGCGTGATACACCGCGCTTCCCCGACCGCCAAGGACGCATCTCGCGCAGCAAACCTCGGCCGGGGTGCTTTTAGACAGGGCTCGGAAGACGTGCAGGACATTGCGCCGCGGCAGGCGGAAGAGATCATCGAGGCTCTCAGCGATATTGCCTCGCGGGCCAGCGCCGCCACTCTCGCCGTGCCGTTCTCGGCCGTCGAGCATCGCACCAAGGACGATCTGTCGCCGGTCACCGCGGCCGACGAAGCGTCCGAGGCCATCATCCTCGAAGGGCTCGCCCGGCTCTGTCCCGGCGTCCCGGTGGTGGCCGAAGAGAGCGTCGCGCAAGGCAAGCTTCCGGACCGGATCGACGGCAGTTTCTTTCTGGTCGACCCGCTCGACGGCACCAAGGAGTTCCTTGCCGGCCGCGACGAGTACACAGTCAATATCGCGCTCGTGACCCGGGGCACACCAGTCGCAGGCGTCATTACCGCGCCGGCGCAGGGCCTGCTGTGGCGCGGCGTGGTCGGCGGCAAAGCCGAGCGCCTGACATTGAAATTCGGCGAGCCGGCCGCTCAGGCCTCGGAACGCCACCTCATTCATGCCCGGCCGTGGCCGCCGCAGCTCAGGGCCGGAACGTCGCGGTCGCATCTCGACGACAGGACCAAGGATTTCATGGCGCAGCTGCCAATCGGCGAGCAATATATGTGCGGCTCGTCTGTGAAATTCTGTCATATCGCCGAAGGCGGCGCCGACATCTATCCGCGGCTGTCGCCGACCTGCGAATGGGATATCGCCGCCGGCTGCGCCATCCTCGCCGCGGCAGGCGGCCGGACCACCGCGCCGGATGGCAGCGCCCTCATCTTCGGCAACCGGTCGGCGAAATTCCTTGTGCCCGGCTTCATCGCGGTCGGCGACGCCACGCAGAAATTTGCCTTTCCCGGCCGATAAACAAGCCGGCTGACTCAGCGGGCAATACCGTGCGCGACCGAGGGCCATTTCTGGCTGGCACGGTCGATTATGCGCTCGGGATCAGCGAGGAACTCCGCCCGCGCCGCCTCATCGTAAAACAGGCAGAGGCGGTCCTTACTGATCGCCCAGATCAACGGATGGCCGGCGACCGCGGTGTCGCGGCCGATCGCCACCGGGTCGTAGCCGCCGAATTGCGGGGCGTAGATCTCCGGATGCTCGGCAAAGGCCGCGCGGTTGCCCTCGTTGAGAAAACGCCAGACCGCCCCGGCCAGTCTGAGTTCGAGTTCGGGCCGCCCCTGCGCCGGCTCGCGGCGTGAAAAATAGGCCACCGGATCGAAGCCACTGATGGCGAGCCCGCTTGCCGGATCGACCACCAGCCGCTCCAGCGCCCCGGACGCGGCCACAGCAAGCGGCATCGTGCCGCCTAGCGCCACAAACACGGCAAAAGTGGCCCCAACCATCGCGTTAGCGGTTAAATGCCGCCGCTTTCGTTGCTGCCGTGGTGCCGTCATAGTTCCAAGGGACATAAGGTCGATTCGGAATGCTTCCGGGGTCAGCCTAGGTCGACCGGCGTGAGCATGAGGTTAAGCGCAAAATACCAGCGTCACCCCTTAACGATGGAGCCTTCAATGCGCGCCCCCCTGCGGCTTGCGGCCTTGACCTTCTGCCTTCCGGCCCTTGGAGTGGGCGCGGCTGCGGCTCAAAACCAGGCCCCGCCGCAACAGATTCAGCCGCAGGCCCAGCCGCAAAGGGGCAGCACCTTCACGGTCGATGAAATCGTCCAGACCGGCCACCAGTTCTTCGGCACAGTGTCGCGCGGCCTCGCCCAGGTGGTCGAAAAGGCCGTCGGCCAATGGGGCCAACCGAACGGTTACATCCTGGGCCAGGAAGGCTCCGGCGCCTTCGTGGTCGGCCTGCGCTATGGCGACGGCACGCTCTACACCAAGAATGCCGGTGACCTGCGGGTGTTCTGGGAAGGGCCCTCGATCGGCTTCGACACCGGCGGCGAAGGCGCCCGCACCATGATGCTGGTTTACAACCTGCCCGCCACCGACGCGGTTTATCAGCGCTTTGCCGGCATCGACGGGTCGGCCTATTTTATCGGCGGCTTCGGCATGACGGCGCTGACCGCCAATAACATCGTCCTCGTGCCGATCCGGTCCGGTGTCGGCCTGAGGCTCGGCGCCAATATCGGCTATCTGAAGTTCACGCCGAAGGCGACCTGGAACCCCTTCTGACGAGCCCCGCGCAGCGAGTTTCTTAACACCCCGGCTGCTAGACCCTCGCCGCCACGACGCAGGACGGTTAAGGACGCGCGCGCGAGTTTAGGTTAATCTTGGCTAGTGCTGGCAGCACTTTCCCGCCGATGTCATGGTCGGATTGGGGAAGAGGGTGAGGCGTTGAGTTCGGAGGCGTCGTTTCATGATTGAACCGATCATGTATTTCGGGATCGGGTTTCTCGTCGCAGCCCTGGTCGGGCTCGTCGTCATCCCTCTCATCCATAATCGCGCCGTGCGCCTGACGATGCGCCGCCTCGAAGCCGCGACACCGTTGTCGATGGCTGAAATCCAGGCCGACAAGGATCAGCTCCGTGCCGAATTCGCCATGTCGACCCGCCGGCTTGAGGTCGCGGTCGAGGGCCTGCGCACCAAGAGCACCAGCCAGCTTGCCGAACTTGGCAAGAAGGGCGACGCCATCAACCGGCTCAAAATCGAACTCGGCGAAAAGACCGCCACGATCTTCGCGCTTGAAGCGCGCGACAAGGCGCTGCGCGATCAGTTGCGCGTCACCGAGGAAGAATTCGCCGTCAAGACCAGCGCGATGCTCGATGCCCAGCGCGCGCTGACCGAAAAGCAGGCCGACCTCGCCAAGATGACCGCCGCGCTCGACGAGCAGGCTAGCATCAACGATGCGCAGAAGATCGATCTGGTCTCGCTCAAGACCCAGGTCGATGCGCTGAAGGATCGCCTCAACGACGCCAGCAGCGAACTGCGCACCGTCGAAGACCGCCGCGACTCCGAACGCGTCGAACTCAAGGCGGCGACGCAGGAACTCAGCGAAGAGCGCGGCAAGGTCGAGAATCTCGGCCGCCGCGTCGGCGAACTCGAACACGCCCTGGTCGCGCAGACCACCGAAGCCGAAATCCTCGGCCGCCGCGCCCAGGACATGGAAAACCGACTCGGCGATCAGATGCGTCTGTTGGCCGAAAGCGGAGCCGAACTCAAGCAGATGCGGAACGAGATCGAGATCGCGCGCAAGACCGAAGGCGACCTGCGCGCCACCGTCGCCGAACTCGACGCCCGCGCCAATTCCGCGACCCAGCAGTTGCGCACCGAAAACGCGCAGCTCGTCGCCGAGCTCGAGCGCATCAAGGACGAACGCGACCACGCCACCCGCGAACTCAGTGCCCTGAAGCGCGAATCGGAAGAGAACTGGGCCGCCGAGCGCATCGAGAATTCGCTGATGCGGGAGCGCATCAATGACGTTGCCGCGGAAATCGCCCGGCTCGCCTCGGCGCTGGAAGGCCCGAACTCGCCAATCGACGCCATCCTCGCCACCGAAGCCGCGCGCGACCGCACCACCCAGACGGCCTCGGATACCGGCTTCGCCGCAGTCCCGGCCGGCGGCAATCTCGCCGACCGTATCCGCGCGCTGCAGACCCAGGCCACGCGGCTGACGTCTGAAGAGCCGAAAGCGCCGAACTGAGCGGACGCTGCGGGCCGATTTGGCCCGCAATTTCAGTGGCTTTTCACGATCCGCGGCGCGCTTGGCTTGACACTCCCACATCGCCTTCCTTATATCGCCCGGCTGTAATGGCCGGGCGGTTAGCTCAGCGGGAGAGCACACCCTTCACACGGGTGGGGTCATAGGTTCAATCCCTATACCGCCCACCATTACCGACGCCGCCGCTGCCGATCGCCCGCATCGTGTGCGGGCTTTTTTATTGCCTGCGTTCGACTTTGGTCTCGCGCCCACGCAACCAAATCCCGCCCCAAACCGTTGTTTCGTTCGGGCCGGCCGCACCGTGTAACACCGGGCGGCGGCGGTCCGAGGCAACGGGGGCTTTCTTGGATATTCGCCGCAGCGATCTCGATGCCGTCGACGGCGGCAAGGCCGAACCGGCCGGCTATTTGGATGCCGGGCCGTGGGCCTTCGCCTCGCAGGTTGCCATCTGCGGCATCTTCCTGATCGCGCTGGTCGCCGCGCTCGATCTGGCGCGGCCGGTACTGCTTCCGGCCACGTTCGCCTTCGTCATCGGCATGATGCTCGGACCGCTGTCGGCGCGCGCCGATCGATATGGCGTGCCCTCGTTGCTCACAGCGATTGTGCTTTGGCTGGCCGTGCTGCTGGTCTGCTATGGCGTGATCATGCTGCTGTCGTCGCCGGTGCTCGACTGGGTCGGCAAGGCGCCGGAGATCGGGCAGATCATCAAGGAGCGCCTGCACTTCCTCGACCGGCCACTGTCGCAGTTGCAGGAGCTACGCACCGCCATCCTGCCGAAAGACGAGAAAGTGCGCGTCGGCGTCGACATTGTGAGTTTCGTCCAGCCGGTGCTCGCCATCGCGACGCCCGCGCTCGGTCAGACTTTCATATTTTTTGGCACGCTGTTCTTTGTGCTGCTCGGGCGTTCGCGCCTTCGCCGCGCGCTGGTCTCGCGTTTCGACGATCACGACGCACGTCTGCGCACGCTCAAGATATGGAACGACGTCGAGCATCAGCTCACGGGCTACCTCAGCGTGGTCACCATGATCAATTTTGTTGTCGGGCTCGCGGCCGGCGTCATCGCCTTCGCCGTCGGCCTTCCCAACGCGCTGGCCTGGGGCGTTCTCGCCTTTATCCTCAATTTCATTCCCTATATCGGCGCGCTGATCATGCAACTGGTCCTGCTCGGCGTCGGCCTCGTCACGTTTCCGACGCTGGCCCATGCTTTGCTCGCGCCCGCGCTTTATCTCGGCTTCACCACGCTCGAAGGTCACTTCATCACGCCGGGAATCATGGGCCGACGTTTGACGCTGGTGCCGCTGGTCGTGTTTCTATCGCTGGTGTTCTGGACCTGGCTTTGGGGGCCGGCCGGCGCCTTTCTGGCGGTGCCTCTGCTGATCGTCAGCCTCGTCGCCATCCATCACATCTTCCCCAAACACGAACCGGTTCTACCCGGCTGAGGCAGCTCAGGCCTGCCCTGCGGATGGAACATTCACCAAGGCTTGGCGTTGGTTCAGCAAATCAGTTCCATTTCGAGGGAAATCATGTCCACCCGCAGTAAAGTTGCAACATCGACCGCCGACGAAATCGAAGCCATCAAGGATCTGATGGCCGACCTCGAAAAGCGCCTGCATCGTCTTGGTGGCACCGCCAAGAGTGAAGTGGCCGGCAGCGCCAGCGACATCTCCGATTTCGTCAACGACGCCCTCGCCGGCATCATGGACCGCGTGCGCGACGGCGCGCAGACCGTGTCCGACACGGTTGCCGATCGGGCGACATCGCTCGGCGGCGACGCCGTGAAGAAGGTCGTCAATGAAGTCGAGGCGCGCCCGTTGACCATGCTGGCGATTGCGGCCGGCATCGGCTTTCTGTTCGGCATCGCCAAACGATAGCGAGCGAGCCATGCGGCTCACCGACATCGCCCAGATAACGGCCACCCACGTGATCGGACGTTTGCTCCGGCGCACGGCGCTGTTTGGCGTGCTCGGCGTGCTGGCGATCGTCACGATCTATTACGCCAGCGCGGCGGGCAGCATCGCGCTGGCGCTTCAATATGGACCGATCTACGCCTATCTGATCATGGCGGGCTTTTATGCGATGGCTGCGGCGATCGTGTTGATCGTGCTATGGGTGACGCGCGCGAAGCCGCCGTCGCCTTCGGAGAAGGTCGCGGGTGCGCTGTCCTCGCCGCGCGGCATGCAGATCACGATGCTGATCGAAGCCGCGATGCTCGGCTACACGCTGGCGCGCAAATCCGGCAAGAGCATCATTTAACGATTACAGCTAATGCCGCGCCGCTGGATCGCGCGTCATGGTCTTCGACGCGAGTTCGTCGAGATAGTCCTGCCAGTAGTCGGCGTGGTTGCGGCCGAGATCGTAAAGATACGTCCAGTCGAATATGCCAGTCGAATGCATGTCGTCGAACACCAGCCGCACCGCATAATTGCCGACCTGCAGCACTTCGATAATCATTACGTTGCGCTTGCCGGGAACCGTCTTGCGTTCCGCGGCCGAATGGCCCTGCACTTCCGCGCTCGGGCTTTTGACGCGCAGATATTCCGCCGGCAGATCGAAACGCTGGCCGTCATCGAATGACACGGTCAGCGTCTTTCGGTCCTTGTGCAGCCGCAGTTCGGTCGGCCAGATTTGCGTGGCTGTGGTCATGACAATCCTTTGCGCCGTTCTATCGCGCGGCGCGTGAGACGACAAATCAGATTATCCGGTAAAGCGAACGGCTCCCGTCGACGCGACATCGTAGCCACCCATTTCCCGGGCGCGCGCCTTGAAATCCTCCGAGCCGAGAAACCTGACGAGCGCCTGCATCGGTGGCTGGAAGTAATCACGCTGCCGCATCAGGAGATCGAACGGCTCCCACACGATCGGCACGAAGTTTAAGCCGGCCGCATCGGCGATGGCGCGCGTCGCCACGCCGACATCGGCGCGACCGGCGCGGATCGCCTGCGCAATATCGGGGCCGGTCGGACAAACGGGGCTGACGGCGACGAGTTGCTCCATGGTCAGCCGGGCCCTGTGCAACAGCGCCAGCAGCAGAAGTTGCGCGCCGGCGCCTTCGGGACGAATCGTGATGCGCGCGCGCCTGGCAACAACATCGTCGATTGATTTGAGGCCCAGAGGGTTGCCCGCGGCAACGACGAAACCCTGCTCGCGGCGGCAGAAGCCGATCAGAACCGCGTCCTGCATGTCGTTACGCGCGGCGAGCGCCGCGATATTGGCGTCCGCCGCGATGTCGTCGAGCGCATGAAGATGAATTGAGGCGGCGACAGCCTCTCCGACTGCAAACCGCATGAGGCCCGCTTCGCTGCCGACCGCCAGCGTCGCCAGCCCCGAGCCGCTCTCACGCAAGGCCCATTCGAGCAGCGGATCGTGGCTGCCGGCGATGATCGGCGCCGGGTGCTGTTGCGCCAGCCCGGCTGGCCGCGCCACGCTGGAGGCCAGCCAGTGGTCGAGTTCGGCCTTGGGAAACAGCCAGCGCCCGGTCACCTTGGTGCAGGGCACGGTGCCTTCCGCCACCATCTCGTAGATCTTCCGCTCCTTGAGGCGGAGATAGGCGGCTGCCTCGGCCGTGGTCAGAAGCTGCATCGATGGCGACCTGCGCTGTTCGGTTGACTGTCGGCGGAAGGCCGAGACGCCGAGACTATCAGCCGATCGAGCATGCGCCTAGGACGGCAGGCCCATCTGGCGGCGCCCCTAGATGTCGAACCTGACGCCCTGGGCCAGCGGCAGCTTGCGGCCATAGTTCACCGCGCTGGTCTGCCGGCGCATATAGGCCTTCCAGGCGTCCGAGCCGCTCTCGCGGCCGCCGCCGGTTTCCTTTTCGCCGCCGAAGGCGCCGCCGATTTCAGCCCCCGACGTTCCCATATTGACGTTGGCGATGCCGCAGTCCGAGCCACGCGCCGACAGGAAGGTTTCGATTTCGCGGATATCGGCACCGAAGATCGACGACGACAGGCCCTGCGGCACGCCGTTATGCAGCGCGATCGCCTCATCGAGCTCGCGATACTTCAGCACGTAGAGAATCGGCGCGAAGGTCTCGTCGCACACCGGACCGACTTGCCCCGGCATTTCGACCAAAGCCGGCCGCACGTAGAATGAGTTCGGCCCGTTGACATCGACGCGCTCGCCGCCATGCACCGTGCCGCCGGCCTTTTTCGCCGCCGCGAGCGCCTGCTGCATGCCGTCAAAAGCGCGCCTGTCGAGCAGCGGCCCGACCAGCGCGTCCGACGTGATCGGGTTGCCGATCGAGATCGTCTTGTAGACCGACACCAGCTTCGGCACGAGCTTGTCATAGACGCTCTCGTGCACGATCAGGCGACGC